>NZ_LT629749.1:673930-1347861 GCF_900105065.1 Friedmanniella luteola
CCCATCCGCGTCCGGGACACCTCGATCAAGGTCGACGTCAAGGTGGCCGAGAAGGCCGACCCGACCAAGCCCGGCCAGGTCGCCGCCCCCTTCGCGGGGGTGGTGAGCGTCACGGTGGACGAGGGCGCCACGGTCGAGGCCGGCGCCACCGTGGCGACGATCGAGGCCATGAAGATGGAGGCGGCCATCACCTCACCGGTGGCCGGCACCGTCTCCCGGCTGGCCATCGGCAGCATCACGCAGGTGGAGGGCGGGGACCTCGTCCTGGTGGTCGACCCCTCGTGATGGCACTCGCTCCGCTCGTGCGCGGCCGCGCGCGGGTGGAGTTCGCGCTTCTGAGCCCGCCGAGGCCGAGTTGTCAGAGCTGGGTTGACCCAAGGGTCGACCCACGTCTGACAACTCCGTGTCACTGCGCCCAGAAGCCGACGAGGTCGGGGACCGGGCGCCCGAGCGACGCCGCGACCTGGGCCCAGGGGACGAAGCCGTCGAGCCAGTGGGCGAGGGCGAGCACCATGTCCTGCTGCTCGGTGGTCTTGACCTGCGGCAGGGCCCCGCGGTAGGCGCCGGCCATGGCCAGAGCGGTCTCGTAGCGGTGCCAGCCGACCGTCAGGCCCTGCACCGGGACGAGGTTCAGCTCCGCCGAGCTGTCCAGCAGGTGCCGCAGGCCCACCGAGGACGAGACGCCGCCCCGGGCCAGCGCGAAGTCGAGCTCGTCGAGCGTCTGCGGGGTCAGGCTCATCTTCGTCGAGCCCCAGGCGAGGTCGCAGACCAGCGTCTCCAGCACCCGCCAGGTGGCGCCGGTCCGCTCGGGCCGGACGTGGGCACCGGCGAGCAGCACCTCGACGTCCCGCGGCTCGGGCTGGGTGGGGGAGACCACCTGGGCGGCCGGCGGCCGGCGGAAGATCGGCCCCAGCTTGGAGAGCAGGCCGGTCCGGGCCGGGTCGGGCTCGGGGGCGAAGGCCTTCCGGGCCACCTCCCGCAGGTGGGCCGCCCGGTCGTCCGGGGCGCCGAAGACACCGCGGACCTCGTCGAGGCCGATGGCGTACAACCGGAGCTCGCCCATGCCCGCCACGGTAGTGCTCGCCGTGCCGGAGCGCCCCTAGGCTGGGCCCATGAACCCCCGGACGCGTCGTTGGATCGTCTCCGGGGTGCTCGTGGGGCTGGTGCTGCTGGTGGCCCTCAGCGCCCTGCTGCGCTGACTCAGGCCTCCGCGGGCTCCGGGTTCGCCCTGGCCGCCCGCCGCGCCTCGCGCCGCTCGCCGCGCCGCTCGACCAGCGTGTAGAGGACGGGCACCAGCACCAGGGTCAGGATCGTCGACGAGACCAGCCCGCCGATCACCACGACGGCGAGCGGGCGGGAGATGAAGGCCCCGCCCCCGGTCAGCCCCAGGCCCATCGGGATCAGCGCGCAGATCGTCGCCGCCGCCGTCATGATGATCGGCCGCAGCCGGAGGCGCGCGCCGTCCACCACGGCGGTCCGGACGTCCTCGCCCCGCTCGCGGTACTGGTTGATCAGGTCGATGAGCACGATGGCGTTCGTCACCACGATGCCGATCAGCATCAGCAGGCCGACCATCGCCGGCACGCCGAGCGGGGTGTCGGTCAGCAGCAGGGCGGCCACCGCCCCGGTCGCGGCGAAGGGGATGGAGACCAGCAGGATCAGCGGCTGCACGAGGCTGCGGAACGTCGCCACCATGATCAGGAACACCAGCACGATGGCCAGCAGCATGGCCAGGCCGAGCTGGGTGAACGCCTCCTGCTGGTCCGAGGAGGCCCCGCCCTGCTCGACGGTGATGCCGGCCGGCACGTCCAGCCGGTCGAGCTGGGTCTGCACGGTGTCGGTCAGGGCGCCCAGGTCGGAGGCGGACGGCGTGCCCGAGACCGTGACGGCGCGGATGCCCTCGATCTGGGTGACCGTGCTCGGGGCCAGCACCTGCTCCACGTCGGCCAGGTCGCCGACGGTGAGCGGGTCGGCGCGGACGTCGGCCACCGCCTTCTGCTCGTCGGCCAGCTCCGTGCTCTGCTCGCGCTGCTCGCCCGCCTGGGCGGCCTGCTCGTCCAGCGCCGTCAGCTGGGCGTCGATCTGCTCCAGGGAGGCCTGCGCCTGGGTGACGGCGGCCGCGACCTGGGCGATCTGCTGGGCGTAGGTCTGCTGGGCGATCTGCGCGGCGAGCGCGGCGGTGACCCCCTGGGCCTGCGCGGCGGCGGCCGCCTGCGCGGCCTGCCCGGCGGCGATGGAGCGCGCCGCGGCGATGACGGCCCGCTGGACCGCCTCCGACGCCTCGGCCGCCTCCTCCCGCGAGGGCACCGCCGAGGCCGCCTCCTCGGCCGTGGTCGGGGCGGGGCTCGGCAGCAGCTTGGCGACCTCGGGCGGCAGCGTCGTCGGCAGCGGCGCCGCCGGCTGCGGGGGGGCCGACGGGACGGCCGGGGCGGGCGGCGGGGCGGCCTGCAGGCGGGCGAGCTGGCGGCGGGCCTCGGTGAGCCCGTCCGACGTCTCCCCGCGCTGCTCGACGAGCTCCCGGCGCTGCTTCTCGGTGGCCTCCGCCGCCTCGGCCTCGGCCTCGTCGGCCGCCGTCTCCTGCTTCTTCGTGACCTCGTCGGTGGCCTTCTCGGTCGCTGCCGCCTGCTGGAGCTGGCTGACCGGCAGCTCGATCTTCGCGATGTCGGCGGGACTGGCGTCGGTCGCCTCGGTCCGGACCGTGATGGCGCGCGACTCGCCCTCCAGCGTGACCTTGCCGACCTCGGTGCCGCGCAGCGCGCCGGCGATCGCCTGGCCGACCTCGGACTGGGTGAAGCCCTGCTCGGCGGCCGTGCCGCGGTCCACGTCGACCTTGAGGATCGGTCGCTGCTCGGCGAGGTCGCTGGTCACGTCGTCGAGCCCCTCGACGCCCTCCAGGGTGCTCTGCACCTGCTGGGCGGTGGTGGCGAGCAGCTCGGGGTCGTCGCCGGTCACGGTCACGGTGACGTCCGAGCCGGCGCCGGAGGTGTTGACGGCGGCGACGGTGGTCTCGCCCACGTCGGGCAGGTCCGCCAGCCGGGCCTCCAGGTCGGTCTTGACCGCGTCCCAGCGGTCCTCGTCGCCGACCGTCGCGGTGATGGCGGCGTTGTTGGAGCCGCCGGTGCCGACGGTGGTGAGGTAGCCGGTGACGTCCGGCATGCCGGCGAGCACCTGCTCGATCTTCTCGGCGGCGTCGCTGGTCGCGCTGAGCCGGGTGCCGGCGGGCATCTCCTGGGTGATCTGCAGCGAGCTCTTGTCGGCCACCGAGCCGAGGAAGTCGGTCTTCAGCAGCGTCGTCGAGGCCATCGTGCCGGCGAAGACGAGGACGGCGGCCAGCAGGATGACCAGCGGGCGCCGGAGCGCGAAGTTGAGCACCGGCAGGTACCCGCGCTGCAGGCGGGTCGGGTGGTCCTCACCCTCCCCGACCGCGCCCGCCGCGGCGGCCCGGTCCTTGGCCGGGCGCAGGAACCAGTACGCGAGCACCGGCACGATCGTCATGGAGACCAGCAGCGACGCCACCAGGGCGATGGCGACCGTGACGGAGAAGGGCCGGAACAGCTCGCCGGTGACGCCGGAGACGATGGCCACCGGCAGGAAGACGGCCACCGTGGTGAGCGTCGAGGCGGTCACCGCGCCCGCCACCTCGCGGACCGACGCGACGATGTCCGCGGGGGTCAGCGGCACCCCGGGCACGGCGCGTCGCTTGATGTTCTCGGTGACGACGATGGAGTCGTCGACCACCCGCCCGACGGCGACGGTGAGGGCCGCCAGGGTGAAGATGTTGAGCGAGTAGTCGCCGGCGTAGAGGCCGACCATCGCGATCAGCAGCGACAGCGGGATGGAGATCGCCGCGATGACCGTCGAGCGCACCGAGAAGAGGAAGGCGAGGATCACCAGCACGGCGAAGACGAGGCCCAGGCCGCCCTCGACGGCGAGGTCGTGGATCGACTGCTCGATGGAGGGGGCCTGGTCGAACACCGTGCTGAACGTGGTGCCCGAGCCCATCGTCCGCTCGAGGTCGGGCAGCAGGTCCTGGACGGCGTGGGAGATCTCGACGGCGTCGGCGTCGCTCTCCTTGAGCATCGTCAGGCTCAGCGCCGGTCGGCCGTCCTGGCGGGCCACCGTGCTGGACTCCACCGACTGCACCTTCACGGTGGCCAGCGACCGGAGCGGCACGGGGCCGTCGGCCGTGGCGATCGGCCAGCTGCCGACCGACTTCGCCGAACCGGGGGCGCTGCCCACCTCGATCGCCAGCTCGGTGTCGGAGTCGTAGCTGGTGCCGGCCGGGACGACCAGCGCCTGCGCCCGCACCAGCTGGGTGACGACCGCGGCGGTCAGGTCGCGCTCGCGCAGCTCGGCCGGCTCGAGGGTCACCGCCAGCTCGGTGGTGTCCTGGCCGCTGAGCTGCACCTGCCGGACGCCCTCGACCTCGGAGAGCTGCGGCACGGCGACGTCGCTGACCAGCTGGTCGAGGGCGCGGAGGTCGGCGTCGGAGGCGACGGCGAGGACGGCGACGGGGATGTCGTCGGTGCTGCCGGCCTGGACCGTGACCTCGACGTCGTCGGGCAGGGCCGGGACGCCGTCGGCGGCGGTGCGGATGGCCGCGACCGTCGCGTCGTCGTCCAGGCCGTAGTCCCACTCGACGGTCAGCGTGGCGAAGCCGTTGGCCGAGACCGAACGGACGTTCGTGACGCCCTTGACGCTGCTGACGGCCTGCTCGATCGGCTCGGCGACGTCCTTGGCGACGGTCTCGGGGGAGGTCCCCGGGTAGGTGGCGGTGACCAGCGCGGTCGGGATCTGCGTGGAGGGCAGCAGCTCCTGCCGCAGCGAGGCCGCGGCGATCACCCCGAACACGACGATGGCCACGGTCACCAGACCGACCAGCATCCGGTTGGCCAGGCTCAGCTTGGTCAACGAGGTCATGCAGATCCTTCCGCGCACACGATGACCCACCGCAGGACTCAGGGGTCGCTCGCCCCGGCGCGACTTGCACCGCCCGGAGGCGCACCGCAGGCGGGCTCGACGGTAGTCGGGCGCGACAACCGTGGGCACCTGCATCACAGGCTCCCCACAGGCGCTCCGGGGGCGGTGCGGGACGGGCGACGTGTCGCCCGGCGCCGGTCGAGCGCGCTCGCGTACGCTTCCGAGCACCATGGCGCGCGGACGAGATCGGTCGAGGTCGGCTCGCCGCGGTCTCGGCGCCGCCCTGCTCGGCCTGCTGCTCGCGGGGGGTCTGCCCGCCGCCGCCGGCGCCGAGGACACCGTCGCCTTCACGATCGCCGACCGGCGCATCACCGAGTCCTCGGGGCTGGCCCGCGACGTCGCGAACGGCCTGTACTGGACCGTCAACGACTCCGGCGACGGGGGCACCGTCTACGGCCTCGGGGACGACGGCGAGCTCCGGGGCACCCTCAACTTCCGGGCGCAGCCGACCGACGTCGAGGCCGTCGCGGTGGACGGCAGCCGGCTCTACGTGGCCGACATCGGCGACAACGACGCGGTCCGCTCGATGGTGACCGTCTACTTCCTCACCAACCCGCGCGCCAACGGGCTCACCGTCACCTACAACGCCGTCGACTTCCGCTACGAGGACGGCGCGCACGACGCCGAGACGCTGCTGGTCGCGCCGGGCGGCCGGCTGCTGGTGGTCACCAAGGGGGCGAAGGGCGGCATCTACGAGGCGCCGCAGACCCCGTCCCGCTCCAGCACCAACGTGCTCCGCCGGGTGGGCGACGCGCCCGCGCTGGTCACCGACGGCGTCGTCCTCCCGGACGGCCAGATCGCCCTGCTGACCTACGGCTCCGTCGAGGTCCTCGACGGCGAGACCTACGCCCCCGTCTCCAGCACGCCCATCCCGGCCCAGCCGCAGGCCGAGTCGCTGGCCGTGACCCTGACCGGCGACGGGTTGCTGGTGGGCAGCGAGGGCCGCCGGAGCAAGGTCTACGCCCTGCCGCTGCCCGGCACCGCCGGCGACGCCACCCCGACGCCGACCGCGGCCCCCAGCGCCAGCGCGACCCCGGCCGACTCCGGCGAGGACCCCGACGCCGGGGCCGCGGACGCGGCCACGCCCTCGGCCGGGCGGCGGGGGACGTTGCTGGCCGTCGGGCTGGCCGCCGTCGTCGCGGTGGTGGCCGGGGTGGTCGTCGCGGTGGTCCGCAAGCCCTGACCCCCCGTGCCCTGGGCGGGTCGACGGGCCTTCGACAGGCTCAGGCCGCGACGGGCAGGCTCGGGCCGCGACGGGCAGGCTCGGGGCGCGGCTGCGCGGCTCCGCTCGGCTCGGCTCAGGCGAGCTGCTCGACGACCCAGTCGATGCAGCGGGTGAGCTGGGTGACGTCGTCGGGCTCGACGTTGGGGAACATCCCGACGCGGAGCTGGTTGCGGCCGAGCTTGCGGTAGGGCTCGGTGTCGACGACACCGTTGGCGCGGAGGGTCGCGGCCAGCACCTTCGCGTCGACGCCCTCGAAGTCGACCGTGCCGACGACGGGGGAGCGGTGCGCGGTCTCGGTGACGAACGGCGTCGCGAACGGGCTGACGTCGGCCCAGCCGTAGAGCCGGTGGGCGGAGTCGCGGGAGCGGTCGGCCGCGAAGGCGAGCCCGCCCTGCCCCAGCAGCCAGCCGAGCTGCTCGTCGAGCAGGAACAGCGTGGCGATGGCGGGGGTGTTGAGCGTCTGGTCCAGCCGGGCGTTCGTCAGGGCGGTGCGCAGGCTCAGGCTCTCGGGGATCCAGCGGTCGGTGGCGGCGAGGCGCTCCGTCCGCTCGACCGCGGCGGGGGAGAGCAGGGCGATCCACAGCCCGCCCTCGGAGCCCAGGCTCTTCTGCGGCGCGAAGTAGTAGACGTCGGTGGCCGCGATGTCCACCTCCACCCCGCCCGCGGCCGACGTCCCGTCGACGACGACCAGGGCGCCGTCGTCCGCGCCGGCGACCCGGCGGACGGGGGCGAGCGCGCCCGTCGAGGTCTCGTTGTGCGCCCACGCGTAGACGTCCGCCCCGGCGACGGCGGACGGCAGGGCCACGGAGCCGGCGGGGGCGGTCACGACGGACGGCTCGGCCAGGTGCGGCGCGGCGGCCGCCGCCGCGGCGAACTTGGCGGAGAACTCCCCGAAGCTGGCGTGGGCGCTCCGCTGCTCGATCAGCGAGCAGACGGCGACGTCCCAGAACGTCGTGGAGCCGCCGTTCCCCAGCACGACCTCGTACCCGTCGGGCAGGGCGAACAGCGCGGCCAGCCGGGAGCGGACGCTGCCGACCAGCTGCCGGACCGGGGGCTGCCGGTGCGACGTGCCGAGGAGGGCCGCGCCACGGGTGGCGAGCGCGGTGACCGCGGCGTCGCGGATCTTCGCCGGGCCGCAGCCGAAACGGCCGTCGGAGGGCAGCAGCTCGGCCGGGATCTCGAGGGCGGTCACGGTCGCCGATCCTCTCACGCGACGCCGGTGCGGCCCCGGGGGTTTCCCGCCCTGGAAGACTGGCGCGCATGCCCGACCTCGCTGCCGAACGCGTCAACTACTCCGGCGAGCAGCTGCTGGAGTCGGCGGTGCCGGCCAGCCCCTTCCCGCTGTTCGCGCGCTGGCTGGAGGCCGCCTTCCAGGCGAAGGAGGACGGCCTGCTCCCGGAGCCGACGGCGATGGTCGTCGCCACCGCGGACGGCGGCCGGCCGAGCGCCCGGACGGTGCTGCTCAAGGAGTTCGACGCCGACGGCTTCGTCTTCTTCACCAACTACACCTCGCGCAAGGGCGGCGAGCTGGCCGCGCAGCCCGCCGTCGCGCTGCACTTCGGCTGGTACCCGCTGCAGCGCCAGGTCCGGGTCGAGGGGACGGCGACCCGGGTGCCCCGCGCCGCGTCGGAGGCCTACTTCGCCACCCGCCCCCGCGGCTCACAGCTGGGCGCCTGGGCGTCCCCGCAGTCCAGCGAGGTCGCCTCGCGGGAGGAGCTGAACGCCTCCTACGCCGCGGCCGAGCAGCGCTTCGCGGGGGGCGACGTCCCGTGCCCGGAGCACTGGGGCGGCTTCCGGGTGGTCCCGGCGGTCGTCGAGTTCTGGCAGGGCCAGCCCAGCCGGATGCACGACCGGCTGGCCTACCGGCGCACCGGTGACGCCTGGGACCTGGTCCGCCTGGCCCCCTGACGTCGGGGTCCGTCGCCTGAGCTCGTCGAGGGCCCGCGTGGGGCTGGGGCTCAGGGCGCGTGGGCGGGCGACGGTCACGCCCGGGCGTTGAGGGCGATCTCGACGGCGAGGAACTGCTCCGGGAAGGCCTGCAGGACGCGGAGCCGGGGGTCGGGCACCGGCAGGACGCGCGGTTCCAGCAGCGGCCGCAGGGCGGCGAGCCGGGGGTCGGCCAGCACGGCGACCACGGCCGGAGCGTCCCCGCCGCCGACCAGGGCGTCGAGGGTGGTGGCGTGCGGGGCGAGGAGGCGGGCGGCGACGTCGGCGGTCTCGGCGTACGCCTTCGCCGACTGGTTGTCGCGCCGGCGGGCGTAGCGCTGCTGCGACCAGCCGCCGGCCTTGGTCCGGCCCTGGACGTAGGTGGAGTCGACCTTCGACTCCAGCAGCCGGGCACCGCTGAAGCGGCCGACGGCGTAGCCGCCCTTGCGGACCAGCACGGCCCCGACGACGCGGGTCCGGCCGACGTGCGCGACCAGCGCGTCGAGCGGCTCGCCGACGGGCCGCCACGGGAGGAAGGGCACGGTGACCACCGCCTCCGCCCCGTCCTGCGCGACCAGGGTGACGGCGTCGCTGCTCAGGGTGGCCTCGACGGCGCCGTGCCGCGCGGCGAAGCCGTCGAGCCAGCGCGGCAGCCGCTCCGGGGGCACCCGGACGACGCGGTCGGTCTCCACGGTGCTCCTCGAGGGTGGCCGCGCGCGGGGGCGGACGGGTGGGTCGGGCAGCGTGGGGAGGTGCCCGGACATGGACGAACCCGCGAGCACTTCGGCGCGCCGCTCGATGTCGACGTCGTCGGCCGGTGAACAACTCCGGCGCTCGCGGGTTCGGGTGTTGGCTGTGGATTAGCCGGCCGCAGGGGACCAGAACACACAGTCAGCGCGTGCGGCTAGCTGGCCGACACCTCACATGTCCCAAAGTCATTCATCCTCTGGACCACCTCCTTCCCGTGTACCACAGAAGATAGGCCGCGATCTGGGCTGACGCAACGGTTATCCACGTCACATCCGCGCTCGTTCCTCAGGCCAGCAGGACCTCGACGCCGCGGGCCCGCAGGATGGCGATCACGGCCGGGTCGGCGTCGCTGTCGGTGATCACCGACGACACCTCGTCCACGTGGCAGATGCGCGAGAACCCGATCGTCCCCAGCTTCGAGGAGTCGATGACGACGACGGTCCGCTTGGCCTGCTGGGCCATCACCCGGTTGATCGCCGCCTCGGCCTCGTCGTAGGTGGTGATGCCGGCCACCGGGTCCAGCCCGGTCGCCCCGAGGAAGCAGATGTCGGGGGTCAGCTGGCCGAGCGTCTCGCTGGCCATCGCCCCCACCAGCTCATAGCTCTGCGGCCGGGCCACGCCGCCGCAGACGACGATCTTGACGAACGGCCGCACGATCAGCTCCGTGGCGATGTTGATCGCGTTCGTCACCACGGTGATGCCCGTCTGCAGGGACTCCCGACCCGGGATCGCGCGGGCCACCTCGACCGTCGTCGTCCCGCCGTTGAGGGAGACGGTGCAGCCCGGCCACAGCATCGCCACGGCGCACTGGGCGATCCGCGCCTTCGCCTCGCCGTGGTCGATCGCCTTGTAGCGCAGGGGGAGGTCGTAGGAGGTCGCGTTGGGGACGGCGCCCCCGTGGGTGCGGTTCAGCAGCTGTTGGTCGGCCAGGTAGTCGAGGTCGCGGCGGATGGTTGCGGCGGAGACGGTGAAGTGCTCGGCGGAGGCCTCGACGTCGATCTTGCCGTCGGACACCAGCAGTTCCAGGAGGGCCGACAGGCGCTCGGCACGCGTCACCTGATCACCTCCTCGGCAGCCCTGGCGGCCGGACGCGCCACCGTCCGTCATGCTATGTTCATATCTGTTCGTTTGGTTAGCAAAACAAGCACAATCTGGACAGCAGGAGTGAAGCCGTGACCTTCTTCGTCGACGACGAGATCGCCTCCCAGCCGGCCTGCTGGCGTCAGGCCGCCGGGCTGGCTCCCGGCCTGGCGGACGCGCTCAAGGTGCCCGGGGAGCGCGTCGGCTTCGTCGGCTGCGGCACGTCCTGGTTCATGGGGCAGATCATCGCGTCCTGGCGCGAGGCCGCCGGGTTCGGCGAGTCCGACGCGTTCAGCGCCAGCGAGGTCCCCGACCGCCCCTACGACCGGATCGTCGCGATCACCCGCTCGGGCACCACCACCGAGGTCGTCGAGCTGCTCGAGACGCTCCGCGGCCTGGTCCCGACGACCGTGGTCCTGGGCGACCAGAGCACGCCGGCCGCCCGGCTCGCCGACCAGGTCGTCGACCTGTCGTTCGCCGACGAGCAGTCGGTCGTCCAGACCCGGTTCGCCACCTCCACCCTCGCCCTCTTCCGGGCGGCCTACGGCACCGACGTCGAGCCGCTGGCCGCCGCCGCCGAGGAGGCCGTCGCCGCACCGCTCGCCGACGGCCTGGCCGAGGCCGAGCAGGTCAGCTTCCTGGGCCGGGGCTGGACCATCGGGCTGGCGCACGAGGCGGCGCTGAAGTACCGCGAGACCTCGTCGTCGTGGGCCGAGTCCTACCCGGCCATGGACTACCGGCACGGACCGATCTCGATCGCCCGCCCCGGTCGGCTGGTGTGGATGTTCGGCGAGCCGCCCGCCGGCCTGGAGGAGCAGGTGCGCGCCACCGGCGCCACCTTCCTCGCCTCGGGGCGGGACCCGATGGTCGAGCTGGTGACGGTCCAGCGCGTCGCCGTCGCCCGCGCCCGGCTGCTCGGGGTCAACCCGGACACCCCGCAGCACCTGACGCGGTCCGTCGTCCTCGACGCCTGAGCCGCGCGATGTCCGACGCCGGGGGATCCGACTACGTCGTCGCCGTCGACCTCGGCGGGACGCTGACCAAGGTCGCGCACGCCGACGCCGACGGCACGGTCAGCGGCGTGGTCCGGCTGCCCACCCAGCTGGTGGACGGGCAGGCCTCGGTCAGCTGGCTCGCCTCCGTCCTCGACGACGCCGTCGCCGCCCGACCGGCGGGCACGTGCGCGGGCTTCGGCGTGGTGGTGCCGGGCATCATCGACGTCCCGCGCGGCGTGGTCCGGGCCGCGCCCAACGTCGGCTGGTACGACGTCCCGCTCCGGCTCCAGCTCAGCCAGCTGACCGGCCGCACCGGGACGGTCGCCCACGACGTGCGCTCGGGCGGACTGGCCGAGTGGCGGATCGGCGCCGGGGTGGGGGCGCGCAACCTGCTGTTCCTGCCGCTGGGCACCGGCATCGCCGGCGCCATGGTGGTCGACGGGCGGCTGGTCGACGCCGACGGCTACGCCGGCGAGATCGGCCACATCGCCGTCCCCGCGGCCGGGGACGCCGTCTGCCTCTGCGGCCAGCGCGGCTGCCTGGAGACGGTCGCGTCCGCGGTCGGCGTCGTCCGCACCCACGCGCGGCTGGCCGGCACGGTGCTGGACGCCCGCGAGGTCGCCGAGCTCGCCCGTGCCGGCGACCCCGCGGCCCGGCAGGCCTTCGACGTCGCGGTCGCGGCGCTGGTCGAGGCGCTCACCACCTACGCCACGCTGCTGGGCCCGGAGACCGTGGTGATCGGCGGCGGCCTGGCCGGCGCCTTCGACCTGCTGGGCCCCCCGGTCACCAGCGGTCTGGACGCCCGGATGGCCTTCCAGCGCCGGCCGCGGCTGGTGCCCGCCCGGCTCGGTGCCGACGCCGGCGTGATCGGGGCCGGGCTGGTGGCCTGGGACCTGATCCGTGAGGATGTGGGACCGTGACCCCCGACCCCTCCCCGCCCGACCCCGCTCGTCCCGCCCCGGCCGCCACCCGCCTCTGGTGCGAGCGGGTGGTGACCCCGGTGGGTGAGCGCCGCGGCGTCCTGCTCGAGGTCGCCGACGGCCGGATCACAGACCTGCAGGCCAGCCCGGCCGCGCCCGCCGGCGTCGAGCGGGTCGCCGGCTGGACGGTCCCCGGCTTCGTCGACACCCACGGTCACGGCGGCGGCGGGCACGACTACGCCACCCTGGACCTCGACGAGGCGCGAGGCGCCCGGGCGTTCCACCGGGCGCACGGCACGACGACGGCCCTGGCCAGCCTGGTGACCGCCGACCTCGACACCCTCGTGACCCAGATCCAGACGCTCGCGCCGCTGGTCCGGACCGGGGAGCTGGCCGGGCTGCACCTGGAGGGGCCGTTCCTCGCGCCGGCGAAGAAGGGTGCGCACACGGAGTCCCTGCTGGTCCCGCCGACCCCGGAGGCCGTCGAGCGCCTGCTGGAGGCGGCCGACGGCACCCTCGCGATGGTGACGATCGCACCGGAGCTGCCCGGCGCCCTGGCCGCCATCGCGCAGCTGGTGGGCGGCGGTGTCACCGTCGCGGTCGGGCACACCGACGGCGACGAGACCGACGCGCTCCGCGCCCTCGACGCGGGCGCCACCGTCGCGACCCACCTGTTCAACGCGATGCGGCCGATCCACCACCGCGAGCCCGGCCCCGTCCCCGTGCTCCTCGGCGACGAGCGGGTCGTGGTCGAGCTGATCGGCGACGGCTTCCACCTGCACCGCGACGTCGTCCGGATGGCCGTCGACGCCGCCGGTCTCGACCGGGTCGCCCTGATCACCGACGCGATGGTCGCCACCGGCATGCCCGACGGCGGCTACACGCTCGGCGGGCTCGACGTCGTCGTCCGGCACGGCGAGGCGCGGCTGCTCGAGGCCGACGGCAGTCCCGGCTCCATCGCGGGGTCGACCCTGACGATGGCCGCGGGCTTCGCCTTCCTGGTCTCGCTGGGGATGAGCATCCCCGGCGCGTCCCACCTCGCCGCCAGCACCCCGGCCCGCCGGCACGGGCTCGACGACGTCGGGACCATCGAGGTCGGGGCGGCCGCCGACCTGTGCGTCGTCGACGACGGCGGCCGGCTGCAGCGCGTGATGCAGAACGGGGCGTGGGTCTGATGGCGGTCGTCGGGCTGACCGAGCTGCTGACCCCGGCGGCCGCCGCCGGCCGTGGCGTCGGCGCCTTCAACGTCTTCAGCCTCGAGCACGCGGAGGCCCTCGTCGCGGGCGCGGCGCAGGCGGGCACCCCGGTGGTCCTGCAGCTGTCCCAGAACGCCGTGCGGTACCACGGCAGCCTGGCCCCCATCGCCCTCGCGACCCTGGCGCTGGCCCGGGCCGGCGACGTCCGCGCCGTCGTCCACCTGGACCACGCCACCGACGTCGACCTCGTCCACGAGGCCGTGGCGCTGGGCGTCGGCTCGGTCATGTTCGACGGCTCCGAGCTCGACTACGAGGCCAACGTGGCCACCACCGCCGCGGTCGTCGAGCACTGCCACGCCCGCGGCGTCGACGTCGAGGCCGAGCTCGGCGAGGTCGGCGGCAAGGACGGCGTGCACGCGCCGGGCGTGCGGACCCGGCCGGACGAGGCCGCGGCCTTCGTGGCCGCGACGGGCGTCGACGCCCTGGCCGTCGCCGTCGGCTCCTCGCACGCGATGACCGAGCGCAGCGCCGCCCTCGACCTCGGGCTGGTCGCGGAGCTCGCGGCCGCCGTTCCCGTGCCGCTGGTGCTGCACGGCTCCTCCGGCGTGCCCGACGACGAGATCGTCCGGGTCGTCCGCGCCGGGATGACCAAGATCAACATCGCCACCCACCTGAACAAGGTGTTCACCGCCGCCGTCCGGGAAACCCTGCAGGCACAGCCCGATCTGGTCGACAGCCGCAAGTACCTGGCCCCGGCGCGCGACGCCATGGCGGCCGAGACGGCCCGGTTGCTGATCATGCTCGACGCCACCAGCTGATCACGGTGCGGTGAGGTCGAGACCTCACGCGTCGGCCACGGCTGGGGCGAACTTCTGGCCTCGTCCGGCATCCGTAGACGGTCCGACCCCGGGGGCGTAGCGTCGGTTCCCGGGCGAACGCGGCAGGTGGGGGCGTTCGAGGCGCGGTGCACGAGGCGCGCGCCCGAGCTCGTCGTCCGAGGGGGGGTGGGTCTCGCAGGTCCATGGCGTCGCGTCCGCCGGACCAGATCCGAGCCCGGGCGAGAGGACGCACACCATCATGGAGACGCAGGGCGGCATGAGCCGCCGATGGGCACTGAAGACCGCGGGAGCCGCTGGTGCGGCCGCGATCATGACCGGCGCTGGCGCGGGTGCCGCGCACGCCGACGAGAGCCGTCGAGGCGACGGCCACCGGCGCGACCGCGGCGTCGAGCCGACCGCCGGCACCTGGAAGACGTGGGTGCTGTCGTCGGGCACCGAGATCCCGGTGAAGCCGCCCCCGAGAGGGCAGGCAGCCCGGCGCGACCTCGACGCCGTGCTGAGGGCTGCCGCAGCACGCACCGACGAGACGCTCGAGCAGATCTCCTTCTGGGACACCGGATCACCCGGCTTCCGCTGGAACCAGATCGGCGCGCAGCTGCTGGTCGCCAACCCGGCCCCCGACACCTTCCGGGTGGTCACCTACCTCAACCTCGCGATCTACGACGCGACGATCGCCGCGTGGGCGTGGAAGCAGCACTACCGGCGGCAGCGCCCGAGCGGGGAGCGGTTGAGGACGGCGGTCGACACGCCCCGCAGCCCGTCCTACCCGAGCGAGCACGGCGCGGCCGCCGGCGCGGCGGTGGGCGTGCTCAGCCACTTCTACCCGGACCAGGCGGCCGCGCTGGCGGAGCGGGCCGCCGAGCACGCGGCGTCACGCGTCGCCGCCGGTGTCGAGCACCCGAGCGACTTCAAGGCCGGCTACGCGCTCGGCAGGGCGGTCGGGGCGAAGGTCGCCCGCGCGAGGATCGACGGCGACGGTTTCGACAAGCCGTACCGGGGCGACCCGGACGTGCCCTACCCCGGCGGCGACGGCTCGTACCCCGTCCTGCCGAAGGACGAGGGCTACATCCAGCTCGTGATCGGCGAGTGGAAGCCGCTCCTGATCGGGGACGTCACGGCGTTCCGCTCGCCGCCGCCCCCCGCCAAGGGCTCCGCCGAGCGGGCGGCCGAGGTGGCCGAGGTGAAGAACTACCCCCGCCGCAAGCAGGCCGACTTCGCCGAGCTCTTCTTCTGGGCGCAAGACCCGGCCGGACGACCGGAGCCCGACTCCGGCGCGTTCGTGAACGCTGCGCAGGCGGCGTTCTACTACGCGGTCGACGTCGCGTTCATCGTGCTCGAGGACATCAACCAGAAGATCCACGAGTACAAGCTCGACGCGAACCCGCCGCGGGCGGCGCGCACGTACGCCTTGACATTCGCCGCCATGCTCGACGCGTACATCGCCTGCTGGAACGCGAAGTACCACTACCTCGTGGGTCGGCCGATCCACTTCGACCCGACGATCGACACGTTGTGGACGACCTACCCGGTGGCCGCCTACCCGTCCGGTCACTCCTGCAACCTGACCGCGCCGGCGACCGTGCTCGGGTACCTGTTCCCGCGGGACGCGCACTACTTCCTCAGCCGGGCCAAGGAGAACGCGGCCTCACGGTTGTGGGCCGGCATCCACTTCCGCAGCGACTTCGAAGCCGGGGTGGCGATGGGCCAGGAGGTCGGCAGGGCGGTGATCGAGCACGCGAAGGCTGACGGCAGCTCCTAGCTCGGCGGCGCTCCCGGTGCTCAGTGCGCCGCCCGCCGCCGCGTGCCCAGCTCCAGCACCTCGACGGCCGGCGGCCGCTGCCCGGTGTCGCGGCCCAGCAGCCGGGGCGCCGGCGGACTGAGGGCCAGGTCGTCCTCCCAGCGGGAGGTGGGCACCGTCGCCGCGACCGGCAGCCCGACGGCGGCGAACGCGAAGGGGGTGGGGGCGTCCCGCAGCGCCTCCAGCTCCCGGACCAGGGACGCGTAGGCGATCCGGTTGCCCAGCTGGCGGGTGGCCGACATCGCCATGTCGGTGGCCACCAGGCGGCGCAGCCGCTGGACGTCGGCGACCAGCTTCTCGCGGCGGGCGTGGGCCCGGAGGGCCTCGACCATCGGGTCGGGCTCGTCCTCGGGCGTGAGCTGCGCGGCGAGCCGCTCGAGCAGCCCCATCACGCGGGGTCCGAGCCGGCGCCGGGTCGCCTCGGGGTCGGTCATGAGCAGGGGGAGCCCCACCAGCGCGACCACGACGACGCACCAGGCGAGCAGCTCGGACACGCTGAGCTCCACGGCCGTCCCCTCCTCGCCGAGCGGTTGCCGGCGCGAGCCGGCCCGGACGAGGGGCTGCGGACCCCGTCGCCCGTGGCCCCACTCTAGGTCGGCGGCGTCGGGTGCGGCAGGGGCACGAACGCGCGCCGGGAGGGTCAGCCGCGGCCGGTGAAGGCGGCGTAGCGGTCCAGCGACTCCCGCCGTTCCGTGGCGTGGTCGACGATCGGGTGCGGGTAGCCGCGCGGCAGCCCGTCCGGGTTGGTCCAGGGCGTGTGCAGGTGGGCGAGCGGCACGCCGGCGAGCTCCGGGACGTACCGGCGGATGTAGCGGCCGTCCGGGTCGAACTTCTCCGACTGCGTGACCGGGTTGAAGATCCGCACGTACATCGCCGGGTCGTTGCCGCAACCGGCCACCCACTGCCAGTTGAGCTGGTTCTGGGCCACGTCCCCGTCGCGCAGGTGCCGCATGTAGACGTCGGCACCGTGCCACCACGGCAGGTGCAGGTCCTTGACCAGGAACGAGCCGGTGACCAGCCGCAGCCGGTTGTGCATCCAGCCCTCGGCGATCATCTGCCGCATCCCGGCGTCGACCAGCGGGTAGCCCGTCCGACCCTGCTCCCAGGCCGCCAGCCGGTGCGCGGCGAGGCTGCCGGGCACCGGGTCGTCCACGGCGAGGTCGACGAACTCGCGCTTGATCGGGTGCGTGACCGCGTCGGGCCGGTGGAACAGCACGTCGGCGTAGAAGTCGCGCCAGACGACCTGCCGCGCCAGCGCAGCGGCGCCCTCCGACGGCCGTCCGGCCAGGTCGGCCAGCACGGTCCGGGGGTGCAGGTGACCCCAGCGCAGGGGCGGGGACAGGTGCGTCGTCGCGTCGACGCCGGGCACGTTGTGCAGGGCCTTGTAGTCGGCCGGGCCGTGCGCGTCCCGGTCCAGCCAGGCCCGCCAGGCCGCCTGCGCGTGCCGCTCGCCGGCGACGGCGGCCAGCGCGGGCTCCGGCTCCTCCGGCGTGACCCGGCCCGCGGCCTCCAGCCAGGCGACCTGCGCGGGGTCGACCGCGGGCGCCGGCCCGTGCACGCCCCGGTCCGCCCACGCCCGGTGGAAGGGGGTGAACACCTGGAACGGTCGACCCGACTGCGTGCGCAGGGTGCCGGGGGCGACGCCGTAGGGCGAGCCGGTCGCCCGCAGCTCCACCGCCGTGGCCGCGAGCGCGGCCCCGACGGCTGCGTCCCGGCGCCGGCCGTAGGGGGCGAAGTCGGCGCTGACGTGGACGGTGGTCGCGCCCACCTGCGCGGCGACGCGGGGGAGCACGTCGGCGGGCCGGCCCTCGACGACGCTCAGCCCCGGACCGCCGCCAGCGCGCAGGTCGGCGTCGAGCGCGTGCAGGGCGGCCACCAGCCAGGCCCGCCGGCCGCGGCCGGCGGAGCGCAGCAGGACGGGGTCGAGGACGAACAGCGGGACGACCCCCGCCCCCTCCTCGACGGCGGCCAGCAGGGCGGGGTTGTCGGCCAGCCGGAGGTCGCGGCGGGCCCACCACAGCGTGGCCGAGGGGGAGGCGTGCACCGGCTAATCTTGCCTCGCGCACCGAACGTGCCGACGGCTGGACCGGGCCACGACGGAGAGCAGGGAGAATGACACCGTGAGTGACCTGATCGATACCACCGAGATGTACCTCCGGACGATCTACGAGCTGGAGGAGGAGGGCATCGTCCCCCTCCGCGCCCGGATCGCGGAGCGGCTGCACCAGAGTGGTCCGACCGTGTCGCAGACCGTCGCCCGGATGGAGCGCGACCAGCTGCTCCGCGTCGAGGGCGACCGCCACCTGGAGCTGACCGACGAGGGCCGCAACCGGGCCATCCGCGTCATGCGCAAGCACCGGCTCGCCGAGCGCCTGCTGATCGACGTCATCGGGCTGGACTGGGAGAAGGTCCACGACGAGGCCTGCCGCTGGGAGCACGTCATCTCCGAGGACGTCGAGCGCAAGCTGGTCGACCTGCTGAACTCCCCGACCCAGTCGCCCTACGGCAACCCGATCCCCGGGATGGCCGAGCTGGGCGTCACCGACGCCCCGGGCGTCTTCCGCGACGGCAACGAGCAGCTGCAGGACGTCGTGCGCCGCCAGACCAGCCCCACCCGGGTGGTCATCGAGCGGATGAGCGAGGAGATCCAGAAGGACGTCGAGATGATGGGCACCCTGCGCCAGGCGGGCATCCAGCCGGGCGCCGAGATCAGCGTCGAGGCGGGGGGCCTGGGCGTGCGGATGTCGGCGGCGGGCTGGCCCGACTGCGAGATCGACCGCGAGGCGTCCACGCACCTGTTCGTGTCGCGCGTCTGACGCCCGAGGTGGCTGAGTCCGCCGTCGGGGCGCCGGCGATGAGCGCGCTGCTCGACGGGCACTGGTACGACGCCGTCGCCGGCCTGCTCGACACCGCCCTGACCCGCCCCGACCCGTTCTTCGGCCGGGGCGAGAAGCGGGACCTGACCCGCGCGCGCAACCTCGCGATGGCCGCCCGCCGGGTGCTCGACCTGGACGGCGAGGACTTCGGCGAGATCGCCGCCGGCTTCGACACCCCGTGGGCCCCGCGGCTCGCCGCCTCCGGCTTCCCCGCGGAGCCGCGGGCCGCCGAGCGCGGGGCCCTGGGCTCGCTCGTGCCGATCTACGAGCTGATGCTCGAGGTGCTGGACCTGCGGGCCATCCGGCGGGAGCCGCTGCAGGTGGTGGTCACCGCCCACCTCATCGGGGAGTACCTGCCGCAGCTGGCCTGGGAGTCGACGCTCGGCCACGCCGGCGACCCGCTCCGGCTCGAGGAGGTGGTCGGCGGCAGCCGCTGGGGCACCGACGACCCGGCCTGCCCGCACTCCTCGGCCCTGCGCAGCACCGCCAAGCGGGCGCTCAACGCCTGCCGCGGCGACCTGGAGGGCTACACCGCCTACCTCGACCGCTTCCACTCCCGCCAGGGCGACGCGCTCGCCGTCTGCGCGGTCAACGGCGCGACGGTCGGCGCCGGCGAGCGGCCCGACGTCGGCGAGTGGTGCCCCAACCCCTGCGCCTTCGTCACCGCCGGCTCGCTGGAGGACCGCCGCGACCTCGACGCGCGGGTCCGGCTGGCCAAGCTGTACGTGGAGTCGCCCGTGGTCGCGCTGCGGCACCACGCCCCGGTCGGGCACTTCTTCGGGGTGCCGTCGACGGCGGAGATCTCCGAGGCCTGGCTGCGGACGTGGGAGAAGCTGTCGACGCCGTGGAACGACGGCAGCAACCCGCTGCTGAGCACGCCGCCGGCCGCGACCGCGGTGCACGAGGCGCTGCCCGGCATGGCGGCGCTCGTCTCCGCCGTCGCGGGACGACCCCTGGGTCCGGGTCGGCTGCTCCGCGACATCGGCGACGACGTGGCCCGGGCGCTGGAGGCGACGGACGTGGAGGTGGTCGGATGAGCGGGCGCGACGGCGGCGACGAGCCGCTGGACTGGAAGGCCTTCCTCGCCGACTTCCACCGGGCCCGGGCCGGCGTCGCCGAGGCCGTGCTGTCCCGGGCCACCGCCGGCGACCACTCGCCCTACCGCTGGCTGGGCCGGGCCGTCTCGGCCGACGCGGAGACCATCGTCGACCTCGCGGCCGGGTCGGGGCCGATGTCGCGCGAGCTGGCCCGACCCGGCCGGACCGTCGTCGGCGTGGACGTCTCGGAGGCCGAGCTCGCGCTGGCCGCCGAGCGCGGTCCCGGGCCGTGGGTCCGCGCCGACGCGCTCCGGCTGCCGGTGCGGGACGGCTCGGTCGACGTGGTCACCAGCTCGATGGGCCTCGTCGTCGTCCGGCCGCTGGACGACCTGCTGGCCGAGGTCACCCGGGTGCTCCGGCCCGGCGGCGTGCTGGCCGCCATCGCGCCCGCCGTCCGCCCGCTCGGCCCCGCCGACCTGCTGACGCTGGGCCAGATCAGCCGCCGGCTGCGGGCCAAACCGCGCTTCCCGGGGCCGGTGGAGCTGGCCGGGTTCCACAAGGCGCTCGAGGCCGTCGGCCTGACGCGGGTGGAGGACAAGCGCGAGCGCTACCGGTTCACCATCCGCACCCGGGAGGACGCGGAGCTGGTGATGTCGGCGCTCTACCTGCCGACCACCCGGCGGTCCCGCGTCGAGGCCGCCGTGGAGTACCTGGAGGACCGGCTGGAGCGCGCCGAGAGCGTCGAGATCGCCATCCCGATGCGCCGCGTGGTGGCCATCAAGTAGGCCTCCGCGGCACCCGCCCGCGCAGCCGGAGGGGAACACCCGGTGGACCTGGTCGCCCTCGCCGTCCTCGGCTTGCTGGCCGCTGCCGGAGCGACGACCCTGCGGGAATAGTGCCCGGCCGGGGTTGGTTGTGCCCCGTGACCGCGGCGGGCAGGCGGCCGAGACTTCCGGACAGGAGCAAGCATGGCAACGATCGACATCAGTGCCGACACCTTCGAGACCACCATCACGGGCAACGACATCGTCCTGGTGGACTTCTGGGCCGAGTGGTGCGGCCCGTGCAAGCGCTTCGGACCCATCTACGAGAAGTCGTCCGAGCAGCACAGCGACGTCGTCTACGCCAAGCTCGACACCGACGCGAACCAGCAGCTCTCGGGCCAGCTCGGCATCGAGGGCATCCCGACGCTGATGGCCTTCCGCGAGGGCGTCATGGTCTTCAACCAGGCCGGCGCGCTGCCGGGGCCGGCGCTCGAGCAGGTCATCGACGCCGTCAAGAAGCTGGACATGGACGAGGTCCACGCGCAGGTCGAGAAGCTGCAGGCCGAGCACGGCGACCACGACCACGCCGACCACCAGCACTGAGGTCCGCTCCCTGAGCTCGACCTCCGCTCCCTGAGCGACCTCCGCTCCCTGAGCTCGTCGAAGGGCAGCGACCGTCAGGCCGCGTAGGCGTCCACCACCTCGGTGAACGCCCGCGCGGCCTGCTGCACGTCCAGGTCCAGGACGACCTCGACCGTCGGCCACGGGTCGTCGCTCCGGGCCTGCAACTCCTGCGCGACCGGCCGCCGGTCGACGACGGTCTGGCCGCGGCCGAGCCCGGCGAGGTCCACCCGGACGGGGTGGCGGCCGACCGTGAACAGCTCCGGCCGGGTCAGGTAGACCAGCGCTCCGGCGTCACCGATGCCGCCGACGTAGGCCTGCGACGACAGGCCGTCGGCGCGGGCGCCGCGGCGCAGCAGCAGCTCCCCGACCAGCTGCTGGGCCGGGTGGTCGCTGGCCGCGTAGCGCCGCGCGTGCTCCTCCTCGACGGTCAGCCGGTTGAAGACGTCCAGGCCGTACATCGCCGTGGGGACGCCGGACTCGAGGACGCAGGTCGCCGCCTCCGGGTCCAGCCAGACGTTGAACTCGGCCACCGCCGTCACGTTGCCGACGGAGGCCGACCCGCCCATGAAGACGATCCGCTCCAGGTGGTCGGTCACCTCGGGGTGCAGGGTGAGCAGCAGCGCGATGTTGGTCTGCGGAGCCAGGGCGACCAGGGTCACCGGGCTGTCCGCCTCGACGACCTGCTGGCGGAGCAGCTCGACGGCGTTCAGCGGGCTGACGGTCCGGGCGGTGGCGGGGAGGACGATCCCCGCGAGGCCGTCCTCGCCGTGGAACGCCGACTCCTGCTGGACGCGCTCGACGAGCGCTTTCCGGGCGCCGGCCCCGACGGGGATGTCCGGGGCGCCGGCCGCGTCGAGCACCTGCTGGGTGTTGGCGACGACCCGCTCCAGGCTCGCGTTGCCGGCGACGCAGCTGACGGCGCGGATCGTCAGGTCCGGGTGCGCGACGGCGTAGAGCAGCGCGAGCGCGTCGTCCGTGCCGGTGTCGACGTCCAGGACGATGGTGCGGGCAGGCATCGACGACCTCCGGGCGGGTGTGGGGTGGGGGCTCGGGCGATCCACTAACCTAGACGCTCGGGTCCGGCGCCGACGGCGCTGGTCGGCCCCCATAGCTCAGGGGATAGAGCAAAGGTTTCCTAAACCTTGTGTCGCAGGTTCGAATCCTGCTGGGGGCGCCAACCGTGGACCGACCGGCCCTCCCCGGCCTGGTCGCCGGCCGCCCTACGCGCCCGACGACCCGTGCCAGACCGGTGCCACCTCCCGGCGGTAGCGACGGCCGAAGAGCCCGCCCAGCACCGTCAGCACCGGGGCCGGCACGTTCGCCCGCAGGGCGGTCCTCTCCTCCGCCGAGGCACCGTCCTGCACCCAGGCGAAGAACGTCCCGGCCTTGGCCGGGCTCGACCGGCGGCTGAACCGCGCGCTCATCGTCTTCATCGCCGGGTCGCCCGCCCGCTGGGTCAGCAGCCCCTCGGTCTCGGCCTCCTCGTGGTCGAGGTGGGTCACCGTCGTCCGCTGGAGCCGGCCCAGGGCGGCAGCGGCGTCGTCGGCGTCGGACCGGCTCGCGGAGGAGCTGAGCCGCGCCATGGCGTCCCGGGCCGTCGCCAGGTCCGCGGCCATGGCCTCGTGCTCGGCGTCGAACGTCTCGAGGGTCGAACGGGTGACCCCGACCGCGTCCAGCGCCGGCCAGGCGACGGCGTGCTCGCCCTCGTGGTGGTCGGTGAGCTGCGCGTCGAAGTTCTCCCACGCCCGGTGCAGGGCAGCGGCGCGCTCCCGGTCGCCGTCCACGAACGCGTCGAGGGCCTGCCGGAACCGGACGAGATCGCGGCGCACGGCTCGGTGGATGGTCTTGTTCATGCTCATCTGCGGGTGCGACGTGGCCATGGCGACACGCTAGGAGTGGCGAGCGGCCCGGGGAAGAGTGCGGGTGCCCTGCTGACGGCCTGCACATCCCGACGGTGCGACGCGGGAGCCGCCAGGATCAGCCCGCCGGGCTCAGCGCCGCCGGACGTCGCCGGGCGAGGATGTGCGGAAGCCCTCGTCCGACCATGGCGAAGGTGCTGCCGATCCGCTGCGGCCACGAGGGGTCGGCCAGCGGGGCGCCCGCCGGCAGGTCCTGGAGGTCCACGACGTGGGCCTGCACGGCGCCGATGCCCTCCAGGTCCAGGCCGACGTCCTGCACGGGCAGCCCGGCCGCGGCGGCGGCGCCCTCGCGGTAGAGCTCGTCGGAGACCAGCAGGTACTCCGGCACGGCGACGGGGTTCTTGAGCAGACGGTGGACCTGGATCACATCCAGCCCGACCAGCTTCTTCCGGCGGCGGATCGTCTGGGTGGCGACCTCGCCGAGGTGGGCGACGAACTTGAGCTTGAGCTCGCTCGTCCTGGTGCAGCTGCCGCACGGGCACATGTTGAGCTCGACGAACCGTCGCTCCTGGTGGAAGGCCCGGTGCAGGGCGACGGCGGCCTCGGTGACGGCCGCCCACACCGCCGGCCCGTCCAGGCCCTCCGCGTCGCGGGAGAGGAAGGCCGCGTCGCCCTCGACCTCGATCAGGTCGAAGCCGTGCGCCGCGTCGACGATCTTGCCGAGCATCCGGGTGGTCGCCGCCTCCGCGTGCCCCAGGACGCTGCGGTGGAACTGCATGTACTCGGTGTAGCCGCCGATGTCGGCGATCAGCAGGAGCGCCCGTCGGGTCGGCATGCCGGCGACGCTAGCAGTGCACGACCGCCCGTGGTAGAACTTCCTCGCTCGTCCGATGGCGGCTCGTGGCCCGCCCCGAACGCTCAGGCTGGGAGAGGGCTGGACGTGATCAGGCCGTGACGCCCCGTCCGCCCTCCCCGGACGGTCTCGCTGCGCTGTGGGGTCCGCTCGAGCCCGGCGAGCGGCCGTTGCGCGTCCTGGGCCTGTTCGCCCACCCCGATGACGAGGTCTTCTGCGTCGGCGGCACCATCGCCCTGGCCGCGGCCGCCGGGGCCGAGACCGCCCTCGTCTCCCTGACCCAGGGCGACGCCGGGCAGATCCGGGACTCCGCGGTCGCCACCCGGCGCACCCTGGGCGCGACCCGGGTCGGTGAGCTGGAGGCGGCGGCCAAGGCCCTGGGCGTCGGCGCGGTGGAGTGCTTCGACCTCGGCGACGGGAACCTGGCCCGGATGCCGTACGCGGACCTGGTCGTCCTGGTGCGGGAGGTCCTTCAGCGGCACGCCCCGGACGTGGTGGTCACCTTCGGCGACGACGGCGGCTTCGGTCACCCCGACCACATGGCGTCCTCGCGAGCCGTGCTCTCGGCGCGCGAGCAGCTGGCCCGCCCGCTCCGGGTGCTGCACGCCCGCTTCCCGGCGCACGACCGCCTGCTGGTGGACCTCTTGGTCGAGTGGCTGACGTCGCGGGAGCGGGAGTCCGTCGGGACGGCCGGGTTCGGCAACGCGCTGCGCCTGTTCGCCGACGGGTCCTCGGTGCTGGGGTTCGCGGCCGACCACCTGCACGTCCAGTGGTTCCCGGCCGGCTCGTTCGTCATCGAGCAGGGGGAGCCGGCCACCGAGCTGTTCTGCATCCTGTCGGGCTCGGTGGACATCGTCGTGGAGGACGCCGACGGCGGGCTGCGCACCGTCGACACGGCCTACGCGGGCGCCTTCGTCGGCCAGGACGGCCTGGCCACCAACCGTCCGCGCAACGCCCACGTCATCGCCCGCGACGACGTCACCTGCTTCGTGCTGTCGCCGCGCGGGCGCGACCTCTCGGCCGGCCGGGGGACCAGCGCCACCGTGGCCGACGACCCGTCCGGGTCCGACCGACCGGGCCCGGCGGCCGACGACCCCGACGGCGAGGACGACGTCGTCGTCGACGTGCACGCGGCCCTCGACCAGAAGATCGCGGCGCTGGTCGCGCACCGCTCCCAGTACGCGCTGGACGCGGAGCTGCTGCCGCGCCAGGTGCTGAGCCCGTTGCTGAGCACCGAGTACTTCACCGTGGTCGGCTAGCCGGAGCAGCGGGCGGGGGCGGGGTGATGGCGGCGACGGCGGGGCTGCGCGGACGGCTGGACGGCACCCGCCAGGCGCTGCGGAACCCCCCGCTCGCCCGCCTGCTGGTGGTCTGGGCGGTCTGGATCACCGCGGACTGGGCGTTGTTGATCACCGTCTCGCTGCTGGCGCTCGACGTCGGCGGCCCGGCCGCCGTGGGCCTGGTGGGCGCCGTGCGCGTGCTCCCCGCGGCGCTGCTGAGCGCTCCCGCCTCGGTGCTGACCGATCGCTGGGTCCGCAGCCGGCTGCTGGCGGTCGTCCTGGCGGGCTCGGGTGCGCTGACCGGGGTGCTCGTCTGGTGCGCCTCCGTCGACGCGGGCCTGCCGGTCCTGCTCGTCGTCGTCGCGGCCGGCTCGGCGATCGGCGCGGCCGTCCGACCCACCCTGCAGGCGATGGTGCCGACGCTGGTCACCTCGCCCGCCGACCTGATCGCCGCCAACGCGGCCTACGCGACCATCGAGGCCGTCGGCACGGTCGTCGGGCCCGGCCTGTGCGCGGCCCTCCTCGGCGCGGTCGGCCCGCCCGGGGTCCTCGGCGTGCTGGCGGTGCTCCTCGGCCTGGCCGCCCTGGTCGCCGCCGCGATCCGCACCCCGTTCCGACCGGTCCGGTCGGCCCGGACGTCGGCCCGGGCGGCCTGGCTGGCGCCGCTCGCCGGCTTCCGCGTGCTCGCGCGGCCGGGGCTGCGGCTCGCGATCTCGCTCTTCCTCGGTCAGACCACCATGCGGGGCCTGCTCAACGTCTTCGTCGTGCTGGTCGCCACGTCGATGGTGGGCGGGTCCGAGTCCCGGGCCGGCAGCCTCTTCATCGCGATGGGGGTCGGCGGGCTGGTCGGCGCCGCCGTCGCCCTGGGGCTGGGCCCGCAGCACGGGAGCCGCTGGATCGCGCTGGGCATCGCCCTGTGGGGGCTGCCCGTCGTCGCCATCGGGCTCTGGCCGGACGCGACCGTCGCCTCGGTCGCGCTCGCCGTCCTGGGGTTCGGCAACGCGCTCCTCGACGTGTCGGGGTACACGCTGGTCAACCGGCTGGTCCCCGACCACCTCGCGGGCCGGGCCTGGGGCGCCTTCAGCGCCCTGGGCGCGGCCGTCGTCGCCCTCGGCTCGCTGGCGGCCCCGCTGCTGGCGGGGCTGGTGGGGCTGACCGGCGCGATGGTGCTGACCGGCGCCGTGCTCGCGCTCGCGCCGGCCGTCACCTGGCGGTGGCTCAGCCGCCTCGACGCCCTGGCGAGCGGTCGGGCCGAGGACGTGGAGCTGCTCCGTCGGGTCCCGCTGTTCGCCGCGCTGTCCCTGGTCGGCGTCGAGCGGCTCGCGCGGGGCGCCCGCACCCGGGATCTGGCGGCGGGCGAGGTCGTGGTCGAGCAGGGCGAGCCCGCCGCGGACTTCTACGTCATCGCCGAAGGGGCGGCCCTCGTCACGCGGGACGGCCGGGAGGTCCGCCAGCTGGGTCCGGCCGAGGCGTTCGGCGAGATCGCCCTGCTGGACCCCGGACCGCGCACGGCCACCGTCACGACCGCGGCACCGACCCGCCTGCTCGTCGTGGACCGGGACGGCTTCGTCGCCGCCGTCACGGGGCACCGGCCGACCGACGACCTCGCCCGGGAGCGGGTGGCCCGGCTGCGCTCCGCCGACGAGGAGCGCTCGACGGGCGAGCCCGACGGGCCCCGGTAGGACGGTGCGACCGCAACCGTGCGGTCTCCGCGGCCCCGACGACGGCCCTGGCGCCGGTGAGGCCGCCTAGGCTGGTCCGGAGGACGCCGAGCGCTGCGTTCCGAGGACGAGGAGCAGCAGGTGGCCGAGCAGGTGAGCGATCTGCCGACGGTCCTGAGGGCCTTCCGCGCGGGCGACGAGCAGGCCCTGGCGGCGACCTACGCACGCTGGTCGCCGCTGGTCCACAGCATCGCCCTGCGGTCGCTGGGCGACGTCGGCGACGCGGAGGCGGTCACCCAGCGGGTCTTCACCCGCGCGTGGACCGCCCGCGACACCGCCGGCACGCCCCGCGTCGTCGGGTTGCCGGCCTGGCTGGTCGGGCTGACCCTCGAGGAGGTCGCGCGCTCCCGGATCTCCCGGGACACCGGGTCGGTCACCGCCGCCGGGTCCGCCGACGTGGCCGACCGGCTGCTGCTGGCGGACGGGGTGTCCCACCTGGACGCCGAGCCCCAGCAGGTGCTCCGGATGGCGTTGTACGGCGAGCTCACCCACACCCAGATCTCCGACCGCCTGGGGCTGTCCTCCGGCACCGTGCGGGCCCACCTGCGGCGCGGCCTCGACACGCTGCGCGAGCGGCTGGAGGTGCAGCCGCATGCATGTTGATCCCGAGCTGCTGGTCCTGCTCGCCCTGGGCGAGGACGTCGGCACCGCCGACGAGCGCCGTCACGCGCAGAGCTGTCCCGCCTGCGCCGACGAGCTCGCGGACCTCCACCGGGTGGCGACCGTCGGCCGTGGCGCGCGGGACGAGACCCGGCTGGTCAGCCCCGGCCCGGACGTCTGGGCCAGGGTCCGCGCCGAGCTGGGCCTCGACCGCGCGCCGGAACCGTCCCTCCCTCCGACCGCGCACGCCAGGCCGGGGCACGACCTGAGGGCGCACGCCCGGCTGACCCCGGTCGAGGCGACCTGGTCCCAGGCGTCGGGCCGGGCGGACCTCGCCACCGACGAGCGCGGCCGGCGCGTCCTCCAGGTCGCCCTGCACGCCGACCTGCCGTCCTCCGGCATCCGCCAGGCCTGGTTGGTCCACCGCCTCGACCCGAGCCGACGCCAGACCCTCGGCATCCTGGACGGGCGCGACGGCCTGTGGACCGTCGACCACTCCATCGACCTGCAGGAGTACGCGATCCTCGACATCTCGCAGCAGGGCACGGGGGAGACCGAGCACTCCGGTCAGACCATCGTCCGCGGCGAGCTCACGCTCGTCGGCTGACCCGCACCGGTCCGAAGGCGCCGCCGGGCGGGCGAGTGCTGAGGAGGTGCGTCCCGGCGCCGGTTCCAGCTGCGCATCTTCAGCACTCGTGGGGTGAGACGCGGTCCGCCCGGGACCTTGGTCCGGGGTCTGATGGGCACGTTCTCGGACCGGAGCCCCCGAGCGCCTCGACGGAGTCCATGTCGCACGGTCGCGGTGGCTACGCTCGGGGTGACCTCGGGGCGGAAACGATGGAAGGCGTCTGATGACCGCGACCACCCGCCCGCTCCTTCGCCGCGCCAGCAGCGCGGTCCTGCTCGTGATGGCCCTGGTGATGACCTCGGCACCGCTGCCGCACGCCGACGCCGCGGCCAAGACCTGCAGCGCCACGCCCTTCCGCACCAACGCGGGCCGGAAGGTGGTCTACCGCATCCCGGCGATGGTGCGGACCCCCCAGGGGACGCTCGTCGCCTTCGCCGAGCGGCGGCGCAGCACCAGCCCCGCCGCGGACATCTCCGACACCGAGGTCGTCACCGTCCGCTCCACCGACCGCGGCTGCCACTGGAGCAAGCCCCGGGTGATCGGCGACGCCGGCAAGGGCACCGTCGGCAACCCGGCCCCGCTGGTCGACACCAGCACCGGCGACGTGCTGCTCGTCACGATCCTCCGGCCGAAGGGCGGCACGACCGGGCACGGCTTCCACCTGCAGCGCAGCACGGACGACGGCCGCACCTTCACCGCCTACGCGAAGGCGAGCAAGGACCTGGCGGGCATCCCGCGCTGGTCCGGCGGGCTGACCGGGCCGGGTCACGCGATCCAGCTGCGCTCCCCCCGGAGCAAGCACCGTGGCCGGCTCGTCGTCCCGATGGGCTACAAGGACGGCAACCGCTACGGCGCCTACGCCGTCGTGAGCGACGACCACGGCAAGACCTGGAAGGTCGGCTACAAGGCGACCGGCGACGACGGCCGGATCGAGGGCACCGTGGCCGAGCTGCCCGACGGCCGGCTCTGGATCAGCTACCGCAACCGCAACGCGAAGGCCCCGGTGGGCACCGGTCGGATCGCCACCTTCTCGAGCGACGGCGGCTCCAGCCTCGACGCCCCCTTCAAGCGGGCCGGGCTGCCGACCGTCTCGGTCCAGGGCAGCGCCCTCGCCCTGACCGGCCCCCACGCCGGCACCCTGCTGTTCTCGTCGCCGTCCCGCAAGGACCCGACCCGGCGGCACGGCATGGCCCTGTTCGTCAGCCGCGGCGCGAGCGCGGGCAAGAGCTGGGGCAGCGGCCGCCCCGTCCAGAAGGACAGCCGGCCCGGCGCCTACTCCGACCTCGTGCAGCTCGACGGCGCCACCGTCGGCATCCTCTACGAGACCGGCCAGACGACGTGGAAGGAGCGCATCGACTTCCGCAGCCTCCGGATCGCGGACGTCCTGAAGCGCTGACCCGTCCGGACCGGCCGGCGGGTCGAGCGCCCGGCAGGGGTCCTCCGGCAACCGGGTCGTGCACCAACGGACCTGGCTGCCCCGGACGTGCCCGGGTAGATTGCCCGGAGCAGATCCGCACTCGGGGGAGGGCTTCTGACGCACGCACGAGCCTCCGGGGGGACCAACCATGAGTCGTAGGGCAACCGCACAGGACGTGGCCGACCTGGCCGGCGTCTCGCGCAGCGCCGTGTCGCTGGTGCTGAACGGGCGGGCGAAGGGGCTCATCTCCGCCGCCAAGCAGGAGGCCGTGCTGGACGCGGCCCGCCGCCTCGAGTACACGCCCAACGCCGTGGCGCAGAGCCTGCGGACGTCCCGCACCCGCATCCTCGGGGTGCTGACCTGGCGCGGGGTGGGCGGGCTGCCGCTGCACCTGATGGCGTCGGCGCTCCAGACGTCGCTGAACAGCGGCTACAAGCTGATCAAGATGTACGCCGAGCCCACGGAGATCGACCAGCGCCGGGCCCTGTCGACGCTGGGCAACCAGCAGGTCGACGGCATGCTGGTCGTCGCCCCCGAGCTGTGCGAGTACGCGGCGGTCGAGGCGCTGTCTGCGTCCCCGGTGGTGCTGCTCAACTGCCAGGACCCCGAGCAGCGGCTCACCAGCGTCGCGCCCGACGAGGAGGGTGCCGGCCGGGGCGCGGTCGAGGCGCTGCTCGACCGCGGCCACCGGGACATCGCCCTGCTCAGCGGTCCGCTGACCCACTTCCAGACGGGGCTCCGGGCGGCGGGCGCCGCCCAGGCCCTCGTGGGGGCCGGGATCGCGCCCCGGCAGGTGGCGGCCGACGACCTCCGGATCGACGAGGGCCTGGCCGCCGCCACCGCCCTGCTCACCGCCGACCGGCCGCCGACCGCCCTGGTCTGCACCAACGAGCGGCTCGCCGTGGGCGTCATGCTGGCGGCGGCGCGGCTGGGCCTGACGGTGCCGGACGACCTCTCCCTCGTCAGCCTGGACGACCGGGAGCAGCTGAGCGCCCAGCTCAGCCCCGAGGTCACCCGGATGGAGCGGCCCGACGACCTGATGGCCACGCACGCCGCCGAGCTGCTGATCGAGTGGTTGGACAGCGGCAGCGCTCCCGAGGCGCAGCACTACTCCTTCGTCTGCCCCCTCGTGGCAGGCGCCTCGGTCGCCGGTCCCCGCCCCCGGGGCTGACGACGACGTGCCCGACCGCAGCCGGCGCGCCGTCGCGGTGGTGCGGAGCGCGGTCGGCACGCGGGCGCGGCGTCGGCTGCTGGCCGTCGTCCTGCTCGTCGGACTGCTGACCGCCGTCGCGGTCGCGACGGCGACGGCTCCGGCCGGGCGGACGTTCGCGGGCCTGACGGCTCCGGTCCAGCTGGTGATGTCGGTGGGGGTGCCCTGCACCGGGGTGCTCCTCGGACGGGACCTCGCCACTCAGGAGGCTCGCCCCCCGGTGCTGCCGAGCCTCCTGGGTGCGGGGCTGGTGGCCGCCGGCGCCGCCCTGGTCGGCGTGCTGGCCACCGCGGGCGTCCTCGGCGTGGTCGGGTCCCGGGCGGCGGACCCGTGGGCCGGCGCGGCCGCCGTGACCCTGGGGAGCGTGCTGGTCCAGGTGCTCGCCCAGCTGGTCGGGACCGGGCTCGGCCTGCTCATCCCGTCGGTGACCCTCGCCTGCCTGTCCACCGTCGTGCTGCCCCTCGGCCTGTGGGCCGTCCTCGGGGCGAGCGACGCGCTGCGCCCGGCCCGGGGCTGGCTGACGCCCTTCGCGACCACCGGTGCCCTGCTGGCCGGCCGGATGACCGCGGTGGCGTGGGCGCGCTGGCTGGTCGTGGTCCTGCTGTGGGGGGTCGGGCTCAACCTGCTCGGGGTGCTCCGGGCGCGCTCCGAGCGGGCCGCGGGGCCCGCAGCCCCCTGAGGCCCCCCGCGAGGTGTCGGCCCTCCGACAGGCTCAGGGCGCGGGCCCTCGGCAGCTCGGGGAGCAGGGGTTCGGACGGGTTCAGGGAGCTGGGGCCTCGGAGCCCGTCTGGTCGTCGGCGTCCTGGGCGTGGATCTGGTCGCTCTCCGCCTCGTCGGACTGCCCCTCGGTGCCGTCCGGTCGGCCCTCGGGCGGGGCCGTCATGGTGGGCTCGGCGTCCTGGTCGTGCTCGTCGGCGCTGTTCTCGGTCATGCCGTGCTCCTACCCGTCCGGCGCCGGCCCACGCAGGGGCGCGGGTCAGCGGATCGTGTAGCCGCCGTCGACCAGCAGGTCGGCGCCGTTCACCATGGCCGCGGCGTCGCTGGCGAGGTAGACCGCGGCGGCGGCGATCTCCTCGGGGAGGGCGAAGCGGCCGACCGGGATGTCGGCCTTCAGCGCCTCGCCCTCGGGGTTGTCCCAGGCCGCGCGCCCGAGGTCGGTGAGCACCACCGTCGGGCTGATGGTGTTGGCCGTGACACCCCGGCCGGCCCACTCCGACGCCAGGACCCTGGTCATCCCGACCAGGCCGAACTTGGAGGCGCAGTAGGCGACGTGGCCCGGCAGCGCCACCGTCGCCGCCTGGGAGGCGATGCTGATCACCGTGCCCCGGCCGCGGGCCAGCATCAGCCGGCCGACGTGCTGGCTGACCAGGAACGCGCCGCGGAGGTTGACCGTCATCGTCCGGTCCCAGGCCTCCATGCCCAGCTCCTCGGCGGGCGCGAGCACCGCCAGGCCCGCGCTGTTGACCAGCACGTCGACCCGCTCGTGCTGGTCGGCGACGGCGCTGACCGCCGCCGTCACCGAGCTCTCCTCGCTGACGTCGCAGGCCAGCGCCGTCGCGGCGGACCCGTCGGACACCTTGCGCCGGGCCGCGTCCAGGTCGCGGTCGAGGACGACGACCGTCGCGCCCTTCGCCGCGAACGCGTCGACGACGGCGGACCCGATGCCCGAGGCCCCGCCGGTGACGACGGCGACCTTCCCCGCCAGCGAGAAGTCGAGCAGGGCGTCGGCACCGGTGTCGTCCACGGGTCGCACCCTCCTCCGACCGGACCGTCACCGCAAGGGACCACGCGGGGGCTTCGGCGGACCTGATCGAGCCCTGAGCCGGGGCGTCAACCTGGGGTTGACGGAGAAGCGGTCGTCAACCTAGGGTTGACGCATGACCACCGCCGCCGTCCGGCTGGACGACCTCATCGCCGCCGTCGCCCACGCCCACCCCGACCCGCTGGAGCGGCTGCAGCAGGCCGTCGCGCTCGGCAGCCACCTCGACGACGTCGCCGACGCCCTGATCGGCCACTTCGTCGACCAGGCCCGCCGCAGCGGCGCCTCCTGGACCGACATCGGTGCCAGCATGGGCGTCTCCAAGCAGGCCGTGCAGAAGCGGTTCACCGCCAAGGCCGGGGGAGCGCCCGACCCCAGCGCCGGCTTCAGCGCCTTCACCGAGGGGGCGCGGCTCGCGGTCGTGGCCTCCCAGGAGGAGGCACGGACGGCCGGCCACGACCGGATCACCGTCGCGCACCTGCTGCTCGGCCTGCTCGCGGACCCGAGCGGCAGCGCGGCGCAGCGCGTCACCGGGCAGGGGCTCGACCTCGACGTCGTCCGGGCCACCGCGCGCAAGACCCTGCCCGAGCCGGCGGCCGCGGTCCCCGCGCTGATCCCGTTCGACGCGCACGCCAAGCGCGCCCTGGAGCAGTCCTTCGGCCGGGCCGAGGAGCTGGGCGCCGCCCGGGTCGGCACCGAGCACGTGCTGCTGGCGGTCGCCGCCGTCGAGGACGGCACGGGCGTGCTGGCCGGGCTCGGCTTCGACCCGGCCGCGGGCCAGGGCGGGACGGCCTAGGGTCACCGGGTGCGCACCCTCACCTACTACGTGGCCGCGACCGTCGACGGCTTCATCGCCGGGCCGGCGGGGGAGTTCGACTTCTTCGGCTTCGAGGGCGACTCCGCCGCCTGGATCATGGCCGAGTACCCCGAGACGCTGCCGGCCCACGCCCGCGGGCCGCTCGGTCTCACCGACACGCCGTCACGGCAGTTCGACACCGTGCTGATGGGCCGGCGCACCTACGAGCCGGGGCTGGCCCTCGGGATCCGGAGCCCCTACCCGCACCTGCGGCAGCTCGTGTTCTCGCGCAGCCTGGACCGGTCGACCGAGGACGTCGAGGTCGTCGCCGAGGACCCGGTCGCGGTGGTGCGGCGGCTCAAGCAGCAGGACGGGGCCGGACTGTGGCTGGCCGGCGGCGGAGAGCTGGCGGGGTGCCTCCGCGACGAGGTCGACGTCCTCCTCGTCAAGCGGAACCCGGTCGTCATCGGGACCGGCGTGCCCCTGTTCGCCGGGCCGTTCCGCCCGGCCGGGCTGACCCCGGCCGGCACCCGCACCTTCGAGACCGGGGTCGTGGTGGAGACCTACCGCCGCTCCTGAACCGCCCAGCGCTCCGGGTCCCGCAGCACCGCTAGGTTGGCCGGGTGCCGCGCGTGCTGCTGACGGGGATGTCCGGGACGGGCAAGAGCACGCTCCGGGCCGAGGTCGAGCGGCGCGGGTGCCGGACGGTCGAGACCGACGACGAGGGCTGGCACCGACCCGACGGCGGCTGGGACGAGAGCCGGATGGCGACCCTGCTGGCCTCCCACGCCGACCTCCTGGTCGTCGGCACGGCCGACAACCAGGGGCGGTTCTACGACCGCTTCGCCCACGTCGTGCTGCTGAGCGCGCCGGCCGAGGTCCTGCTCGCCCGGGTCGCGGCGCGGACCACCAACCCCTACGGGCGGACGCCGGAGCAACGGGCCGCGATCCTCGACCACCTCGAGACCGTGGAGCCGCTGCTGCGCGCGGGGGCGACGCTGGAGCTCGACGGCCGGCGCCCCGCGCCGGAGCTCGCGGACGTCGTCGAGGGCCTGCTGCGCGGTCGCCCGGCCGGACGCGGCTGACGCCGGGCGCGCGAGCCGCGGCACCCCGACCCGCTGACGGGTCCGGGCAGACGAACGGCGCGGCACCCGCAGGTGCCGCGCCGCCCGGGTGGTTCAGCGAGCGGTGACGGCGGACCCGAAGCGGTCCGAGCGCTCGGCGGCGCTCGGCGCACCGGTGATGCTCTGCGTGACCACCTGGTCACCGCTGATGGTGACCCCGTTCGTGGCCCCGCGGAACACCTGGACCGACCCGCCGTCGGGGGCCGCCCCGACGTTCTCGTTCGGCACCCCCACCGCGAGGTCGGCGTAGCCGGAGCCGACGAGGTTGGCCGAGGCCAGGGCCGCGCCGAACTGGTCGCCCTTCTCGGCGGCGGCGTCCGACCCGCGGTTGCTCTGGTGGATCAGCTTGTCGTCCGCGGTGCGCAGCCCCGGCGTCGAGCCCTCGAAGACGGCGACGGCGCCGGCGTCGGTCTGGCCGACGACGTTCTCCAGCGGCACGCCGACGGCGAGGTCGGCCTTGCCGGACCCGGCGAGGTTGGCCGCGGTCACGGAGTAGCCGAACAGGTCGCTCTTCTCGGACACGTCGGCCACGCCCCGGGTGTTCTGGCTGACCAGCTGGTCGCCGGAGGCGCTGACGCCGCCGGTGCCGCCGCGGAGCAGGTGCACGGCCCCCGCGTCGGAGATCGAGCCGACGTTCTCCCGCGGGACGCCGACGGCGAGGTCGGCCTTGCTGTTGCCGGCCAGGTCGGCCACGGCGAGCGACCAGCCGAAGCGGTCGCCCGTCTCGGCCTTGTCGGCCACGTTCTTGGTGTTCTGGCTGATCACCTGGTCACCGGCCGTGCTGAGGGCGCCCCCGGTGCCGCGCAGCACGTGGACCGCGCCCGCGTCGGCGACCCGGCCCACGTTCTCGTAGGGGATCCCGACGACGAGGTCGCGCTTGGTGCTGCCGGAGACGTCGCCCACCGCGAGCGCCTGACCGAAGTGGTCGCCGGTCTCGGCCACGTCGTTCGCGCCGGCGCTGTTCTGGTGCACCAGCTGGTCGTTGGTGGTGGTGACGCCGCTCCGGGAGCCGCGGAGCAGGTGGACGGCACCCGCGTCGCGGATCCGCCCCACGTCCTCCAACGGCACACCGACGGCGAGGTCCGCGATCGTGCTGCCGGCCACGTCGCCGACCGCGACCGCGCCGCCGAAGCGGTCACCGGCCTCGGCCACGTCCAGGGCCCCCGCGCTGTCCTGGGTCAGGAACTGGTTCCGGGTGGGCTGCAGGCCGGTCGAGGAGCCGTAGAAGACCTGGACCGCGCCGGCGTCGACGCGCGTGCCGACGTCCTCGAGCGGGACGCCGACGGCGAGGTCGCCGAAGCCGTCCCCGTTGAGGTCGCCCATGGCGACGGCGGAACCGAAGCGGTCGCCACGCTCGGCGGTGTCGGCCACCCCGTTGACGTTCTGGTGCAGCACCAGGCTGCGGGTGCCGCTGAGGCCCCCGGCGGCACCGTAGAAGACCTGGACGGCCCCGGCGTCGGCGGTGGTGCCGACGTCCTCGAGAGGGACGCCGACGGCGAGGTCGGCGTAGCCGTCGCCGTTGAAGTCGTTGGCGGCCGCGGGTGCCGCGGCAGCGGTCGGGGCGAGCGGACCGGGGGCCACCAGGGCCACCGCCGATCCGAGTCCCAGGCAGGCGAGCGCCGTCGCGCCGACCCTGCGTCGAAGTGCGGACATGGTGTTTCTCCCAGCAGGTCAGCCGGTGCACGCCCGTTCGGGCACCAGTCGCGGCCGACCGTAACAAGGTCTGCCGCCTCGTGGCGAGCGCCCGCCGGTCGGCCCGCCTGGCCGCGGTGACGAGCAGCACATAAGTGCGCGGCGGCGAGCGCTCCGTGCGGGGTCCGCCCCGTTCCCGGTGTCAGCGGCGTCTGCGAAGGTGAGCCACGTCACTCGATCGGTCGGGGGAGTCGACGACGCCTCGACCCGTTGCCCAGGAGGGCCCATGGACTCACCCCGCAGCCGAGGCCGCACCCGGCCGTTCCTCCGCCGGACGGCGGCGCTGGCCGCCGCCGCCCTGGCCGCCTCGCTGGCTCTGGCCGTGCCCACCGCCGACGGCGCGGTCGCGCGCGGCCGCAGCACCCAGGAGCCCGGCGTCACCGTCAGCCTGTGGGAGTGGAACTGGCCGTCGATCGCACGAGAGTGCACGGACGTGCTGGGCCCGGCCGGCTACGACGGCGTCCAGGTCGCGCCGCCGCAGAACTCGCTCAAGCGCACGGCGCTCGGCAACGGCTCCGACACGGTGCTGCACCCGTGGTGGGAGGTCTACCAGGCCGTCAGCTACGACCTCACCAGCCGGATGGGCACCGAGGCGCAGTTCAAGAAGATGGTGAAGGCCTGCCGCAAGGCGGGCGTGAAGGTCTACGTCGACGCGGTCATCAACCACACGACCGGCCAGGGGAGCACCTCCTACGGCGGGGTCGACTACCAGCCCTACACCTACGCGGGGACCTACGACAAGGGCGACTTCCACGCCCCGTCGGGTGAGTGCCCCTCCAGCGACGGCGGCATCCAGGACTTCAACGCCAAGGCGCAGGTGTGGAACTGCAACCTCGTCGGCCTGGAGGACCTGCGCACCGGGACCGACGACGTGCAGGCCGAGCTGGCCGGCTACCTCAACAAGCTGATCCGCTACGGCGTGTCCGGGTTCCGCGTGGACGCGGCCAAGCACATGCCGCAGCGGGACCTCGACGCCATCTACGCCCGACTGAACCGGACGGCGGACGGCGTCAGGCCCTACTGGGTGCTGGAGGTGCTGCCCGGGGGCCCCGGTGTCCTGCGGCCCGAGGCCTACCTGCGCTCCGGCGACGTGCTCGGCGTCGACGGCGCCCGGCAGATGCAGCAGGCGTTCAAGAGCTACACCGGCACCGGGAACGTCGGCAGCCTGTCCTCGCTCGAGGTCTTCGGCCCGGAGGCGGGGCTGACGCCGGGCGCGAAGACCCTCTCCTTCGTGACCAACCACGACAGCGAGCGCAACCGGAACGACTACCTGAGCTCCCAGGACGGCCCCACGTTCATCCTGGCGAACCAGTGGCTGCTGGCGCAGGGCTACGGGTCCCCGCAGGTGTACTCCAGCTTCACCTGGGAGCAGGCCGACGCCTCCCCGCCCGCGCGGCCCGACGGCCGGGTCACCGACACCGTCTGCGGCCAGGGCTGGACGTGCGACCACCGCAACCCGGGCATCGTCGCCATGGTGGGCTGGCACGACTACGTCGGGAAGGCGAAGCGGGCCAACTTCTGGTCCGACGACGCCAACGTCGTCGCGTTCAGCAAGGGCAACCGCGGCTGGGTCGCGCTGAACAACGGCGCGGCCGCGAAGCAGGTCCGCGTGCAGACCGGGCTCCCGGGCGGTCGCTACTGCGACGTGGTGGGTGGCGCTCCGAGCGCGGGTGCCTGCACGGGCACCGTCGTGACCGTCGGCAGCACCGGCTTCGCCACGGTCACCGTGCCGGCCAAGGGTGTCGTCGCGATCACCCGGGCGAGCCGCCGCTGACGGCCCGGGCGAGGGACGGCTCGCCCCGCGGGAGGGGCGAGCCGTCCCGCCGGATCAGCGGTCGAGGTCGACGGCCAGGTCGGTGACCGTGCCCCGGAACCAGCCCTGGCCCACGACGTCACCGGTGAGCAGGTCGACCCGGTACAGGCCGGAGCGGTGGCCGACGCTCAGCACGGCAAAGCCGGTGTTGGCGACGGTGGTGCCCCGCTCGACGGTGCTGCGGACGTCGAACCCGACGTCCGCCCCGGCGTCCACCCCGAGCTTGCCGGTGGCGGCCAGCGACCCGGAGTTGGCCGGGGACTGCAGCGCCACCTGGTCGAGCGCGGTGTCGAGGTCGAACAGCGACGTCGCCGTGTCCGCGGCCAGGTCGTTGTTCGTGTAGGCGGCCCCCGCGACGCCGGTCGCCGGCACCGCGAGGTAGTTGAGCGCGCCGTCGACGACCGTGGCCGCGCTGGGGGCGTCCCCGGTGCCGAAGGGCTGGCGCAGGTTCTGGCCGGTGTCGCTGACCACCCGCAGGGCGTTGGCGGCCGGGTTGAAGTCGACGCCGAACGACGTGCCCGAGGGGGTGACGCTGAGCCGGCCGGCCGCGGTCGCCTTCCCGGAGCGGGTGGACAGGGTGTAGATCCCGCCCCGGTCACCGACGCCGTACAGCTTGCCGTTCTGCACCCGCCGGTCGATCCCGACCAGCTTCGTGTCCCCGGCCAGCCCGCGCACCGGGCCGATCGAGCGGGCCTTCCCCGGGCGGTCGGTGTCGAACTTCACCAGCGCCGTGCCCCCGCGGGCGAGGCCGACCGCGTCCGGCCCGCCCGACCCGGTGGCGGCGGCGCTGAGCGGCACCCCCACGGCGGCGGCGGTGACGGCGGCGACGGCGATGGCAGCTCTGCGAATCCTCATCGGACAGTTCCTCTCGTGCGCCCGGACCCGGGCGGGGCGTCACCGGTGGCGACGCCGGTGTCTACGCGGCCGGGACGGCGGGCGTTGAACGTCGGGGCCGCGAGCCGCCCGCCCGCTCACCGCCGGGCTCCGAACTCCTGCTGAACGCCGGTGCTGGTGGCTGCGTAGCCACCCGGACGGGAACCGGAGCGGGAGGGGTGCGGTGCAGCGGGGTGGCGACCTCTCGGCCGACAGCGGGCTGCGCGCCGCCTACGCCGCTCACGGACGCGAGCTCTACCGGTTCGCGCTGCGCGGGCTCGGCGACCCCGGGCTGGCGCAGGACGCGGTCCAGGAGACGTTCCTGCGGGCCTGGCAGTCGGCGCACCGCTACGACCCGGCCCTGGCCAGCCTGCGCGTCTGGCTGTTCGCCATCGCGCGCAACGTGATGATCGACCTGCACCGGCGGCGCACCAAGGGTTCCTTCGCGCCCGTCGCGACCGACGGGGCGGCGGCGGAGGAGGAGCTGCGTCCGGCGGCGGACCCGACGGAGCAGGTGCTGGACCGCACCCTGGTCGTGCAGGCGCTGGGGCGGCTCAGCCCAGAACATCGAGAGGTGATCGTGGAGACCTACCTGCGGGGACGCAGCTACGACGAGCTGGCGACGACGAGCGGCGTGGCGGCGGGGACGCTGCGCAGCCGGGCGTTCTACGCGCTCAAGGCGCTCCGGGTCGCCATGGAGGAGATGGGGGTGTCGCTGTGACGGACCAGGACCGCACCGGCGGGCACCTCGGAGACGGTGGGCACGCCGCGCTCCGCGAGCTCCTGGGTGCGCACGTGCTCGGCCAGCTGGCCCCGGGGGAGCGCCAGCGGGTCGAGGTCCACCTGGCCGGCTGCGCGGACTGCCGCGCCGAGGTGGCGGCCCTCGAGCCCGTCGTCGCGGCGCTGCAGCAGCTGGACCCCAGCCTCGCCGACGCCGCCGACCCGCCCGCCGCGCTGGAGGGCGAGGTGATCGCGGCGGTCGGCGCCCGGCGGCGGGCCGCGGCCCGCCGGTCGGTGCGGCGGCGGGTGGCCGGGGCCGTCCTGGTGGCGGCGAGCGTGGCCGCGGCGTTCGGGGCGGGCGCCTGGTTCGCCGGGTCCCGGGACCAGCCACCCGTGATCGCCGTCGACCTGAGGCTCGACGCGCCGGGCCTCACCGCCGACGCCGGCCTGGTCCGGCACACCTGGGGCACCGAGCTGAAGCTCGAGGCCGCGGGGCTGGACCGCGGCCAGAGCTACGCCGTCACCTTCGTGCGCGACGACGGGTCGCGGGTGAGCGCGGGGAGCTTCCTCGGCACCGGCGCGGACGCGGTCCGGTGCAGCGTCAACGCCGCCGTCCCCGTCGACGAGACGCGCCAGCTCCTGGTGACCGACCCCGGCGGGACGGTCGTCATGGACGCAGACCTGGGCTGACCGTCGCCTGCTCCGTGCTCAGCAGCCTGGCGGTCAGCCGGTCACCGGGTCGGTGAGGGGGACGGTGACGGCGACGCCGTGCCGGCCAGCGGTGCGGTCACGACGGCCCCGACGAGCCCGGCGATCACGCGCTGGCCGGCGTCGTTCGGGTGCAGCCCGTCGGAGGCGTAGAGCCCGCCCCCCGCGGCGGTGGCGGCGGGCATCTGGTCCCGCAGCGAGAGCAGCCCGACCGAGGGGTTGGCGGCGACGAGCTGCGCGATCTGGTCCTGGTAGGTGCCCATCTGGTCGGCGTTGTCCAGCGTCGGGGAGAACTGGTAGGGGAACACCCAGTAGATCGACGGCGGGGTGGGCAGCGACATCAGCATGTCGACCAGGCTCTGCGCCTGCTGGCGGAACGTGGCCGGGTCCGTCCCCTGCAGCACGTCGTTGCCGCCCAGCTCGATGGTCACCAGGTCCGGCGCCAGGGTGCTCGTCGTCTGCCGCCAGCCCTCGAGGTCGGTGAGGAACGGCACCGCCAGGGTGGCCGAGGACCAGGCGCCGTCGACGGTCGTGATGCCCGAGGTCTCCCCGCCGTCGTAGACCATCAGGCCGGCGAACACCACGTCCGAGGCGGCGGTGACGACGACCGTGTGGTCGCCCCCGGTCGCGAAGGTGGCTCGGGTCCGGCTGGCGGGGGCCGGCGTCTCCGTGGTGGTGGAGACGCTGACCGGCGGCCCACCGTCCACGGTGTAGCTGAAGGTGCCGGCCAGCGGGGCCCCGACCCAGCACAGGTCGACCGACGTGCCGGTCACCGAGAACGTCAGGCTGGCTCCCGGCGCCATCTCCAGGGCCTTGTGGCCGAGGTCGGCGAAGCCGTAGCCCGCCTCCGCCGAGCCGTCGCGCATGACCAGCGTGCCCTCGGAGGCGCTGTAGCGGTTGCCCCAGGGGGAGTCCGGGCCGTAGACCCGCTGGCGGGCGGGGACGTAGTCGGCGCGGCCGCCGCCCGGGTCGGCGGCGTGCAGCGCGTCGGAGACCTGGGTGAACCAGCGGCTCTCCACGGTCGAGGCGCCCTGGCCCTCGGCGAGGGACTCCCCGATCGAGTACCAGACGGCGGGTTCGGACGCCCGGCCGGCCAGCGCGGCTCGCCACTGGTCGAGCACCCCCACCGTCCGTGTCGCCGACGGTGCGGGTGCACCGGCGCCGCTGCGGCACGAGCCGGCGGTGAGGAGGACGACGACGACCAGCAGGCAGGTCAGCAGGGAGCGGGTTCTCACGCGTCGCCGCTCAGCCGATCCAGCGGGCGAACCACACGTCGTCGACCAGCCGGCCGTCGGGCAGGGCGAACTCGTGGTGGAAGCGGGCCTCCTCGGCGAAGCCGGCGCGCGTGTAGAGGTCGACGGCCGTGGCGTTGGTGGCCAGGGCGCGGACCTCCACCTTGCGGGCGCCGCGGACGCGGGCCTCCTCCACGGCGGCGGCGAGGAGCTTCGCCCCGATGCCCTGGCCGCGCGCGGCGGGTGAGACCAGCAGGTTCAGCAGCCGGAGGACGTGGGCGTTGCTGGGTGCCGTGAACTGGCGGTCGAGGTCGACGTGGCCGAGGATCACCCCGTCCGGCTCCTCGACCGCGACGAGGACGTCGCCGGGTTGCCGGTGGGGCCCGAAGAAGGGCTCGTCGACGCCGGTCCGCGGCCGCGCGCGCAGCTCCAGCGCCCAGGCCGCGTTCTCCAGCGTGGCGAGGGCGTGCTCGTTCTCCGGCCCGGCCGGGTGAACCTCGATCCACGGCACCGGACGACCGTAGCAGTGGCGGCTTCACTTGATAATTCAACTCATTCCTCGTACACTCGGTGCAGCGCCAGACGGTGCTGATCCTGCGACCGAGAGCCGACCATGACCTCCCTGTTCGAACGCGGCGTCCCCGCCGGTGCCTACGACGCGTTCCTGCCCGGGGCGGTGGCCGCCAGCCGCCGTCAGCCGCTGTGGCAGCCGGAGGACGGGCCGCTGCCCTCGCTGTTCCTCAGCCACGGCGCCCCGCCGCTGCTGGACGACCCGGAGTGGATGGCCAAGCTGCTGGCGTGGTCGCTCTCGATGCCCAAGCCGCGCTCGATCCTCATCGTCAGCGCGCACTGGGAGTCCGCCCCGCTCTCGCTGTCCTCGAGCGTGGCGGCCGCCCCGCTGGTCTACGACTTCGGCGGCTTCCACCCCCGCTACTACGCGCTGACCTACCCGACGCCCGACGCCTCGGCGCTGGCGTCGCGGGTGCACGCGGTGATGGGTGACGCGACCCCGGTGCACGAGCACGCCGAGCGCGGCCTGGACCACGGCGCCTGGGTGCCGCTGATGGTGATGTACCCGCTGGCCGACGTGCCCGTCCTGCAGCTGAGCCTGCCCACGGAGGACCCGGGCGACCTGCTGGCCCTCGGCGGCCGTCTCCGCGCCCTGCGCGAGGAGGGCGTGCTGGTCATCGGATCGGGTTTCACCACGCACGGGCTGCCGTTCCTGACCCGCGCCAACGCCGCCGGGGAGGTGCCCACCTGGTCCTCCGACTTCGACCAGTGGGCGGCCGAGCTGCTGGCGGCGGGCGACGTCGACGGGCTCGCCGGCTTCCGCGACCACGCGCCCGGCATGCCCTGGTGCCACCCGACGGTCGAGCACTTCATCCCGATGTTCGTCACCTTCGGCGCCGCCTCCGCCCCGCCCGCGTCGGCCCTCACCACCATCGACGGCTACATGATGGGGCTGTCCCGCCGATCGTTCCAGCTGGGATGAGCCCTTCGACGGGCTGATGGGGAAGCGGACGGGCTCACGGCGCGACAGCGCGGCATCCGGCACGATGGAGCCGTGACCGAGCCGCAGCAGACCTGGCCCGCCGGCGTCGGACGGATGCTGGCGGGGGCGGCCGAGCGCGGCCTCGCCGTGGAGGTGCGGCCCCGGCCGGCGGCCCGCAGCCTGGAGGAGGCGGCCGGGCTGCTCGGGATCACCCCGGCCGACATCGCCAAGACGCTGGTGCTGCGCCGCTCCGACGGCAGCTACCTGTTCGCCGTGCTGCCCGGCGACACCCAGCTGGCGTGGCCGAAGTTCCGTGCCCTGGTCGGGGTGAACAAGCTGACGCTGCCCGACGCCGCCGAGGCCCTGGCCGCCACGGGCTACGCCCGGGGGACGATCACGCCGGTGGGCAGCACCACGGCCTGGCCGCTCTGGGTCGACACCCGGCTGGCCGGTCGACGGGTCGCGATGGGTGCGGGGGACCACGGGTTCAGCGCCTTCCTCGACGCCGACGCGCTGGTCACCGCCTACGCCGGCACGGTCGCCGACCTGGCCGGCTGAGCCCGCCGCGACGGCCGGGGAACGTGCGCCGCCGCCCTACACTTCCCGGCATGGCCAAGACGGGGGTCCTCAGCCGACGCGTGCTCGCGACGGTCTGGCTGGTGGTCGGGGCCGCGATGGTCGCCGTCCCGGTCTGGCTCGGCTGGACGCGCTGGCAGCCGGTGCTGATGGGCCACCCGCTGATGCTCGGGCTCACCATCGGCTGCGGACTGCTCGGTTTCGTCGCCCTGGCCTGGGCCTTCGCCAGCCTGGTGCTCGGGGACCGCTCCGAGGACGACGAGACCCGCCCCCGCACCGAGCGGCAGCGGGCCCGGCGGGCCAGCCGACGGATCGCCCTCGCCGTGCCGGCGCTGTTCGTCTGCGTGCTGCTGGTGGGCGCCCTCGCCTGGTCGCGACCGTTCCCCGCCTCGCCCGTCGCCGTCGCGGCCATGCGCTCCGGGGGTGACGTCCGGGTGTCGGACCGGCTGACCTGGTTCGAGATGGCCTCGACCGCCCGGGACGACGACGACCAGGTGGTCCGGCCCACCACCGGGCTGGTCTTCGTGCCCGGCGCCCGCGTCGACCCCCGCGCCTACGCCAACGTCCTGCGACCGCTGGCCCGGGCGGGCTACCTCGTCACCGTCCTCAAGGAGCCGTTCGGGGTGTCCTTCGTCGACGCGGGCCACCCGGAGCGGGTGATGGCCGCCCACCCCGAGATCGCCCAGTGGGTGGTCGCCGGGCACTCGCTCGGTGGCGTCACCGCCGCCTCCTTCGCCGACGGCACCCCGACGGTCGGCGACGCCCGGGTGGCGGGGCTCGTGCTGTGGGCGTCCTACCCGGCGCGTCGGCTGGAGCGCCCCGACCTCCGCGTCACGTCGGTGGCGGGCGAGCGGGACGGCCTGAGCACCCCGGCCACGATCGACGCGGCCAAGGACGACCTGCCGCCCGACACCACCTACGTGGTGGTGCCCGGCGCGGTGCACAGCTGGTTCGGCGACTACGGCGACCAGCCGGGCGACGGGACGCCCACGGGCGACCGGGCGGCGGCGCAGGCGCAGATCACGAAGGCCACCCGGGCCGTGCTGGCCGCGGTGACCCCGAAGCCGCCCGCGAAGAAGAAGTAGCGCCGTCCGCTCCGCCGCCGTCCCGGGCCGCTCGCCCCGGCGGCACCTCCCTAGGATCAGGGGCATGAGCGCACAGGGACTGCAGCAGGCCCAGGACAAGATGGTCGCCGCCGGGGTGAACCCGCAGGCCATCGAGGTCTTCAGCCACTACTACCACCAGCTCGAGGAGGGCGTCAGCGGCGTCATCTCCGAGGACAGCATCGACCCGCTGGAGGACCCCGACCTGCTCAGCGACGTCACGATCAGCGACGAGGAGGCCCGGTCCGCCCTCGCCGCCACCGTGATCATCAAGCTCAACGGCGGGCTCGGCACGTCGATGGGGCTGGACCGCGCCAAGTCCCTGCTGACCGTCCGGGACGGCAAGAGCTTCCTCGACCTCATCGTCGACCAGGTCCGCGCCGCCCGCGCCAGCTCCGGCGCCACCCTGCCGCTGGTCTTCATGAACAGCTTCCGCACCCGCGAGGACACCCTCGCCGCCCTGGCCGGCTACGACGACCTCGCCGTCGAGGGCCTCGACCTCGACTTCCTGCAGAGCCAGGAGCCCCGGCTGCGCGCCGACGACCTGACGCCGGTCGCGTGGCCGGCGGACCCGACGCTTGAGTGGTGCCCGCCCGGGCACGGCGACCTCTACCCGGCGCTGGAGGCGTCCGGTCTCCTGGACCGGCTGCTGGCGCTGGGCTACCGCTACGCCTCCGTCTCCAACTCCGACAACCTGGGCGCTGCCCCCGACGCCACCATCGCCGGCTGGTTCGCCGCCAGCGGTGCCCCCTACGCGGCCGAGATCTGCCGTCGGACGGCGGCGGACCGCAAGGGCGGTCACCTGGCCGTCCGCAAGGCGGACCGCCAGCTGATCCTGCGCGACACCGCGCAGACGGCCAAGGAGGAGATGCACTACTTCACCGACGAGCACCGGCACCCGTACTTCCACACCAACAACCTGTGGTTCGACCTCCAGGTGCTCTCCCGCACCCTCAAGGAGCGGGGGTCGGTGCTGGGCCTGCCGCTGATCAAGAACGAGAAGACGGTCGACCCCGCCGACCCGACCTCGACGCCGGTGGTCCAGATCGAGTGCGCGATGGGTGCGGCGGTCGAGGTCTTCGACGGCGCGACGGCGATCGGTGTCGGCCGCGAGCGCTTCCTGCCGGTCAAGACGACGAATGACCTGCTGCTGCTGCGCTCCGACGTCTACGAGGTCGACGACGCGGGCCACCTGGTGCGGGTGACCGACCCGGCGCCACTGGTCGACCTGGCCGGCGACCACTACAAGACGATCTCGGCCTTCGACGCGCGCTTCCCGGCCGGCGCCCCGTCGCTCCGGCGGGCCAGCGGCCTGGCCGTCGAGGGGGACTGGACCTTCGAGGCCGACGTCACCGTCGTCGGCGCCGGACGGCTGCCCGACGAGGGCGGGCCGCGCACCGTGCCCGCCGGGACCGTGCTGCAGGGCTGAGCGGACCAGCGCCGGCTGGCCGCGGTCGACGGGGGCCCGCACCCCCAGGGGTGCGGGCCCCCGTGCCCGTCGTGGTCAGACGGTGGTGACGACCTCGTCGTAGCCCAGCCGCGGCTGGCGCGGGCGGTAGGACTCCGCCGAGGGGTGGCCCAGGTTGACCACCATGAAGACGCGGTGGCGGCCGTCGGGGAAGAACTCCCGGCTGACGGCGTCGGCGTCGAAGCCGCCCATCGGACCGGCGGCCAGGCCCGCGGCGCGGACGGCCAGGATGAAGTAGCCCGCCTGCAGCACGGCGTTGGTGTGGGCCGCGGCGGCGCGACCGGCCTCGTCGGCGAACCCGGCCTTCGCGTTCGGGTAGACGGGGAAGACACGGTCCAGCTCGTCGTGGAAGTCGACGTCGGCGGCCAGCAGCGCCACCAGGGGGGCCGCGCCGGTCCGCTCCTTGTTGCCGCCGGCCATGTGCTCGACCAGACGCGCCCGAGCCTCGGGGGAGCGGACGAGCACCATCCGGAGGGGCTGGGTGTTCATCGCCGTCGGACCCCACTTGAGGAGGTCGTGCACGGCGCGCACCTGGGCGTCGGTGACGGGCTGGTCGGAGAAGCGGTAGGCGGTGGCCGCCTGTCGGAAGAGCTGGTCGGCGACCCCCGCCGGGACGGCGAGCGGGGCGTCGAACTCCTGCTCGAAGGCGTTCAGGTCGGCGGCGTTCACATCGAGGTCGGTCACGGTTGATTCAACGTTCAATTAGTTTGGCTATTCCTCCGTCCGTGCGACGCCCGTCACGACGGGCCTCCGCCCGGTCTGCGACCATGGGTGGCTCTCGACCAGCCGGAGGTGTCATGGACGACCAGCACGTGCCCGCCTGGCACGAGGCGCTGGCCTACGCCGTGACCGGTGTCCGCTTCGACGACCTCGGGCGCCAGCCCCGTCCCGACCTCGACGCCCTGACCGCGCTGCTGCGCCCGCGCCTGGGCGCGGAGGTCGACGTCGCCGAGCTGACCCGGGCCCACCCGCTGCCGGCCGACCTCGCCGAGGGTCTGGGTGCGGCCCAGCTGGGGGCGGCGCTGGCGGAGCTCCGCCGCCGGCTGACCGGGCCGTCGCCGACCGTGGTTGCCGGCGAGCGACCGCTCACCGCCGACGAGCGCCGCCTGCTGCAGGACGTGCCGCCCCACCACGGCGTCTGAGGCGGAGCGGCGGCCGGTTCTGCGTCAGCCCCGGTTCTGCGCCCGGAGCAGGTCGCGGATCTCGGCCAGCAGGTCCTCGGTGGACGCGGCCTGCTCGGGCTCGTCGGCCTTGCGGACCCGGCTGAACCGGTTGTAGGGGACGACGACGGCGAAGTACAGCACGGCCGCGGTGAGGACGAAGGTGATCAGCGCGGTCAGGAAGTTGCCGACGTTGATGCCGCGCACGGCGACGTCGCTGAGCCCCTCCACCCGCACGACCAGACCCAGCAGGTCGAGGACGATGCTGGTGAACGCCTGGACGACCGCGGCGAAGACGGTGCCCATGATGAAGGCCACCGCCAGCTCGATGAGGTTCCCCCGCAGGAGGAACTCCTTGAATCCCTGCAGCATCGTGCTTCCTCCGGCGAGTTCGGTGATCGGGCTGGGACGCCGGACGGTAGCAGGGCGACGCCGGGGCGGGCGGGACTGCGGTCAGTGCCAGGTCAGGGTCAGCGGACCCGCCACCGCCGCCCGGGCGAGCGCCGTCGCGGTGCCCGTCGGCACCTCGACCAGCACGAGACCTCCGTCACTGCCGGTCGCGGTCTCCTCGTCCACGTGCGGCACGGTCACCACCCGGGCGCTCCGGGCGACGACGGACGCGCCGCCGCCCTGCTCGTCCGTGCCGACCAGGTCGACCACGTCCCCGGGCCGCAGCAGGGTCACCAGGCCGGGGTCGGAGAGCCGGACCGGCGCCACCACCCGTCCGGACGCCGGTCCGGCCCGGGGAGCGACCAGGGCCAGCGGCGTCAGCACCTGACCCTGGGCGACCGGTGCGCTGACCGCGCGGCCGACCGCCTGCTCCGCCGCCGTGAGGGCGCCGGCGGGCAGGTCGGCGGCCCGGAGAGGCCGACGCTGCAGGTCGGCCGCCGTCAGCACGCTGCCGCCGGCCAGCTCGTGCGCGGCGACCAGCACGGTGCGCTCGGGCGGGCCCTCGGGCAGGGCGGCCGAGACCGCCGTGAGGACGGCGAGGGCCGCGGCGACCGCGGCCAGCGGACGCCGGTGCCAGGAGGCGGCGCGCAGCAGCGTGCGGAGGGGGTGACGCCGACCCGGCCCGGTCAGGGCGGCGGGCCGGCGACGGGTGCGCGGGGACGGCGGGAAGGTCACGCCGTCAGTCTCGGGACGCGCCGCCGGGGCGTGCGCGTCGTCCACAGCCCTAGGAGCTGGCGGCCTTGCTGGGTGTGGACGAGGACGAGGACGAGCCGCTGCCGGAGGACTCCTTGGCCAGCGCCGACGTCCCCTGCGGGCCCGAGCCGTTGGTGCCCGAGCCGTTGCTGCCCGAGCCGTTGCTGCCCGAGCCGCTGCCGGCGGTCTCCTTGGCGGGCGTGGAGCTGCTGCCTCCCCCGGAGGAGCCGTTCTCGGACGGGGCCTTGCGGCTGTCGGTGCGGTAGAAGCCCGAGCCCTTGAAGACGACGCCGACCGCGTTGTACACCTTGCGGAGGGAGCCGCCGCAGTTCGGGCACTCGGTCAGCGCCGCGTCGGTGAACTTCTGCACGGCCTCGAGGTCGTGCCCGCACTCGGTGCACCGGTACTGGTAGGTAGGCATGAGCGTGCTCTCTCCGGTCTCAGGTGGATCAGGCGCCGGTGACGATACGACGCACTTAGCACTCCAGCATAACGACTGCCAACGCACCCGCGGGCCGCGGCTGCGGAGGGAGGGCGGGGACGGCCGCGGTCACTAGGCTGAGCCGGTGCGTCGCCTTCCCCGCTGGCTGTTGTTCCCCGCCATCGTCGTCGTGCTGGCGCTGGTCGTGCTGCCCTTCCTGGCCGTCAGCCTGGTCCGCGAGTCCACCCCGACGACGGAGGGCCGGCTCACCCTGCCCGGGCTGGGTGCTCCGGTCGAGGTGCTCCGTGACGCCAGCGGCGTCCCGCACGTCTACGCCGACAACCCGGAGGACCTCTTCGAGGCCCAGGGCTTCGTGGCCGCCCAGGACCGGTTCTTCGAGATGGACTTCCGCCGTCACCTGGCCGCGGGTCGGCTGGCCGAGCTGTTCGGGGAGTCGCAGGTGAGCACGGACGCCTACGTCCGCACGCTGGGCTGGCGCCGGGTGGCCGAGCAGGAGCTGCGCCTGCTGTCCTCCTCGACCCGCCGCTACCTGGACGCCTACGCGGCCGGGGTCAACGGCTACCTGCGCGAGCGGTCACCCGCCGAGCTGTCCCTCGAGTACCGCTTGCTCGGGGTCCAGGGGCTGCGCGGTGCCCCGGAGGCGTGGACGGCCGCCGACTCGCTGGCGTGGCTCAAGGTGATGGCCTGGCAGCTCGGGTCCAACCAGGACGACGAGGCCTCCCGCGGCCTGCTGAGCGCCACCCTCGGCCCCGGCCGGGTCGCCGAGCTCTACCCGCAGCACCCGCTGGAGGGCTACGACCCGATCCTCGACCGTGGCGACGTCCGCGGACGGGCCTTCGACCCGGACGCGGCGCTGGTCTCCGGTCGGCCGGCCCCGGCCGGGCTCTCCCGGGCCCAGCTGCAGGCCGCCCAGCCGGCCCTCGCCGGTGCGGCCGCGGTCGACCGGCTGCTGCCCGCCGTCCTCGGCACGGCCGACGGGGCCGGCGGCATCGGCTCCAACTCCTTCGTCGTGGCGGGCTCCCGGACGGCCAGCGGGAAGGCGCTGCTGTCCAACGACCCGCACCTGGCCACCTCCATCCCCTCGACCTTCGCCCAGGTCGGGCTGCACTGCCGCACGGTGTCGAAGGCGTGCCCGTTCGACGTCTCCGGCTTCAGCCTCGCCGCCGTGCCGGGCGTGGTGATCGGCCACAACAGCGCGGTCGCCTGGGGGATGACCACCAGCTACGCCGACGTGCAGGACCTCTACCTCGAGCAGGTCCAGGGCGACACGGTCCGCCGCGGTCCGGTGTACGAGCCGCTGGAGCAGCGCACCGAGGAGATCCGCGTCCGCGGCGAGGACCAGCCGCGCGCCCTGCGGATCCGCTCGTCGCGGCACGGGCCGCTGCTGTCCGACGTCAGCGCCGCGCTGCAGCGGGTGGGGGCGCAGCGCGGGGAGTCGGGCGGCTCGGGCTACGCCGTGTCCGTCGCCTGGGTCGGCTCCACCCCGGGCCGCACCATGGACGCGCTGCTGGGGCTCAACCGGGCCCAGGACTTCCGCCAGTTCCGGGCCGCGCTGGCGCTGCTGTCCGCGCCGTCGCAGAACTTCGTCTACGCCGACACCGCCGGGAACATCGGTTACCAGCTGCCCGGCGACCTGCCGGTCCGGGGCCGGGGCGACGGCCGGACGCCGTCCCCGGGCTGGGACGAGCGGTACGACTGGACGGGCCGGATCCCGTTCGCCCAGCTGCCCTACACCTACAACCCGCCGAGCGGCTACCTGGTGGCGGCCAACCAGCAGGTCATCGGCCGGCAGTACCCCTACCCGGTCGGCTCCGGCTACTCCTACGGCTGGCGGAGCCAGGAGATCCGCGACCGGCTGGCCGACGCGCCCCCGCTGACCCTCGACGCGGCGGAGCAGATCTTCTACGACGAGACGGTGCGGCCCGCCGCCGCTCTCGTCCCGGCCCTGCTGAAGGTGCGGGTGGCCGACCCGTGGGTCGCCGAGGGGCAGCGCACGCTCGTCGGCTGGGACTACAGCGCCTCGGCCGACTCCGCGCCCGCCGCCTTCTACAACGTCGTCGTGCACGACCTGCTCGAGCTCACCTTCCGCGACGAGCTGCCGCAGGACCAGTGGCCGCACGGCGGCGACCGGTGGTACGCCGTCCTCGACAGGCTGCTGGCCGACCCGGACAACGCCTGGTGGGACGACGTCACGACCCCGCAGGTCGAGCGGCGCGACGACATCCTGCTGGCGGCGATGACCGACGCCCGCTCCGAGATCACCTCGCTGATGTCCCGCGACCCCGACGGCTGGCGCTGGGGTCACCTGCACCAGGTGCGGCTCGAGAGCCTGACGCTCGGCCAGAGCGGCATCGCCCCGGTCGAGGCGCTGTTCAACCGAGGGCACTACCCGGTGGGCGGCGGCCCGGCCGTCGTCAACGCCCTGGGCTACGACGACCTGCTCGGGTACGGGGTGACGACGGCCCCGACGATGCGGATGCTGGTCGACCTCGGGGCGCTCGACGGGTCGCGCTGGATCAACCAGAGCGGGGTCTCCGGGCACGCGTTCGCCGAGCACTACGACGACCAGACCGAGCTGTGGGCGACCAACCAGATGCTGCCCTTCGTCAGCTCCCGGCCCGCGGTGGAGGCCGCGACGGCGGACCGGCTGGAGCTGGTGCCCGGCGGCTGAGCCCGCAGCTGCGGGAGGACGGCAGGCCGGCGGGCCTCGTCCGGTGTCGTCCTCCCGCCGCTCCCGCCCCGCCCGGAATGCGTTGGCCGACCACCCGGCCGACGGGCCTAGAATGGCGGCACAGGCAGTGATCCGGCCATCACCGGTGAGCCTCCGGAAGAACGGGCCGCCAGGCCTCACTAGAACCGGACGGGTGGGCCCGTCATCGCCTTCGACCCAGAGCGGTCGTCCTCCGGTGCACCGGCGGGCGGCAAGCGAGGTGGTACCGCGGCGGTGACGTCGTCCTCGTGCAGGCAGCAGCCCACGAGGAAGAGACGTCCCGATGACCTACCCGAAGCAGACGACCGGACCGTCGACCCCGGACCCCGTCGAAGGGTCGACGAGCATTCCGTCGAGCCCGCGGTTCCCGGAGCTGGAGGAGCGGGTGCTCGCGTTCTGGAAGGCCGACGACACCTTCACGGCCTCCGTGGAGCGCAACCCGGCCGGGGAGAACGGCAGCAACGAGTTCGTCTTCTACGACGGCCCGCCCTTCGCGAACGGCCTGCCGCACTACGGCCACCTGCTGACCGGCTACGTCAAGGACATCGTGCCGCGCTACCAGACGATGCGCGGCCGGCACGTCGAGCGCCGGTTCGGCTGGGACTGCCACGGCCTGCCCGCCGAGCTGGAGTCGATGCGCCAGCTGGGGCTGAAGACGAAGGACGAGATCCTCGAGCTGGGCATCGACAAGTTCAACGACGCCTGCCGGGAGTCGGTGCTGCGCTACACCGACGAGTGGCAGGCCTACGTCACCCGCCAGGCGCGCTGGGTCGACTTCGAGCACGACTACAAGACTCTCGACATCTCCTACATGGAGAGCGTGCTCTGGGCCCTCAAGACCCTGTACGACAAGGGCCTGGTCTACGAGGGCCTGCGGGTGCTGCCCTACTGCTGGAACGACGAGACGCCGCTGTCCAGCCACGAGCTGCGGATGGACGACGAGGTCTACCAGAACCGGCAGGACCCGGCCGTCACCGTCGGCTTCCGGCTGGAGACCGGCGAGCTGGCGCTGATCTGGACGACGACGCCCTGGACCCTGCCCAGCAACCTCGCCATGGCCGTCAACCCGGCCATCGACTACGTCGTCGTCGAGCACACCGGCGAGGACGGGCGCAGCGAGCGGTACGTCCTCGCCGAGTCCCGGCTGGCCGCCTACGCCCGTGAGCTGGGCGAGGACGCCGCCGACCACGTCGTCGAGCGGCTGAAGGGCGCCGACCTGCTGGGCCGCCGCTACACCCCGCCGTTCCGCTACTTCGTCGGCACCGAGAACGCCCACGTGGTGCTGGCCGCCGACTACGTGACCACCGAGGACGGCACCGGCCTCGTGCACATCGCCCCCGCCTTCGGCGAGGAGGACAAGGCCGTCACCGACGCGGCCGGGATCGCCGTCGTCGTCCCCGTCGACGCGGCCGGCAGGTTCACCGCCGAGGTGCCCGAGTACGCCGGCCTGCAGGTCTTCGACGCCAACCTGGCGATCATCGACGACCTGCGCGCGGCGACCGGCTCGGTCTCCCCGGGCACGGTGCTGCTGCGCCGCGAGACCTACGACCACCCCTACCCGCACTGCTGGCGCTGCAAGAACCCGCTGATCTACAAGGCCGTCTCCAGCTGGTTCGTCGCCGTGACCGCGATCAAGGAGCGGATGGTCCAGCTCAACGACCAGATCACCTGGGTGCCCGAGCACGTCAAGGACGGCCAGTTCGGCAAGTGGCTGGCCGGCGCCCGGGACTGGTCGATCAGCCGCAACCGCTTCTGGGGCAGCCCGATCCCGATCTGGAAGTCCGACGACCCGGCCCACCCGCGCGTCGACGTCTACGGCTCCATCGCCGAGCTGGAGGCCGACTTCGGCGTCGAGGTGACCGACCTGCACCGGCCCTACGTCGACCAGCTGACCCGGCCGAACCCCGACGACCCGACGGGGCGCTCGACCATGCGCCGGATCGAGGACGTCCTCGACGTCTGGTTCGACTCGGGCTCGATGCCCTACGCCCAGGTGCACTACCCGTTCGAGAACGCCGACTGGTTCGAGCACCACTACCCGGGCGACTTCATCGTCGAGTACATCGGCCAGACGCGCGGCTGGTTCTACACGATGCACGTGCTGGCCACCGCCCTCTTCGACCGGCCCGCGTTCCAGAACTGCATCAGCCACGGCATCGTGCTGGGCAGCGACGGGCAGAAGATGAGCAAGTCGCTGCGCAACTACCCCGACGTCAGCGAGGTGTTCGACCGCGACGGCGCCGACGCGATGCGCTGGTTCCTGATGTCGTCGCCGATCCTGCGGGGCGGCAACCTCGTCGTCACCGAGCAGGGCATCCGCGAGGGCGTCCGGCAGGTGATGATCCCGCTCTGGAACGCCTGGTACTTCTTCTCCCTGTACGCCAACGTGGCCGACGGTGGAGGCGACGGTGCGGGCGCGCCCTCGAGCCCCGGGCGGGGCTACGAGGCGCAGGAGCGCTACGACTCCGACGACGTCCTCGACCGCTACGTCCTCGCCAAGCTGCGCGACCTCGTGGAGACGCTCACCACCGAGCTCGACCGCCTCGAGGTGGCCGCCGCCTGCGACGCCACCCGCGGCTTCCTCGAGGTGCTCTCGAACTGGTACATCCGGCGCTCCCGCGAGCGGTTCTGGGACGGTGGGTCCGCCGCCTCGCACGCCGCGTTCGACACCCTGCGCACGGTGCTGGAGGTGCTCTGCCGGGCGATCGCCCCGCTGCTGCCGCTGACCACCGAGGAGATCTGGCGCGGCCTGACCGGCGGCCGCTCGGTGCACCTGACCGACTGGCCGGACGCCGCGCTGCTGCCCGCCGACGACGCCCTGGTCGCCGCGATGGACCGGGTCCGCGAGGTCTGCTCGACCGGCTCCGGCCTGCGCAAGGCCGAGAACCTCCGCGTCCGGCTGCCGCTGGCCAAGCTGACCGTGGTGGCCGACGACGCGGCCGCGCTGGAGCCCTTCCGCAGCCTCGTCGCCGACGAGCTCAACGTGCGGACGGTCGAGCTCACCCACGTCGACGCCGGCGACGCGTCCGCCTTCGGGGTGCGGCAGACCCTGCAGGTCAACGCCCGCGCCGCCGGCCCGCGGCTGGGCAAGCAGGTGCAGGTCGCCATCAGGGGCAGCAAGAGCGGCGACTGGTCGGTGGCCGACGACGGCACCGTCACCGCCGGCGGCATCGCGCTGGTCGAGGGGGAGTACACGCTGCAGACCGTCGTGGCCGACGCCGACCCGTCCGACCAGCGCGCGGTCGCGATGCTCCCGGGCGGCGGCTTCGTCATCCTCGACACCGCGGTCACCCCCGAGCTCGCCGCCGAGGGCCTGGCCCGCGACGTCATCCGGGCCGTGCAGCAGGCCCGCCGCGAGGCGGGGTTCGAGGTCAGCGACCGGATCGCGCTCACCCTGGGCGGCGGGGCGGACCTGGTCGCGGCGGTGCACACGCACGCCGCCCTGATCCGGACCGAGACCCTGGCCACCTCGCTCGAGGCCGCCGAGCAGCCGCTCGGGCCGGACGCCGTCGACATCGGCGACAAGCAGCGCGTGGCGGTCACGGTCAGCCGGGCCTGACCGCGCCGTCGCCGGGAGGGACCGAGATGGCTGTGATCCGCCGCCGGGTGGTCGTCACCGGGCGGGTGCAGGGCGTGTTCTTCCGCGACAGCACCCGCCGGGAGGCGCGCCGCCGGCGGGTCTCCGGCTGGGTGACCAACCGGGAGGACGGCAGCGTCGAGGCCGTCTTCGAGGGCGAGCCCGACGCCGTCGACGCGATGATCGCCTGGACCCGCCGGGGGCCGGTGAGGGCGCGGGTCGACCGCCAGACCGTCACCGAGGAGGAGCCGACCGGCGCTTCCGGGTTCGCGGTGGTCTGAGGGGTCAGCGCACGCAGGGCAGCAGCGCCTCGGGCGTCACGATGGCGTCGACCGGCCGGTCCCACGCCTGGGCGGGGATGGTCTCGAGCACCTCGTCGGCGTTGAGCAGCACCCAGACCGGCGCGCCCGGGTCCGCCGACACCAGCGCCCGGTCGTACCAGCCGCCGCCCCGGCCCAGCCGGTCGCCGCGCCGGTTCGCGGCCAGCCCCGGGCACAGCACCAGCTCGGCGCGGGACAGGCCGCCGTCGGGCAGCGGGCCGGTGGTCGGCTCGAGGATCCCGTGCCGACCCAGCCGCAGGGCGTCCGGACCGCCGTACGGTGCCCACGCCGGCGCGGGACCGAGGCTCAGCACGGGCAGCAGGACCTCCACCCCGTGGGCCGCCAGCCAGCCGACCAGCTGCAGGGTCCCCGGCTCGACCCCGGTGGAGAGGTAGGCGGCGACGGTGCGCGGCAGGGTGGTGGCCAGGGCCTCGTCGACGACGGCCAGCCGGGCCTCGTCGTCCGCCGTCCGCTGCTCGGGGCGGCGGCTCTCGCGGCGCAGCTGGACGGCGTGCCGGAGCACCTGCTTCGCCCCGCTCAGGGCGTCGTCGTCGGCAGCGGTCGCGGGCACGCCTCCATGCTAGGGATGCCCTCGGGGCCCTAGCATCGTGCCGGTGACCGCAGCCAACTCCGCCCCGACGAGCCACGACCGCGACTGGTGGCGCCAGGCCGTCGTCTACCAGGTCTACCCGCGCAGCTTCGCCGACAGCAACGGCGACGGCATCGGCGACCTGCCCGGCCTCACCTCGCGGATGGACTACCTGGCCGACCTCGGCGTGGACGCCGTCTGGTTGAGCCCGTTCTACCCCTCGGCCCTCGCCGACGGCGGCTACGACGTCGCCGACTACCGCGACGTCGCCCCCGAGCTGGGCACGCTGGCCGACTTCGACGCCCTGGTGGCGGCGGCGAAGGCGCGCGGGCTCAAGGTCGTCGTCGACATCGTCCCCAACCACACCTCGGACCTGCACGTCTGGTTCCAGGAGGCGCTGGCGTCCCCGCCCGGCTCCGCCGCCCGCGCGCGCTACATCTTCCGCGACGGGCTGGGCCCCGACGGCGCCGAGCCGCCGTCGGACTGGATCTCCCACTTCGGCGGTCCCGCGTGGACACGGGTGCCGGACGGCCAGTGGTACTGCCACCTCTTCGCGCCCGAGCAGCCGGACCTCGACTGGGGCAACCCCGAGGTGCACGAGGACTTCCTCACCACGCTGCGCTTCTGGGCCGACCGTGGCGTCGACGGCTACCGGGTCGACGTCGCGCACGCGCTGGCCAAGGACCTGTCCGAGCCGCTGCGCAGCAAGCCGACGCTGGAGGACGAGGGCGTGCCCCTCGACGGCACCGACCCGCTGTACGACCGCGACGAGGTGCACGAGATCTACGCCGAGTGGCGCCGGGAGGTCTTCGACCGCTACGACCCGCCGCGCACCGCCGTCGCCGAGGCCTTCGCGCCGTCGGAGCGCCGGGCGCTGTACGCCCGTCCCACCGAGCTCGGCCAGGCGTTCAACTTCGACCTCCTCAAGGCCGACTTCGGCGCCGAGGACTTCCGCACGGTGATCGACTTCTGCCTCGGTGAGGCCGAGCGGGCCGGCTCGTCCACCACCTGGGTGCTGTCCAACCACGACGTCGTCCGGCACGCCACCCGCTACGGGCTGCCGCGGGGCGTCGACCTGGACGCCTGGCTGATGGGCGAGGGCCAGGTGCCGCCGCTCGACGAGGCGCAGGGGCTGCGGCGGGCCCGGGCGGCGACGCTGCTGATGCTGGCCCTGCCCGGCTCGTCCTACCTCTACCAGGGGGAGGAGCTCGGCCTCCACGAGGTGGCCGACATCCCGCTCGGCGCGCTGCAGGACCCGATCTGGCTGCGGACGCTCAACACCAAGAAGGGCCGCGACGGCGCCCGGGTCCCACTGCCCTGGTCCGACGAGGGCGCCTCCTACGGGTTCGGCTCCGGCGCGGCCTGGCTGCCGCAGCCGGCCGCGTTCTCCCGGACCGCGGTCTCGGCGCAGCGCGGCGCCGCCGGCTCCACGCTGGAGCTGTACACGCAGGCGCTGCGGCTGCGGCGCACCCTGCAGGGACCGGAGTCGCTGACCTGGCTGCCGGCCGGGGACGAGGTGCTGCACCTCGAGCGCCCGGGCGGCTGGCACTGCGTGATGAACTTCGGCAGCGACCCGGCGCCGCTGCCCGAGGGTCAGCTGCTGCTGAGCAGCGCGGCCGCCCCGGTCGTCGACCAGCTGCCGGGGGAGACGACGGTCTGGCTCACTCGTCCTCGTCCGGCGTGACCGTCGCGTCGTCCACCGCGGAGGCCAGCTCGGCGCCGGCCCCGCGGGCGTCGGTCCGCGGCTCGGGCTGGCAGCGCGGGCACCAGAAGAGGTTGCGGGTCACCATCACCGCGTGGGCGATCGGGGTGTCGCAGCGGCGGCAGGGCTCACCGGTCCGCCGGTAGACGTAGTGCGCGTCGACCCGGCGGGCGGGACCCGAGCGGCGCTCCCGGTCGTCGGGGTCGGTGGTGATGATCTTGCCGCTGCGCACGCCGGCGCGCATCAGCCGGACGAGGTCCTCCCACATGTCCAGCCAGACCACCGGGTCGAGGTCGCGGCCCGCGAGGTAGGGGTGGACGCCGTGCCGGAACAGGATCTCCGCGCGGTAGACGTTGCCGACCCCGGCCAGCACGGTCTGGTTCATCAGCAGCGCGCCCAGCGCGGTGCGGCTGCGCGCCAGCCTGGCCTGGGCCAGCGCCGGGTCGGACCCCGGCCGCAGCGGGTCCGGCCCCAGCTTGGCGGCGACGGCGTCCTTCTCCCCGCGGGTGATCACCTCGCAGGTGATCGGTCCCCGCAGGTCGAGGTAGCCGACGTCGCCCTGCAGCCGCAGCCGGAGGGCGCCGCGGGGCTCCGGCGCGGGCAGGTGGCCCTCGGTGAACTTGCCGTACAGGCCCAGGTGGACGTGCAGGTACAGGTCGTCGCGGGGGGCGCGGGCGCTCGGCTCCCCGCCGGGGGCGGAGGCCCGCCCGTACCGGTGGAAGAGGTGCTTGCCGTAGGCGTCGGTGCCCTCGAGGGTGCGGCCGTCGAGCAGGGCGGCGCCGCCGTCGAAGCGGCCCTGCGGGCTCGAGGCGTGCAGCGTCTGACCGCCGAACAGCTTCGCGTGCCGTCGGGCCAGGCGGTGGATCGTATGTCCTTCGGGCACGCAGGCGACTGTAGTGCGCGCCCCCCAACTCCCCGAGGTGTCGCGAGCCCGCCGACCCCGGGGTCGACGGGCTTCTGGCCAGTCGGCACGGGCCCCGGTTCGGCGCCTCGCGGAGGAGCGGGATCTAGGGTGGCCGGTATGCCCCTGTTCGGCCGCAAGAAGAGTGACGACCCGGCTCCGCTGGACCGGACCCGCGAGCCGCTGCCCCCGCCGCCCGAGCCCGGGCCGTCCGGCCTGCGCACGCTCGACGACCACCGCGACTACCTGCTGAGCTGCCTCGAGCCGCTGCCCGCCTTCAGCCAGCACGTGCTCGACGCGCTGGGGCTCAGCCTGTGCGAGGACGTCTACGCGCCGATCAGCATGCCGCGCTTCGACAACTCCGCGATGGACGGCTACGCGGTCCGCGCCGTCGACGTCGAGGCCGCCGGGGACGAGAGCCCGGTGAGCCTGCCCGTCGTCGGTGAGGTCGCCGCCGGCCAGGACGCCCTGCACCGGCTGTCGCCGGGCACGGCGATCAAGATCATGACCGGCGCCCCGCTGCCCGCGGGCGCCGACGCCGTCGTCCCCTACGAGGCCACGGACCGCGGCAGCAGCGACGTCCGCGTCTACGCACCCAGCACCGCCGGGCAGCACGTCCGCTACGTCGGTGAGGACGTCGAGGCCGGGACGCACCTCTTCTCCGTCGGCCAGCAGCTCGGCCCCCGCGACATCGGCCTGCTGGCCGGCATCGGGCACGACCAGGTGCTGGTCCGGCCGCGGCCACGGGTCGCCGTCGTGAGCACCGGCACCGAGCTGGTGGAGCCCGGCCTGGAACTGGGCAACGACCACCAGATCTACGACTCGAACTCCTACCTGCTGGCTGCTGCCGCCCGGCAGGCCGGCGCCCACGTCTTCCGGGTCGGCCTGGTCAGCGACGACCCCGAGCAGGTCAAGCAGCTGATCACCGACCAGCTGGTGCGCGCCGACCTCGTCGTCAGCACCGGCGGCGTCAGCCAGGGCGACTACGACGTCGTCAAGGCGGTGATGCCGGAGCTGGGAGCCACCGACTTCACCCAGGTCGCCATGCAGCCGGGCAAGCCGCAGGGCTTCGGGCTGGTCGGCGACGACCGGACGCCGATGATCATGCTGCCGGGCAACCCGGTCAGCGCGTTCGTCTCCTTCGAGGCCTTCGTCCGGCCTGCGATCCGCCGGCTGATGGGCGTCACCCCCTACACCCGACCGACGGTCCGCGCCCGCGTCACCCACCCGGTCAGCTCGGCGCCCGGACGGCGGCAGCTGGCCCGCGGCATCGTCACCGTGGACGAGGACGGGACCCGGCTGGTCGAGCTGGCCGGCGGGCACGGCTCGCACCTGATGGCCGACCTGGCCCGGGCCAACGCGCTGGTGGTGCTGCCCGAGGACGTCACCGCCGTCGAGGCGGGCGAGGACGTGGACGTCTGGCTGCTGGACGAGGTCGCCTGATGGCCGAGACGCCGTTCCCGCACCTGACCGCGACCGGCCAGGCGCGGATGGTCGACGTGTCGGCCAAGGAGGTGTCGGCGCGCAGCGCGACCGCGGCCGGCCGGGTCCGGTTGAGCGCGGCGTGCGTCGCCGCCCTGCGGGACGGCTCGGTGCCCAAGGGCGACGCGCTGGCCGTGGCGCGGATCGCCGGCATCCAGGGGGCGAAGCGGACCCCCGACCTGGTGCCGCTCTGCCACCCGCTCTCGATCAGCGGGGTCGACGTGACGGCGGAGGTCACCGACGACGGCGTCGAGCTGACCGCCACCGTGCGGACCACGGACCGCACCGGCGTCGAGATGGAGGCGCTGACCGCCGTGAGCACAGCCGCGCTGACCGTCGTGGACATGATCAAGGCCCTCGACCGGGCCGCGGTGATCACCGACATCCGCGTGCTGGCGAAGTCGGGCGGCCGGCGCGGGGACTGGCAGCGCGCGGAGGAGGAGCGGTGAGCGGTCCGACCGACGGGGCGGGCGACGCGGGCCTGCCGGAGGCGCTGGTGCTGACGGTCTCCACCCGGGCGTCGGCCGGCGTGTACGAGGACCGCTCGGGACCGGTCGTCGTGGAGGCGCTGCGGGCCCTCGGCTTCGCCGTCGGCGACGCGGTGGTGGTGCCCGACGGAGACGCCGTGGGTGACGCCCTGCGGGGTGCCGTCGCCGCCCGCCGGCCCCTGGTCATCACCACCGGCGGCACCGGCCTCAGCCCCGACGACCACACCCCGGAGCAGACCCGGAGCGTCGTGCAGCGGGAGATCCCGGCGCTGGCCGCCGAGATCGCCCGGTACGGCGTGGACCACGGGGTGCCGACGGCGCTGCTCAGCCGTGGCGTCGCCGGCGTCGCTGGTCAGACCCTGGTGGTCAACCTCCCCGGTTCGACCGGGGGAGCCCGCGACGGGATGGCCGTGCTGGCCCCCGTCCTGCCGCACGCCGTGGCCCAGCTGCGTGGTGCCGACCATCCCCGGTGAGCGCAGCCGCCCCGGGAGGCGGCCCTGAGGTGGGCGGAGACGTCGAGCGGCCGCAGCGCAGCGTGTCCGCACTCCAGATGTCCGGCCGGCACCACTGGCCGGTGACGCTCCGGCACGGGCCGGTCCGGCTCGCCCCGATGCGGACGCGCGACCGGGCCGACTGGGAGCGCGTGCGGCGGGCGAACGCGAGCTGGCTGCGGCCCTGGGAGGCGACGCTGCCGCCCGGCGGCCACGCCGGTCCCGCGACGTACGCAGGGCTGGTGCGGACGCTGTCGCGGCAGGCCCGGGAGGGTCGGATGCTGCCCTGGTTGGTCTTCTGGGACGGCGACGGCCGCGGCCGGCCGCAGCTCGCCGGACAGCTGACGGTCAGCGGCATCGTCGGGGGCTCGGCGGCCTGGGGCCAGATCGGCTACTGGGTGGACGAGCGCCTGGCCGGCCGCGGCATCATCCCCACGGCCGTGGCGCTGGCCGTCGACTACTGCTTCGAGGTCATGCACCTGCACCGGATCGAGATCGCCATCCGGCCGGAGAACGACAAGAGCCTGCGGGTGGTGACCAAGCTGGGGTTCCGGCCCGAAGGCCTGCGGCCCCGCTACCTGCACATCGACGGCGACTGGCGCGACCACCTGGTGTTCGCGCTGAACGCCGAGGAGGTCCCGGGCGGCCTGCTGCAGCGGTGGGAGAGCCTGCGTCCCCGCTGACCCTCCGCCCGCGCGGCCCGAGCCGGCGGCCGGCGGCCGGCGTCCGCGGCCCGAGCCGGCGTCCGCGGCCCGAGCCGGCGTCCGCGGCCCGAGCCGGCGTCCGCGGCCTGAGCCTGTCGAAGGCCCTTCGACAGGCTCAGGGAACGGGGTCGTCGGCCCGCGCCGGCCGTTTCTTCCCGACACACCGCCGCAGGTCCGGGGGCCGGCGGAGGCCGCCCCCTACGGTTCGGGTGTGGGGACGACGGGTGTGATCTTCGGTGCGATCGCGATCGCCTGGCTGGCCTATCTCGTGCCCCACTTCGTGCGCCGTCGCGAGGAGGAGCTCGTCGTCGACGAGGCCGACCCCGCCAGCCGTTTCTCGGAGTCCATGCGGATCGTCCGGCACGGCACGGCCCCGCTGCTCAACCAGGACCTGAGCCCGATCGCGGAGTACGAGGTGTCGACGCCGCTCACCCGCCGGGCCGCCATCCACGAGCTGCGACGCCTGGAGCAGGTCGCGGCCAGCCGTCGTCGCCGGGTCCTGCTGGTCCTGCTCGCGCTGCTGAGCGCCACCGTCGCCGTCGCCGCCCTGGGCCTGGTGCCGTGGGGGCTGGTCCTGGTCCCGGGTGCGCTGCTGGTGGCCTTCCTCGCCGTCGCCCGGGTCAGCGTCCGCGCCCTGCGACGGGAGCTCGACGCCCGCTTCGCACGGGTCCGGCGGGGCAGTGACACCGAGTCCACCGTGCGGCTGAGCCGCAAGGACCTGGTCGCCGCGACGTCCGCCCCGGCGAAGGCGCTCACCACCGCCTCGGCGTCGAGTGCCCTCTGGGACCCGGTGCCGATCACCGTCCCCACCTACGTCTCCAAGCCGCTCGCGCCGCGCACCGTCCGGACGATCGACCTCTCCGGGCCGGGTGTGGCCAGCTCGACCCGGCACGACGGGCCGGTCACCGCCGACGCCCCCGCCGCCCCGGTCCGGGCAGCCCGTTCCGACGTCGAGGACGACGGCCGGCAGGCGGCCGCGAGCTGAGTCGTGGCGGGGAGCACGGCCCCGCCAGTGGTATTGTTCTGCGGTCGGCGCAGCCGACGGAGGGGCTTTGGCGCAGTTGGTAGCGCGTCTCGTTCGCAATGAGAAGGTCAGGGGTTCGAATCCCCTAAGCTCCACTCCCTCGAAGTAGCCTCGGTCAGGCACGTCACTCCTCTGGGCCTCGGCCCTCACCCCTCTCGTACGGGCGGAGCTCTGACGTCTCCCGCCAGCGCCACGCGGACCACCGGTCCGAGCGCCGGGTGGGTCGGGGTCCGGGGCGGCGGTCGCCGACCTCGTCGCCGGTTCCCGGGGCACCGGTGTTCGAGCTCCGCCCGGGTCAGCGGAGGCCTCCGTCGGCGATGATCGCGACCGCCACGAGCAGGGCGGCGACCCAGTCGACGGTGGCGCAGAACGGCGGCCACCACCGGGTGTTGTCGACGAACCGGGTGCGGTGCTGCCACAGGTCCTTGAGCCCGTGGCCAGCCAGTCCGGCCACGACGACCCAGGGTGTCGCGGTGACGGCGGCCGCTGCCACGAGGACGAAGGCGCTGAGGACGCCGACCTCGACCGCGATCACGTGGCGGCGGCCGTCAGCGACGGCGAAGCCGAGGTAGACGGCGGCGATGAACGCCAGCCCGACGGCGTAGACCGTCGCCGCTGGCAGCCACCAGAAGGCGAGCGGTGCAGCCGCGGTGGCGATGCCGACCACGATCCCCCAGCCGATGGCGGCCCGATGACCGTCAGGCTCGTGACCGGCCCTGCCGGGAGCTGACCCGGTGCGGGTTGGCGCCGACCCCGGTCTGACGTCGTGCGGCCGGGCTCGGGCGGGGTCGTCCGCGTGGTGGACGGGAGCGCGTGAGGTCATGGCGAGATTCCTTCCGGTTGGGTGGCAGGTGGCAGGTGGCAGGTGGCGGGTGGCGGGCTGGTCGCGGGCCGCTAGAGGCGGCCGAGGGCGATCACGGCGATCCAGACCCAGCCGGTGCTGACGGCGAGGAACGAGGCGACGGTGAGGACCCGGAAGACGACGGTCGCCTGGAGCTTCTCGTCGACCATCAGCGGTGCGAACAGCAGGGCGTTGGTCCAGCCGCCGATGCCGACGGCGAGCACGGGGGCCAGCGGCAGGTCGGGCACCGCCGCCCCGGCGGCGATGAGCAGGCTGCCCATGATGATGAGGTCCAGGTGCAGCTGCCGGAGCCGACGCGGGTGGTTGATGCGCAGGGTCGCCATCAGCCGCTTGGACGCCGGGCCGCCTTCGAGGGTCAGCGCGTAGGGGAAGCCGAGCACGGCGCCCAGGGCGACCTCCGCGAGGCCGGCCGCGACGAGGCCGTTCATGACGGCACCACGACATCGGCGGGTGGGCGGGTGGTGGATGGACGGCCGACGGCCGGGGGTCGGGGTCGGGGCGGCCGCGTCGCGGGAGGTTCTGCGCTGCGGCGCACAGAGCGGCGGACAAGGGTGGGAACGAAGCCGACGGCCCCGGCCAGCAGCAGGCCGAGCACCACCAGCAGCGGCACCCGCAGCCCGGCGGTGCCCTCGGCCAGCTCCAGGGTGTCGGTCGGGTAGTCGATCATCTTGGCCGCGGACACCGCGGTCGCGCGACCGGCGGTCGCCGCCAGGTACTCCAGGCCCCCGTCGAACCCGGCGTCGCCGCCCGGTCCCCGCAGCGCGTCGACCGGCAGTCCCTGCTGGGCGGCCCAGCCGCGGATCTGGGTTCCGCCGGCGGTGCCGTCGCTGGTGGCCGGCACCACGACCCGGTCCAGAGGAGGGGCGTCGGCGAGGGGATGGGCCGCCAGGACGACCCCGTGCCGGGTGGTGACGGTGCTGCCGGTGGCGATGGCGATCGCACGGGCGGCGTAGGAGTTGGAGTACACCTCGAAGGCGCTGGCGACGTCGAGCTCGCTGACGCCGTCGGCGAGCGCCAGGCCGAGGGTCGGTCGGAACCAGGGCACGGCGAGGTCGAGGGCGACCGGCAGGTCGGCGGCGGTGAGGGACTGCACCGGGATCGTCGTCGACGCGGTGGGTGACCAGTTCGGGTAGTGGACGAGCCGGCCGACGCGGACAGCTTCCGGGGTGCCGGCCAGCTGGTCGACGAGGTGGAGGGCGCCGGGGATGCCGGAGGTGATCCCCGCGGTGGTGGTGATCGATCCGTCGTCGACGTACCGTTCGCCGTCCACCCAGCGCGTCTCGGGGTGCTGCTCCGTCAGGGCGCTGATCCGCGACCAGTGGCTGGTGGCGGTCCGCCCCTCCAGCAGCCCGGTGGCGGCCAGCAGCCGCGCGCCGGCGCAGACCGAGAGGATCCGCGCACCGCGCTGCGACTGCTCGACCACCCAGGCTCGCAGCGGGGCCTCCGCCTCGCCGTCCGGGTCGTCGACGGCCGGGACGACGACGACGTCCGGCCTCGTCGCCCGGCCTGCGGCGACATCGGCGAAGGTGTAGGTCGGGACGATGGCCGGGCCGCCGTCGACGGGCGCCGGTGCGGCACTGGCCGCCACGGTGTAGACGGAGAACGCCGGCGAGCTGGCGAACACCTCGAACGGTGCGAGGGCGTCGCTGCCGACGGTTCCGGAGGCTCCGAGGGCGACGGCGACGACGAGGCGCCCACCCGATGATGGCCGGTCGGGCGGTCTGTCGGGACTGGCTCCGCCGGGTGTCGCCGCGTGGCTCTGGCTGGTGCTGCGGACGACGCCGGCGACCGCGAGCCCGGACAGGGTCAGCAGCATCAGGGCGGCCGCGATGGCGGCCCGGGCGATGCGCGTGAGGTGGGACGACATGGTGTTCCTCCTGGATCTGTGGGTGGCGCCCGCTCGGCGTGGTCTCGCTGCGGTCCGTCGCCTCGCTGCGTCGAGCGTCGCGTCGCCGGGGGCTGGTTCGCCCCGGTCAGATGGCCGGTGTCGCCGGCTCAGGCGCCCTAGGCTGACGCCGTGCTGCACGGCCGCGACCCGGAGCGAGCTCGGCTCGCCCAGCTGCTCGCGGCCGCGCGAGCCGGGCAGGCGTCCAGCGTGCTGGTCCGGGGCGAGGCCGGGATGGGGAAGTCGGCGCTGCTCGACGACACCGCCGTGTGCGCCTCCGGGTTCCGGGTGCTCCGGACGGCCGGGCTGGAGGCGGAGTCCGCGCTGGCGTTCGCGGCCCTGCACCGGCTCCTCCGTCCCGCGTCGGACCGGGTGGCTGCGGTGCCGGCTCCGCAGCGGCGGGCGCTGCGGGTGGCGTTCGGGGAGGAGGACGGGGGCCGTCTCGACCCGTTCCTGGTGGCCCTGGGAACGCTGACGCTGCTGACCGAGCTCGGCGAGACGGAGCCGGTGCTGTGTCTGGTCGACGACCTCCCCTGGCTCGACGCCGCCTCGCGTGACGCGCTGCTGTTCGTCGCCCGACGGCTGCTCGCCGAACGGGTTGTCATCGTGTTCGCCGCCCGCGACGACGAGGCGCGGTCGTTCCTCAGCCCCCTCGACGTGCCCGAGCTGTCGCTGCGGCCGTTGGCGCCCGCGGCGGTGCGGTCGTTGCTCGAGGAGCGCGCCGGCGCCGGCGTCGCGGACCCGGTGGTGGACGCGCTGGCGGCGCGCACCGGTGGGAACCCGCTGGCCCTGGTCGAGGCTCCCGGTCGGCTGAGCGCAGGCCAGCTGTCCGGGACCGACCTGCTGCCCTCCGAGCTGCCGCTCACCGAGCGGATGGAGCGGACCTTCCTCGACCGTTGCCGTCGGCTGTCCCCGGAGGCTCAGACGCTGATGCTGCTGGCGGCCGCGGACGACTCGCTCCACCTCGCCGAGCTGCGCCGCGCCGGCCGGGCGCTGGGGGCCGGCGAAGTCGCCTTCGGCGAGATGGAGCGCTCGGGCCTGCTGCGGGTCGACGGCGACCTCGTCCAGGTGCGTCACCCCCTGGTCCGCTCGGCGGTCTCCCAGGCCGCCACCGCCGCCGAGCGCCGGGTCGCCCACGCCGCACTCGCCGCGGCTCTCGACCACGGCGCCGGGGCTGGGGCCGGTGCGGACGCGGACCGGCGGACGTGGCACCGGGCCGCGGCGGCCGAGGGAGCCGATGACGCCGTCGCCGAGGAGCTCGCGGCCACCGCTGCCCGGGCCGAGAGTCGCGGCGGCCACGAAGCCGCCTCGCTGGCCTACGCCCGTGCTGCCGAGCTGAGCACCCGCGACGACCAGCGCGCGCAGCGGCTGCTCGCTGCGGCCCGCAACGCCTACGCGGCGGGCCGGACCGACGAGGCCGAGGCGCTCCTCACGTCCGCACGGGCGGTCGCCGACGAACGGCGCTTGCGGGCCGCGATCGACCGGCTCCGCGGGCGGATCGAGGTCGCGGCCGGGTCCGCCGTCGACGCGCACCGCATCTTCATCACCGCCGCCCGCGACGTCGCCGCCCAGAGCCCGGTCCAGGCTCTGGAGATGGCGGCGTACGCCGGGGTGCTGCGCAGCCACGGCATCGACAGCGGCGCCGCCCTGCCGCCGGGCACCCTGTCGTCCTTCGTCGAGCCGGACGACGCCCCGCGGGTGCGGTGCCTCAAGCTGCTGCTGGAGGCGACCGACCGCGAAGCGGACCAGGACTGGGCCGGGGCCATCGGCACGCTGAGGACCGCGCTGAGCCACGGCATGGCGGCGGAGGACCGCGACGTGTGGGCGAACCTGGGGAACCTGGCGCTGCACCTGGGTGACGACGCCGCCCACCGTTCCTTCTTCATCCGCATGCTGGCCGCAGCCCGGACCGACGGTGCCGTGATGGAGGTGCTGTACGCGCTGCACCGGCTGTGCTTCAGCCAGTACGCGGCCGGCGACTGGTCCGCCGTGCGCCGCTCAGCCGATGAGGCGTTGTCGCTGGCCCGCAGCATCGGCCAGCCGGCGCAGACCGGAACCCCCCTGGCCTGGCTGACCCTGCTGGCGGCGCTGCAGGGGCGCGATGACTACGACGACCTCCACGAGCGGGCCACCGCGCTCCTCACCCATCACCGACTGGGCGTGATGGACGGCTTCGTCGCCGATGTGCTGCGCTGGGCCCGCGCCGTGCGTGCGGGTCTGGGCGGCGATGCGGGCGAGTCCCTGCACCACTTCACCCGGATGCGCGACGGGGTGCTGGCCCGGCTGGCGGCCACGCCCCGCATCTCAGCCGCGGTCCAGGCCGCCGACCCTGTCCTCGCGCGGGCGTGGACCGACGAGATGGAGCGGTTTGCCGCGGCGAGCGCGCTGCCCTGGGCGCAGGCGGTGGCCTGCTACGGCCGCGCGTTGCTGGCCGGGACGGGGGAGGAGGCCACCGCGCTGTTCGAGGGCTCGCTGCGTCATCACGCGGGAGCGGGCCGTCCCTTTGACGCCGCGCGCGCCGAGCTGGCCTACGGTGAGCACCTGCGCCGTGCTGGACGTCGCGTCGACGCCCGGGAGCACCTGAAGCGGGCACTCGACGCCTTCCGGGACCTGGCCGCCGACCCGCTCGCGGAGCGAGCGGCGGCCGAGCTGCGCGCCTCCGGGGAGACGGCTCGCCGACGCGACCCCTCGACCCTGGTCCAGCTCACCCCCACCGAGCTGCGGATCGCCCAGCTGGTCCGTGAGGGGATGAGCAACAAGGACGTCGCCGAGCTCTGCTGGATCTCACCCCGCACGGTCGCGTTCCACCTCCGCAACGTCTTCACCAAGACCGGCGTCACCTCCCGCGGGGAGCTGGCCCGTCTCACCCTCGGCTGACCAAGCCCTCGCCATCCCGGCCATCTGACCGGTGCCATGCCCGCGGACTGCCGCGAAGGTCAGAGGTGCCGGCCGAGCGTGCCGGACGGACGCCGCCCCGCAGACGGCTCCACGGCAGGGACCGCGATGAACCAGACCAAGGACCTGCACGGCGTGCAGGACACGGTGGGGCCCGCGAGCTGGGTGCAACGCACCTCGGGCCGGCTCACCACCGCCGAACGCCGGGCGCTGCTGCGTCCGCTCGCCCGGACCCACGTCCAGAACGCGGTCGGGCGGCTCCGGCTCGCCCTCGGTGTCCACCCGGGCCGCCACGCCCACGTGGCTGCGGACCGCCTCAGACCACCCACCAGTCCGCTGACGCGGGTGGCGGAGCAGCGCGCCCGGGGGATCCTCCCCGGTCCGTTGCTGCACCACAGCTACCGCACCTACGTCTACGGCCGCGCCCTCGGCGAGCTCGAGAGCGTCGACGTCGACACCGAGCTGCTCTACGCCGGTGCCCTGCTCCACGACACCGGCCTGGTGGACCCGACCGGCGACGCCGACTTCACCCTCACCTCGTCGCGCCTGGCGCGGGCCGTGGCCGAGGACGTCGGGCTCTCGACCGCCGCCACCGACACCCTGCTGACCGCCATCACGCTGCACTGCACGCCCGGGGTCACCGCGGCCGCCGGCCCGGTCGCCTACCTGCTCGCGGCCGGTGCCGCCGCCGACGCCGTCGGCTTGCGCTGCTGGGAGCTGCCCTCGGCCACGCTCGCCGACGCGGCGCGGGAGCACCCCCGCGACGGCTTCCCGGACGTGTTCATCCAGGCCTTCCGCCATGAGGCTGTGCGCGTGCCCGAGGGCCGCGCCCGGCTGCTGCTCCGCTACGGCGCCTTGACCGCCGCCATCCGGTTCGCCCCGTTCTCCGTCTGAGTCCGACGAGGCCGCCGTCAGGCAGGCCCCTGGCGTCCACCGGGCGCCCCCGACGACCGCACGTGCAGGTCACCAGCGATCCACCCGTCCTCAACCGCAGGAGGTCCCCATGTCACACGCTCTGCACCACTCCACCGCCGCCGCTCCCCCCACCCCGACCAAGGACGCGCAGCCGCGCCGCCCCTGGTCGGTGATGGTCCTCGCGCTGACCGCGCAGGTCCTCGTGGTGCTGGACATCTCCGTGGTCAACACCGCCATGCCCGTCATCGGGCGTGAGCTCGGCCTGGCGGGCGGCGACCTCCAGTGGATGGTGACCGCCTACCTGCTGCTCTCCGGCGGCGGGCTGCTGCTCGGCGGCCGCATCGCGGACCTGCTGCCGCGCCGACGCGTCTTCCTCACCGGCCTGACGCTGTTCACCGCCGCCTCCCTGGGCAGCGGGTTCGCCTCCTCCGCCAGTCAGCTGATCGCCGGCCGCGCCCTGCAGGGAGCCGGCGCCGCCCTGATGACCCCGGCCGCCCTCGCCCTCATCATGACCACCTACAGCGGCGCCCAACGCGCCAGGGGGCTCGCCCTGTGGGGCGCCATCGGAGGACTGGGCGTCGCCGCCGGTGTCGTCGTCGGTGGTGCGCTGACCACCTGGACCGGGTGGCAGACGATCTTCTGGGTCAACGTCCCCGTCGGCGTGGTGGCGCTGGCCGCCGCGGCCCACCTGCTGCCGCGGGGGTCCGCGGGCCGGCTGGGCGCCACCCGCTTCGACGTCCTGGGGGCCGCGACGCTCGTGGCGGGCCTCGCCACCCTGATGTTCACGCTGGCCCGCATCGAGTCGCGCGGCTGGGCGTCCGTCTGGACGTTGGCCGGTCTGGTGATCGCAGCGGCGGCCGTCGTGGCGTTCCTCCTGGTCGAGCGTCGCGCACCCGCGCCGCTGATCCCACCGCACACATGGAGGATCGCCTCGCTGGTGTGGTCCACCCTGGTGATGCTCGGCATCACCGGCCTGCTGATCGGCACGGTCTTCCTCACCTCCAACGTCGTCCAGACCACGCTCGGCTACTCGGCCCTCACCGCCGGGCTGGCGTTCCTGCCGCTGGCGACCGCGCTGGTCGTCGGGACCCACGTCGCCGCCCATGCCGCTGCGCACCTGTCGGGGCGGGTGATCGCGGCCGTCGGGCTGGTGGTGGTCGCCGGTGGGTCGCTGCTGCTGGCGCGGGTCACCGCCGCCGCCTCCTACCGCACCGACCTGCTGCCCGGGCTGGTCGTCGTCGGGCTGGGGTCCGGGCTGGTCTTCGTGGCGGTCTCGGCCGCGGCGATGCGCGACATCCCCGTCGAGCACGCAGGCCTGGCCTCCGGGTTCTTGATGACCGGTCACGAGGTCGGCGCCGCCCTCGGCGTTGCGGTGCTGTCCGCCGTCGCGACCGCCGCCGGCCCGCTGACCACGCCTGACGGCGCCGCGGCCGCCGTCGCCCCCGGCTTCATCACCGCCGCCGGGATCGCCGCCGCCCTCGCGGTCGTCGCCCTGCTCCGGATGCCCGCCACCCGCGGTGCCGCAGGTCCGATCCACCTGCACTGACCCCCGGTCGCCACCCGTTCCGGTCCACGCTCGCCAGCAGCGACCCACCCGCTCGAGAAGGAGACCACCATGAGCGTCCAGACCCACCCGACCAGCCGGCCGCAGCGCACGCCGGACCCGACCAGGGAAGCCACGAACCGCCGCCCCGCCGGGCGCACCATCGTCGCTTCTGCCGTTGCTGGCGCGGTCGCCGCGCTGGTGCTCGCCCTCGTCGTGTTCGACGGTGGCACCGAGGCCACCATCACCGGGGCCCTGCTGCTCGGGTTCGGGTTCGGCTGGGCCCTGATGGCCGTGCTCACGGTGTGCCGCACCCGCCAACCGCAGCGGTGGGCGGTGGTGCCGGCGGTCGCCCTGGGCTTCACGGGCGCGGCCCTCGTGGTTCTCGAGCCGGGCGACCAGACCCTCACCGCGTCGACCTGGGTGTGGCCGCCGCTCATGGTGGCGCTCGCGGGGTGGATGGTCGTCCAGGTGCGCCGCTCGGTGACCGGGAGGGCGCGCTGGGTGCTCGCCGCGGCGATCGCGGTGCTGGTCCTGGCCTCGATCGGCGCCGTCTACGGCAACGTCGCGCGGACGGCGGACCGGGCCGCGTTCCCCGCCCCCGGACAGCTGCACGACGTGGACGGTCACCGGCTCCACCTCGACTGCCGGGGCGAGGGCAGCCCGACCGTCGTGCTCTCCAACGGACTCGGCGGATCCTCGGCCGGGTGGGCACGGATCATGGGGCCCGTGGCCGCCACCGCCCGGGTGTGCGCCTACGACCGCGCCGGTCAGGGCTGGAGCGACGACGTCGCGAGCCCCCGGGACGGCGTGCAGTCGGCCGAGGACCTGCACACGTTGCTCGCGGTGGCCGGTGAGCACGGCCCCTACGTGCTGGTCGGGCACTCCACGGGCGGCACCGTCGCGATGACGTACGCCGCCCGGTATCCCGATCAGGTCGTCGGCCTGGTGCTGCTGGACAGCGCCAGCCCCGAGCAGTTCACCCGCCTGCCCGCCTACCCCGGCCAGTACCAGCTGCTGATGCGCCGGGGCCTGGCGCTGCTGCCGACGCTGAGCCGCCTCGGCCTGGTCCACCTGGTCCCCGGGACCTCCCACCTGCCGGCGGCCGACGCCGCGCGGGTCGACGCGCTCTCCGCCGCCCCGCGGGCCTACCGGAGCCAGCGGGACGAGATCTCGGTCCTCCCGGAGGTCTTCGCCCAGGCCCAGGCGCTCAGCACGCTCGGCGACCGACCGCTCGCCGTGCTGACCGCCTCCGCGAGCAGCACCGGGACCGACGGCTGGGTCGGCGCCCAGGACCAGCTCGCCGCGCTGTCGACCCGCTCCGTGCACCGCACGGTCGACTCCACCCACGAGGGCCTGCTCGAGGACGTCGCCCCCGCCGCGGAGTCCGTCCGCGCCATCACCGACGTCGTCACCTCGGCCCGCACCGGCACGCCGCTGCCCTCCCGCTGACCGCCGCCCACGCGCCCGCCAGCACGACCGTCCACGCGGCGGACGCTCGACGATCACCGCGCGGACAGGACCGCCTTCGTGCTCGCCTCGGGCCGCAGGTCGAGCCGGCGCAGCAGCTGCGCGTTGGCCGCGACCACGAGCGTGCTGGCCGACATCAGCAGGGCGCCGACGGCCATGGGCAGCACGAAGCCGACAGGGGCGAGGAGACCGGCGGCGAGAGGGACGGAGACGAGGTTGTAGCCGGCGGCCCAGCCGAGGTTCTGCCGCATCGTGCGGTAGCCGGCCCGGGACAGCTCGAAGACGGACAGCACCGAGCGGGGGTCGTCGCTGGCGAGGACGACGCCGGCGGAGGCGATCGCGACGTCGGTGCCGGCGCCGATGGCGATGCCCACGTCGGCCCGGGCCAGGGCGGGGGCGTCGTTGACGCCGTCCCCGACCATGGCGACCCGGCGGCCCTGGGCCTGGAGCTCCTCGACCTTGTCGCCCTTGTCCTCGGGGCGAACCCCGGCGAACACCTGGTCGATGCCGAGCTCGGCGGCGACGCCCTGGGCGACCTGCTCGGCGTCGCCGGTGATCATCACGACGTGGTGGCCGAGCGCGTGCAGGGCGGAGACGGCCTCGCGGGACTCCGGGCGGACCTCGTCGGCCAGGGCGAGGGCGCCCGCGACCCGGCCGTCGACGAGGACGTGCAGGATGATCGCGCCGTCAGCCTTCCACGCCTCGGAACCCGGGAGCGGGGACAGCTGGTGCGCGCGGAGCAGGGCGGGCCCGCCGACGCTGACCCGGTGGTCGTCGACGGTGGCGGTGACGCCGACGGCGGTGGACGCCTGGAAGTCGGCCCCGCTGAGGCGGGGCAGGTCGCGGTCGGTGGCAGCGGTGACGACGGCGCGGGCGAGGGGGTGCTCGCTGTCGGCCTCCGCGGCTGCGGCCAGGGCCAGCAGCGCGTCCTCGGTCCGCCCGTCCACGGTCAGGACCGCGGTCAGGGCGGGCTCGCCGCGGGTGAGGGTGCCGGTCTTGTCGAACAGGACGGTGTCGACCGTGCGCATGGCCTCGAGCGCGGTGCGGTCCTTGACCAGCACACCGCCGCGGGCGGCGCGTTCGGTGGCGATCGAGACCACCAGCGGGATGGCCAGTCCCAGGGCGTGGGGGCAGGCGATGACCAGCACGCTGATCGTGCGGATGAGGGCGTCGTCGGGCTGTCCGAGGAGCATCCAGACGAGGGCGGTGACGGCGGCAGCGGCGAGGGCGAACCAGAACAGCCAGCCCGCGGCGCGGTCGGCGAGCAGCTGCGCCCGCGACGAGGAGGCCTGTGCCTCGGCGACCAGGCGCTGGATGCCGGCGAGGGCGGTGTCGTCGCCGACGGCGGTGACGGCCACCCGCAGGGCGGAGTCGGTGGAGACGGTGCCGGCGGCCACGGTGTCGCCGACGGTGCGGGCGACGGGCCGGGACTCGCCGGTGATCATCGACTCGTCGACGTCGGCGGCGCCGTCGACGACGACCCCGTCGGCGGGGACGCGGCCGCCCGGGCGGACGACGACGACGTCGTGCAGCCGCAGGTCGGTGGGGGAGACCGTGACGACCTGGTCGCCCTCGACCCGTTCCGCCTCGTCCGGCAGCAGCGCCGCCAGGGACTCGAGCGCGGAGGCGGACCGGGCCAGGGACCGCATCTCGATCCAGTGGCCGAGCAGCATGATGACGATCAGCAGCGCCAGCTCCCACCAGAAGTCGAGCTCGTGGCTGAGCAGGCCCAGGCTGGAGCCGAGGGAGGACACGAACGCGACCGTGATGGCCAGGGCGACCAGCAGCATCATGCCGGGGCTCGTGGCGCGGACCTCGGCGGCGGCGCCGGTCAGGAACGGCTTCCCGCCCCACAGGTACATCAGGGTGCCCAGGACGGGGGAGACCCAGCCGACCCAGGCGGCGTCCGGCAGCGGGTAGCCCACGAGGGCCGCGAACATCTCGGAGAAGAGGACCACCGGCAGCCCCGTCGCCAGCATGATCCAGAACAGCCGCCGGAACACGTCCTCGTGGTCCCCGTGCCCGCCGTGGTCCTCGTGGTGCCCCGGCGCGGTGAGCCGGCCGCCGGGTGCGGCGTGGCCCTCCTGGGCGCCGGCGTCACCGGGACCGGTGGCGGTGCGGTCGCGCTGCAGGGCTGGCTCGTGCGGTGCTGGCTCGTCCATCGTGGCTCCTCTCGATACCCCCGGGGGGTATAGCGTTCTTGGAGTCGCCAACCAGTGCACGGTCGGGCCTATTCCGTGACCCGTGACCTGGGTGCAACGGACAGGCCACGGCGCCGCAGCCGCTCGTCCCCGGTCACGTCAGGTCGATCATGTGGGTGAGGAGCGGCCGGGTGCCCAGACTGTAGGACACCGACAGCTGCGTGCCCTGGGCGCTCTCGACCAGGACGGCCTCGCCCGCGCCGGCCCGCCGTCGGCGCGGCGGACGGTCGCCCGCTTGATGCGGCCGAGGACATCCGTCGGCGGGATGGCGACGAACCGGGCCGGGGTGCCGCCGTCGACCCGGCTGACCGCCTCCTTCCCCAGAGGCTGTCCACGGCCGCGTAGGCGTTGGCGCGCTGCAGGCCCGCGGCCTTCGCCAGCTCGTACCCGGTCGACTCGGGTTGCTGGAGCAGGGCGACGTGCACGCGAGCCTCCGACGCGGTGAAACCCAGGCTGACGAGTCCTCGATCACGTCCGCAGGCTGGCGCGACGTAGTAGTGATCGCAACTACTACTACTCGTACCGGTCGGTGCCGACCGACCGGACGCCGCACGACGGCCACCAGGCGCCCCTCGTCCTCGTACGTCGGGGCAGGGGACTGGACGAAGGTCGTAGCACGCCTCATTTGTAGGGGATTGACCCACCCTGCCCGGGGGGTGTGAAGCCTGAACGGTCCGGGCACTCTGCTGTCACAGGGCCGGCAGCCGCCGGTCCCGACCGGCCGATCCAGGGGGCGTCACTGATGATCCGAGTCCTGGTCGTCGACGACCACGAGTTCTTCCGCGACTGCCTGGTGAGCCTGGTCGAGGGCAGCGCGGACTTCGAGGTCGTGGGGCAGTGCGCCGACGGGGCCGAGGTCGTCGAGGCCGTGGCGGCGCTGCGGGCCGAGATCGTCCTGATGGACGTCCGGATGACCCAGGTGTCGGGCATCGAGGCGACGGCGATGCTGCACCGCGAGCACCCGACGGCGCGCGTCGTCATGCTGACCTGCGAGGCCGGCGACAGCAGCCGGGCCGCCGCGCGTGCTCACGGCGCCGTGGGCTACCTGGTCAAGGGGAGCAGTCACGACCTCGTCCTCGCCGCGCTCCGTCGGGTCGCCCTCGGGGGGACGGCCTGGCCGGAGGACCTCGCCGACCTGGGAGCGGTGCCGCTGTCCTGAGGGCGCGGCAGCGGGGCGCGCTCAGCGGAGGGAGCGCCGGATGCCGATGCTGGCCGCGTCGACCAGCAGCGACAGGGCCACCAGGGTGAGCACCGTCGTGGCCATGGCGGGGAGGTCGAAGGCGACCCGCTGCTGCTCGAGCATCCGGCCCAGCCCGCCGGCCCCGACGAGGCCGACGATGACCGTCTCGCGCACGGCCACCTCCCAGCGGTAGAGGCTGAGGGAGGCGAACTGGCCCGCCGCCGCCGGCACGACGGCGTAGGCGAACGACGTCAGCGGCGGCGCGCCCTGCCGCACGAGGGCGTCGCGCGGCCGCCCGTCGAGGTTCTCGACGACCTCGGCGAACAGCCGGCCGAGGATCCCGAAGGTGTAGATGCCCAGCGCCAGCGCACCGGGCAGCGGCCCCGGCAGCACCACGAACAGCACGAGCAGCGCCCACACCGGCGGCGGGACCGCCCGGGTGACGAGCAGCAGCGACCGGGCGAGCCAGCCGGCGCCCCGCCCCCACGGTGAGGTGGCGCCCCGGGCGGCGACGAAGGCGACGGCCACGCCGAGCGCGGTGGCCAGGGCTGCGGCGACGACGGACATCTGGAGGGTCTCGACCGCCCCGGCCAGCAGCCCCGGCCAGCCCTCCCGGGGCAGCCGCAGCGGTGTGACGTCGTCCAGCAGCTCGACGAGCAGGCGCCAGGTCCGCGCCGAGGACCACCGCGACGCCTCCGGCGCCAGGTGCCAGACCGAGGCCCCGGCCAGCAGGGCGGCGAGGACGGCCGACAGCCGGCCCCGGACCGGGCTGGACCCCCGGCGGAGCCAGGCCCCCCAGCCGTCGACCGCGGCGCTGAGGACGACGAGCGCGTAGAGGGAGGTCCACATCTGGTCGTACTGCAGGCCCTGGAAGCTCAGCGACAGCTGGAAGCCGAGACCGCCCGCGCCGATCAGGCCGAGGATCACCGCCGCCCGGATGGAGCACTCGAAGCGGTAGAAGGCGTAGGACGTCAGGGAGCTGAGCGTGCTGGGGACGATCCCGTAGCAGAGTGCCGTCAGCCGGCCGGCGCCCGCCGCGCGGAAGGCGTCGTGGGGACCGTGGTCGGCCTCGTCGATGATCTCGGAGTAGACCTTGGCCGTGATCGCGCCGAACGGGAGGGCGATGGCGAGCACGCCGACCAGCGGGTCCCGGCCCAGCACGCTGACCAGCAGCAGGCCCCAGACCGCCTCGTGGACACCGCGCGGCAGCCCCGCCGCGACCCGCGTCGCCAGCAGCCCGGCGGTGGCCGCGGCCCGGGCGGGGCGGCGCCCGCCGGCAGGCGCCCACCAGGTCTGGCTCATGGGGACCGCGGCGGCGGCCCCGAGGACGAGGGCGAGGGCGCTGCCGAGGACGGCGAAGGCGACGGTGGTCAGCGCGGCCTCGGCGGTGGCGCGGAGCGCCGCGGCGGACAGGTCCGGTCGCGCCGCGGCCGACCAGAACGCGCCCAGCAGCGGCAGGCCGGCCGGGTTGAGCAGCGGGCGGCCGCTGCCGAGGAGGTCGGCCACGCTCCAGGCGAGGGCCAGGGCCGCCACCAGGAGCCAGCCGCGGCGTCCGGTGCGGCGCCGACCCCGGTCGGCCGCCTGCCCGGTCCGGCGGGACCGGCCCGGCTGCTGCGCCGCCTCCAGGGAGCTGATCCCGGTGAGGCCGCTCACCCCGAGGGCTCGAACGCGTACAGCTGACGGCGGAGGTCGGCGGTCACCGCTGCGGCCGGCAGGTCGAACACCACCCGGCCGGCGCGGACCCCGACCACCCGGTCGCAGTGCCGCAGCGCCAGGTCGACGTCGTGGAGGCTCACCAGCAGCGTCCGTTCCCGCCCGGTCGCCGTCTCGCCGAGCAGCCGCAGCACCTCCTCGGCGCGGGCGGGATCGAGGCTGGAGACCGGCTCGTCGGCCAGGACCAGCTCCGGGTCCTGGACCAGCAGGCGGGCGAGCGCGACGCGCTGCTGCTCCCCGCCGGACAGCTCGTCGGTCCGGGCGTCGACCAGGGCCTCGATGCCGGTCCGGGCCAGGGCCTGCCGTGCGGCGGCCACCTCGAGCGGCCTGACCAGGGAGAGGAGCGCCCGCCACCACGGCCAGGCGCCGAGCCGGCCCGCGTTCACGTTGTGCACCACCCGGAGCCGGCCGACCAGGTGCAGCCGCTGGTACAGGGCGCCGACACGTCGCCGGACCGCGGCGAGCTGCCGCGGCGTGGCCGACGTCAGGTCCTGCCCGAGGACCTCGACCGTCCCGCTCGTCGGCCGGACCGCGGCCGTGCACAGGGCGAGCAGGGTCGACTTGCCCGCGCCGCTGGGGCCGACGACCGCGACCCGTTCACCGGCGACGAGGGTGAGGTCGACGTCGTCGAGGGCGAGCAGCGGTCCGTACCGCACCCGCACGGCGCGCAGGGCCACGACCACGGCTGGGGTCAAGTCAGCAGCCCCAGCTGACGGGCGATGCCCTCGATCTGGGCGTAGTCCTGCGGGGCGGCGGGGATGACCGACGAGGCCCCGTAGAGGTCCAGCACCTCCGTCTCCTGCACGTCGGACCCGTCGAGACCGAGCAGCGCGTCCCGGATCCGGTCGGTGGAGCCCGCCCCCATCCGGTCGTCGACGTCAGGTCCGGCGACCCACTGGTAGTCGTGGTAGGTCGGGGTGGTGAACACCGCCTCCACCTTCGCGAGGTCGACCGTGCCGGCGTCGAGCCGGTCCTGCCAGACCTGCACGTTGAGCACCCCGGCCTCGTAGCTGCCGGACTCCACCAGGTCGACCGTCTTGTCGTGGGAGCCGGAGAAGCCGGGGGCGCCGGCGAAGTCGGTCGCGCTCGTCACGCCCGCCTGGGCGAGGAAGTACTCCGGCATCAGCCGGCCCGAGGTCGAGGACTCGCTGCCGAAGGTGAAGCGTTGGCCGCGCAGGGCCGCGAGGCCGGCGACGTCGCGCACCGCACCCACCCCGGCCGCCTTGTTGGCGATGAAGACGCTCTTGAAGCTGGCGTCGATGTCGCGCTGGGCGAGCAGCACCGCGTCGGGCACCTGCTGGCGGGCCTGCACCCCGGTCAGCCCGCCGTAGAACACCAGGTCGAGGTCGCCGGTCCGGAAGAGGCTGACCGACGCCGCGTAGTCCGTGACCGGCACGTACTCGACCGGGACGTCCAGCGTGGTCCCCAGGTAGGCCGCGAGCGCCTTCTCGCGCGCGGCCAGCTCGGCCGGGTCCCGGTCCGGGATCGCGCTGATCCGCAACGGGGCCGGTGCGCCCGCGTCCGCCTGCTGGGGGCCGCCGCAGGCGGCGCCGACCAGGCAGAGCACCACGGCGGCCACGGCCGCGACCGTTCGCCCCACCGACACCGCGGCCTCCGTCGTGCGAGCTCATCGGCATCCCGGCTGCCGCTGGGACGGCAGCCTAACGACCGCTCGACCACGCTCCCCGACGGGTCCGGGTGGTGCGGCGGCGGTGGGGGGCCGTGCCGACACCCCCGTCCCGGCCGCCGTCAGGACCCGGAGGCCAACCGCCGGTAGTCCGCCCACGGGATGGTGGGACGGGGGAGCCCGCGCCGGTCGAGGTAGCGCTGGGTGGAGCGCCGCAGCCGGCGGACGGTGCGGGCCAGGGACAGCGGCGTGGTCGCCTCCGCCGCCGCGAGCACCCGGGTCGGCCGGAGGGCGACGAGGTCCTGCGCGGGCTCGAGCGTGCCCACGAGACCGAACTGCCGGAGGCGGCCCAGCTGGTCGTCGTGGCGGTGCAGCAGCAGGTTCGCCGACGACGCGTCGGGCACCTCGACGGGTTCGCCGCCCGCCAGCAGCAGGGTCCCCGTCGTCGGGTCGGCTGAGGGTCGGACCCGGCGGAGCACCGGCGGGGCGTCCCCGGTCACGGTGGCGAGCACGCCGTCGCTGTAACCGGGGAGCCGGCGTGCCACCTGCCCGTAGGGGCTGTCGTCGGTGCGGGAGGGCTTCGGCCCGCGGGGCGGCGCCGGACGGACCAGGGGCGGCTGCGTGGTCACGCTGGTCGGGTCGACGGTCAGCACCAGCCGCATGTAGTAGAAGTCGAAGAGCCACCGGTCCAGCGGGGTGGAGCCGTAGCCGGACGAGCCCGGCTGACGGCGCCACAGCTCCCGCCAGTACGTCTCCAGGCCCTCCGGGGAGGTGCGGATCTCGTCCGGGCAGTGGGCGGTCCCCTGCACCAGCACCTGCGGCAGGTCCGCCCGGCCGCTGCCCGTGGGGTCGGAGAACAGCAGCGCCACCCGCGGGTCCCGCCGGACGTTGAACGCCTTGCGGGGCAGCGCGATCGAGGTGGTCAGCACGAGCCGGCCGGCGGCCCGGTCGTACCAGCTGACCGCCGGCCAGGCGACGGGCGTCCCCGCCCTCGTCACGGTGGCCAGCTCGCAGGTGCGGTAGCTGGCCAGGACGTCGGTGAGACCGTCCAGCACCGCCCGCGGGGCGGGCCGGGCCGGCGTCGGGACGGGGTCGCCGGGCGAGCCCGGGGACGGGGCGAGGGGCAGGGGGTGCGCAGCAGGAGTCATGCCGACGAGGCTGCCGTCGTCCTCTGGGTCCCGGCTGGGCCGCGGCCCGAGCTCGCTCCGGCCCGGGCCCCAGCCGGCTCCCAGCGCCAGTCCAGACCCGCCCGTCAGCGTGGTCGCGTCGCAGCTCGCGACCGGGACCGGGAGGACGAACCCCAGATGACCACCACCACGACGACGGGCGGAGACGTTCCGCAGGCCAGCTTCCCCGGGCAGGCGGCCGCGCCGCCCGGTCCGGCGGACCTGATGCCGATGTACCTCATGCACCACGCGTTCCGTCGTGACCTGGCCGCGTTCACCGCGGCCGTGGCCGCCACCCCTCTCGACGACCGGCGGGCCTGGCGCCGGCTGGACCGCCGCTGGGGCCGCTTCGCCCGCGTCCTGCACCTGCACCACGCCGGCGAGGACGAGATCCTGTGGCCACTGCTGCTGACGGAGGTCGACCGCGCGGGCGACGTGAGCGGCCGGGCCACCCTCGAGGCGATGGAGGCCGAGCACGGCGAGATCGACCCGCTGCTGTCCGGGTGCGCCGCAGGTCTCCACCACCTGACGTCCGGCGGCGACGCCGACACCCGTGCGGCGCTCGTCGTGCGGATGGCGGCCGCGCGCGAGCGGCTCGGGCACCACCTCGGCCACGAGGAGTCCGACGCCATGGCCCTGGTGCAGCGGCACCTGACCCCGGCGGAGTGGGACGCGCTGCACCCGGAGTTCGGCCGGCACTACACGCCGAGGGACGGCCTGTTCGCGCTGCCCTGGGTGCTGCACGACCTGCCCGTCGACCTGCGCCCGCGCGCCCTCGCGTTCGTCGGACGCGGTCCGGCGCTGGTCTGGACGCTGCTGCTGCGGGTCCCGTTCGCGCTGCGGGAGCGGCGGACCTTCCGGGCGGCCCGACGGGAGCGGTCCGGTGGGTGAGGCGCGCGCGTCGGCGACGGCGCGGCTGCGTCCGCTGCTCGGCCCGGCGCTGCTGACCGTGCTGGTCACCGACCTGGTCGGCGGCCTGCTGGACGCCAGGGCGGGGCGGAGCTCGCTGGCGTCAGCGTGGAGCTCCGCGGCGACGCTGTGCGCACCCTGGCCGATGATCGCCTTCCAGGTCGCCGCGTTCCTGGTGGTCCGGCGGGGCCGCGGAACCGTCGGCCGGGTGGCCGCCCTGCTCCTGGCGCTGGCCTGCCTCGTCTCGGTGCTGTCGGGGTTCTTCGACGGTCAGCTCGGTCGGGTCGACCTGAGCGCCGGGGAGCGGGCCCTCCAGGTCTGGCTGCTGGTGGCGACCGGTGCCCTGGGCCTGGCCGCCGCCGCCGCCGTCGCCGGTGACGCGGTCCGGGAGCCCAGGCCTCAGAACGCGAAGCGCTCGCGCAGCGCCGCGAACCACGCTGCCACCGGGACCAGCCCCCACGCCTGGCAGAGCCGGGCCGCCTCGTCGGCGTGGGCGGACGCGAGCCCGGTCTCCCCGACCGCGGCGGCGGCCAGCGCCAGGAAGGCGTCGACGGGCCCGAGAGGAGCGCCGGTGCCGGCGGACGACGCACGCCCCGCCCAGCCGGACATCAGCGGGTAGACCGCCGCGGCGAGCGCCGGCCGGTGCAGCAGCAGGGCGGCCTCGGCGCCGATGGCGAGGTCGAGGGGCGCGGCGAAGTCGTCGTCGACCAGCGGTACCGGCCGCTGGTCGAGGAGCGCGGCCGCCTCGTCCAGGCGCCCGCTGCGCAGCAGCAGGAGCAGCAGGGCGGTGCCCATGTCGGTCGGGCTCACCGCGTCGAGCGCCTGGAAGCGGTCGAGGAGCGCGCCCGCCTGACCCCGCCAGAGCGCCAGCCAGGCCTGCGCCGCGACCAGGGCCTCGTCCCGGAACGGGAACGAGGCCTGGGCGGCCCACCCCTGGCTGGCCTCCAGCTCCCGCTGGGCCTCGGCGAACTCCCCCTGCAGGGCGAGCCAGGGCACGTCGTAGCAGCCGAGCATGACCTGGAGGTAGCGCAGCCGCTGGTGCTGGGCGATCCGCCGGCACCCCAGGACGGCGTCGTCGCGGTCCGGCATCCGGCCGTCCTCGCCGGCCACGACGGCTTGCCAGAACAGGGCGACCGCCTCGAGCTCGGGGTCCCGCGCCGTCCGGGCGCAGGCGACGGACTCCTCCGCCAGCCGGACGCGCTGGGCCAGGGTGGCCGGCCGGAGCGCGGAGACGATCACCGCCTGGCAGCCGAGGGCCCGCAGGCGCGGCGCGGCCAGCCGGCGCGCCATGGCGAGGGCTTGCTCGGCGTAGGCCTCGGCCTCGTGGCGCCCGGGCGCCCAGAACAGCTCCCGGGAGAGCGCGAGGAACACCTGGCAGCGCAGCTCGGTGTCCTCGCCGGGCAGCTGGGCCGCCGCGCGGTGCAGGGCGTCGACGGTGGCGGCGTCGACCTCGCCCTCGGGCCGGTTCGACCACAGCGCCCCCTCCGAGCTGGTGACGGCGGCCAGCGCGAGGCGTCCCACGGCGTCGGCCTCCGCGGCCAGCCGCACCGCCGCTGCCGTCGCGGCCCGTTGGCCCTCGCTGTCCGCGGCCGCCCGGCACGCCCGGCCCTGGGTCATCAGCAGGTCGTACCGGTCCTCCCAGCCGGGCTCCGGGTCGGCCCGCTGGGCGGCCACGGCCGCGGCCAGCAGCTCGGCGGCCTCCTCGTGGGCGGTCAGCGAGGTCGCGTACGCCGCAGCCCGCGCCGCCGCCCGCCACGCCTGGCCCGCGTGGGCCGGGCCCGCCTGCAGCCAGTGCACGGCGATCTCGCTCAGCTGCTCGGGGGCCTCGCCGCGCGCGGCCAGGTGCTGCGCCAGCCGGGCGTGCCGACGTTGCCGGCGGACGGGGGAGTCCGTCGCCGCGACGGCGTCCTTGACCAGGGCGTGGCTGAAGCGCAGCGCGCGGTCAGCCGGGTCGACGACGACGAGCCCGCCGGCCATCGCCGGCTCCAGCGCGTCCAGCACGTCGTCGGGCCCGCGCCCGTCCAGGGCGGCCAGCACCGCCACGTCGAGGTGCCGGTTGAGCGCGGCGGCCGTGCGCAGCAGCTGCTGGGTGTCCGCCGGCAGCTGCGCGACCCTGGCCGCGATGACGTCCCCGACGGCCGCGGGGACGCCGCCCGCGTCCGCCACCGCGTCCCGGCCCGCGGCGCTCTCCCGCCAGCGCAGCAGCTCCACGACGTAGAAGGGGTTGCCCCCGGTCCGGTCCCGCAGGCGCCGGGCCTGGTCCGCGTCGATCCGGGTCTCACCGCGGGCGTCGGCGAGGGCGCGGACCTGCGCCGTGGTCAACCCGTCGACGTCCAGCCGCAGCGCCTGCCGGCGCGCCATCGCCGCGCCCAGGTCCGCCAACGGACCCGACGGCTCGGGGAACGGGCGCCGGGTGACGAGGAGGGCGAGCCGGCCCTGGTCCAGGTCCTCCGCCAGGTGCTGCACCAGGCGCAGGGTCGAGGCGTCGGCCCAGTGCAGGTCGTCGAGCGCCAGCAGGACGGGAACCCGTCGGGCGGCGTCCTCGACGGCGGTCAGCACCTCGTCGAAGAGCCGGTACCGGTGCCGGCCGTCGTCGCCGGGCTCCAGCAGCCGGTCCGGCGACGGACCGCCGACCTCCGGCAGCCGCCGGCCGAGCGTCCGGAGCACCCCCACCCACGGCCAGAGCGGTGGCGCCCCCTCGTCGGAGGAGCAGCGGGCCGAGAGCACGAGGAAGCCTCGGCCCCGGGCGGTCGCCGAGAGCTCGGCGACCAACCGGGTCTTGCCGATCCCGGCCTCGCCCACCAGGACGGCGAGCTGCGGCCGCCCGGACTCCGCCCCGTCCAGCAGCACCTCGAGCGCGGCGAGCTCGCGGTCCCGTCCGACCAGCGGCGGCCCGCCGTCGACGACCAGTCCGGAGGTCGGTGCCGGGTCGGGTGGCGGCGGTCCGGCCGGCGCCGGCTCGAGCGCCGGACCGGACGCCGGGGTCGGGGCGGTGACGTCCGCCGGCCCGGTCGTCCCCACGACGGACGGGTCCTGCCGCAGGAGGGCCAGCTCCAGGTCCTGCAGGGCCGGACCCGGGTCGAGGCCCAGCTCGTCGACCAGGGTCTGGCGGTGCGTGCGCAGGGCTTGCAGGGCCTCGACCTGACGCCCGCTGCGGGCCAGCGCGACGGCGAGCAGCGCCGTCACGTCCTCGCGCAGCGGGTCGCGCTGGACCAGGCTCGTCAGGTCCGCCGCCGCCTCCGCCGCTCGGCCGAGCGCCAGCAGGATGCGTGCGCGGTCCTGGACGGCTCCGCGGTGGAGCTCGGTCAACCGCGCCCGTTCGGCCTCGACCTCCAGGCGGCCGTCGAGCTCGGCGTACGCGGGCCCGCGCCACAGGGCGAGGGCGGCGTCGAGCCGACCCAGCAGCTCCTCCAGCGGCACGGACGGCGCCGGCGCCGCACGCACGTCGCCGGGCGCCAGGCGGTGCACCGCCTCGACGGCGCTGGTGAAACCAGCCACGTCCAGACCCGACGCGGGGACGTCCAGCCGGTAGCCCGGCGGCGCGGTGAGCAGCACCGTGGCGGCGCTCCGGGCGGCGCGGTCGGGCTCCAGCAGACGGCGCAGCGCCGCGACGTAGCCGTGCACGGAGGCGGTGACGGCAGCGGGCGGCCGGTCACCCCACACGAGGTCGGCCAGCCGGTCCATCGAGACCACCTCGCCCGCGTGCAGCGCCAGGGCCGCGAGCAGGGCCCGCTGCTTCTGCGGGCCGAGGTCGACCTCGGCCCCGCCGCGCAGCACCCGGAGCCGGCCGAGCACCCCGATCTGCACGTCGTGAGTGTAGGACCGTGGACCAGTCCAGGAGCGGCGAAAGTGGCCCACCCATGACGTGCCCCGGGTCCCCAGGAGACCCGGCATCGTCGCGAGGCCCAGGAACCCGACGAGCCCGGTGACCGCGGCCAGCCGGGCGCCGCAGGCCCGGACCAGCGGGACGACCAGCATCGCCGGCACGATCCACAGGGCGTGGGCCCCGTGGTGGGCGAGTGACGTGACCCGGAGCCTCGCGGGGCCTCGACACCAGCTCCAGGCGGCTCGGCGAGCGCCGCGGTCCCGGCGCCGGGCGGCCCGCCAAGCTGTACGCGCGCTCGAGCCGCGAGCTGGCGGTCACCGTGCCGGAACGCCGCTACGACGTGGCCGGCCAGCTGATGGCGCAGGCCATCGACGACTCGGCGCGCGACGGACTCCCGGTCGCCGCGGCGCTGCGCGCGGCCGCGGAGCGACGTGGCCGGCTGCTCGGGCAGCGGATCCTGACCGCGCTGCCGCGGGGGCGCAGCCGTGAACGGCTGCTGGATGCCACCAGCCGGGCCCTCGCCGAGCTGGGCTACGAGCCCACCCGGCGCGGGGCGGCGCTCGAGCTGCGCAACTGCCCGTTCCACCTGCTCGCGCAGGAGCAGGTGGCGCGGTTCACCGGCGCGGCCGGCACCGTGACCGGCGTGCAGCTCGGTGACGGCGAGGTCGTGCCGGCCGACCTGGTCCTGGTGGGGGTCGGGATCACCCCCGACGTGCAGCTGGCCCGCGACGCCGGCCTCGCCGTGGGCAACGGCATCAGCGTCGACGAGCACCTGCGCACCTCGCACCCGGACGTCTACGCCGCGGGAGACGTCGCCGCCACCTGGCACCCGGAGCTGGGCGAGCGGCTGCGCGTGGAGCACTGGGCCAACGCGCGCCGGCAGGGGGCGGTCGCCGCGAGGGCGATGCTCGGCCAGCCGGCCACCGGTCGACCTCGCCTTCGCCGCGGGTCCAGGCACCCGCCGGGTCATCTCCGGCGAGCTGGCCCCTGACCGCGATCGCGACCGGCTTGGTCGAGGTGCTGCGCGGGCGCGGCGACCTCCTCGACCGCTTCGCGAGCACCTCCCACCTGGCCGCCTGAGCCGGCGCCCCGCGGGCCGGCCCCGCCGCGTACGGCCGACTGGATACTTCAAGCAACTAACTATTCATCGTCGTCCCGCGTTCGCCGTGCGTTCCCCGAGCGGTACCCCCTGAGCCACCCCGCGCGCCTACGTTCCGCCTGAGAGTTTCACAGCGTCCAGGGGGTGGCCGATGGAAGAGCAGTCTGCCGTCCGGGCTCGTGGGGTGACCAAGGCCTTCGGCGACGTCGTCGCCCTCGACCGGGTGGACCTCGACGTGGTCGAGGGGCAGGTGCACGGCCTGATCGGCCCCAACGGAGCCGGCAAGTCGACGCTGCTGGGTCTGCTCCTGGGCCTGGCCGTCGCCGACAGCGGCGAGCTCGAGATCCTCGGCACCCGCGTCGGCCGTCGGCTGCCGGTGCCCGAGGGGATCGCGGGCTTCGTCGACGGGCCCGGGCTGTACCCCTCCCTGACCCCGCGGCAGAACCTCGCGGCCCTGGCCTCGCTGCGGGGTCGTGGTGCCCGGAACGTCGACCGGGCGCTGGAGCGGGTGGGGCTGGGCGACGTCGCCGACGACCGGGTCCGCGGGTTCTCGCTCGGCATGCGGCAGCGTCTCGGGCTGGCCGCGGCGATCCTGACCCGGCCGCGGCTGCTGGTGCTCGACGAGCCCGCCAACGGCCTCGACCCCGTGGGCAGCCGCCAGGTCCACCGGGTGATCGCGCAGCTCGCCGACGCCGGGACCGCGGTGGTGCTGTCCAGCCATCGGATGGACGACCTGGCCGCGCTCTGCTCCGAGGTCACCCTCCTCGCCACCGGCCGGGTGGTGTTCTCCGGCCCGGTGGAGAAGCTCGCGGCCGAGAGCGGCGAGCTGGACTACCGGCTGCGCAGCACCGACCCCGCCACCGCGCGCGCCGTCGCCGCCCAGGTGCAGGGCCTCCGCCGCCCGACCGCCCGCGAGCCCCACCAGCGACGTGAGGAGGACGTCCTGGTCGTCCGGGGTCCGGTCCAGGCCCTCGACGAGCTGGTGGTGCGACTGGTCGGCGCCGGCGTGGGGATCCGCGAGCTCGGACCGGTGGTGCCGCCACTGGAGGCGGCGTTCCTGGCCCTGACCGGCGACGACGACGCGACGGCCGTCGAGAAGGAGGTCCGATGACGGCCGTCGCCCTGCCCGAGGTGGCGGCGCGGCCCGCGCCGGTGCTGAGCGCGTTCCGCTTCGAGCTGCTCAAGCTGCTGTCCCAGTGGCGGGTCCGCATCCTGCTGGCCGCGTGCTGGGTCGGACCCGGCGCGTTCGTCGCGGTGGTCAGCCGGCAGAGCGCGCTGCCGTCCGACACGGTCTTCGGCCGGCTGATGAACGCGAGCGGCTGGGCCGGGGCGCTGGTCGTGCTCGCCTTCGGGTGCAGCTGGGCCCTCCCGCTGCTCACGGCGCTGGTCGCGGGCGACGTCTTCGCGGTGGAGGACCGGCTGGGCACCTGGCGGCACCTGCTGGTCGCCGTCCGCTCGAAGCGCCGGATCTTCGCGGCCAAGGCGCTCGCGAGCGTCGGCGTGATCCTGCTGCTCGTGGCCGGGCTCGCCACCTCGAGCCTGGTCGGTGGTCTCGCCTCGGCGGGCGACCGCCCGCTGTCGGGCCTCGACGGCCACGGGTTCAGCGGCTCCCAGGTCGCCGGCCGGTTCCTGCTCGCCTGGCTGTGCGTGCTGGCCCCGACCCTGGCCTTCGCCGCCGTCGGGCTGCTGGGCTCGGTGGCCCTCGGACGGTCGCCGATGGGGCTGGTGCTGCCGGCCGTGCTCGCCGTCGGGCTGGCCCTCGTGGAGATGCTGCCGCTGCCGCTCGTCGTGCGGCTCGCCCTCCCCAGCCAGGCGTTCATCGCCTGGCGCGGCCTCTTCACCGAGGAGGCGCAGGCGGGACCCCTCGTCATCGGGGTGCTCGTCGCGCTGGCCTGGGCGGTGGTGGCCACGGCCGCCGCCCACCGCCTCTTCCTGCGCCGCGACTTCACCGACCTGGCGAACGACGGGTCCGGCACGCGGGTCGTGCTGGCCGGGCTCCTGCCCCTGGCGGTCCTCACCGCCCTGTCGGTCGTCGTGGTCGCGGTGGCCACCCCGGCCACGGGCTCGGGGATCGACCGGGCGAAGCTCGAGGGCTCCCTCGCCACGTCCTACGGCCACCTCTACCGCCTCCAGACCGAGCAGCTGAACCGGCCCCCGGTCACGGAGGCGCAGCTGCAGACCACCGTGGCCTGCGACAAGGGCGGCTCCCTCGTGACCGACGACGGCCCCGGCACCGACTGGCGCTGCGTCGTGTCGTGGCACCTCCCGGGCGCGACCGCCGTCGGGTCCGCCACCTACCAGCTCGACGTCACCGCCGACGGGCGCTACGTCGCCGACGGCGACGGGCCCCAGGAGGTCAACGGCTTCTTCCAGGTCCAGGCCCCCCACGGGATCGCTCCCAACCCCCTCTGGCAGTTCGACGGCTCCGTCGACCTGTTGTCCCCCCCTCGAAAGGACTGATCATGCAGGTCAGACGCCAACGTCGATCCGCGACCCGGGCCCCCTCCCGGCCCTTCTGGCACCGTCGCCCCGGACAGCTCGTGGTGGTCGGCATCGCGACCCTCGCCGTCCTCAGCAGCGGGGCCGCCTACGGCACCACGAAGGTGTTCGGCCGGCACCAGGTGGGGACCACGTCCGCCGCCGGCCTGCAGATCTCCTCCGACCAGGTCCTGAAGCCGCTCGGCCAGCGCGTGGTCACCAGGTACGGCAAGTTCATGGGGTCCACCGTCAGCCCCGACCAGCGGTTCCTGGCGGCCAGCAGCACCGACAAGAACGTCGTGCTGCAGATCATCGACCTGGACCGCGGCACCCCGGTCTGGTTGGTCGGGAGCGCCGCCGGGGTCAACCAGAAGCTCGCCGACCGCAGCGTCGGCCAGGAAGGGCCGACGTACTCACCCGACGGCAAGTTCCTCTGGCTGCCCCAGGCCACCGGGCTGACCCGGTTCCCCGTGAACCCCGACGGCACCCTCGGTACCGCGACCACCATCGCGCTGCCGACGAAGACGATCACCCCCAGCTCGACGTCGCCCGACCTGGACGAGCTGGCCCCGCTGCCCGGGAAGTCGGTCTTCTCCGCCGACGGCTCGACGCTGTACGTGCCGGTGAACGGTCAGAACACGGTGGTGGCCCTCGACGCGACGACCGGCGAGGTGGAGCAGACCTGGGACGTCGGCATCGCACCCCGGGCGCTCGCCCTCGTCCGGAACAAGCTCTACGTCAGCAACGAGGGCGGCCGCACGGCCGAGGCCGGGGACACCACGATCGAGTCCTACGGCACCAGGGTGCCGGCGAACGGCGTCAAGGGCACCTCGACGACCGGCACGGTGAGCGTCATCAACACGGCCGCACCCACGGCCGGGGTGAGCTCCGTCGAGGTGGGTCTGCACCCGACGGCGCTGCACGCGGAGGGGAACGCGCTCTTCGTCACCAACACCTTCGACGACACCGTCTCGGTGATCGACACCGACGTCGACCAGGTCGTCCAGACCATCAGCACCAAGCCGTGGGCGTCGTCCAAGGTCGGGTACCAGCCCAACAGCGTCGCCACGACCAGGGACGGCCACCTGCTGGTGACGCTGGGTCGGGCGAACGCGGTCGCGGTGTACCGCTACCACGGCGACCCGCAGGAGCCGGTGGACTACCTCGGACTGCTGCCGACGGACTACTACCCGGCGGACCTGGCGTCCCTCGGTGGCGGTGACGTCGTCGTCACCAACACCCGGGGGATCGACGCCCGCGGTCCGGAGCTCGCCTTCGACAAGGGCCAGGGCACGGTGCTGGCCACCGGCCACGGCACGCACAGCACGACCGCGTCGCTGACCCGTTTCACCCTTCCGGCCGACCAGGAGATCGCCCGGTACACCAAGACGGTCTTCGCGCAGAACGGCTGGACCAAGAACGACGTCAAGAAGGCCACCGCCAAGAAGGCCACCGCCAAGAAGGCCGCGCCGGTGCCGGTGCCCGAGCGCGTCGGTGACCCGTCGACGATCGAGCACGTCTTCCTGCTGGTCAAGGAGAACCGCACCTACGACCAGGTCTACGGCGACGACGCGCGCGGCAACGGCGACCCGACGCTCGCCCAGTTCGGCCGCAGGGTCACCCCCAACCAGCACGCGCTGGCCAAGCAGTTCGGCCTGTACGACAACTTCTACGACGTCGGCACCAACTCCGCCGAGGGCCACAACTGGGTGATGCAGGGGGACAACCCGGAGTACACCGAGTCCAGCGCGGGCGAGTACATCCGGAGCTACGACACGGAGAACGACGTCCTCGGTCACCAGCGGTCCGGCTTCCTGTGGACCGCCGTCCAGGCTGCCGGCGGCACGGCTCGCAACTTCGGCGAGTTCATGGCGTTCGAGAACAAGCCGGAAGGCGCCACGTGGCAGCAGTACTACTGCGCCTCCACGAGCGTGGAGGCCGGCGGCAACCCCGCGCAGCTGACCGACCCGGACATCCGGGTGGACGAGCAGTCGCCCATCCCGTCGCTGAACGCGATCTCGAACCACGACGCGCCGCAGTTCGACACCGACATCCCGGACCTCTACCGCTACCAGATCTGGAAGCAGGAGTTCGAGAGAAAGGGCCCCGCCAACCTCAACATGATGTGGCTCTCCAGCGACCACACGGGTGGGCCGGTCAGCCCGGAGGCCCAGGTGGCCGACGGTGACGTCGCGGTGGGCAAGATCGTCGACGAGATCTCGCACAGCAAGTACTGGAAGAACTCGGTCGTCTTCGTCGTCGAGGACGACAGCCAGGACGGCGCGGACCACGTGGACGGCCACCGGGCCCCGGTCCAGGTGATCAGCCCGTGGGCGTCGCACGGCAAGGTGGACTCCACCTACTACTCCCAGATCACCATGGTCCGCACGATCGAGCAGATCCTCGGCGCCCAGCCGCTCAACCAGAAGGTGGCCGCGGCGACGCCCATGTACGGGGCCTTCACCCAGAAGCCGGACTACAAGCCGTTCACCACGCGCCCGAACCAGGTGCCGCTGACCGAGGGCATCCAGACGCCGCCGGCGTGCGGACCGGACACGCTCGGCCTGAAGGGCGTCGCGGCCGAGAAGCTCGCGACGACGCAGGAGCGGGCGACGGCGGTGCCTGCCGCCCGGAAGGCCGTCGCCGGGGCCTGGTCGGCGTGGAGCCGCAACCAGCACTTCGGGGGCAACAGTGCTCGGCCGGACTACGCCCACCCCGAGCAGATGAACCGCTACACCTGGTACCGGACGCACGGCTGGACGAAGCCCTACCCGGGTGACTCCACGATCTACGCCCCCACCGAGGTGCCGGGCGCAGCCATCCCCGGGGTCGACGGTGATCGCTGACCGCCACCGCTGACCTCCGCGTCGGTGCGACCAGGACGGCTCGCCGGGTGACCGGCGGGCCGTCCTGCCGCCCGGGGCCCGAGCCTCGCCGGGCGGCGGCAACCACCCCCGTTAGGACTTGTCAAGACCACCGCCTACCTTGGAGTGATCGGGAGGGAGCGCCAGCCGGCGCGTCCACTCGACCATGAATCGGAAGCGGACGGACTTATGCGCAGCGGTACCTTGAAGGCCACAGGACTCGGATCGAAGAGCTTCGAGGGGGACGAGGGCGTCGCCCTGTCACCCCGGCGGCAGCTGGACTTCGAGTGCCCCGCCCACCATCGCTTCTCCATCGTCTTCTCCGACGAGGCGCAGCTGCCCACCGCGTGGGACTGCCCGACCTGCTGGGCGACTGCGGTCCGCAGCGACGGCGTCACCTCGGTGGCTCCCGACGTGAAGCCGACCCGCACCCACTGGGACATGCTGCGCGAGCGTCGCTCCGTCGCGGAGCTCGAGGAGATCCTCGCCGAGCGGCTCGCGCTGCTCAAGGCCGGCACCATCGGCCCGAACGCCTACGAGCGGATCGCCATCGCCGGCAAGCGCAAGGCCGGCTAGCCGACCGGCGGGTCCGGCTCACGTCGGGGGCTGCCGCGTCAGCTCGCTCAGCCCCAGCATCCGGTCCATCAGCCGGAGGCGGTAGCTGAGCCCCAGGGCGAGGAACCAGAGCAGCAGCAGCGGGAGCGCCGTCTCGTAGACGATCCCGGCCGGCCTGGTCAGCCCGAAGTAGTCCCGCAGCGTGGGGACCACCAGGGCGGTGACCAGGCCCGCGAGGAGGACGACGACGAGGACCGCGGGCCGCTTGTCCGGGCTCGGACGCGTCCAGGCGGCGAACAGCCGGCCGGGCGGTTCGAGGAACAGGATCAGCAGGATGGACGCCAGCGAGACGAAGGTCGAGAGTCCGGTCTGGGCGCCGAGGGTGGCCGCCGCCTCGGTGAAGGCGGCGTCCACGCCGTAGGTCAGGCCGGTGTACTGCTCGAACTCGGCGACGAGCCGGTCCCGCACCCCCGGGTCGTCGAAGCCCCGGGTGATGCTGGTGTAGAGGAACGTGTAGACGGCCACGGCGAAGCCCGCCGTCAGCACGGCCGCGGGAAGCACGAAGCGGGCCAGCTCGAGCAGCAGGTGCGGGTCGGGTCCGCGAGGCCGCGCCCAGGCGGTGAGGAAGAGCGTGGGCAGCCCGACGGTGAAGAGCGTGAGCCCGGTCTGCGCCGGTGAGTAGGGGAACCCCAGCCCGAGCATCGTGACGGTGACGATGATCAGCGCCTGGGTGCACACCCGCGTCAGGAACACCTGCGCCGAGACGGCGATCCCGCCGATGATCCGACGGCCCTCGCGGCGGGCGGGCAGCAGGGCGGCCAGCGAGTCCTCGAGCAGGACGATGTCGGCGACGTCGCGGGCGACGGTGCTGCCGCTCCGCATCGCCACGCCCACGTCGGCGGCCTTCAGCGCCCGGGCGTCGTTCACGCCGTCGCCCACCATGGCCACGGAGCGGCCCCGCCGCTGCAGCGAGCGGACGACCCGCTCCTTCTGCTCGGGGGTGACCCGCCCGAAGACGCTGCTGCGGGCCACGAGCACGTCCAGCTCGGCGTCGCCGAGCTGGTCGAGGCCGGCGCCGTGCACCGGTTCGGCCGACGGCAGCCCGGCGCGGGCGGCGAGGGTGGCGACGGTGCCCGGGTCGTCCCCGGAGAGGACCACCAGCTCGATGCCCTCCGCCCGCAGCCGGGCGACGGTGTCGGGGACGTCGGGGCGGAGCTCGTCCGCGAGGGCCACCAGGGCGAGCGGCTCGAGCGCCGGCAGCGCGGGCTGGCCGTCCGGCGAGCGGAGCGGGGCGGCCGGGTCGGTGGCGCGGGCGAAGACGAGCACCCGCAGCCCCTCGGCGGTCCGCGAGCGCACGGCGGGGCCGAGGTCGGGCCCGCCCAGGACCGCGGCGAGCGCCTCGGGCGCCCCCAGCACCCACAGGGACTGCGTGGTGCGGACGGCGCTCCACCGCAGCGAGGACCGGAAGGGCACCTCCTCGAGCACCGGCACGCGCGCTGCGGGCAGCCGGGCGGCCAGGGCGGTGCCGGTGAGGTTCGCCGAGCCGGAGCTGGCGGCCATCGCCCCGAGCTCCTGCTCGACCTCGACGCCGTCGTGCCCGTCGAGCGGCGCCACCTCGACGACGGTGAGGCGGCCGGTGGTGAGGGTGCCGGTCTTGTCGGTGCAGACGACGTCGACGTTGCTCACCGACTCGACCGCGTTGACCCGCTGCACGAGCGCCCCGCGCCGCGACGAGGCGACGGCGCCGGCCGTGTAGGCGAGCACGATGAGGAAGAACAGGCCGTAGGGGACCAGGCCGGACAGCACGGCCGCGATCTGCACGACCCGCACCAGCGTGAAGCCCTCCAGGGCGGCCTCCCCCAGGATGGCCCCGCTCATCAGGACCGCGACGACCATCACCAGGCGGACGCAGAACGCCACCTGCTTCTGCAGGGGGGTGGTGTCGGTCGAGGCCTGCCGGGCCTCGGCGGTGAGCCGGGCCGCGTAGCTCGCCGCCCCCACGTCGCGCGCGAGCTGCCGCCCGCTGCCCCCGACGCTGTGGCTCCCCGAGAGCAGGTCCTCCCCAGGTCCCCGCAGCTGGGCGTCGGACTCCCCGGTCAGCAAGGACTCGTCCACCTCGACGGCGCCGTCGAGGAGCGGCCCGTCGACGACCAGCTGGTCGCCGGGACGGATCCGGACGACGTCACCTCGGACCACCTCCTCGGGCAGCACCTCGGTGTCCCGCCCGTCCCGGACGACGAGCACCGGGCTGCGCTCCAGCAGCTGCAGGTGGTCGAGCTGACGCTTGGCCCGGATCTCCTGCACGGCGCTGATCACCGCGTTCAGCAGCCCGATCGCCACGCTGATGAAGGCGTCGCCGGAGCGGCCGAGTGCGAGCAGGCCCGCCCCGATGACGAAGAGGATGCTGTTGTAGAAGTTGAAGACGTTCGTCCTGAGGATCCACAGGTACCCCCGCGACGACGCGCTCACCGCCCGGTTGCCCTCGCCCCGGCGCAGACGTGCTGCGGCCTCACCGCCCGTCAGGCCCGTCACCGGGGTGGTCGTGAGCTCCCCGTCGGTGATCGGGTCGCGGGCCGGGCGGGGCATGGGGACCATTGTGGGTCAGGCCTGGGCAGGTCGAGCCGGCTCGGCGACCCGGGGTCAGGGTCCGGCCGGGGCCGGCGTCGGCCGGGAGCGTCCCGCCCGTACGGTGACCAGGTGCACGTGAAGTCCCTCATCCCCGGCGGCCGGCCCGTCCCGGCCCTGCTGGCCGCCACCAGCCCGGACGAGCTGCTCCGCCTGCGGCTCTCCCGGCAGGGCTGGGTCCCGTTCGGCCGGGCCCTGCAGCCGGGAGCCGTCGGGGAGGTGCGGGTCGGGGTCGACCGGGTCCAGGTGCTGGCCAACGGTCGGCTGGTGCTCGACGACAGCACGAACGCGGTCTCACCGCCCGGCTGGTGGGCCGCCGTCGACGACCTCGGCGGGCACTGCGTCGTCGTGGTGGTCCGGGAGGGGGCGGCCGACCTGACCGGACCGGACGCCAGCGACCAGCTCGTCGCCCTCCTCGGCGCCGACCAGGCCATCTCCGCCGCGCTGCCGGTGGTCACCGACCTCGTCGACCGGGAGCCGACGGCGCCGCCCCGCTGAGCCAGCGCTCGTGACCCGATCCGGCCCGGGCGGGCCCACCCCGCGGCTCCTGGTCGTCCCCGCGGCGTCAGCCGACGCCGCGTCGACGAGCCGAGGCCGTGGAGTCTCCGACGGCCCGTCGCGCCCGGGACGGCAGCGCGGGCGACGAGCGCCCCAGAAACTGCCGTCATCTGGTGCCGGAGTGCGGTAGGAGAGCGCTCGTGTGGGTAGTGGCCCGAAAGACCGGAGCAGGCCCACGCATCCCGCCGGCCCGTGTTCCCCGCGCTGGCCGCGCGACCCCCCTGTGCGGGTGGCCTGTTCCGGTCTGACCCGCGTCGGCCCGCCACCCGGGCCCTTCGCCCCACGTCGCCGGGCCGATGGTCCTGCGCTCTCGCCGTTCGGCCGTGCAGAGGTGCCGTTCTCCCGTAGGTTGCCGCCAGGCTCCGCAGGTCTTGGGGGAGCTCGACCGCGGAGCTCAGGTCGGCGACACCCTGACGGGTCGCCGGCCGCTCCGCCGGCCGGTCGCTCCGGCCGCGCACGCCGTCGGGACGACGGCGGCCCCGCGACCCGGGTCCTCGACGTGCTCCTGCCCCGACGGCCGATCCGTCCGATGAGACGGCTGAGGGCCGGCTGACCAGGTCAGCCGGCCCTCACCGGGAGCGTGCAGTTCCCGTCGCCGATCAGGTGGGCGCGGTCACCGCGCCCGCGAGCAGATCAGGCGTCGTAGACCTCGCGGCTGCCGGACTTGGCGAGGCCACGGGCCAGCATGTAGGCGATCGTCAGGTAGACGACGTAGCGGATGGCGGTGGTGGCGCCGAAGGGGTCGCCACCGGTGCCGTCGCCGCTGCCGTCGTAGAGGTTGGCGGTGACGACGACGGCCACGACCGCGAGCACGAAGGCGATGAGCTCGGTGGTCTTCGTCGCGTTCTTCGTCTCGGTGGACAGACGACGGGGGGCGTAGTCGACGTCGTTGCCGCGCGTGTCGGTGGAGGTGCTCATGAGGTGATCTCTCTGCTGGGTGCGGACCGTGGTCCCGCGCTGGCGGTGCCGGCTCCCGACATCTTCGCCATGACCTACAAGCGATGTCTACGCTGTAGGTCTATGGCTTAGACGTTACAGGTAGGGTGGCGGAAGTCCAACCGGGCCCCCGTTCCGGGGCCCGCCGTTCCTCCCCTGAGCAGGCCTCCGTGACGAACGTCCCCTCCGGTCCCGCAGCCGGTGACAAGGCGGGCCAGCGCGTCCCGCTGACCCGCGAGCGCGTGCTGACCGCCGCCCTGCGCCTCGTCGACGACGAGGGTCTCGACGCCCTCACCCGACGACGGCTGGGCCAGGAGCTGGGCCGGGACGCGATGGCCCTCTACCGGCACGCGCCCGACCGGGCGGCGCTCCTCGACGGGATCGTCGAGCTGGTGCTCGACGAGCTCGACATCCCCGACGGCGGGCAGGACTGGCAGACGCAGCTGTCCCGCACGGCGCACGACTTCCGGCGGATCGGGCTGGCGCACCCGCACGTCGTCAGCCTGATCGTCACCCGGCCCCTGTCCACCCCGCTCGGCCTCCGGCCGCTGGGGACCCTCCGGCCGCTGGAGCGGCTGCTGCGGCTGCTCACCGACGCCGGCTTCCCGCCCGACCTCGCGCTGAGGGTCTACCGCCTCTACATCGGCTTCCTCTACGGCCACATGCTCACCGAGCTCCAGGAGCTGGTGGCGGACCCGGAGGAGACGAACGACCTGCTCCGGCTGGGCCTGCACCGGCTGCCGCCCCGGGAGTTCCCCCTGATCCGGGGCCTGGCCCCCGTGCTCGCCGCCTACGACGGCGAGGCGGAGCTGGACCAGGGCCTGGCCGTGCTCTTCACCGGGCTCCGGACAGAGCTGGCCACCGCGCAGGACGAGGAGCCGGACCCGCGGACGTGACCTTGGGCCGACGGTGTAGAGTTACGTTGTAGATCTACAACAGTGCGAGTTGGGTTCAAACCGCTGCTCACGTGTCGTCCTGTTGGAAGGCCTCGATCCCCGACCTTCCCGTGCACGTGCCTAGATGGGCCCACCCGTGACTCTTCTGACCGACCCTCCCGCGCCCGCCGGCTCCCTGCCGGCGCCGGCCCGCCGCCGACCGGCCGAGCGCGCCACCAGCGACTTCACCGCCCTCGCCAAGGCCGTGCAGGACGCCGGCCTGATGCGACGCCGCTACGGCTACTACTGGACCAAGCTCATCGGCGCGGCCGTCCTGCTGGCGGCCTGGGCCGTCGGCTTCGTCCTCGTCGGGGACAGCTGGTGGCAGCTCGGCAGCGCCGTCGTCCTGTCGGTCCTGCTCACCCAGACCGCGTTCCTCGGCCACGACGCCGCGCACCGGCAGATCTTCCGGTCGGGCCGGTGGAACGACTGGACCAGCCTGGTGGTCGCGAACCTGTTCGTCGGGCTCAGCTACGGCTGGTGGCAGAGCAAGCACACCCGCCACCACGCCGCTCCCAACGAGGAGGGCGCGGACCCCGACATCGACCTGGCCGTCATCGCCTTCACCCCGGCGCGCGCCACCCGGCCGCGCCCCCGCGCGCTGCGCTGGCTGGTCGCCCGGCAGGGCTGGTACTTCTTCCCGACCCTGCTCCTCGAGGGCGTCTCGCTGCACGCCGACGGTCTGATCCGCGTCCTCGGCCGCGGCAAGCTCAAGCGCCGCTGGGTCGAGCTGACGATGCTGGTGCTCCGTCTCGGCGGCCTGCTGACCCTCGTCTTCGTCGTGCTCCCCCCGGGCAAGGGTGCCGCCTTCATGGCGGTGCAGCTGGCCGTGTTCGGGCTGTACATGGGCGGCTCGTTCGCCCCCAACCACATCGGGATGCCCCTGGTGCCGGCCCGGCTGCGGCTCGACTTCCTGCGCCGTCAGGTGCTGATGAGCCGCAACGTCTCCGGTGGTCGGCCGATGTCGGTCCTGATGGGCGGGCTGAACTACCAGGTCGAGCACCACCTGTTCCCCTCGATGGCCCGGCCGCACCTGCGCCGGGTGCAGCCGATGGTGGAGGCGCACTGCGCCGCGATGGGCGTGCCGTACACCCAGACCACCCTGTGGCAGTCCTACGGCATCGTCATCCGCTACCTGAACACCGTCGGGCTCAAGGGCCGCGACCCCTTTCTCTGCCCGCTCGTCGCCGGCCGCCGCGCCCTCTGACGACCCGTTCCCGACCTCCCAGGAGAACAACATGCGGGTGTCCCGCGTCGGCTGCCTCGCCTCGATCGCCATCTCGCTCGTGCTGTCGGTGGTCCTGACCGTCCTGCTCAACCTGGTGTTCTAGCGTCGGCGGGCCCCGCGCCGCCGCGTCGGTCGGACCCCGCCATACCGGTCGCCGGGGGTCGGTGGTTGACTGCAGGGGAACCCGCGGTCAAGAGGCTGAGCCGCTCCACCTGGTGCCCGCACGGGCATCTGGACGAAGGAGCACGCCATGTACCTCCACATCCAGAAGCTGATCAACGAGATCGCGACGGACGAGCCGGATCCCGGCGCCGCGAACGCCCTCCAGGAGGGCCTGGGCGGCCAGTTCGGCGAGATGCGCACGATGATGCAGTACCTGTTCCAGTCGATGAACTTCCGCGGCGACCCGTCGTCGCAGCCCTACAAGGACCTGCTGCAGGCCGTCGGCACCGAGGAGATCAGCCACGTCGAGCTGATCGGCACCACGATCGCCCGGTTGCTGGACGGGGCGCCGGGCTACACGGGCAAGCCGAGCGACCCGGTCGACAAGCCCGGGGCGAAGGGTGCCACGCCGCTGAGCATCGCCAAGGACACCGGCAACATCCACCACTTCCTGGTGGGGGCGCAGGGGGCGCTGCCCGTCGACGCGGTGGGCAACCCGTGGAGCGGCTCGTACGTCTACAACTCGGGCAACCTGGTCCTGGACCTGCTGTACAACCTGATGCTCGAGTCCACGGGCCGGCTGCAGAAGTGCCGGATCTACGAGATGACCGACAACAAGGCCGCCCGCTCGACCATCGCCTACCTGATCGTCCGCGACCAGGCCCACGAGAACGCCTTCGCGAAGGCGCTCGAGAGCCTGGGCGTCAACTGGGGCAAGGTGCTGCCGATCCCGAAGACCAACGCCGAGGCCTTCCCGGAGGTCAAGAAGCTGCTCGACCAGGGGCTGCAGAGCGTCCAGTACACCTTCGACGCCGAGCACGCGAGCCAGGCGGCCAAGCTCTACCGTGGCGCGTCGCCCTCGGGTGACGGCACCGAGCTGAGCACCGCGCAGATGCCGCAGGGCGGCCCGCCGATCACCATCGCGCCCGAGCGCCGGGAGGAGTTCGCCCCCGGTCTGGACGCGGAGCTGCTGAGCCTGATCCAGGCCACGGCCGAGATCGAGATCGAGAAGGAGTCCAGCTAACCCTGGACGGGCCTGAGGGGGGCGCGACCGTGACGACCCGGTCGAGCTCCCCCCAGGTCCTGCCCGGTCACCTCAGGCCCCGAGGTGCCGCCGGAGCCGCCGGCCGAGGTCGGTACGGGCGGGCCGGCGGGCCAGCGGCACGTCGTTGGCCCAGGTGGCGAGGAGCGTGACCGGGGACCGCGCCGCCGGCCGTCGCCGTGGGCCGGCCGGGGCCCCCGCCCCGGTCCGCACCCGGACCTGCGGCCGCACGGGCGCAGGTCCACCGTTCACGGCGGCCAGGTGCTCGGTGAAGGCCGCCCGCCAGACCACCCGCTGGAGCAGCAGCTCGTCCCGCGGCCCGGCCCGGCCAGCCCGGGCCCGACGCCAGATGCCCTGCACGCGGGTCACGTCGAACGCCTCGCCCCAGGAGTCGGGCCGTTCCACCAGCTCGTCGACCAGCTCGGCGTCGCTCTCCTCCCACAGCCGCGGCTGCCGGACGGCCTGCCGCTGCCGCAGCGTGGCGCTGAAGTAGGGGACGCCGGCCCACCGGGGAACCAGCCGCCGGATCAGCGCGGTGTGCAGCGCGCTGGCCCGGCTCTGGGCGGTGGTCAGGCCCAGGGCGGCCAGCGGCTCCGCTCGCCCGGGTCGGCCCACAGGGCCAGCCCCAGCCCGCCGCGGGTGACCGTCCGGGGGAGCGTCGGCGTCCCGCTCAGGGGCGCTTACCAGCGCGCCACCCGCTGCAGACCGGCCTCGACGCGGTCGGGGGACGGCGCTGCGGCGTCGAGGGCGAAGGCCACGAGGGTCTGCACGGTGCTCCGGGGGGAGCGGTCGGGGCAGCGCCGGGTCGGCGCCAGGACATCGATGACTCGCCCGCGCGCCGGCCCTGGATGCGGAACGCGTGCTGCGATCGGCAGCCCGGACGCCGGCACCCCTTGCGCCACCGCTACTCATCGTTACTATGTACTGGTACTCAGCGTCACTGAGTACATCACCGGAGGGAGGTGCTCGATGGGCAAGCAGCTGACGGAGATGCTCAAGGGCACGCTCGAGGGCCTCGTGCTGGCGATCCTGTCGGGCCGGCCCGCCTACGGCTACGAGATCACCACGTGGCTGCGGGAGCAGGGCTTCACCGACCTCGCCGAGGGCACGGTCTACGCGCTCCTCGTCCGGATCGAGCAGCGCGGCCTGGTCGACGTGGAGAAGGTCCCGTCGGAGAAGGGCCCGCCCCGGAAGGTCTACTCACTCAACGCGCAGGGCCGCGAACAGCTCGACGAGTTCTGGAGGAACTGGAGCTTCCTCGCAGGACGTCTCGAACAGCTCCACGAAGGAGGTCGATGACCATGTCCATCGCGAAGTTCACCACCAAGGTGATCGGCGACAAACGTCGCTGGCGCCAGTACAAGGCCCGCGCCCGGGCCCTGCCCGCAGCCCACCGCGCCGCCATCGAGGGGTTCGAGCGGTACCTGATGGTCTTCGGCACCACCGACGCGGACAGCGCGGCGCAGATGTTCGAGGACCTCGTCGAGCTGTTCGAGCAGAGCGTGGCCGACGGGACCTCGGTGCGCGGGCTCGTCGGCGAGGACCCGCTGGAGTTCGCCGAGGCGTTCCTCGCCAACTACCCGGAGGGGTGGACCAGCAAGGAGCGTCAGCGGCTGACCGACGCGGTCGACCGGGCGGCGGGGGACCGGCCGTGACGGGCGGGAGGACGGGCACCTCGGAGCCGGCCGTCCGCGTGCGCGGTCTCGCGAAGTCCTACAAGGACCTGGCGGTGCTGCGGGGCCTCGACTTCGAGGTGGAGCGGGGCGCCATCTTCGCCCTGCTGGGCTCGAACGGGGCCGGCAAGACCACGGCGGTGAAGATCCTGAGCACGCTGCTCAGGGCCGACGCCGGGACGGCCAGCGTCAACGGCTTCGACGTCGCCCGCGAGCCCGCGGAGGTGCGGCGCTCGATCAGCCTCACCGGCCAGTTCGCGGCGGTCGACGAGATCCTCACCGGGCGGGAGAACCTCCTGCTGGTGGCGCAGCTGCGCCACCTGCCCGACCCGGGCCCGGTCGCGGACGACCTGCTCGAGCGGTTCGGGCTCACCGACGCCGGCGGCCGGCGGGTCGCGACCTGGTCGGGCGGCATGCGGCGTCGGCTGGACATCGCGATGAGCCTGATCGGCGACCCGGCGGTGATCTTCCTGGACGAGCCGACGACGGGGCTCGACCCGGAGTCCCGCGTCGAGGTGTGGCGCACCATCCAGCGGCTGGCTGAGCAGGGGACGACGGTGCTGCTCACGACCCAGTACCTCGACGAGGCCGAGCACCTGGCCGACCAGATCGCGATCCTGCACGAGGGCCGGATCATCGTGGACGGCACCCTCGCCGAGCTCAAGCAGCTGCTGCCGCCCGCGGAGGTCGAGTACGTCGAGAAGCAGCCGACCCTCGAGGACGTCTTCTTCGCCCTCGTCGGCACCCGGACGGCAGGACCGCGACCGACCACCGAGGAGCGAGCATGACGACCACCACCCATCCCGTCGGCGACACCGCCATCCTGCTGCGCCGGTCCCTGCGCCACGTCCTGCGCAGCCCCGACACCATCATCACCACGGCGATCATGCCGATCGCGTTCCTGCTGCTGTTCGTCTACGTGTTCGGCGGGGCGATCGACGCCGGGCCGGGCTCCTACGTGAACTACCTGCTGCCCGGCATCCTGCTCATCACCATCGCCTCCGGGATCGCCTACACGGCGTTCCGGCTGTTCACGGACCTGAAGGGCGGGATCTTCGAGCGGTTCCAGTCGATGCCGATCGCCCGCCCGTCGGTCCTCTGGGCCCACGTGCTGACGTCGCTGGTGGCGAACCTGGTCTCGCTGGCGGTGGTCGTCGCGGTCGCCCTGGTGATCGGCTTCCGGTCCGCGGCGGGCGTGGGGGCGTGGCTGGCCGTCACCGGCATCCTGGTCCTGTTCACTCTGGCGCTGACCTGGGTGGCGGTGATCCCCGGTCTCACCGCGACGTCCGTGGAGGGGGCGAGCGCGTTCTCCTACCCGCTGATCTTCCTGCCCTTCCTCAGCTCGGCGTTCGTGCCGACCGAGAGCATGCCCGGCCCGGTGCGCGCCTTCGCCGAGAACCAGCCGGTGACGGCGATCGTCGACGCGATCCGCGCCCTCTTCGCGGGGCAGCCGGTCGGCTCCGACCTCGGGGTGGCCCTGGGCTGGTGCGTCGGCATCCTGGTCGTGGCCTACGTCGTCGCCACGGCCACCTACCGCCGGACGATCTCCTAGCGGGTGCTCCCCGCACCTCCTGCTCAGCCGGGGGCGCGTGCGCCGGTCCGGGCGCCGGTGGCGACCTCGGCGAGGTGGTCCAGCCGCGCCAGCTCCGAGGCGTTGAAGGGGTCGGGACCCACCCGGCCGACGAGCAGCGCCCGTCCCGGCGGCAGTGCGACGACGGCCACCTGGGTGGGTCCGGAGCCGGCCGGGCAGCCGTCCGGCAGCTCGACGGCACGGGTCTGCTGGAGCCCGGCCAGCGGGACCAGGTCCGAGGGCTCCAGCAGCGGGGCGCGCGCGGTGCGGAAGGTGAGCCGGTGGGGCAGCTCCACCAGCGCGGCCCAGGTGCCCCCGCACAGCAGCGGGGCGGCGGTGGCCAGGACCTGCGGCGCGAGCTCGGACCCGCTCCGGGTCAGCCGCTGCACCAGCTCGAGGTCCTGGTGGAGATCGGCCCCGGCCGGGTACTCGACCACCTGCTCGACGTCCACCCCGTCGAGGTCCTGGCAGTGCTGCACCACGAGGTCCAGCGGCTGCCCGGCCGGCACGTCCAGCAGCAGGTCCAGCACCACGTGGTGCGCGTCCTTGCGCCGGGTCTGCAACCGGTTGATGTCCACGCCCGCCTCGCCCAGCCGGGTCGCGACGCTGCCCAGCACCGTCGCCCCGGTGGCCATCCGGACCCGCATCAGGTGCACGAGAGGCTCCGGCCCGGGCGCGCCTGTGGCGTGCGGTGGTGGTCGGACCTGCGGGGGACGCTGGGCAGGAGGGGCTCCCTCGGTGGAGTGCGGTCCAGGCTCGTGATCAACCGGTCGTCCTCTCATCCTCACAGACGGCTCGGGTCGGAGGGTAGAGGCGGCTGGCCCGTCGCCCGATCCGGCCCGTACCGGGACGGTACCCGTGGGTCGCACGAGTCACACGGGTCACAGCGGGCGGCCGGGGAGGCCCGCTCCCCGAGATCTCGTCGCGCACCCGGGAGACAGCGGGTCCGGGTGGGTAGGGAGGACCACGATCGGTGGTCACGCCCCGATCCGGTCCACGACAGGAGGCCAGAGGTGGCAGCCGTTGAACGCTCTGAGGACGACCTCCTCGCACGGTGGGTGGGTCAGGTCGCCCGCCGGTGGCGGGCGACCGGGGTGTCGGCGCGACGTCGGCTCGACCTGTACAGCCGGCTCGTGGGCCGCCTGACCGAGGTCCGCGTCACCCTCGGCACCACCACCCCGCTCACCAGTGCGGACCCGGCGAGCTTCGCCGACGCGACCGCGGCGGAGTGGTCCGCGGACTGAGCGGGCCGCCGGACCCCGGTCGACCCCGGGCGCCCGGCGGCGAAGCAGGGCGGCTGCGGTCAGCGCCAGAGGTGCAGCGTCGTCGACGCCATCTCCTCGCTGAACCGGCCGCTGGGGCTCGCCTGGTCGAGCAGCCGCCGGAGCTCGGCGTCGAAGGTGGGGAGGCGGTCGCCGAGCAGGTGCGGGGTCGAGCTCGAGAGGGAGTAGACCGAGGCCGCCACCTCCTCGGCCGTCCGTTCGAGGACGCGACCCGGGATCTCGACGCGGTGCGGCCCGGTGAAGCCGGCGGCCCGGTAGACGGCGTCTTCGCCGCCGGGTGTGCCCGCGGCCAGCACCCCGCGCCCGGCTCGTCGCCGGTCGCCGAGGTGCTGGCGCACCAGCCGTCGGATCGCGTCCCGGGGCGGCTGGGGGTGCGGCAGGGCGGCCTCGGTCGGAACGCCCTCGTGGGTCGTCGCGCTGACGTGCACCAGAGCACCCCCCGGGGCGATCAGGCCGCGCAGCGCCGACGCGACCCGGGGTCGGTCCATCCAGTGGAAGGACTGGGCCAGGGTCGCCACGCGGATCTCCGGCAGGCCGGCCGGGAGGTCCTCGCCCCGCAAGTGCCGCCAGCTGACGTGCTCGACGTGCGCCGCGGCCGCGAGCCGGGCGGCCACCGCCGGCACGTCGGCATCCGCGTCGACGCCGATCGCCTCGGCGAACAGCGGGGCGAGGAGCAACGTCAGCGACCCGGGGCCGCAGCCCACGTCGAGGAGCCGGCTCTGCCCGTCGAGCGCCAGCTCGGCCCGGAGCCCTTCGGCGATCTCGGCCGGGTAGGGGGCGCGGCCGACGGCGTAGAACGCTGCGCTCCCGGCGTAGAGCGAGGGGTCCCACGACCACGGCTGGGCGTCCTGCTGCGCCTCGTCGGACGACACCGCTCGAGCATGGCACGGCCTCGCGGGCCGGCGAGTCTCACAGGTCCCGCACAGCCGTGCCCCAGGCTGCTGCCGGGTGCGGGGCCGAGGGTGGCCGCGAGGTCGACCGACCTCGACTCCCCGGACCGAGGACGTCTCCGATGCTCCAGCCCTGCCAGCGACCGGCTCCGCGCCGGTCACCGTCGCCCTGCCCGACCGCCCACCGCCCGGGAGCCCGGGCATGACGCCCCGGGACCTCGGCCCCGGCTTCCACAGCCACGAGACGTTCTTCGTGCTCCCCTTCCTCGCCGCCCTGCTCGTGCTGGTGGCCCTGACCGTCGCCGGGCTGCACCTGGTGCGCTCGGGGAAGCTGTCGCTGGGCGGGCCCGCCCGCCCGGAGGAGGAGGCCAAGCGGGTGCTCGCCGAGCGCTTCGCCCGCGGCGACATCGACGGCGAGGAGTTCATGGAGCGCTCCAGCCTGCTGAACTGGACGCCGGGCGTCGCGGAGGTCCGCCCCCGGCTCCGCCGGCTGCGCCGCTGACGACCTCCGGGCGGTCTGGTGCTGCTCCGTGGTCTCACGCCGCGGCGCAGTGCCGTGACTGCACGGCACTGCGCAGCGAGGTCGTGGCCGGACCGGGTCAGGCCGCCTGGTAGGAGAGGCAGCCGGCGTCCGCGCTGGTGGAGCCGACCGTGATGGAGGGGGCCCGGCACTCCAGGTCCGCGTTGTGCACGCAGTCCTGGCGCTGGCACGCGCCCACCTGGGCGACGACGTCGAGGCCGCCCTTCGCGTTGAGCGAGAGGAAGGTGCCGCAGGCGGCGGAGGAGTTGATCGTGACCGCGTAGGCGTGGCAGCCGTCGTGGTTGTAGGCGCAGCTGGTGGCTGTGCACGCGGTGACGTGCGGCATCTCCAGGGTGGCGGTCATGGTGTCTCCTCCGGGCAGGGTCGGTTGAGCCGAACGTAGCCCTCGAAAGGCGCTCTGACCAGGCAGGTGAGGCTTCGCTCACCGCTGCTGAGGTGAGGCTGCGCTCACCCCGCCGTCGCGCTCACCGGAGCGCCGAGGAAGTCGGCGAAGGGGCGGACGAAGGACGGCCGGGCGATGTTGGCGGCGTTGTGCGAGCAGCCGGGGAGGACCACGGCGCGGCCGCCGGGGATCGCGGCGGCCAGCGCCGCGCAGTTCTCGGCGAAGTAGGTCGAGCTCCGGCTCCCGGCCGCGAGGAGCACCTCGGCGGTGATGCCGGTGTAGTCGCTCGCCGGCCCGTCGTGCTCGGCGATCCGCCGGACCTCGGGCGGCACGGTGGGCAGCAGCTCGACGAAGCGCCGACCGATCGGGGTGCGCAGGAAGGCCCGCGTGAGCAGCTCGGCGGCGGCGTAGGGCAGCTTCGCCCCGGGGTCCTGGGGGTGCACGGCCCGGGCCATGACGGTCATCGCCCGGGCGTGCTGCCCGCGGCTCACGGCCTCCTCGAACGCCTCGAGGAACGCGAAGGACGGGCGACCGTCGACCGACAGCCCCGGGTCGTAGACGGCGATCCGCTCCAGCGGCAGCGCGAGCCCGGCCCGCAGGGCGACGAAACCGCCGCCGCTGTGGCCGAAGACCTGCCGGGCGCCCGTGTGCTCCAGCACCGCGGCGAGGTCCGCCACGTCCGTCGCCACGGTCTCGGTGCCGTCCAGCGGCGGGGAGCCCGGCCGACCGCGCCGGTCGTAGAGGTGCACGGTGCAGCGCTCGGCGAGGGCCGCCGCGAGCCGGTGGTAGTCGCGCGCGGCGATCCCCCCGCCGTGCAGGACGACCACGCCGGGGCCGGAGCCGACGGTGCTGACGAGGATCGTGCCCCCGTCGGCTGAACGGGCCGTGGACTCGAGCATCGGGCCTCCCTGGTGGTGCGAACAATGTTCGCAGTTTAGGCTGGTGCTCGTGCCGGACGCAACCCCCGAGGCCTCCACCGCCGGACCGACCCGTCCGTCGGTCTGGACGCGACCGGACCGGGGAGGCCGTGGCCCGCAGCCGGAGCACAGCCGGGAGGCGATCGCCGCGGCGGCCGTGGCGCTCGCCGACGCCGGGGGGCTGGGCGCGGCGACGATGCGCGCCGTGGCGGCCGCGCTGGGGACCGCCGCCGCCTCCCTCTACCGCTACCTGTCCTCCCGCGACGACCTGCTCGACCTGATGGTCGACGCCGTGCTGGCGGAGCTGCCCCCGGAGCAGCCGCCCGGCCCGGACTGGCTCGAGGACCTCGTCGACCTCGGCCGCGCCCAGCTCGACCTGCACCGGCGCCACCCCTGGCTGCTGGAGGCGGGGCTGCGGGGGACCGCCGTCGGGCCCCACGGCACCGACCACATCGAGCGCTGCCTCCGGCTGATGGCCCCGGCCGGCGCCGGGTCCGCGGCCAGGATGGAGGCCGTCGCGCTGATCACCGGGGTCGTCTCGCTGTTCGCGCGGCCGGCTCCGGTCGACACGCGGGCGCTGGCCCCGGCGGACCTCTTCGCGGTGGCGTCGGCGGACCGGCACCCCCACCTGGTGGCCGCGCTCACCCGACCCACCCCGCCCGGGCCGCGGCCGGACCTCTTCGAGCACACCCTCCGCAGCGTGCTGCGGGGGCTGCTGGTCGAGCCCGGCTGACCGCGCGCGGGCCCGGGGTCAGGCCGGCCCGGTCAGCCGGCGGGCGAGGTGCGTGCCGGTCGGCCCGGCGCGGCGGCGGACGACGTCGGCCGGCGGGCCCGCGTCCACCAGCCGCCCGCCCGCGTCGCCGCCGCCCGGTCCGAGGTCGAGCAGCCAGTCGGCGCCCAGGGCCACGGCGGCGTCGTGCTCGACGACGACCACGGTGCTGCCGGCGTCGACCAGCTCGTGCAGCAGCCGGAGCAGCCGCTCGACGTCGGACGGGTGCAGGCCGGTCGTCGGCTCGTCGAGCAGGTAGAGCGTGCCGGTCAGCCGGGAGCGCTGCAGCTCGGTGGCGAGCTTGATCCGCTGCGCCTCGCCGCCGGAGAGCTCGGTGGCGGGCTGGCCGAGCCGCAGGTAGCCGAGGCCGACGTCACGCAGGGCGGTCAGCCCGCGGACGGCGGCCGGGATGTCGTCCAGGGCCGTGACCGCGTCGTCGACGCTGAGGTCCAGGACGTCGGCGATCGTGCGGCCGCGGTGGGTGACCTCGAGGGTGTCGGCCGCGTAGCGGGAGCCGTGGCAGGTGGGGCAGGGGGCGTAGGTGCCCGGCAGGAACAGCATCCGGACGACCAGGAACCCCTCGCCCTTGCAGGTGGGGCAGCGACCGGCCGCGACGTTGAAGGAGAACCAGCTCGCCGTCCAGCGGCGGCGGCGGGCCTCGGGGGTGCGGGCGAAGACGGTCCGCACCGCGTCGAAGAGCCCGGTGTAGGTGGCCAGGTTCGAGCGCGGGGTGCGACCGATCGGCCGCTGGTCCACCACGACGAGCCGGCGGACCGCCGCCAACCCGTCGACCCGGCCGACCGACCAGCCGATCCCGGGACCGGCGTCGGCGACCGGGCCGCCCTCCTGCGGGGCGTCGTCGGCGTCCTCCGGCGCCGGTTCCTCCTCGTCGACGTCGGCGGGCAGCCCGAGGTGCGCCCGGACGACCTCGGCCAGGACCTGCGTGACCAGCGTCGACTTGCCGGCGCCCGACACCCCGGTGACCACCGTGAAGGCGCCGAGCGGCAGCGCGACGTCGAGGCCGCGCAGGTTGTGCGCCGTGACCCCCGTCAGGGACAGCCAGCCGCTCGGCGCCCGCGGCGCCGGCCGGAGCCGGGGGCGGTGCGCGGGGTCGAGGAAGCGGCGGGTCGCCGAGGCCGGCACGGCCTGCAGGCCCGCCACCGGCCCGCTGTGCAGCACCCGGCCGCCGGCGCCGCCCGCCCCGGGTCCGACGTCGACCAGCCAGTCCGCCCCGCGCACCAGCTCGAGGTCGTGCTCGACCAGCAGCACGGTGTTGCCCGCGTCGCGGAGCCCCAGCAGCACCGCCCACAGGGCTTCGGTGTCGGCGGGGTGCAGCCCGGCGGAGGGCTCGTCGAGGACGTAGACCACGCCGAACAGGCCGGACCGGAGCTGGGTGGCCAGCCGGAGCCGCTGCAGCTCGCCCGACGACAGGGTCGGCACGGCCCGGTCCAGCGCCAGGTAGCCGAGCCCCAGGTCGACGACGAGCTCGCTGCGGCCCAGCAGGTCGGCCAGCACCGTGCCCGCCGTGCTCTCCGGCTCGTGCTCCGCCGCCGCGGCGCGGAGCACCGCGGTGAGCTCGGCCAGCGGTCGCGCGGCCAGGTCGGCGATGTCCTGCCCGGCGAAGGTGACGGCGAGCGCCTCCGGCCGGAGCCGCCGCCCACCGCAGACCGGGCAGGGGGTGGCGTCGAGGTAGCCGCGGAGCCGGCGGCGCACCGGCGCCGACCGGGTCGACGCGAAGGTCTCGAGGACGTGGGCGCGGACGCTGGTCCACCGGCCCTGGTAGGGCCGCTGGATGCGGCCGGCCTCGCGCTCGGCGTGCACGGTGACGACGGGCTGCTCGTCGGTGAACAGGATCCACCGCCGTGCCTCCGGGTCCAGCTCGCGCCACGGACGGTCGACGTCGTGGCCCAGGGTGGCGAGGATGTCCCGGAAGTTCTTCCCCAGCCAGGCGCCCGGCCAGGCGGCCACGGCGCCCTGGCGGATGCTCAGCGACGGGTCGGGCACGACGGAGGACTCGCTCACGTCGTAGGTCACGCCGACGCCGTGGCAGTGCGGGCAGGCGCCGGCCGCCGTGTTCGCGGAGAAGGCGTCGGAGTCCAGCCGCTCGGCCCCGGCCGGGTAGGTCCCGGCGCGCGAGAACAGCATGCGCAGCGAGTTGGACAGCGTGGTCACCGTGCCGACCGACGAGCGCGACGACCCGGCGGCCCGCTGCTGCTGCAGGGCGACGGCGGGCGGCAGCCCGGTCACCGACGTCACCCGCGGCACCCCGGCCTGCTGGATCAGCCGCCGCGCGTAGGGCGCCACCGACTCCAGGTAGCGACGCTGGGCCTCGGCGAAGACGGTGCCGAAGGCGAGCGAGGACTTGCCGGACCCGGAGATGCCGGTGACGGCGACGACGGCCTCCCGCGGCAGCCGGACGTCCACGTCGCGCAGGTTGTGCTCCCGCGCCCCCCGGACCTCGATGAAGGCGTCGCGCGGCACCGGCTCAGTATCGGCCCTCGCCCTTCGACAGGCTCAGGGGGCGGGGGCGGGGGCGGTGGGCGTCCAGCCGAGCGCCGGTCCCAGGTGGGCGGCGATGTCGGTGAGGATCTGGACGTAGTCCTCGGGCTCGAAGCTGAACGGCAGGGCGAAGGCCACCTCGTCGACCTCCCGGAAGCCGGCGTGGGCGTGCAGCTGCTCCGCGATCTGCTCGGCCGGCCCCACCAGGTCCTCGGCGAAGAGCAGCCGACCGGGTCCCTGCGGGACCCCGACCCGGCCCCGGCGGCCGGCGGCGTACTGCTCGTACCTCTGCCGCTGGGCCGGCGTGGCCGAGTCGGTGGGGATGACGACGAGGCCCTGGGACACCCGGGCCCGCTCGCCGTCGGGGTGGGCGGCGCGGAAGGCGCGGACCTGCGTCTGCTGGATGGCGGCGAAGTCGACCGAGTCCTCGGCCTTGACCACGCTGCTGGTGAGGAAGTTCATCCCGTGCTCGCCGGCCCACCGCGCCGAGCGCAGGCTGGCACCGCCGTACCAGAGCCGGCGGGCCAGACCGGGGGAGTGCGGCTGCACGCGGTCGGAGAACACCTCGATGCCCTCGACGCCGCTCCAGTCCGTGGCGGGCTCGCCGCGCACCAGCCGGAGCAGCCGCTCGACCCGGCCGTAGCCGAAGTCCTCGCGGTCGGCGGTGTCGGGGTACAGCGCACGCTGCACCCGCTCCCACTGCATCGGCGGGCCGACGCTGACGCCGGGGTTGAGCCGTCCGCCGGAGAGCAGGTCGACGGTGGCCAGGTCCTCGGCCAGCCGCAACGGGTTCTCCCAGCCCAGCGGGATGACGGCGGTGCCCAGCTCGATGCGGTGGGTGCGCTGACTCGCCGCCGCCAGCACCGCGACGGGGGAGGAGATCCCGTGCTGCAGGTGGCGGTGCCGCACCCACGCGCTGTCGTAGCCGAGCTGCTCGCCGAGCGCGATCACGTCGAGGGTCGCCCGGTGCCCCGGTCCGGGGTCGGCCGGGTCGAAGACGCCGATGGTCAGGAAGCCGAGCTTGCGCAGCGGCTGGCCGGGCAGGGGCACGGAGTGGTCCTTCCGGGACGGGTCAGTTGAGGCGGGAGACGGCGAAGAGCTCGGCCAGCCGTCCCTCGGGCAGGCCGGCGAGCGCCGCGTTGCCGGCGTTCCAGCCGCGCAGCATCTCCTCCAGGCCCGCGCCCTGGTGACCGGTCTGGGACGTGTGCGCGGTGAGGGCGGCGACCTTGCGGTCGAACCGGTCGGTGATGTCGACGGCGTGCGGGAGCTCGGGGTGGCCCATCAGCCACAGCTCGGTGACCTTCCACGGCTCGAGGCCCTGCTCGAGCAGCTCCGGCCAGGCGAAACGGTTCTCCGCGGCCGGGTAGACGGCCCGCACGGTCGCCTCGCCCGCGGCCAGGTGGTCGGGGTGGGAGGCCTGCAGCCGCTGGTAGAGCCGCTGCGGCGACTGCGTCAGCACCCGCTGCGGCCGGACCTGCCGGATCACCTCGACGACGGCGCGCTGCAGCTCCCACGAGGGCTCCAGCCAGCCGTCGCTCCAGCCGTCCAGGAAGCGGACGTCGGTCACCCCCAGCTCGGCCGAGGCGGCCTGCTGCTCCCGCTCGCGGATCGCGGGCATCTGCTCGCGCGGGGTGTCGTCGAAGCCGCCCTGCTCGCCCCGCGTGCAGAGCAGCAGGGTCACCTCGACGCCCGCGGCGACCCAGCCGGCCAACGTGCCGGCGGCGCCGAAGTCGGCGTCGTCCGGGTGCGCGGTGACCACGAGGGCCCGTTGCACCTCCGCGTCGGGCACGGGCTCGGCCCAGCCGTAGGGGTTCGGGCGCGCGGGCGGCTGGTCGGTCACCCGCTCACCCTAGGCGGGGCCCGACGCCGACGTGCGGCCCCGGGGTGGAGCCCCGGGGCCGCACGACCGAGGACGTCAGCTCCGCCGGAGCGGGACGAACGCCTTCGGGCTGACGGTCACGACCTGACCGGCCGCGGGGATGCCGAGGAAGCCCGCGATCGACCAGGCCGAGGCGTAGAGCTTCCCGTCCCGCACCAGCAGACCGCTCGGCATGGTCACCTGCGCGTAGCTGCGCTTGTGCGCGGAGCTGGGCTCGCGCTTGACGATCTGGCCGACCGCGCTGGGGTCGAACCCGGGCGGCGGCGGGTCGTCGCCCTCCGGTGCGCCCTGGAGCAGCTCGGAGACGTACACGTTGCCCTTCTTGTCCACGGCCACGCCGGTCGGGGAGGTGAAGCCGCCGATCGTGTAGACCAGCTTCCCGGTCTTCGGGTCGACCTTGTAGACGCGGCCCTGGCCGCGGACCTCGGAGGTCAGCGCCGAGACGTAGAGCAGGCCGTCGGGACCGTAGGCCAGGCCGGTGGGGACCGCGTCGCAGCCCTTGCCGCTCGCGTTGTTGTTCGGCTGGTCCGCGCAGGCGCCGGTGACCTGGGTCGGGGGGACGAAGAAGGTCGACACCCTGCCCTTGCGGTCCACCTTGAGGACGGTGTTCGCCCCCGCGTCGGCCACCAGCAGGAAGCCGTTCTTGCTGCGGTCGCGGAGCACGTAGTAGGGGTTCGACAGGGCGTCGAGGGGTGCATCGTCGGGGCCGAACTGGGTCTGCCCGTCCGGGTTGGCCTTCAGCTCGTAGGCCAGCAGGTCGGCGAACAGCGTCGGCTTCTCCCCGGGCCGGGCGACCATGATGGCCGGCCGCGCGTCCCCTGCGGGGGCGTCCGGGGCCGGCCCGCCGGTCGCCACGTAGATCTTGCCGCCCACCTTGGCCACCCCCTGCGGGCTGGCCAGACCGGAGACGACGACGGACTTCGCGCCGGTCCGCGGGTTGACGCGCGTGATCTCACCCGAGTCGGACTCCGCGACGTAGAGCCGGCCGCCGTTCGCGCTGACCTGGCGGGGACCGTCGAGGCCGCGGGTCACCACCTTCACGGTCCCGGCCTTCGCCGGCGCGCTGTCGGCCCATCCCGGCGTCGCGACCAGCGCGACGGCACAGGTGGCCGCGGCCAGCACGAGGACCGGTCTGCTCCTTCTGAACATGCTTCCCCCCAAGGGTTCGTCGGGCCGCGCCGGGCACAGGCGCGGTCAGGGGCGACGCTAGTGAGGGCCCCGTGGCCCGGGGTGAGAGGTGAGAAAGTTGCCCACGACGTTCCCGGTGTGTTCACCGGGGAGCGTCCGACCCCCTCCGACGGCGCCGCGACGCGCCGGTGCCTTGACCGCTATTCGCACACGTGTTCGATACTGGGGCATGGCCACCCGGGACAACCTGCTCTCCTCCGTCCTGCACGGGACGGCCTGGCGGGCCGCGGTCGAGCACCGCTCCATCGACGACGCCCTCGTCGAGCTCCGCGCGCTCGCCCGCGGTCGCGACGACGTGCTGGCGGAGGCGGCCGGGGTGACGGCCGGTTCCTGGATGGCCTGGCCCGAGGTCCGCGTCGGCCACGAGCTGGTGGTCGCCGGACTGCTGGTGATGGCGGCCGAGCGGCTGGACTACGACCTCCTCGCGCACTGGGTGCGGGTGGGCTACGAACGGGGCCTGCAGGCCCGCCGGCCGGTGCACGGCGAACCGCTCGGGAACGGGATCGACTGAGCCGCCGGACGAGGGCGTCTGCTTGGGTGGGGTCGTGCACATCGATCTGAGCGGCCGGACCGCCCTGGTGACGGGCTCGACGCAGGGCATCGGGGCCGCCATCGCCGCCGGCCTGGCGGGGGCGGGCGCCCGCGTCGGCGTCAACGGGCGCACCCCGGAGTCCGTCGGCCGCGCGGTCGCGGAGCTGCGGCAGCGGCTGCCGGCCGCCGACCTGGTCGAGGTGGCGGCCGACGTCACCACCGAGGAGGGCACCGCCCGCGCCCTCGCGCTGCTGCCCGACGTGGACGTGCTGGTCAACAACCTGGGCATCTTCGAGGCGACGCCGGCCCTGGAGATCGACGACGCGGCGTGGCGGCGCTACTTCGAGGTCAACGTGCTGACCGCCGTGCGGTTGACGCGGGCCCACCTGCCGGGCATGACCGCGCGCGGCTGGGGGCGGGTGCTGAACATCGCCAGCGACTCGGCCGTGGTCATCCCCGTCGAGATGATCCACTACGGCACGTCCAAGACGGCGCTGCTGGCCGTCTCCCGCGGGTTCGCCAAGGAGGCCGCGGGCACCGGCGTCACCGTCAACGCCGTCATCGCCGGGCCGACGCACACGGGGGGCGTCGAGGCCTTCGTCCGCTCGCTGGTGGGCGACGAGCTGCCCTGGGACCAGGCGCAGCGGGAGTTCATGCGCCACCACCGACCCCAGTCGCTGATCCAGCGGCTGATCGAACCTGAGGAGATCGCGAACATGGTCACCTATCTCGCCTCGCCGCTGGCGTCGGCGACCACCGGCGGCGCGCTGCGCGTCGACGGCGGCTACGTCGACGGGATCCTCCCGTGAGCCTCGAGCCCGGGGTCCGGGCCGAGCTGCGGGTGCACACGCTGTCCACCGGGGCGGACCAGCTGGTGCTGGCCACCGACGCCCACGTCGAGGCGCCGAACTGGACGCCGGACGGGAGGTGGCTGGTCGTCAACGCCGACGGACGCGTCTACCGCATCCCGGTGGGGGGTGGCGCGCTGGAGCTGGTCGAGACCGCGCCCCTCGACCAGCTCAACAACGACCACGTGCTGAGCCCGGACGGGCGGACCCTGTACCTGTCCTCGTCCTCGGACGGGCACCTCTACCGGGTGCCGCTCACCGGCGGCCGACCGGAGCGGATCACCAACGACCGCGGGCCCGGGTTCACCCACTACCTGCACGGTGTCTCCCCGGACGAGACGATGCTGGCCTACGTCGGCGTGCAGACCGACGAGCAGGGCCGGCGCACCAGCAACATCTTCACCGTCCCCAGCGCCGGCGGCGCCGACGAGCAGCTGACCCGCACGACCGCGCCCACGGACGGGCCGGAGTACAGCCCGGACGGCGCGTGGGTCTACTTCAACAGCGAGCTGCGGCCCGAGGGTGCGCCGGCCGCGGCGCCCGGGCACGCGCAGGTCTTCCGGATGCGCCCGGACGGCAGCGGCATCAGCCAGCTCACCGACGACGAGGCGGTGAACTGGTTCCCGCACGTGTCCCCGGACGGGACGACGGTGCTGGTGCTCAGCTTCCCGCCCGGGACGACCGGTCACCCGGGCGGACGCCAGGTGCGGTTGCGGACGATGGGCCCGGCCGGGGAGGACCTGCGCGACGTGCTCGCCTTCCGCGGCGGCCAGGGCACGGTCAACGTCAACAGCTGGGCGCCCGACTCCGACCGCTTCGCCTACGTCGCCTACCCCGCGACGACGTGACTTAGGACCCTGGTGCCGGGCCCCGGCGGCCGCTACCGTCAGGCCGACACCGTGGTGGTCACGACCGCTCGCCAGTCCCGGTTGACGACGGGGGATCACCGTCAGACACAGGACGAGGACGACCTCGGCGCTCGGGGGTCAGACGTGGTCCGGCTCCGCCGGACCGTTCGCCGGACCTCGAGTCGCCGGAGCTCGAGGTCCGCCGGCGCCCCCGTTGCCTGAGCTCGTCGGAGGCCCTTCGACAAGTTCAGGGCGCGGACGACAGCGGGCGCAGAGGAGTGCTCAGGGGCCCGACGTCGCCGCCAGCACCACGAAGAGCGGGATCAGCCGCTCGGGGGGCACCTGGTGCTGGCCGCGGGTGGTGACGCGGAGCCAGCCGCCGCCGACCAGCTGGCGCAGGTGGTGGTAGATCTGCCCCGTGGTGCCCAGCCCGTCCGCGTGCGCCAGCTCGGCCGCGGTGCGGGCGCGGCCGGTGGCCACGAGCTGCAGGATCTGCATCCGGGACGGGTGGCCGAGGGCGGCCAGGGCGGGGACCGAGGTGGTCCAGTCCGTGGTCGTCAGGTCCTCGGCGCCGCGGGTGATCTGCCAGGAGACGGGGGCGCCGTCGGCGTCGGCCGCCGTGCCGCCGAAGGCCACGGCCGCGGCGAGGTCGCGCTCCCGCAGCGCGTCCAGCAGCCAGAAGGTGTCGGCTGCGGTGCCGCCCGCCGCCGGCTCCTCGCGGGGCTCGTCGCCGCCCAGCCGGGCCTCCAGCCGCCGGACCCGCTCCTCCAGGTCGGCCAGGGCTTGATCCCTCGCGTCCACCGGCGCTCCTGCCGCTCTTCCGTGATGACGTCGAGACGTTAGCAGGGGCGGGCGCGGCGGCCCTGGACGCACGGAGGGCCGGCGCCCTGCGGCGCCGGCCCTCCGGTCAGGTCTCCCGCGTGCGCGGGGTCGTGCTAGCGGCTCACTTCTGGAAGCCGATGTTCTCCCACTGCGGGCTGCTCAGGCCGAACGCGCCGTAGTTGGCGAGCTTGGCCTTGGTCGCGATCAGCTCGGGCCGCTGGTAGAGCGGGACGATGCCCACGCTGGTCCACAGCTGCTCGGCGACCTGGTTGGCCAGGTCGATCCGGGCGGCGGGGTCGGTCTCCTTGCTGATCTCGGTGATGAGCTTGTCCGTCTCCGGCAGCGAGACCTGCTGGTAGTTGCTCTCCGAGCCCGTGCCGTACAGCTGGTTGATGTTGGCGAACGGGAACGGGGTGCCGATCCAGGTGAAGGCGATCAGCTCGAAGGAGTGGCTGGACAGCGTCGTGTTGAACTCGTCGGCGGGGACGTTGACGATGTCGACCTTGACGCCGATCTCCTTGAGCTGGTTCTGCGTCTGCAGCGCCTCGTTCTGCGACGCCGGGACGCCGTCGAGGGCGGAGAACTTGACGGTGAGCTTCTTGCCGTCCTTCTCGCGGATGCCGTCGGAACCGGCGACCCAGCCCAGGCCCTCCAGGTCGGACTTGGCCTGCTCGACGTTGTAGTCGATGCCGGTCTTCTGGCCCAGGTCCACGTAGCCCTGCTGGTTCGACAGGATGATGCCGTTGTTCAGCTGGGTGACCGGCCAGTCGATGCCGGCCAGGTCGGACGCGCCGATGGCGGCCCGGTCGAGGCCCTTGACCAGCGCCTGGCGGACCTTCTCGTCCTTCAGCACGCCGGCCTTGGAGTTGAAGGTGATGTGGCGCCAGTTCGGGCCGGCGGCCTTGCGCACGGCGCCGTCCGCGACACCGGAGGCCAGCTGGAAGCCGTTCGGGTCGGGGCCGATGTCGAAGGCGTCGATCTCGCCGTTGACGAAGGCGTTCGGGGTGGCGTCCGTGGCGACGGTGCGCCAGGTGATCTTGTCGAGGAGCGGCTTGTCGCCCCACCACTTGTCGTTCGGGACGACGCTCACCGTCTTCTGGGTCTTGTCCTCGGCGTCGACCTTGTAGGGCCCGGCGAGCCAGTCGTTGTCGAGCTCGGTCCAGCCGTCGTTGAAGGTCTTCGCGTCCTTGACGCTCTCCGCCTTCAGCGTCAGCGAGAGGGGCGAGGCCCAGTCCGGGTAGGCCTGGCTGAAGGTCACGGTCACGTCGAACTTGTCGGCGCCGGAGGTGACGCTCGCGATCTTGTCGAAGCCGTCGGTGGAGGCGCAGCGGAAGGACTTGTCCTTGCCGTTGCACGCCTCCCAGGTGGCCTTGATGTCGTCGACGTCGATGGCCGAGCCGTCGCCCCAGACCGCCTTCGGGTTCAGCTTCAGGTTGATCGTCGTCGGGTCGTCGGACACGACGTCGGCCGAGGTGACGAACGGCGCGTTCGGGGTGTAGGCGCCCTTCGCGTCGAAGTTGAAGAAGTTCGGCAAGAACGTGTTCCGGATGCCGGTGAGCTCGTTGTTGTTGCCGTCGATCTGGAGTGGGTTCCAGTTCGTGCCGAGGTCGCTGACGGCCAGCCGGAGCTCACCGCCCTGGGCGAGGTTCGCCCGGTCCTGGACGTTGATGTCCTGGGCCGTGACGGGGGCGATGCTCGGCTGGTCCGAGCTGTCGGTCGCCGGGTCGTTCGACGAACCGGAGCCGCAGGCGGCCAGGGCGAAAGCCCCCAGCAGCAACGGCCCCGCAAAGATCTTGCGTGACTTCACTGTTCCTCCATGAGATCTGGCGGTCGGCTCGTGGTCGACCGCGCATCAACACTCTACGAGCGGGGGCACGATGCCCGCGTTCCCACGCCCGGCGGTGCGTCAACTGTGCCTTCTGCGTGCAACAGGGGTGTTACCGGGCGCCTCCGTCTGGTGCGGCCGGCGCGGTCACGGGCTGGACCACGCGGACCTCCTCGTTGTAGTGGCAGGCGGAGGTGTGGTCGGGCCGACCGATCTGGTACAGCTCCGGGACGACCTCGACGCAGCGGCTCCGCTCGGTCTCGCCCAGGGTCGCGAACCGCTGGCAGCGGGTCCGGAACCGGCAGCCGCTGGGCGGGTTGGCCGGGCTCGGCAGGTCGCCGGTGAGGATGATCCGCCGCCGGCTGCGCTCGGCGTGCGGGTCGGGGATCGGGATCGCCGACAGCAGGGCCTGGGTGTAGGGGTGGGTCGGGTGGTCGTAGACGTCGTCGACCTCGCCGATCTCGACGATCTTGCCGAGGTACATGACGGCGACCCGGTCGGCGATGTGCCGGATCACCGCCAGGTCGTGGGCGACGAACAGGTACGAGAGCGACAGCTTGGCCTTGAGCTCGTCCAGCAGGTTGATCACGCCGGCCTGGATGGAGACGTCGAGCGCTGACACCGGCTCGTCCAGGACGATCAGCTTGGGCTCCAGGGCGAGGGCCCGCGCGATCCCGATGCGCTGCCGCTGACCGCCGGAGAACTGGCCCGGGTAGCGGTTCGCGTGGGACGGCTCGAGCCCGACGAGGCCGAGCAGCTCGCGCACCCGTCGCTCGATCTCGGCCTTGCCGACGCCGAACACCCCCATCGGCTCGGCGATCAGGTCGAAGACCGGCATCCGCGGGTCCAGCGAGGCCATGGGGTCCTGGAACACCACCTGCAGGTCGCGGCGCATCTCGCGCCGCTCCACGTTCTTCAGCTGCCCGGTGTCGCGGCCCAGCACGACGACGCGCCCCTCGGTGGGCGCCTTGAGGTTCAGCACCTCGAGCAGCGTCGAGGACTTGCCGCAACCGGACTCGCCGACCAGGCCGAGCGTCTCGCCCTCCTTGATCTCGAGGTCGATCCCGTCGACGGCGTGCACGGTGCCGATCCGCCGGCGGTAGATCGCGCCCTTCATCAGCGGGTAGTGCCGCTTCATGCCCTCGAGCTGCAGCACCGTGGAGCGCTCCTCGCGCGGCAGCCGCTCCAGCGGCGAGTGCGCCGGGGCGGGGGTCGGGAAGATGTCGTCGTAGCCGAGGTCGCCGGCGGCCACCTTGCCGACGTGGATGCAGGCGGCGACGTGGGCCGGGTGCCCCGCCGGGACGAGCGGCGGCTCGACCTCCCGGCACTCCGGGGTCGACAGCGGGCAGCGGGGCTCGAAGGGGCAGCCCGGGGGCAGGTTGACCACCGAGGGCGGGTTCCCCTCGAGCGTGGCGAGCGCCTTCTTCTCGGTGGCGTCCAGCCGGGGCACCGCCCCCAGCAGGCCGATGGTGTAGGGCATCCGCGGGCGGTAGAAGATGTCGTCGACGCTGCCCTGCTCGACGGGGCGGCCGGCGTACATGACCGTGACCTGGTCGGCGATGCCGGCGACCACCCCGAGGTCGTGGGTGATCATGATCATGGCCGCGCCGGTCTCGCGCTGGGCCTTCTTGAGCACCTCCAGCACCTGCGCCTGGATGGTGACGTCGAGGGCGGTCGTCGGCTCGTCGGCGATGATGACGTCGGGGTCGTTCGCGATCGACATGGCGATCATCGCCCGCTGCCGCATGCCGCCCGAGAACTCGTGCGGGAACGACTTGACGCGCACCTGCGGGTTGGGGATGCCGACCAGGTCCAGCAGGTCGACGGCGCGCTGGGTGGCGGCCGCCCGCGAGAGGTCGTGGTGGGTCTGGATCGCCTCGACGATCTGGTCCCCGATCGTGTACACCGGCGTGAGCGCCGACAGCGGGTCCTGGAAGATCATCGCCAGCGACTCACCACGCAGCCGGGACATCTTCTCGTCGCTGCGGCCCAGCAGCTCGTCGCCGTGCAGCGTGACCGAGCCGCTGATCTTCGCGCTGGCCGGGTGCAGCCCCATGATCGCCATCGAGGTCACGGACTTGCCCGAGCCGGACTCGCCGACGATGGCCATCGTCTCGCCGGCGGCCAGGTCGAAGCTGAGGCCGCGGACGGCCTGCACGGGCCCGGCCTCGCTCGGGAAGGTGACGTGCAGGTCCTGCACGCTCAAGACGGTGCCGGACGACGTCCGGCGGACCTTGCCCGGGCCGGCGGGCGTTGTGGTGGTGCTCATCGGGCGGATCCTCCGGAGGCCGAGTTGGGGTCGAGTGCGTCGCGCAGGCCGTCACCGACGGCGTTGACGCACAGCACGAGGGCGACGACGGCGATCGCCGGGCTGACGAACAGCCACGGGAAGCTGTTCACCTGGCGGGCACCCTCGCCGAGCAGCGTGCCCAGCGAGGTGTCGGGCGGCTGCACGCCGAAACCGAAGAACGACAGCCCGGTCTCGGCGAGGATCGCGGAGCTCACGTTGAGCGTCGCGTCGATGATCAGCAGGGACGAGATGTTGGGCAGCACGTGCCGGACGATCGTCTTGGGTGCGGACAGGCCCATGAAGCGGGCGGCCTGCACGTACTCGCGCTCCTTGATCGACATGCTCAGGCTGCGGACCACGCGGGAGGCGAGCATCCACCCGAAGGCGGCCAGCAGGACCACGAGCAGCAGCCAGGAGTTGGGCCCCTTCGGGCCGCTCGTGGTCAGCACCGCGATCAGCAGGAACGAGGGGACCACGAGCAGCAGGTCCACCACCCAGAGCGCGACCCGCTCGAACCAGCCGCCGAAGTAGGCCGCGAACGAGCCGACGATCGCGGCGATGCCGGTGGACAGGATGGCGACCAGGAAGCCGATCAGCAGCGACTTGCGCAACCCGCGGAGGGTGAGCGCCAACATGTCGCGGCCGCTCTGGGTGCTGCCCAGCGGGTGCCGGTCGCTGGGGGGCTTGAGGTAGGCCTGCCGGTCGATCTCGTCGTAGGCCCAGTTGGACAGGTAGGGACCCAGCAGGGCGACGGCCACGAAGACCACGAGCAGCACGAGCCCGACGACGGCGCTCTTGTTGCGCAGGAAGCGGCGCACCACCAGCCGGTTGCGCGAGATCCGCCTGCCGCCGTCCTCCGCGGTCGGCGGCGGGTTGCCGATCGGGTGCTCGTCGGCGAGCTCGAGAAGGTTCTGGCCCATCCGGATCTCCTAGCTGAGGCGCACGCGCGGGTCGAGGATGGCCACGGCGATGTCGGACAGGACGGCACCGACCAGCACGCAGGCGCCGCTGAAGGCGACCACGGCCACGGTGCCGTTGACGTCCTGGCCCGTGATGGTGGAGACGCCGTACTCGCCCATGCCGTGGAAGGCGAAGATGATCTCCATGAAGGTGGCGCCCGTGAACAGGGTCGCGATGCTGAATGCGAAGTAGGTCCCGGTGGGGATCAGCGACGTGCGCAGCGCGTGCTTCATCACCGCCCGGGAGCGCCGGAGGCCCTTGGCCCTGGCCGTGCGGACGAAGTCCGAGCCCAGGGCGTCGAGCATGAGGTTGCGCTGGATGCGGCTGAAGAAGGCCGCGTTGATCAGCGTCAGGGCGATCGTCGGCAGGATGAGGTGCTGGGCCCGGTCGACGAACGCCGCGCCCACGTAGTCGCCGCGGTCGCCGGTCTCGCCGATGAACTCGAACAGCCGCAGCCCGGTGCCGTTGTTGACCTTGGTCGCCACGACCTGCAGGGCGCTGGCGATGACGAAGGACGGGACCGAGAGGATGAAGAGCGAGGCCGCCGTGGAGATCCGGTCCGACGGCTTGTACTGGCGGGTCGCGGTCCACGCCCCGAGCAGCACGCCGACGAGCGTGCCCAGCAGCGAGCCCAGGGTGATCAGCCGGATGCTCACCCAGATCCGGCGGCCGACCTCGTCGACGACCTCGCCGCCCTTCGGCGCCTCGCCCCAGTCCCAGTGCAGGACGACGCCCTTCAGCCACACCCAGTAGCGCTCCAGCAGCGGCACCTGGTCGCTGAGGTTGCGCAACCGGAGATTGCTCTCGACCGAGACGGGGTCCAGCGGCGGGTTGACCAGCTCGTAGAGCCGTCGCGGCTGCAGCTGGCTCGCCGCCAGGAGGTAGCTGAGGCTGACCGCGATGAAGAGCAGGACGACGTAGTTCAGGAGACGTCGTGCGACGTACGACCCCACGGAGACCGGCCTCTCACCTCGTCCGGGGAACGGTGCGACCCCGGTGGTCCCCGAACTCTAGTCGCGCAGCGGGCGCGACCCGCCTCCGGCCGGGCACCGGTTGAGCGCCGGCTCGGCAGGACAGCTCCCCGCTCTCAGATCCAGCTCCGGAACCACATCCGCGACAGCCACGCCGGGTAGGGCAGCAGTGTGTCGGTGAGGACCGGGTAGAGGTAGGCGAAGTTGGCCGCCACCAGGGCGAGGAAGGCCCCGGCGATGATGGCGCCGACCATCCGCCGGTCGCCGCCGGCGCGTGGTCCGAGGACCCGGCCGAGGCACAGCGCCACGGCCATCACCGAGAACGGGATGATCGCGATCGCGTAGAAGAAGAAGAGCGGGCGCGTGTCGTGGCTGAACCAGGGCAGCCAGGCGGCGAGGACGCCGACCACCGGGATGCCGAAGCGCCAGTCTCGGCCGCCGACCCAGAACAGCACGGCGGCGACGAGGGCGAAGATCGCCGCCCACCACAGCACCGGCGTGCCGATGCCGCTGATCACCCGGATGCAGTTGTCGGGGCCCAGGCAGCCGTCGGTGCCGGGGGTGATCCCGTTGACGGCGTCGATGCCGATCGGCCGGGCCACCACCAGCCAGCCCGCCGGGTCGGCGCGGTAGGCGTGGGTCGCGGAGTTGATGAAGCTGCCCGTGTGGAAGGCGTAGATGTCGCGCTGGTACTGGAGCAGCGAGGCGAGGTCGGCGCCGAGGAGCCGGACGCTGGTCGCTCCCGGGTGCTGAGCCCCCCACTGGCGGTCGTACCCGCCGCTGGTGGCCAGCCAGCCGGCCCAGCTGGCGCCGTAGACGAGGACGGCGAGCACGACGAGCGACACGAAGGCGGGGATGCCGTCCTTCAGCACGGCGGTCGGGGCGCGCCACCCGGCGCCGGCCAGGCGCCGGGCCCCGACGTCCCAGGCGAGGGAGAGCAGGGCGAAGGCGGCGAGCAGGTAGAGGGCGTTCCACTTGGAGCCCAGGGCCAGCCCGAAGCAGACGCCGGCCGCGATCCGCCAGGGCCGCACCAGGAGCAGCGGGCCGTAGCGGCCCCCGAGGTCGGGGAGCCCGCGCGTCTCCAGGTGGCCGGCCAGCCGGCCGCGCATCCAGTCCCGGTCGGCGGCCAGGCAGGCCACCGCCGCCATCACGAAGAAGGCCAGGAAGATGTCCAGCAGCGCGGTCCGCGACATGACGAAGGCCAGGCCGTCGAAGGTCAGCAGCAGGCCGGCGACGCCCCCGACGAGCGTGGACCGTGCGACGCGCCGGACCAGCCGGATCGTCACCATCACCAGCAGGGTCCCGAACACCAGGGAGGCGAACCGCCAGCCGAAGGAGTTCATCCCGAACAGCTGCTCGCCGCCGGCGATCAGCCACTTGCCGACGGGTGGGTGGACGATGAACGACGGCTGCTGCAGCATCACGTCCGGCGTGCCGCCGGTGACCTGCGCGTCCGCGCCGGACGGCCAGCTGCGCTCGTAGCCGTGCCGGAGCAGCGAGTAGGCGTCCTTGGCGTAGTAGGTCTCGTCGAAGACCAGCTTGTTCGGGTAGCCCAGGCCGACCACGCGGAGGCCGAAGGCGATCGCCCCGATGACCAGGGTCACGAGCCAGCCCGTGAGGCGGTCGGCCGGCATGGGGTGCCGCAGCCGCTCGACCGTGGTCGGCGGACGCGGGGCGGGGGGCGGGGTCCTGGGCGGGGAGTCGAGGACGGGCGTCATGTGCTCGACCGCGGCTACCTGCTCGGTCACCGGACCATCCTAGGTGTGGCGTCTGGGACCCTGGGGGGATGAGCGCAGCGAGTGGCGAGAACCGTGACCCGGGCGGGTCGGGCGGCTCGGGCGGCGTCGTCGTGCTGGCCGGTACGCCGATCGGGGACGTTTCCGACGCCTCGCCGCGGCTGCGGCGGGAGCTGGTGGGGGCCGACGTCATCGCCGCCGAGGACACCCGGCGGCTGCGCGGGCTGCTGCAGCGGCTCGAGCTGACGACCACCGCGCGCGTCGTCTCCTACTTCGAGGGCAACGAGGTGCAGCGGACGCCGGAGCTGCTGGCGGCGCTGGCCGAGGGGTCCCGGGTGCTGCTGGTCACCGACGCCGGGATGCCGTCGGTCTCCGACCCGGGCTACCGGCTGGTCGCCGCCGCGGTCGAGGCCGGGTTCCCGGTCACCGCCGTGCCCGGCCCGTCCGCGGTGCTCACCGCGCTGGCCGTCTCGGGCCTGCCGGTCGACCGCTTCTGCTTCGAGGGGTTCCTGCCCCGCAAGCCCGGCGAGCGCGGCCGCCGGCTGGCCGAGCTGGCGGCGGAGCCCCGCACCCTCGTCTTCTTCGAGGCCCCGCACCGGACGGCGGAGGCGCTGGCGGCGCTGGCCCTCGCCTTCGGCGGGGACCGCCGGGGGGCGGTCTGCCGCGAGCTGACCAAGACCTACGAGGAGGTCGTCCGCGGCCCGCTGGACGCCCTGGTCGCCTGGGCGCAGCGGGAGGTCCGCGGCGAGGTGACCCTGGTCGTCGAGGGAGCGCCCGTCGTCGTCGCCGACCTCGACACCGCCGCCGCGGACGTGCTCGCCCTGGTCGCGGCCGGGACGCGGCTGAAGCCAGCGGTCGCCACGATCGCCGCCGAGACGGGGCTGGCCAAGAACGCGCTCTACGAGGTCGCCCTGCGACGGCAGGCGCCGTCGGCCTGACCGGGCCCCGCCCCCCTGACCGGCCGAGCGGGCCGGCGCGTCCACGGACCTGCGAGGGTGACCCGGTGGACCTGCCCGCCCTGCCCGACCCGCTGCCGCACCCGGTCGTCGACACGCACTGCCACCTCGACGCGACCCTCGAGCTCTCCGGCCTCGACCCCGCCGAGGCGCTGGACCGGGCGGCGGCCGTCGGCGTGCCGCGCGTCGTGCAGGTGGGCTGCGACGTGCCCAGCTCGGTGTGGGCGGTCGAGGCCGCGGCCCGTCTCCCCGGCGTGGTCGCCGCCGTCGCCCTGCACCCCAACGACGCCGCCCGGCTGGGCGACGGGCTCACCGCCGGACTGGAGGCCGTCGCCGCGCTGGCCGGGCGGCCCGGTGTCCGCGCGGTGGGGGAGACCGGCCTGGACTTCTTCCGCACGCCCGACGCCGAGGGCCAGGCCCGCCAGCGCGAGGCCTTCGCCGCGCACATCGCCCTGGCCCACCAGCACGACCTCACCCTCGTCATCCACGACCGGGACGCGCACGCGGCCGTCCTGGACGTGCTCGACGCCGAGGGCGTGCCCGACCGGGTCGTCATGCACTGCTTCTCCGGCGACGCGGCCTTCGCCCGCGCCTGCCTGGACCGCGGGGCGCACCTCTCCTTCGCCGGGCCGGTCACGTTCAAGCCCAACCACCACCTCCGGGCGGCGCTCGCCCTCACCCCGGCGGACCGGCTGCTGACCGAGACGGACGCGCCGTACCTGACCCCCGTGCCGCTCCGCGGCCGGCCCAACGCCTCCTACCTGGTGCCGCACACGGTGCGCTTCCTGGCGGCGGCGCTCGACGTCGACCTGGCCGCGCTCTGCGCGCGGCTGGACGCCAACGCCGAGGCCGCGTTCGGCGGGGCCTGGTAGCGGTGGAGCTCAGCGAGGCGCTCCGCCGTCGCCGGATGGTCCGCCGCTACGACCCGGATCGTCCCGTCGCCGCCGCCGCCCTGGAGTCCGTGCTCGCGGCCGCGCGGCGTGCGCCGTCGGCCGGCTTCACCCAGGGCGTCTCGCTCCTGGTGCTGGACACGCCGCCCGCCCGCCAGGCTTTCTGGGCCGCGACCGCCCTGCCCGGCGCCGACCCGCACCGGCCCAGCCGCTGGCTGGCCGGGATGCGGACGGCGCCGGTGCTCGTCCTGGTGTGGACGAGCCGCGACGCCTACCTCGACCGCTACGCCGAGCCCGACAAGGGCTGGTCCGACCGCGACCCGGAGCGGTGGTCGGCGCCCTACTGGTTCGTCGACGCCGGGATGGCGGCGATGGCCGCCCTGCTGGCCGCCGTCGACGCCGGGCTCGGCGCCTGCTTCTTCGGCGTGCCCGCCAGCCGCGTCCAGGCCGTCCGCGCCGCCTTCGGGGTGCCCGGGGACCAGCTGAGCGTCGGCGCGCTGAGCCTCGGGCACCCGGCCCCGGACGCCCGGGCGGGCGGCTCCGCGGCCCGCCGCGCCCGCCGGCCGGCCGAGGACCTCGTGCACCGCGGCCGCTGGTCCAGCCCCTAGCAGCCACGGTCGTGCTGAGCGCGGATTTCGCGTCGTGTCGGCCCGCCCGTTACTATTCCGTGACCGTTTTCGGGGACCGGCTCGTCGCTGCGCCCTGAAGTCGCCGAGGTCCGCGCCCTGCGGACCACCTCCAGGAGTGCTGTGCGCAAGATCATCCCCGTCGTCGCCGCTGGCGCCGCTCTGGCCGTGGCCGGGACGTCCGTGGGCTGGGCCGCCCTGAACAAGGACGTCACCATGTCCGTCGACGGCTCGCCGACGACCGTGACCACCACCGCCGGGACCGTGGGCGAGCTGCTGCAGGACCAGGGCATCGCCGTCACCAGCCGCGACGTCGTGGCCCCGGACGTGTCCGCCAAGGTCACCGACGGCACCCGCGTGGCCGTGCAGTTCGCCCGCCAGGTGACCTTCACCGTCGACGGGCAGAAGAAGACGGTGTGGACCACGGCGACCAGCCTCGACCAGGCGCTGGCCGCGCTGGGCGTCAACACCACCGGCGCCGACCTGTCGACCAGCCGCAGCGCCAGCATCGGCCGCGAGGGCCTGGCCGTCGACGTCGACACCCTCAAGACCGTCACGATCAAGGCCGCCGGCAAGAAGCGCCAGGTCGAGACGACGGGCACGACCGTCGCGGACGCGCTGGCCGCGGCCAAGATCAAGGTCGACGAGGACGACCGGCTGAGCGTCGACCCCGACGACGAGCTGAAGAACGGCGACGCCTTCACCTGGACCAAGGTGGACGTCAGCACGGAGACGAAGAAGCAGGACGTCGCGTTCACGACCGTGCGCAAGGACTCCAAGACCCTGGCCCGCGGCACCACCAAGGTCGGCACCACCGGCCGGGAGGGCACCCGCACGCTGACCTACCGCGTGGTGCGTGAGAACGGCGAGGTCGCGAAGCGGACCAAGGTGGCCAGCAAGGTGACCGAGGCCCCGCGCGCCCAGGTCGTCCTGGTCGGCACCAAGGCGCCGGCCGCGCCGAAGGCCCCGGCCCGCTCCTCCTCGAGCGGCTCGAAGAGCTCCGGCTCTTCCTCGAGCGGCTCGACGAGCTCCGGCTCCGGCTCGTCCGGGTCCTCGGCGCCCAGCGTCGCCTCCGGCAGCGTCTGGGACCGCCTGGCGCAGTGCGAGTCGGGCGGCAACTGGAGCATCAACACCGGCAACGGCTTCTACGGCGGGCTGCAGTTCACCCCCAGCACGTGGCGCGCCTACGGCGGCAGCGGCATGCCGCACCAGGCCAGCCGCGAGCAGCAGATCGCCGTCGCCCAGAAGGTCCAGGCCGGGCAGGGCTGGGGCGCGTGGCCGGCCTGCACGTCGAAGCTGGGCATCCGCTGAGCCTCCTCGACCCGACCGCGGTCCGCCGGATCGCCACCGGGCTGGGCCTGCGGCCCACCAAGCAGCGGGGCCAGAACTTCGTCACCGACGCCAACACCGTGCGGCGCATCGTCGCCGCCTCCGGGGTGGGTCCCGACGACGTCGTCCTGGAGATCGGGCCGGGCCTGGGGTCGCTGACCCTCGGCCTGCTCGAGGTCGCCGACGCCGTCGTCGCCGTGGAGATCGACGAGCTGCTGGCCGGCGAGCTGCCGACGACCGTCGCCGAGCGGATGCCCGCCCGGGCGGACGCGCTGGCCGTGGTCACCGCGGACGCCCTGGGCGTGACGACCCTGCCGCGCGACCCCACCGTGGTGGTGGCGAACCTGCCCTACAACGTCTCGGTGCCGGTGCTGCTGCACCTGCTGGCCACCTTCCCGAGCTGGCAGCGCGGGCTGGTCATGGTCCAGCTCGAGGTGGCGGACCGGCTGGTGGCCGGGCCGGGCTCGAAGATCTACGGCGTGCCGTCGGTCAAGATGGCCTGGTACGCCGCGTCGTCCCGGATCGGGACGGTGCCGCCCAGCGTCTTCTGGCCGGTGCCGAACGTGGACTCCGGGCTGGTGCAGATCGTCCGCCGGCCCCCGCCCGCCACCACCGCGACCCGCGAGCAGGTGTTCGCCGTGGTCGACGCCGCCTTCGGGCAGCGCCGCAAGATGCTCCGCTCCGCCCTGTCGGGGCTGGTCGGCAGCTCCGCCGCCGCCAGCGAGGTGCTGAGCGCCGCCGACGTCGACCCGCAGGCCCGGGGCGAGATGCTCCAGGTCGGCGACTTCGCGCGCATCGCCGAGCAGCTGGAGCACGCCCGTGCCGCCCGCGACGTCCAGGGCTGAGCCCAGCCGAGGGCGGGTCGGCCTCACGCCGTAGCCTCGGTCCGTGGCCTCACCTCTCCCGCCGACCCCCGTCGGAGTACGGGTCCGTGTGCCCGCCAAGATCAACCTCGCCCTGAAGGTGGGCGGGCGGCGTCCGGACGGCTACCACCCGCTGGCGACCGTCTACCACGCCGTCTCCCTCTACGACGAGGTCGAGGCGGCCTGGGCCGAGCCCGACGAGTTCGCGGTCGCGGTGAGCGGTGAGGGGGCCGCGCAGGTCCCGCTCGACGACTCCAACCTGGCGCTGCGGGCGGCCCGGCTGCTGGCCCGGACCCACGGGCCCTACGACTCCCTCGGGGCGCACCTGACCATCCGCAAGGCCATCCCGGTGGCCGCGGGGCTGGCCGGGGGCTCCTCGAACGGGGCGGCGGCGCTGCTGGCCTGCTCGGTGCTGTGGGACCTCGACGTCTCCTCCGACGGCCTCCGCGAGCTGGCCGCCGAGCTGGGCAGCGACGTCCCCTTCGCGCTGCTCGGCGGCACCGCGCTGGGCAGCGGCCGGGGCGAGGAGGTCGTGCCCGCCCTGGCCCGCGGCACCTACCACTGGGTGCTGGCGTTCGGGCACCACGGGCTGTCCACCCCGGCCGTCTACGGCCGCTTCGACGAGCTGACGCCGGACGCCGGCGCCCCCGAGGTGCCCGACGACCTGATGAACGCGCTGCGCAGCGGCGACCCGGCCCTGCTGGGCGCCGCCCTGAGCAACGACCTGCAGGACGCCGCCCTGGACCTGCAGCCCCGGCTGCGGCAGGTGCTGGAGGCCGGCCTGGAGTACGGGGCGGTGGGCGCCGTCGTGTCGGGCTCGGGACCCACCTGCGCCTTCCTGGCCGCCAACGAGGCCGCGGCCATCGACCTCACCGTCGCGCTCAGTGCGGACGGCGTCTGCCGCGAGGTCCGCCGGGTGAGCGGCCCGGTGGTGGGGGCGCGGGTCGTCGCGTAGCGCGCGCCGGGAGGTCCGCGGCGTAGCGCGCGGGTCGGCCGGTCGCCTAGCGTGCGGCGCATGAGCGTCGCGCCCGCCACCTCCCTGGTCCGCCGTCTCGTCCCGCGGGACCCCGGCGAGGAGCACCGGGTCGCGACGCCGCTGGAGCTGCTGACGGACCTCTGCTTCGTCGTGGCCGTCGCCGCCGCCGCCACCGAGCTGCACCACGCCGTCGCCGAGGACCACGTCGTCGCCGGCGTGACCGGGTTCCTGATGGCCTTCTTCGCCATCTGGTGGGCCTGGTTGAACTTCACCTGGTTCGCCTCGGCCTACGACAACGACGACGTCGTCTACCGGCTGCTGACGATCGTGCAGATCCTGGGCGTGCTCGTGCTGGCCGCGGGGATCCCGCTGGTCTTCGAGGGCCACTTCGCGGTGGTGGTGCTCGGCTACGTGGTGATGCGCATCGCGCTGGTGCTGCAGTGGCTGCGCGCCGCCCGGCACGACCCCGCCCACCGGGCGACCAACCGGCGCTACGCCCTCGGGATCGTCGTCGTCCAGCTGGCCTGGGTGTCGTTCATCCCGCTCGCCGAGCTGGAGTGGCTGCGGCTGCCGGCCTTCCTCGTCTTCGCCGCCGCCGACATGGCCGTCCCGGTGTGGGCCGAGCGCGCCGGGCTGACCAGCTGGCACCCGCACCACGTCGCCGAGCGCTACGGCCTGTTCTTCATCATCGTGCTGGGCGAGACGATCCTCGCGGCCACGACCGCGGTCGGGCGGGCGTTCGCCGACCCGGCCGCCCGGGCCGGTGTGCTCGTCGTCGTGCTCAGCGCCGTGCTGATCGTCTTCAGCTGCTGGTGGCTGTACTTCTCCCGCGAGGCCGGTGCCGTGCTCGAGCGGGCGCGGGACGACGACCTCGGGCTCGCGTTCCGCTGGGGGTTCGGGCACTACGCGGTGTTCGCCGCGGCCGCCGCGGTGGGTGCCGGGCTGGCCGCCCGGGTCGACCACTGGACCCACCACGCCGAGGCCTCGGAGCTGGTGACCGGGGCCTCGGTCACCGTGCCGACCGCGGTCCTGGTGGCCATGATCTGGCTGATCCAGCTGCGCGGCCACGACGCGTCGCCCCGCACGGCCGTCCCCTTCGGGCTGGCCGTGGTGCTGGTCCTCGCCGGGACCCTCACCCCGGTGCCCGAGCTGGTCGCCGGCCTCGTCGTCGCCGCCTTGCTGGTGGTGGAGGTCCGGCTGGCCGCGGCGGCGGGCCGGGCCGGGTCGACGCTCGCGGCCGCGGGCAACCGCTGACGCCCCCCGACGTCGACCGCGACGGAGATCTGATGCTGCGCCCCCTGGTCCTCACCGGCGGACCCGCCGTGGGCAAGTCCACCTGCGCCCGGCTGCTCGCCGAGGCCCTCCCGCGGGCCGCGGTCGTCGACGCCGACGACGTCCGCCAGCTGGTGGTCGCGGGTGCCGCCGCACCCTGGCAGGGACACGAGGGGCAGGTCCAGCACGCCCTCGGGGCCCAGAACGCCGCGGGCCTGGCCCGCGGTCTGCACGGCGCCGGGTTCGCCGTCGTCGTCGCGGACGTGGTCACCCCCGCCACGGCGGCGGTCTACCGCGTCGGGCTGCCGGGCTGCCTGCTGGTGCACCTGCGGATCTCCCAGGCCGGTGCGCGGCGCCGCGCGGCGACGCGCACCGTGCACCTCACCGACGCGGAGTTCGTGCTGCTGCACGACTGGCAGGCCGCCGACCCGCCGCGGGCCGACGTCGTCCTCGACGTCGACGGGCTGTCCCTCGCCGAGCAGGTGGCGGAGGTCCGCCGGCTCTGGGAGGCGGCCGGGGACGGTCAGGGCGCGGCCGTCGGCTCCTCGCGGTAGACGACGAGCAGCCGGCGCAGCGTCTGGGCCAGCTGGTGCTGGTCGCCCTCGTCGAGCCCCGCCAGCAGCTGCTGCTCCGCCTCCAGCAGGTCGGCCAGGGCGGCGTCGACGGCGAGCCGGCCGGCGTCGGTCAGCCCGACGAGCACCCCGCGCTTGTCGCCCGGGTGCAGGTCGCGGCGGACGAGGCCCCGCGCGGCCAGCCGGTCGACCCGGTTGGTCATGGTGCCGGAGGTGACCATCGTCTCCCGCAGCAGCTGGCCGGGGGAGAGCTGGTTCGGCGCGCCCGCCCGGCGGAGCGCGGCCAGCACGTCGAACTCCCACGTCTCCAGGCCGTGCGCGTTGAACGACGCCGCCCGCTGCCGGTCCAGGTGGCGGGCCAGCCGGGTCACCCGCGACAGCACCCGCATCGGCGTCACGTCGAGGTCCGGCCGCTCGCGGGACCAGGCCTCGACGACGAGGTCGACCTCGTCGCGTGGTTCGCGGTCGACGGCCATGGCCCGCATCCTACGGGCGGTGGGCGGAGCGGCCCGGGGTCCCGGGCGGCCCGACGGGCGGGGCTCAGCCGCGGTCGCGGGGGCCGGCGAGGTCGGTGTCGGTGCGCGGCATGGTCGCGGCCAGGGCGATGATGCCGGCGCAGAGCACGGCCGGCACGGCCATCGTGTGCTGGATGCCCAGGTGCCGGACGAGGAAGCCGATGACGGCCGGCCCCATCAGGAAGGCCGCGTAGCCGAAGGTGACGACGACGGCCAGCACCCGGCCGCCGCCGAGGTGGCCGGCCACCGCGTAGACCTGCGGGGCGATCATCCCGACGCCGAAGCCCACCAGGCACCAGCCGGCGACGAGCAGCGGCAGGCTGCCCACCAGGGTCACGACCACGTAGCCGAGGGCGGCGCAGGTGCCGCCGAACCGCACGACGGCGCGGCGGCCGAACCGGGCGACCAGCCGGTCGCCCAGCAGACGGATGACCACCATGAAGCCGTTGACGGCGATCAGCCCCAGCGCGCCGGTCGTCGGGTCCACCCGGGCGACGTCGGTGACGTGGATGGCCGACCAGTCGACGGCGGTGCCCTCGGCCAGGCCGAAGGCCAGCGCCATCGCGCCCAGCACCCAGGCCGCGCGCGGGATCCGCGCCCGGACGCCGTCGACGGAGTGCGGGACGACGGCGCTCTGCGGGGTGATCCGCAGCAGCACCACCAGCACCACGGCGGCGATCACGGCCAGCCCCAGCATCAGCGGGGTGACGATCCCGCCGCCCTCGATGCCCAGCACGCGGGCGAGCAGCAGCACGGCCCCGGCACCGGCGAAGCCCCCGATCGAGAACCACGCGTGGAAGGTGCTCATCACCGGCCGGCGGCGGGCCGCCTCCACCTGCACGCCCAGCGCGTTCATGCCCACGTCCATCGCCCCGTTGCCGAGCCCCAGCAGGACCAGGCCGACGACGGCGACACCGAAGGAGGGGGCGAGGGCGATCGTCACCGCCGCGCCGATCAGCAGCGGCAGGCCGCACAGCGCCACCGTCCGGGCGCCGACGGCGTCGGCGAGCCGGCCGCCCACCTGCATCGAGAGGATGCCCGCGACGCCCGCGCAGAACAGCATCGCCGCGATGTGCCCGTCGTCGATCAGCAGCTTCGCGCGCAGCGACGGCAGCGCCCCGGCGTTGCCGCCGATCAGCATGCCGTTGACCGCGAACAGCACGGCGACCGCGAGGGAGGCGGCCTTCGAGTCGAGCGGGGCGGTCCGGCCGGTGGGCGGGGCGGGGGAGAGGGTCGAGGTCACAGCGGGTCCGTCTTCTGTATCGATTTAGATGCCGAGACGACGATACGGCCCGTCGAGGGGACGGGGCAAGCCGGCCGGGCGCGCGGTGCTCAGCGGGCCGGATCGGTGACCAGGGTGGGCTTGGCCTGCAGGTGGCTGAGCCCGTTCCAGGACAGGTTGACGAGGTGGGCCGCCACCTCGCGCTTGCCCGGGCGCTGCACGTCCAGCCACCACTGGCCGGTGCTGGCCACCATGCCGACGAGCATCTGCGCGTAGATCGGTGAGTGCTTGGGCTCGAGGCCCTGCCGCTTGAACTCGGCGGACAGGATGCCCTCCACCTGCGTGGCGACGTCGTTGAGGATGGTCGCGAAGGAGCCGCCGGCGTGGCCGAGGGAGGAGTCGCGGGCCAGGATGCGGAAGCCGTCGGTGTGGGCCTCGATGTAGTCGAGCAGGGCCAGCGCGGCCTGCTCCAGCAGCTCGCGCTGGTGACCCGAGGTCAGCGAGCTGCGGATGCCGTCCAGCAGGGTGCGGACCTCCCGGTCGACGACGACGGCGTAGAGCCCCTCCTTGCCACCGAAGTGCTCGTAGACCACCGGCTTGCTGACCATCGCCGTGGCGGCGATCTCCTCCACCGACGTGCCGTCGAAGCCGCGGAGCGCGAACAGCGAGCGGGCCACGTCGATCAGCTGCTCGCGGCGGTCCGCCCCGGTCATCCGGACGCGGCCGGGACGCCGGGCGCGCGTGGACTCGCGCCGTTCCGGTTCCCGTGTGGCCATGCTGCCCAGTCTGCGGGCTGGGCCGCCGCGGGCGAAACCTGGGCTCCGACGCGTCGGTCGCGCGTGCCGCCGCGGGCCTGCGGCGACCCTCCGGCGCGCTCGGGCCGAGCGTGCGGCAGGGGTCCCGCGTGCGTAGTGTGGTCCCCGGTCGGTCCCCGGATCGGTCGTTCCCCGGTTGGTCTGCCGGCAGGGCCCGCCTGACTTTGAATCAGGACCAGCGACGTAGGTTCGACTCCTACCCGGGGAGCTCCGCCGACACGTCCCACCACCCAGCGAAGAGAGCTCCATGCCCCGACAGCCCGACGCGCCCGTGCAGCCCGACCCGTCCCCGACGGAGGACCCCGCAGCCGCCGCGCACCCCGTCGCCGCCGTGGTCGTGCTGGCCGCGGGCGAGGGCAAGCGGATGCGGTCGGCGCGGTCGAAGCTGCTGCACGAGGTGGCGGGCCACTCGCTGCTCAGCTACGCCGTCACCGCGGCGACCACGCTCCAGCCGCAGCACGTCGTCGTGGTGGTCGGCCACCTGCGCGAGCAGGTCGAGGCGCACCTGGCCGAGATCGCGCCGCACGTCACGACGGTGGTGCAGGAGGAGCAGCGGGGCACCGGGCACGCCGTCCAGGTCGCCCTGGCCGCGCTGCCCGAGCTGGTGGGCGACGTCGTCGTCACCTACGGCGATGTCCCGATGCTCGACGGCGACACCCTCGCCGGCCTCCTCGCAGACCACCGGGCGCAGGGCGCCGCCGTCACCGTGCTGACCGCGCAGGTGGCGGACCCGACGGGCTACGGCCGGGTGGTGCGGGACCCCAGCGGCCAGGTCGAGGCGGTCGTGGAGCAGCGCGACGCCGACGAGCACCAGCGCTCCATCAGCGAGATCAACTCCGGCATCTACGTCTTCGAGGCCACGACCCTGGCGCAGGGCCTGGCCGGGCTGCGGCCCGACAACAGCCAGGGCGAGCTGTACCTCACCGACGTGCTGGCCTCGGCCCGCCGCGCGGGTGGGCTGGTCAGCGCGCACCTGACCGAGGACGCCTGGCTGACCGAGGGCGTCAACGACCGCGTCCAGCTGTCCCGGATCAACCTCGAGGTGAACCGCCGGATCCTCGACCGCTGGATGCGGGCCGGGGTGACCGTCGTCGACCCGGCGACCACCTGGGTGCACGCGTCGGTCGACCTCGGCACCGACGTCACCCTGCTGCCGGGCACCGTGCTGGAGGGCGCGACGTCGGTGGCCGCCGGCGCGGTGGTCGGCCCGGACACGACCCTGGTCGACGTCGAGGTGGGGGAGCGCGCGCAGGTCAGCCGCACCGTCGCCTCGCTCGCGGTGATCGGGCCCGACGTCTCGGTCGGACCGTTCGCGTACCTGCGGCCCGGCACGCGGCTGGGCGCGGGGGCCAAGGTCGGCACCTTCGTCGAGACCAAGAACGCCCAGCTGGGCGCGGGCGCGAAGGCGCCGCACCTCTCCTACGTGGGCGACGCCGTGATCGGCGACGGCGCCAACATCGGGGCCGGCGTGATCTTCGCCAACTACGACGGCGTGCACAAGGCGACGACCACCGTCGGCGCCTTCAGCTTCGTCGGCAGCAACGCGGTGCTGACCGCCCCCGTCGTCGTGGCCGACGGCGCCTACGTCGCCGCCGGGTCCACCATCACCAGCGACGTCGAGATCGGGGCGCTGGCCGTCAGCCGCGGCCGGCAGCGCAACGTCGCCGGCTGGGTCGTGCGCAAGCGGCCGGGGACGAGGACGGCACGGGCCGCCGAGGCGGCCACCACCAGCGCCGACCCGGTCGCCGCGGCGCCCGAGCAGGACCAGGCCGCCGCGCCCGCCCCGCTGCAGGACCAGCAGGCCCAGCCCGCGCCCGTCCAGGCCCAGCAGGTGCAGGACCGCCAGCCGCACGACCACCCGGGCGACGACCAGCGCCCGGGCCAGCAGGACGACGAGGGGAACGCCCAGGCATGACCGGTTTCAAGAAGCCCAACGAGAAGCACCTGATGCTCTTCTCGGGACGGGCCTACCCCGAGCTGGCGGAGGAGATCGCCGACCACCTGGACCTGGGCCTGGTCCCCACCCGGGCCCTCAACTACGCGAACTCCGAGATCTACGTCCGCTTCGAGGAGTCGGTCCGCGGCTGCGACGCCTACGTGATCCAGAGCCACGCCGCCCCCATCAACGAGTGGGTGATGGAGCAGCTGATCATGGTCGACGCCCTCAAGCGGGCCTCGGCCAAGCGGATCACCGTCGTCGCCCCCTTCTACCCCTACGCCCGGCAGGACAAGAAGCACCGCGGCCGCGAGCCCATCTCGGCCCGGCTGATGGCCGACCTGTTCAAGACCGCGGGGGCCAACCGGCTGATGTCGGTCGACCTGCACGCGGCGCAGATCCAGGGCTTCTTCGACGGCCCCGTGGACCACCTCTGGGCGCTGCCGGTGCTGAGCAAGCACATCTCCGACCGCTACGACACCTCGGAGATGACGGTCGTCTCCCCCGATGCCGGCCGGGTGCGGCTGGCGGACATGTGGACCGACCAGCTCGGCTGCTCGCTGGCGATCATCCACAAGCGGCGCGACCCGAACGTCGCCAACACCGTCGCCGTGCACGAGGTCGTCGGTGACGTGCAGGGCAAGGTCTGCCTGCTGGTCGACGACATGATCGACACCGCCGGCACCATCTGCCAGGCCGCCGAGGCGCTCAAGGCCCGCGGCGCCAAGGCCGTCATCGCCGCGGCGACCCACGCCGTCCTGTCCGGCCCGGCCATCGAGCGGCTGACCGCCACGGGGTTCGAGGAGGTCGTGGTCACCAACACCCTGCCGATCCCCGACGAGCGCCGCTTCGAGGGCCTGACGGTGCTCTCGATCGCCCCGCTCATCTCCCGCGCCATCCGCGAGGTCTTCGAGGACGGGTCCGTCACCAGCCTCTTCGGCGGCCAGAGCTGAGCGCCACGCCCTGAGCCCGTGGCCCCCGCGCCCTGAGCCTGTCGAAGGGCCCGACAGGCTCGGGCCGCGGGGTGACCCGGTTTCCGGCCCCACGCCGGTTCCGCTAAGGTGGACCAGTTGCCTCGGCGAGGGTCGCGAACCGTGATCGACGAGAGATGTGGGCTGCCCGTGCGCCCCATCCCGCCCGGACGTCGTCCGCCTCCTCGCCAGGCCTTCGCAGGTCAGCCATCGTCTTAGTTGTCAGAGGAGTTCGTCACGTGCCCGAGGTCAAGCTCACCGCCGAAGTCCGCACCGAGTTCGGCAAGGGCGCTGCCCGCCGGATCCGCCGTGCCCACAAGGTGCCCGCCGTGCTCTACGGCCACGGCACCGACCCGATCCACATCACGCTGCCGGGTCACGAGACCCTGCTCGCGCTGCGCACCAACAACGCGCTGCTGTCGATCGACGTCGACGGCACCTCGCAGCTCGCGCTGCCGAAGCAGGTCCAGCGCGACCCGCTGAAGCACACCATCGAGCACGTCGACCTGGTCCTGGTCCGCCGCGGCGAGCTGGTGACCGTCGACGTCGCCATCCTCGTCGAGGGCGAGGCCGCCCCGGAGACCCTGGTCGTCATCGACCACACGAGCATCCCGGTCGAGGCCGACGCCACCGCCATCCCGACCGAGATCGTCGTCTCGATCGAGGGCCTGCGGGCCGGCACCCAGATCCTGGCGAAGGACGTCAAGCTGCCCGAGGGCTCGACGCTCGGCATCGACCCCGACGCGCTGATCATCAACATCACCGGCGCCCAGTCCGAGGCGGCCCTGGAGGCCGAGCTGGCCGAGGCCGAGGCCGAGCTGGGCATCGAGCCGACGATCAACGAGGACGCGGAGACCCCGGACGAGGCTGCGGAGGGCGAGTCGTCCGAGGAGTCCACCAACTCCGAGCAGTCCTGATCGCGGCGTAGTCCCGCGGCATGCTGCCCTGGCTGGTGGTCGGGCTCGGCAACCCGGGCCCGACCTACGCGGGCCACCGCCACAACGTCGGCTTCCTCGTGGTCGAGGAGCTGGCGGACCGGACGCGCGCCTCGTTCGCCAAGCCCAAGGGCATCAAGGCCGAGCTGGCGGAGAGCCGGCTCGGCCCGCCGGGCACCGACAGCCCCCGGTTGGGGCTGATGAAGTCCCGCAGCTTCATGAACGAGACCGGCGGCCCGGTCTCGCGGCTGCTCGCCTACTACAAGATCGCCCCCGACCGCCTCGTCGTCGTGCACGACGAGCTGGACCTCGACCCGGGCCAGCTCCGGGTCAAGTTCGGCGGCGGCGACAACGGCCACAACGGCCTGCGGTCGATCCGCAGCTCGCTCGGCACCGGTGACTACTACCGGGTCCGGGTGGGCGTCGGCCGTCCGCCCGGTCGGCAGGACCCGGCCGACTTCCTGCTCAGCAACTTCTCCGCCCGCGAGCGCGAGGGCCTGGGCGTCGAGGTGGTCCGGGCCGCCGACGCCGTCGAGTCGGTCGTCCAGGTCGGCCTCGAGCGGACGCAGAGCGCCTTCAACTCCTGACCCTGCTGCACCCCCGCGGTGGTCCCGCACCCCGACGAAGGGGTGCAGGACCGCCGTCAGGGTGCAGGAGCGCCGGTCATCCACAGATCTCCTCGCGGCCCTGCTCCCGGGTGCGGCGCGGTGGTCGGCTGGGTGCCGTGCCCGACGACCCAGCCCCCGACGTCCTCCTCGCCCGCGACCTCGTCGCGCGGGCTACCGGTACAGCGACCTGACGCAGCTGCGCCGCCAGGGTGAGCTGCAGCACCTGCGCCGGGGCGCCTACGCGCGGATGCGGGCCGACGACGACGTCGGCCGCCACCGGCAGCTGCTGCAGGCCACCGTGCCCCAGCTGGGCGGGGGCGTCGTCAGCCACCTCTCCGCCGCGGTGCTGCACGGGCTCCCGCTGCCCGTCGGCGGCCTCCGTCACGTGCAGGTGACCCAGCCCGCCGCCCGCTCGGGGCGCCGGCGCGGCCACGTGCACCGCTTCGCCGCGCCGCTGCCGGCCGAGGACGTCACGCTGCTCGACGGCCTGGCGGTGACCACCCTCGCCCGGACGGTCGTCGACCTCGGCCGTGCGCTGCCCTTCGCCGACGCGGTGGCGGTCGCCGACGCCGCCCTCCGCCAGGGCCTGGACGGCGGGGAGCTGCGGCTGGTCCTGGAGCAGGCGACCGGGCGGCCGGGGGTCGCCCGCGCCCGACGGGTGGTCGCGTTCGCCGACGGCCGGAGCGAGAGCGCCGGCGAGTCCCGCAGCCGGGTGCTGCTGCACCGGATCGGGCTGCCCCCGTCCACGCTGCAGCTCGTGGTGCTCGACGAGCAGGGCTGCTTCGTCGGGCGCAGTGACTTCGGCTGGCAGGAGCACCGCACGCTGGGGGAGTTCGACGGCCGGGTCACGTACGGGCGGCTGCTGCGACCCGGTGAGACCGCGGCCGACGTCGTCCACCGGGAGAAGCGGCGGGAGGACGCCCTGCGCGACCAGGGCTGGGAGATGGTGCGCTGGGGCTCGGTCGACCTGCACCACGAGCAGGCGCTCGCGGAGCGGCTGCGACGGGCGTTCCGGCGCGGGGACGCTCGCGCACCCCGAGGGTGACGTCGCACCCCGGCGCCCGGGTGCGGCGTCACCGTCCGGGTGCAGGACGAGCGCGGTCGGAGCGACCCGGCCGGCCCAGGTAAGGTCGTCCGGTGACGCTGACGGGACTCGTCGACCTCTTCTGCACCGATCCGACCCTCTCCGCCAGCATCGACGACGCGGTTGCTCGTCGGCTGCCGGCGCTCGACCTGACCTCCCCGCCCTCCATGCGGCCGTTCGTGGCGGCCGCGCTGGCGGCCTCCAGCGCGCACGGCGGCGCCGACCGGCCCGTGCTGGTGGTGACCTCCACCTACCGCGAGGCCGAGGACGTGACGGCCGCGCTGCAGTCCCTCGCGGGGGACGACGCGGTCGCGTACTACCCGGCCTGGGAGACGCTGCCGCACGAACGGCTCAGCCCGCGCTCGGACACCGTCGGCCGTCGGCTCGCCGTCCTCCGCCGGCTGGCCGGCAACGCGGAGCTGCCGCCGCCCCGCATCGTGGTCGCCCCGGTCCGCAGCGTCCTGCAGCCGCAGGTCAAGGGCCTGGCCGACCTGCTGCCGGTGCGGATCGTCACCGGCGAGGACCACGACCTCGGCGAGCTGACCGCCCGGCTCGTCGGCGCCGCGTACGTGCGCGTCGACCTGGTCGAGCGGCGCGGCGAGTTCGCCGTCCGCGGTGGCATCCTCGACGTCTTCCCGCCGACCGAGGAGCACCCGGTCCGGATCGACTTCTTCGGCGACACCGTCGAGGAGATCCGCTACTTCACCGTCGCCGACCAGCGCTCCAGCGAGCTCACGCTGCGCGAGGTCACCGCCTCGCCGTGCCGGGAGCTGCTGCTCACCGACGAGGTCAAGGCCCGCGCCGCCGCGCTGTCGCTGGCGCACCCCGAGCTGTCGGACATGCTGGAGCGGATCGCCCAGGGCCACGCCGTCGACGGCATGGAGGCGCTGTCCCCGGTGCTCGTCGACGGGATGGAGCTGCTGGTCGAGCTGCTGCCGCCGGACACCCACGTCCTGGTCTGCGACCCTGAGCTGGTCCGCGGCCGGGCGGTGGACCTGGTCAAGACCAGCGAGGAGTTCCTGCACGCGTCCTGGGCGGCGGCCGCCGGTGGCGGGAAGGCGCCCGTCGACCTGGGCGCCTCGTCCTACCGCCCGCTGTCCGACGTCCGCTCCGTCGCGATGGCCCGCGGGCTGGCCTGGTGGACGCTGTCCCCGTTCAGCTCCGGCCCGGGCGACGGCTCCGCCGGCGCGGACGGCCCCCTGCGCACCGACGACGGTGAGGTCGTCGACCTGCGCACCTCCGTCAGCGCCGCGGGCGTCGAGTCCCGCACCATCGCCGGCCACGTCGCCGAGAGCCACCGCGGCGACACCGAGGCGGCCATCGCCGACATCGCCCGCCGGGCCCGCGCGGGCTGGCGCGTCGTGCTGGTCGCCGAGGGCAAGGGCACCAGCAAGCGCTACGCCGAGGTCGCCGCCGAGCGCGAGCTGGCCGTCCGCGAGCGCGACGACCTGACCGAGACCCCGGCCGAGGGCCTGGTCACCATCGTCACCGGTGAGCTGCGCACCGGCTTCGTCGCCGACAGCCTCAAGCTCGCCCTCTTCACCACCTCGGACCTGTCGGGGCAGCGGCCGCCCGACAAGTCCGCGCGCAAGCTGCCCGGTCGGCGCAAGAACCAGATCAACCCGCTGGAGCTCGTCCCCGGCGACCCGGTGGTGCACGCCCAGCACGGCGTCGGCCGCTACGTCGAGATGGTGCAGCGCACCGTCCAGGACGCGACGCGGGAGTACCTGCTGATCGAGTACGCGCCCTCCAAGCGCGGCCAGCCGGGCGACCGGCTCTTCGTCCCGATGGACCAGCTCGACCAGGTCACCCGCTACGTCGGGGGCGAGAGCCCGACGCTGGACAAGATGGGCGGCGCCGACTGGGCCAAGCGGAAGGGCCGCGCCCGCAAGGCGGTCCGGGAGATCGCAGCCGAGCTGATCAAGCTCTACGCAGCCCGGCAGGCCACCCGCGGGCACGCCTTCTCCCCGGACACCACCTGGCAGCGCGAGCTCGAGGACGCCTTCAACTTCGTCGAGACCCCCGACCAGCTGGCCGCCATCGACGAGGTCAAGCGCGACATGGAGCAGATCGTGCCGATGGACCGGCTGATCTGCGGCGACGTCGGCTACGGCAAGACCGAGATCGCCGTCCGGGCCGCGTTCAAGGCCGTGCAGGACGGCAAGCAGGTGGCGATCCTGGTGCCGACGACCCTGCTGGTCCAGCAGCACCACGCCACCTTCGCCGACCGCTACGCCGGGTTCCCCGTCAACGTCGCCCCGCTCAGCCGCTTCCAGTCCGAGGCCGAGGTCAGGGCGACGATGGAGGGCGTGGCCGAGGGCAAGGTCGACGTCGTCGTCGGCACCCACCGCCTGCTGGGCGGTGAGGTGAAGTTCAAGGACCTCGGCCTGGTGATCATCGACGAGGAGCAGCGCTTCGGCGTCGAGCACAAGGAGCAGCTGAAGCGGCTCCGGACCCACGTCGACGTGCTCGCCATGTCCGCGACGCCGATCCCGCGCACCCTGGAGATGGCGGTCACCGGCATCCGGGAGATGAGCACCATCGCCACCCCGCCCGAGGAGCGGCACCCGGTGCTGACCTTCGCCGGGCCCTACGACGAGGCCCAGGTCACCGCGGCCATCCGGCGCGAGCTGATGCGCGAGGGCCAGGTGTTCTACGTGCACAACCGGGTGCAGAGCATCGACAAGGTCGCTCGGCGGATCAGCGAGCTGGTGCCCGAGGCACGCGTGGTCACCGCGCACGGCCAGATGGGGGAGCACCGCCTGGAGCAGGTGATGGTGGACTTCTGGGAGCGGCGGGCCGACGTGCTGGTGGCGACGACCATCGTCGAGGCGGGCCTGGACATCTCCAGCGCCAACACGCTGCTGATCGAGCGCTCGGACCTGCTGGGCCTGTCCCAGCTGCACCAGCTGCGCGGCCGCGTCGGCCGGGGCCGCGAGCGCGGCTACGCCTACTTCCTCTACCCGCCGGACAAGCCGCTGACCGAGACGGCCCACGACCGGCTGGCCACCATCGCGGCGCACACCGACCTGGGCGCCGGGATGGCCATCGCCATGAAGGACCTGGAGATCCGGGGCGCCGGCAACATGCTGGGCGGCGAGCAGTCCGGGCACATCGCCGACGTCGGCTTCGACCTCTACATCCGCCTGGTCGGCGAGGCGGTCGCGGAGTACCGGGGCGTCGACACCGAGCCCGAGCCGGAGGTGCGGATCGAGCTCCCCGTCGACGCGCACCTGCCGACCGACTACGTCGAGTCCGAGCGGCTGCGGCTGGAGATGTACAAGCGGCTGGCCGAGGTGCGCGCCGAGGCCGACCTCAAGGCCGTGGAGGCGGAGCTGCACGACCGCTACGGCCCGCCGCCGGCGCCCGTGCTCACCCTGATGGAGGTGGCGCGGTTCCGGCTGCTGGCCCGCACGGCGGGCGTCCGGGAGGTCGTCAGCCAGGGCAACCACATCCGCTTCGGTCCCGCGGACCTCCCCGACTCCAAGAAGCTGAGGCTGCAGCGGCTCTACCCGCGCACGCTGGTGAAGGAGACGGCGGCCATCATCCTGGTGCCCCGGCCCGTCAGCTCCACCATCGGCGGCCCGCCGGTCACCGACACCGCCCTGCTGGCCTGGTGCGGCAAGGTGATCCAGGACGTGTTCCTCGGCTGAGCGGGCCCGGACCCGTAGGATCGGCGCCAGCCACCCGGCCCCGCACCACCGACAAGGACGGTCGATGAAGCTCCTCCCTGCCCCCCGGATGCGGCGCGCGGCGGCCGCTGTCGTGGCCGCCGTGGCCCTGACCGGCTGCAGCGGCGCGTCGCCCTCGGTCGTCGCCTACGTCGGGAACGCCACGATCACGCAGAGCCAGCTCGAGCAGGCGGTGACCGGGCTCAGCTCCACGCTGCAGGAGGGTCAGACGGTCTCCCAGGAGGCGGTGGTCAACGCCATGATCCAGGGCCAGCTGGCCGAGCAGATCGCCGCCGAGAAGGACATCGCCCTCACCGACGCGGACCGCGACGCCGTGCTGGCGTCCAGCGAGCTCGCGCCGCTGGCCCAGGTGCCGGCGGCCCGCGAGGTCGTCTACGACGTCGCCGACTCCCAAATCGTGGCCCAGAAGCTCGGCGCGGACGCGTTCCTCGCCGAGATCGCGCACCGCGACGTGACGCTCAACCCGCGCTACGGCGTGCTGGACCCGGCGCAGAAGACGGTCGTCACCGGCCAGAGCGGCTCGCTGTCGGAGCCGGTCGCGCCCACGCCCGCCCCGTGAGCCGTCGGTGACCGACGCGCCCGTCGCCGGACCCGGCCCCGGCCTGCCGGAGACCGGCCGTCTCGTCGAGGTGATGGAGGTGCTGCGCCGGCGCTGCCCCTGGGACGCGGAGCAGACCCACCGGACGCTGGTCCAGTACCTGCTGGAGGAGGCGGCCGAGACCGTCGAGGCCATCGAGTCCGGCGACGAGGCGCACCTGCGCGAGGAGCTGGGCGACCTGCTGCTCCAGGTGGTGTTCCACGCCGAGATCGCGGCCGCCTTCGGCCTCGAGGACGTCGCCCGGGGGATCGCCGACAAGCTGGTCAGCCGGCACCCGCACGTCTTCGCGCCAGCCGGCGGCTCGGGGGTCCCCGACGCCGTGCCCGCCGACCTGCACCGCACGTGGGAGCAGCGCAAGGCCGTGGAGAAGGGCCGGACCTCGGCGCTGCAGGGCATCCCCGAGCAGATGTCCGCGCTGGCCCGCGGGCACAAGGTCGTCGCCCGCTCCCGCTCCCGGCAGGTGCCGGTGGACCTGCCCCAGCAGCCCGTCACCGCCGAGGAGGTGGGGGCGACGGTGCTCGACCTCGTCGCCCGCGCCCACGCCAGCGGCGTCGACCCGGAGCAGGCCGTCCGCGACGCCGTCCGCGCGCTCGAGCGGCGCGTCCTGGCCGCCGAGGCCGATCTCGCCGCGTCCATGCCCGCGGGGCCTCCGGCGCACTAGCCTGCTGAGCATGACCGAGCCGCCGCGTCGCCCCCCGCCCAGGCCGCCGTACGGCGACCCGGCCACCCGGGCCGACGTGAGGGCGGCCTGGGAGGCGCGCAAGGAGCTCGGCCCCGAGTACGACGAGCACATCGCCAACGGCCTCGCCGAGCGCGTCGAGGAGCTGGTGGCCTACCGGACCGCCGAGCTCCGGCACAGCGGCAGCACGGCCGACGTCGACCGGGAGCTGGAGCGCACCGCCCAGCGGCAGGGCTTCGTGCTGGGCATCATCTCGCTGGGGACCGGCATCCCCGTGACCGCGATCGCCGTCAGCGAGAGCGGGCTCCCGGCCCTGGTCGTGGCCTGGCTGGGCATCGTCGGGGTCAACCTCGCCCAGCGGATCGGCCGTCGCCGCTCCTGAGCCCGACCACCCCCGGGGCGCCCCGCTGACCGCCCCGGCCGACGCCGCTAGGGTGAGGGCCGATATCTGATCTCCCTCGCCCCGGGGTCGCTGGAGAGCCGGGGCACCACCGAAAGGCAGCACTCGTGGCGAGTATCGAGTTCGTCGGCGCACGCGAAATCCTGGATTCCCGCGGCAACCCCACGGTCGAGGTCGAGGTGATCCTCGACGACGGCTCGGAGGGCCGGGCCGCGGTGCCCTCGGGCGCCTCCACCGGGGCCTTCGAGGCGGTGGAGCTGCGGGACGGCGGCGACCGCTACGGCGGCAAGGGCGTCAGCAAGGCCGTCCTCGGCGTGATCGACCAGCTCGGTCCCGAGCTCGTCGGCTACGAGGCCAGCGAGCAGCGGCTCGTCGACCAGGCGATGCTGGACCTGGACGGCACCGACAACAAGGCCAAGCTGGGCGCGAACGCGATCCTCGGCGTCTCGCTGGCCGTGGCGCACGCCGCGGCCAACTCCGCGGACCTGCCGCTCTACCGCTACGTCGGCGGCCCGAACGCCCACACGCTGCCGGTGCCGATGATGAACATCGTCAACGGCGGCTCCCACGCCGACTCCGACGTGGACGTGCAGGAGTTCATGATCGCCCCGATCGGCGCGACCACCTTCCGCGACGCCCTCGAGCAGGGCGCGTCGGTTTACCACGCGCTCAAGTCGGTGCTGAAGAAGCAGGGCCTGTCGACCGGACTCGGTGACGAGGGCGGCTTCGCCCCCAACCTGCCGGCCAACGTGGCCGCGCTCGAGCTGATCTCCACCGCCGTCGAGTCGACCGGCCTCAAGCTGGGCACCGACATCGCGCTCGCCCTCGACGTGGCCTCGAGCGAGTTCTTCGAGAACGGGGTCTACAGCTGGGAAGGCGGCACCAAGTCCGCCGACGAGATGACCGCGATCTACGAGCAGTGGGTCCGCGACTTCCCGATCGTCTCCATCGAGGACCCGCTGGCCGAGGACGACTGGGCCGGCTGGAGCGCCCTGATGGGCCGCATCGGCGACCAGGTCCAGGTGGTGGGCGACGACCTGTTCGTCACCAACGTCACCCGCCTGCAGCGGGGCATCGACGAGAAGGCGGCCTCCGCGCTGCTCGTCAAGGTGAACCAGATCGGCTCGCTCACCGAGACCCTCGACGCCGTCGACCTCGCGCACCGGGCCGGCTTCCGCTGCATGATGAGCCACCGCTCGGGCGAGACCGAGGACACGACCATCGCCGACTTGGCCGTGGCCACCAACTGCGGCCAGATCAAGTCGGGCGCGCCGGCACGCACCGACCGGGTGGCCAAGTACAACCAGCTGCTCCGCATCGAGGAGGACCTGGACGACGCGGCCCGCTACGCCGGCCTCGGCGCGTTCCCGCGGTTCAAGGGCTGAGCGCAGGCATGCTGGGCACCATGACCCGGCTGCGCCTTCCCCACCCCCGTCCCGGCCGGAGGGCTTGAGCGTGCCGAGCGGACCCCGTCCGCCGGCGCGCCCCGGCTCCGGCCCGGGCCGGGGCAAGACCCGCGCCCGGCCGCCGCTCCGTCCCGGGGCGGCGGCCCCGCCGCGACCGGCGTCGCCGTCCGCGCCCGACCCGGTGATCTCCGGGTCGGGCGCGTCCCCCCTCGGACCCGCCCGACGGGCGTCGCGGCTGGGGGCCAGCCTGACCACCCGGGCGATCGCGCTCGTCGTGGTGCTGCTGGTGCTGACCATCTCCTACGCCTCGTCGCTGCGCATCTACTTCGCCCAGGCGCACGAGATCGCCTCCACCCGCGCCGAGATCGGGGAGCGGCAGCAGAAGATCAGCGACCTGCAGGGGGAGCTCGGCCGCTGGGGTGACGCCGACTACGTCCGCACCCAGGCGCGGCAGCGGCTCGGCTGGGTCGTCCCGGGCGAGACCGGCTACCAGGTCGTCGACGCCGACGGGAACCCGCTGGGCGGCGGCGCCGAGATCGAGTCGTCCGGCACCGGGATCGCCGAACCGCAGGACGCCTGGTGGGCCGAGCTCTGGGGCTCGGTGGCCACGGCCGACAAGCCGGCGCCGGCGAAGCCGAAGGAGAAGACGATCACGGCCCGGACCGAGCCGGCCGACGGGCCCCGGTGAGCGCGGCGCTCAGCCCAGCCGGCTGAGCGTCACCTCGTCCGCCACCGTGCGGGCCACCTCGACGTCGAAGTGCCCCTGGCCGGGGACGAGGGCGTTCGCCACGGCGCAGCCGGTGCCCAGCCGGACGGCCTCGGCCAGCGGCCGGCCCCCGTCGAGCCCCGCGAGCAGGCCGCCGAGGAAGCTGTCCCCGCTGCCCACGGCGTACCGGCCGCGCCGCGTGGAGGCCCCGACCCGCCAGACGCCGTCGGCTCCCGCGGTCACCGCGCCCGCCGTCGAGTCGGTGAGCACCACCGCGGCCCCGCTGCGGGCGTGCAGCGCCGTCGCCATCGCCGCGAGGTCCCCGTCCTCGGGCACGCCGAGCACCTCCGCCGCCTCGGCCCGGTTGATCTTGAGCAGCGCCGGCCGGGCGGCGACGGCCCCGGGGAGCGCCTCCCCGTGGCTGTCCACGGCGACGGCGGCCCCGGCGGCCGCCCCCAGCCGGACCAGGTCGGGCACGGCGTCCGGCGACCCCACCGGCCCGCGGCCCGAGATCGACAGCCAGCCCGGACGTCGGCCGAGCTCGGCGGCCAGCACCGTCTCGAGGCGGTCCAGCACCGCGGGCGGCACGCCGGGGGAGTCCTCGTAGATCTCGGTCAGCTCACCGGTGTCCGCGGCGGCCACCGAGACGCAGGTCCGGGTCTCCGCGTCGGCCTCCACCACGACCAGCTCCAGCCCCTCCGAGCGGCCGATCCGCGCCACCCGCTGGCCGGTCGGACCGCCGAGCAGCACGACGACGACCACCTCGGCGCCCACCGCGCGCGCCGCCCGCGCCATGTTGAGGGCCTTGCCCCCGGCCACGGCGATCGGCCCGGGCGTGCGGTGCATCCGCCCGAGGGCGTAGGAGTCCAGCAGGTAGGTCAGGTCGAGGGACGGGCTCAGCGCGGCGACCGTGATCACCCGCCGCACCCTAGTGGAGGGCCGCGTGGTCAGAGGCCGCGTCGCTCCGACCGGCACCACGTCGGACAGGTCGGCGCCCGCGCGCGGGCGGGCCGCCTGCCAGACTGTCGCCGTGCGCGAACCCCTGACGGCGGAGGACGAGACGACGGTGACGGCCCAGCTGCAGCGGCGCCCGCGCGGGGTGGCCGGCGTCGCCGCCCGCTGCCCCTGCGGCAAGCCGGCGGTCGTCGCGACCGAGCCCCGGCTCGCCGACGGCACCCCGTTCCCCACCACCTACTACCTGACCTGCCCGCGGGCGACGTCGGCCTGCTCCACGCTGGAGTCCCAGGGCGTCATGGCGACGATGACCGCCCGGCTGCAGCAGGACCCGGCGCTGGCCGGCGCCTACCGGGCGGCGCACGAGGCCTACCTGCGGGACCGCGCCGAGCTGGGTGACGTGCCCGAGATCGCCGGCGTCAGCGCCGGCGGGATGCCCGACCGCGTCAAGTGCCTGCACGTGCTGGTGGCGCACAGCCTGGCCGCCGGTCCGGGCGTGAACCCGCTCGGCGACGAGGCGCTCGCCGCCGTCGGTGAGTTCTGGCGCCGGCCCTGCCTGGCCGACGCGGGCCGCCCCGACCACAGCAGCACCGACGACAGCAGCACCGACCGCGAGGAGGACCGGTGAACAGGGTCGCCGCCGTCGACTGCGGGACGAACTCCATCCGGCTGCTGATCGCCGAGGCCGGCCCCGACGGCGGGCTGCTCGAGCTGGACCGGCGCACCGAGATCGTCCGGCTGGGCCAGGGCGTCGACGCCACGGGGGAGTTCCACCCCGACGCGCTGGCCCGCACCTTCGCGGCCACCGACGCCTACGCGGCCCTCATCCGCGATGCCGGGGTGCCGAGCAGCCGGATCCGCTTCGTCGCCACCTCCGCCTCCCGCGACGCCCGCAACCGCGACGCGTTCTTCTCCGGCGTCCACGACCGGCTCGGGGTGACGCCGGAGGTGATCAGCGGGGACACCGAGGCGCAGCTCTCCTTCGTCGGGGCGCTCAGCCGGGTCCGCCCCGGGGCGGAGCCGGTGCTGGTCGTCGACATCGGCGGCGGCTCGACCGAGCTCATCGTCGGCAGCGCCGCGGGGGCGGTGGCGTCGGCCGTCTCGCTCGACATCGGCTCGGTCCGGCTGACGGAGCGCTTCCTGTCCGCGCACCCGCCCGCCCCGGAGGCCGTCGCCGAGGCGGCCGCCCACGTCGACGCCCAGCTCGACACCAGCGGCATCGACTTCGCGGCCGTCGGCACCTGGATCGGCGTCGCGGGCACCGCGACGACGCTGGCCGGCGTCCACCTCGGCCTCGAGCAGTACGACCGGGCGCGGGTGCACGGCTCGGTGATCACGCTGCCCGCGCTGCACGCCCTGTTCACGCGGCTGGTCGGGGCGACGGTCGAGGAGATCAGGGCGCTGCCCTCGATGCACCCCGGCCGGGCCGACGTCGTGACCGCCGGCACGCTGATCGCCGTCCGTATCGCGGAGCGGCTGCGCGTCGAGGGCTGGCTGGTCAGCGAGTCCGACATCCTCGACGGCACCGCGCTGGACCTGCTGCGCACGGCGGGGCCGACCGGCCCGCACTGAGCGTCGGACGCGCCCGGCGGGCGGTAGTCTCGAGGTCCTATGGACGGCCCCTCCTCCGGGCGTCGGCCGTCCCGGGCCGGTTCGACGGGGCGCCCGTTCCGGCCCGACGCCGGACGGACGCGACGCGCACCGACCGGGACCGCCCAGCGCCGCAGCCTCGTCACCGTGCTCGCGCGCCACGCCGCGCGCGTGCGGTCGCGCCGCGCGCTGTGGTCGGGGGTGCTGCGGGCGCTGGGCACCACCCTGGTCGCCGCCCTGCTGGCCGCGCCCTTCGCCGCCCTGTGGGGGATCGGCCACGCCGAGGTCGAGGACTACGTCGGCCCGCACCGGGTCACCTTCGCCACCAGCTTCTCCGGCGAGATCGCCGTCGACCTCGGCCCGATCGGCCGGGCCTTCCTGCCCAGCCCGGTCGCGCCGGTGGGCGTCACGGCGACGGTGGGCAGCGTGGGGACGGCGGCGTCGACGCTGAACTCACTGTTCTCCTCCAAGACGCTGGCGGCCTACACCAGCCTGTACGAGGAACCCGAGGTCGTCATCGGGGCCATCGTCGACGAGCTCCAGGTGGCCGCCCTGCTGCAGGGGGCGGGGGCGGAGGCCGTGCTGCTGCTGGCCTTCGCCGTCTGGCGGCTCCGCAGCCAGCTGCTGAGCCCGTGGGTGGCCCGCACGGTCACCCGCCGGCGGACCGGCGTGGCGTACGTCGTCGTGCTGGTGCTGGTCCTCGGCTCCATCCTCGCGCCCAGCTCCCCGGCCGGCACCCGCATCCCCATCACGATCGCCGCCGGCAGCCGGTTCGCGTCGGTGACGGTCGACAGCCGGGTGCTGGCGGACCTGCTCGACCGCGGCGTCCGCGGCGTGACCCTGCTCAGCGGACGCCAGCAGGCGGCGGTCCGGACCTACGTCGACACCGCCGTCGACGACCTGTCCTCCCAGCTGGACCGGCTGCCGCGCCCCCGGCCGGGGGAGACGATGCTGCTCGGCTTCAGCGACCTGCACTGCAACCAGGCGATGACCGAGCTGATCACCCGGCTCACGCTGGCCACCCGGCCGCGGGTCGTCCTCAGCTCCGGCGACGACACCGTCAACGGCACGGCCGTGGAGAAGACCTGCATCCGCCGCGAGGCCGGCATCGCGGCCGGCGCGGGCGTCCCCCTGGTGGTGTCCAGCGGCAACCACGACTCCGACGTCACCGAGGCCCAGCAGCGGGCCGAGGAGATGGTCGTCCTGGACGGCGGCGTCGTCGAGGTCGCCGGGCTGCGGACGCTCGGCGACGACGACCCCGAGCACAACGTGCCCTTCAGCCAGGACCGGACCCTGGACCGCCCCGAGAGCGAGGAGCAGCTGGGCGCCCGGATGCTGCAGGCCGCCGCGGCGCGCCCGGTGGACGTGCTGCTGGTCCACCAGCCGGCCGCCTCCGTCGTGCTGATGACGGCGGCCGACCCCGGCGCCCGGCTGGTGCTGTGGGGCCACTTCCACAGCGAGGCGGGGCCGACGGTGGTCGAGCACGCCGACGGGTCGTGGACGGTCGGCATGCAGGAGGGCACGGCCGGCGGCGTCCGCCAGCCCACCATCACCTCGTTCAGCACCCCGTTCTCGCCGCCGCTGAAGAGCGCCGACGTCTACTTCTACTTCCGTGACGACGCCACCGGGCTCATCACCGGGGTGCAGCCGGTGCACTTCACCCCCGACGCCGAGGTGGTCATCGACGACCGGGTGGTGACCGGCGACGTCGACGACCTGCCGGCCGAGACGCGGGCCCGGCTGAGCGGCAGCACCCCGTCCCCGACCGCGACCCCGACCGGCTGAGCCCGGCTGCGGCTCGGCGCCGCGGGCCCCCGTAGCCCAACGGCAGAAGCAGGCGGCTCGAACCCGCCGCGGCTAGGATCGGCCGCCGCGGGCCCCCGTAGCCCAACGGCAGAGGCAGGCGGCTTAAACCCGCCGCAGTATGGGTTCGAGTCCCATCGGGGGCACCCTCGGCACGGCTGAGGAGCGGGCGGCCGTTCTTAGCGGATTCATGGTGTGGACGTGCCGGCCCCGGAGGCACCGGTTCGTAGACTTGCTCCGTAGCGCCGCCCCTGGTGCTCGCTCAGGAGGACATCACATGTTGCGCAGTTCGAACCCGATCCTCTCCAAGCAGGACGCGTTCACGCCCGCAGCACCGCAGTACGGTCAGAACCAGTACGGGCGCTCGCCGTACAACCAGTACCCGCCGGAGGCCTACGGGCAGCCGGCGCCGGTGCAGCAGGCGCCCGAAGGTCGGATGACCTTCGACGACGTGGTCACCAAGACCGCCGTCACCCTGGGGCTGCTGGCCATCACCGCGGGGCTGGCCTGGATGCTCGTCCCCGACTCCCTCTACTTCCCCGCCATGGTCCTCTCCGGCCTCGTCGGGTTCCTCGTGGTCCTGGTGGTCTCGTTCCGCCGGCTGGTGTCCCCGCCCCTGGTGCTCGCCTACGCGGCCATCGAGGGTGTCTTCATCGGCATGATCAGCAAGGTCTTCGAGGGGTACTACCCCGGCATCGTGGCGCAGGCCGTGGTGGCGACCTTCTTCGCGGCGGGGGTCACCCTGGCGGCCTACAAGTTCTTCAACATCCGGGTGACCGCCAAGTTCCAGAAGGTCGTGGTCATCTCGACCATCGCCTTCGCGGCCCTGATGCTGGTCAACTTCATCTTCAGCCTGGCCACCGGCACCGGCGGCATCCGCGGCGGCATCACCGGCCCGGTCGGTCCGCTGGCCCTGGGGATCTCGGCGTTCGCGATCGTGCTCGCGGTGCTCAACCTGGTGCTCGACTTCGACTACGTCGAGAAGGGTGTCGCCATGGGCGCCCCGGCGCGCGAGTCCTGGCGTGCGGCGTTCGGCCTGACCGTCACGATGGTCTGGCTCTACGTCGAGATGCTGCGCCTGCTGTCCTACCTCCGCCGGTAGTCCGGCGCCGGCTCCCGAGCCGGCCTCAGAACCCGACCACGAGGGCCGCGTCACCCAGCCAGGGTGCCGCGGCCCTCGTGCGTCCCGGAGCCGCACGCCGCAGCACCGGCGGCCCGTCCCGTTAGGCTCGGCCCGTGCAGTACGTGAACTCCCTGACCGAGCTGATCGGCAACACCCCGCTGGTGAAGCTCTCCCGCGTCACCGGCGACGTCGTCCCCCTGGTCCTGGCCAAGGTCGAGTACCTCAACCCGGGCGGCTCGGTGAAGGACCGGATCGCGGTCAAGATGATCGAGGCGGCCGAGCGTGACGGCTCGCTCAAGCCGGGCGGGACCATCGTCGAGCCGACCAGCGGCAACACCGGCGTCGGGCTGGCCATCGCCGCCCAGGGCCGCGGCTACTCCTGCGTCTTCGTCTGCCCCGACAAGGTCAGCGAGGACAAGCGGAACGTGCTCGCGGCCTACGGGGCCCGCGTCGTCGTCTGCCCCACCGCCGTCGAGCCCGACCACCCGGACTCCTACTACTCGACGTCGGACCGGCTGGTGCGCGAGATCCCGGGCGCGTGGAAGCCGGACCAGTACAGCAACCCCAACAACCCGCTGAGCCACTACGAGACCACGGGTCCGGAGATCTGGGCGCAGACGGAGGGCCGGATCACCCACTTCGTCACCGGGATGGGGACGGGCGGCACGATCAGCGGCGCCGGCCGGTACCTCAAGGAGGTCTCCGGCGGCCGCGTCCAGGTGGTCGGCGCCGACCCGCGCGGCTCGGTCTACTCCGGCGGCACGGGCCGGCCCTACCTCGTCGAGGGCGTGGGCGAGGACTTCTGGCCGAGCACCTACGACGCGACCATCGCCGACCGGGTCATCGAGGTCACCGACGCGGACTCCTTCGCCATGACGCGACGGCTGGCGCGCGAGGAGGCCCTGCTGGTCGGGGGCTCGTGCGGGATGGCCACCGCCGCGGCCGTCCGGCTGGCCGCCGAGATCGACGACCCGGACGCGGTCATCGTCGTCCTGCTGCCCGACTCCGGGCGGGGCTACCTGACCAAGATCTTCAACGACGACTGGCTGGCCCGCTACGGCTTCGCGCCGCGGCCGGAGGAGTCGGTGCGGGTCGTCGGGGACGTGCTGCGCGAGAAGTCGGGCGAGCTGCCCTCGCTGGTCCACACCCACCCCAACGAGACGATCGCCGAGGCGGTGGCCATCCTCCGCGAGTACGGCGTCTCCCAGATGCCGGTGGTCAAGGCGGAGCCGCCGGTGATGGCGGCGGAGGTCGTCGGCTCGGTCAGCGAGCGCGGGCTGCTCGGGGCGCTGTTCAGCCACCGCGCCGGGCCGGCCGACCCGGTCGCGACGGTCATGGAGCAACCGCTCCCGACGCTGGGGGCCACCGAGGCCGTGTCCGGCGCCGTCGCCCTGCTGGTCGAGGACGACGCCCTGCTGGTCCTCGACGACGGCCACCCGGTCGGCGTCCTGACCCGCCAGGACCTGCTCGGCGACGTGCGCTGAGGCCGGGCCCCGCGGGTCAGCGGAGCAGCTCGCCGAGCAGCTGCTCCCAGTTGTGGGTCCAGGGGACCTGCGGCCACGTCGCCAGCGGGACCCAGCGGGCCGACTCGGTCGTGCCGCCGACGTCGAGCACGCGCGGCTCGCGCGGTTCCGGGCAGGTCGCCCGGTAGACCAGCCGGACGGCCTGGAAGTCCTCCAGGGTGCCGCGGGGGCTGCGGCCCACCCAGTGCGACGTCTGCACCGAGACGAGGTCGTCCAGCACCACGCTCTGGTCGGTCTCCTCGCCCACCTCGCGGAGGACGGCGTCGGCAGGCTGCTCGTCCGCGTCGATGCCCCCGCCCGGCATCCCCCAGCGGCCGGGCACGGCGGTGCGGTCGGAGTACTCGGTGGCCAGCAGGCCCCGGTCCGAGAGCACGACGGCGTAGGCCGCGACCCGCTGCCGCACCTCGAGCTCGGCGTCGGGCGGCAGCTGCAGCCCGGCGTCGCGGCCTCGTCCGGGGTCGGGCGGGCGGGGCTCGCCGTCGAGGGCCCGCACCCGCAGGGTCAGCACGATCTCCCCGTCCGGGCCGCGGTCGGCCGACAGCGGCCGGACCACCGCCCAGCCCGCGTCGTGGGCGACGACCGTCGGGTCGGCGCCGTGCGCGAGAGGGTGCACGAAGACGGTCGACGCCGAGTCCCCGCCGTCGTCCGTCAGACCGACCACCCGCACGACCCACCACCTCCGGCTCGGATCTCCGGCGCCGACGCGCGACCGGGGTCCCCAGTGTCCCAGGTGCCCCCTCCGGCGCTCGGGTACCGTGGCCCCTCGTGAGCAGACGACGCGGGCGGACCCGCCGGTGATCCCCGCGCTGGCCTACACCCTGGTCGCGCTGTCCGGGGTGGCCGGGATCTGGGGGCTGCTGACGGCGGTGCTCGACAAGCCGCCGGGCAAGGCGCAGCTGCTCTTCGCCGCCGGCGTGTGGGTGGTGACGGCGGTGCAGTCGGGGATCGGTCTGGTCCGCCTCGCGGGCGGCTACCGCCCGGTCGAGATGGCGACGACCGTCGGCTACCTGCTGGCCATCCTCGTCCTCATCCCGCTGGCCTGGTTCTGGGCCAACACCGAGCGCACCCGCTGGTCGGGCGTCGTGCTGGCGGTCGCCGCACTGTCGGTGCTGGCGATGACGCTGCGCCTCGTCCAGCTGTGGACCCAGGTGCTCGCGTGAGCACGTCGCAGCCGTCCCGGACCAGCAGCGGTCCCGGCCGGGCGCTCGTCGCGGTCTACGGCCTCTTCGCGCTCTCCGCCACGGCCCGCGCCGCCGTCCAGCTGGCCACCCAGTTCCGCGAGGCCCCGCTGGCCTACCTGCTCTCGGCCGTCGCCGGCCTGATCTACATCGTCGCCACGGTCACCCTGGCCCGCGGCGACCGGGCCTCGCGCCGGGTCGCGACGGTGGCCATCGTCCTCGAGCTGGTGGGGGTGCTGACCGTCGGCACCCTCAGCGTCGTCGACCCGGAGGCCTTCCCGCGCGCGACGGTGTGGTCGACCTACGGCATCGGCTACGCCTTCGTGCCCCTGGTGCTGCCGGTGCTCGGCCTGCTCTGGCTGCGGCACACCCGGCCGCGGGCCTGAGGGTGCTCCCCGGCCCGGTGGCTCGGAGGTCCTCACCCGACTCCGGAGCCTGAGCCTGTCGAAGGCCCTTCGACGGGCTCAGGGCGCGGTGGTCGGCCCGGTGGCGCGGTGGCGCGGTGGTAGCTCAGCCCCGGTGGTCGCTCAGGCCAGCACGCCCAGCCGCGCGATGGGCTCGACCAGCTCCCGCTCCTCGTAGGAGAGGTGCGAGAGCAGGGTGTCGGTGAGCTCGTCGACCGCCCGCTGCAGGCCGCCGGCGTCGGCGGCGGGGCCGACGAAGGCGACCAGGGCCTGGTCGACCCGCTCCAGGACGTCGTGGATGATCCCGTGCTCGTACTCCAGCCGGTCGACCACCGGGCCGAGCCGCGGGTCGGCCGCCCGGAGCCGCGGGAACATCGCCTGGTCCTCGATGGTGTGGTGCGTCGTCACCACCCGGCAGTACGCCGCGCAGTAGGCGCCCAGCGTCCAGCTGTTCTGCCGCAGGGTCATCTCGTTGATCCGCGACCGGGCCGCCCCGGCGTCGGTGGAGCCGTCGAGGACCTGGTCGACGAGCCCGCGCACCTGCTCGAGCTCGGAGCGCAGGTGGTCGTGGATGTCGACCAGGTGCTGGCCCGAGGCGAGGGCGTGCGAGCTGTAGGTCCGCTCCCTATCGGGGGCCGGCCCGGTGGGCCGTCCGGCCTCGTCCCAGGACGGCTCCGGGCAGAGCCGGTCCCCGGGGTCCGGGGTGGGGACGACCGGGAAGGCCGGGCCGGGCCGGGCCGCGCTCACGCGTCCTGCACGAGGTCGGCGTAGTCCGGGTGGTGCTCGATCCAGCCGGCGATGAACGGGCAGCGGGGGACGACGGCGAGTCCGCGCACCCGCGCCGCGTCCAGCGCCGTCCGGGCCAGGGCGCTGCCGACCCCCTGGCCCTCGAAGTCGTCGCCCACCACGGTGTGGGTGAAGGTGATCACCCCGTCGGCCAGCGTGTAGGCCGCCATCCCGGCGAGCCGTCCCTCGACGCGGGCCGCGAACCGCGACCGGTCCGGCTCGTCGTGCACCTCAGCAGTCATGGCGCCACTCTCGCACCGCTCGGCGCTCAGCCGCGGCCGCGGGCCAGCAGCCGGGCGAACGGGACCACCACGTCGGGGTCGGCCACCGTCTCCGGTGTGCGCCTGGCGGGACGGAGCAGGTCGACCAGCTCGCCGGCGGCCCGCGCGACGCGCTCGTCGAGCGCCCCGCCGTCGGCCCAGTCCTCGGTCGCGGCGAACACCGCGGTCGGCACCACCACGGCGCGCAGGTGGGCGAACAGCGGCCGGAGCGCGTGCTCGAGGGCCAGCGAGTGCCGGGCCGAACCCGCGGTGGCGGCGATCAGCGTCGGCTTGCCGACCAGCGACTCGCGGGGCAGCACGTCGAAGAACATCTTGAACAACCCGCTGTAGGAGGCGCTGAAGATCGGCGTCACCACCACGAGCGCGTCGGCCCGCTGAACCCGCTCCTGCACCTGCGCCAGCGCGCCGGTGGCGAAGCCGGTGAGCAGCTGGTTGGTCAGGTCGCGGGCGTGCTCGCGCAGCTCGACGACCTCCACGTCCAGCCCGGCGCCGCGGCTCTCGGCCGCGGCCCGGACCGCGGCGGCCAGCCGGTCACCCAGCAGCCGGGTCGACGACGGCTGGCTGAGCCCGGCCGTCAGCACCACCACCCGGGTCATCGGGCCACCGCCGCGCTGCCGACGAGGTCGGCGTCGTCGGCGGCCTCCAGGGCGTCGGCGGGCACACCCTCGCGCAGCGTCCCGGCCCGCAGCGCGGCCAGCCGGTCGGCGTGGGTGGGGCCGTCCGGCACGTCGGCCGGGCGCAGCGCGTCCATCTCGCGGCGGAGCACCGGGACGATCTCGCCCAGCAGGTCGAGCTGCTCGAGGACCGTCTTGAGCGGCAGGCCGGCGTGGTCGGCGAGGAACAGCTGGCGCTGGTAGTCCCCGAAGTGCTGGCGGAAGGTCAGTGTCTTCTCGATGACCTCCTGGGGGCTGCCGACGGTCAGCGGGGTCTGGCTGCTGAACTCCTCGAGCGACGGCCCGTAGCCGTAGACGGGGGCGTGGTCGAAGTAGGGGCGGAACTCCCGGACGGCGTCCTGGGAGGTGCGGGCCATGTAGACCTGCCCGCCCAGCCCGACGACGGCCTGGTCGGCGCGGCCGTGGCCGTAGTGCTCGAAGCGCTGCCGGTACAGCTGGATCAGCCGCTGGAAGTGGTAGGTCGGCCAGAAGATGTGGTTGGCGAAGAAGCCGTCGCCGTACAAGGCGGCCTGCTCGGCGATCTCCGGGCTGCGGATCGAGCCGTGCCACACGAACGGGGGCAGCCCGTCGAGCGGGCGCGGGGTGGCGGTGAAGCCCTGCAGCGGGGTGCGGAACTGGCCCTCCCAGCTGACGACGTCCTCCCGCCACAGCCGGTGCACCAGGTCGTAGTTCTCCACGGCGAGGGCGATCCCGTCGCGGATGTCCTTCCCGAACCAGGGGTAGACGGGCCCCGTGTTGCCGCGGCCCATCATCAGGTCGACGCGGCCGTCGGCCAGGTGCTGCAGCATCGCGAAGTCCTCGGCGATCTTGACCGGGTCGTTCGTGGTGATCAGCGTCGTGGAGGTGGAGAGGATGATCCGCTCGGTCTTCGCGGCGACGTAGCCGAGCATCGTGGTGGGGGAGGACGGCACGAACGGGGGGTTGTGGTGCTCGCCGGTGGCGAAGACGTCCAGGCCCACCTCCTCGGCGTGCTGCGCGATGGTGACCATCGCCTTGATCCGCTCGGCCTCGGTGGGGGTCCGACCCGTCGTCGGGTCGGTGGTCACGTCGCCGACGGTGAAGATCCCGAACTGCATGGTGTGCACTCCTCTGGTCGTGTCGATAGTTTAGCGTTCAACTATCTGGTGCGCACAACGGTGGCGAGCCGGGTGCTATTCCGTCGTTAGGCTCGGGGTCCGCCCGGCGCCCGCCGGGCCGGGAGAGGTGGCGATGAGGTACGACGACCAGGCGCGGCTCGACCCGTCCCAGATGGGCGGGGGCCGGCGCGGGCCCAGCCCGGTGCTGGCGCTGGGCGGCGGTGCCGGCGCCATCGTGGTCATCGTCATCGCGCTGCTCTTCGGCGTCGACCCGGGCCAGGTGCTGCAGGGCGGCGCGACCACCGACCCGGCGGGCGGCCGCTCCAGCGCGTTCGCCCAGTGCACCCGCGGCTCCGACATCGAGCGCGACCGGGACTGCCGGTTCGTCGCGTTCACCAACTCCATCCAGGACTACTGGGGCGGCGCCCAGCCCGACTACCAGGAGATCGACGTCACCACCTTCGAGGGCAGCGTGAGCACGGGGTGCGGCACGGCGTCGTCGGAGGTCGGCCCCTTCTACTGCCCGGCCGACACGACCGTCTACCTCGACCTCGGCTTCTTCGACCAGCTCACCACCCAGCTGGGCGCCCGCGGCGGGGACGCGGCGGAGGCCTACGTGCTGGCCCACGAGTTCGGTCACCACGTGCAGAACCTGACCGGCGCGATGCAGCGGGTGCAGGGCAGCGGGCAGGGGACCGGCCCGACGTCCGCGGGGGTGCGGCTGGAGCTGCAGGCCGACTGCTACGCCGGCGTCTGGTTCTCCCACGCCGTCGACGACCCGGACGACGCGATCGCCGAGGTGAGCCAGGACGACCTGGACCGGGCCGTGGACGCCGCCGCGGCGGTGGGGGACGACCGGATCCAGCAGAAGGCGCAGGGCCAGGTCACACCCGAGTCCTGGACGCACGGGTCGGCGGCCCAGCGGCAGGCGTGGCTGCGACGCGGGTTCCAGACCGGCGACCCGGCACGCTGCGACACCTTCGCGCGCGACGCCCTGCGCTGAGCGGGCGGGAGCCGGCTCACTCCACGCTGTAGTCGAAGTCCTCGTCCTCGAGCCGCGGGTCCTTCGCGGCGTCGAACTGGCCGTCGCCGTCCTCGCCGAACAGCACGGCCTGAAGCTCCCCGGTGGCCGGTACCGGGGTGTCCAGCTGGACGGTGAGCGGGTTGGGGCCGATCGCGACGGACCCCAGCAGCTGGTCGCCGCGGTAGACGGCCACGAAGCCCGTGCCCGGCGGGGTCACCGCCTCCTCGATGGTCACGGTGCGTCCGTCGCCGCGCTGGTCCTCCACCTCCAGCTCGTCGCCGGTGCCGCTCGACGCCTCGCCGGCCGACGGGCCGCCCGAGGTGGAGGCGCTGGGCTGGTTGGTCAGGCCGGGCGTCGGGGAGGCGCTGCCGGTGGCGGACGAGGTCGGGGTCGCGGTGATGGCCGGGGACAGGGGGGTCTCCGAGCCCGCGCCCTCCGGCTCGCCGACCTCGTTCGCGCCGCACGCGGCCAGCAGCACGACCGTGGCGGCCGTGCCGAGGAGGAGAGGCACCCGGGAGGTCAGCGAGGTCATGCGCCCCATGTAACCAGCCGGGTCCCAGCGCCCGGGCCCGGGTGCGGGGCCGCGGGCGGTGCGCGACGTCAGCGCACCGGGGGGACCAGCCGCTCGGCGGCGTAGCGGTCGAACAGGGCCAGGAAGGAGTCGAGGGTCCGGTGGTGCGTGGTGAACCCGGCCAGCCGGCTCTTGCTCATGTCGGTGACCACCTCGATGTCGCGGCCGAGGTCGGCGTCGGTGTGCCACCAGGACGCGACGCGCGCCAGGTCCGGCTCGACGAGGTCGTGCTCGGCCACGATCTCGGCCCAGACCGGTCCGGCGTCGGCCATCTGCTGCTCGAGCGGGCGCGGCGCCTCGGCGAAGCCGACCGGCTCGACGCCCAGGTGCGCGGCCAGCTTCGGCCACATCCAGCGCCACCGGAAGATGTCGCCGTTGACGGTGTTGAACGCCTCGTCGGCGCCCGCGGGGGTGGTGGACGCCCAGACCATCTGCTCGGCCAGGACGGTCGCGTCGGTGACGTCGGTCAGCCCGTTCCACTGCGTCGCGCTGCCGGGGAACACGAAGGGCCGGCCGGTCCGGCGGCAGATCGCCGCCTGCGCGGCCAACGTCAGGCCCATGTTCATGGCGTTCCCGACGGCGTACCCGAGGACGGTGTGCGAGCGGTGCACCGACCAGGTGAACCCGGCGGCCTCCGCGGCGGCGAAGAGCTCGTCCTCCTGCGCGTAGTAGAAGTTCGCCGCGTCCAACCGCGGCTCGTCCTCGTGGAACGGGGTGTCGGGCATCGTGCCCTGGCCGTAGGCCTCGAACGGGCCGAGGTAGTGCTTGAGCCCGGTCATCAGCGCGACGTGGGCCAGCGGTGCGGGGCGCAGAGCGGCCAGCAGGTCGCGGACCATGCCCCCGTTGACCGCGATGTTCTCCGCCTCGGTGTCCTGACGGAGCCAGGCGGTGAAGTACACGTGGGTCGGGCGCTCGTCGGCCAGCGCGGCGGCGAGGGCGTCGGCCGAGGTGAGGTCGGCGGCCACCCAGCGGAGGCCGGGGCGCTCGGCCCCGGGGCGGCGGGCCAGGCCGGTCACCGGCCAGCCGGCGTCGAGCAGCCGGTCGACGATCGCGGCGCCCGCGATGCCGGTGGCACCGACGACGAGGGCTGACTGGCCGGGCGTGGGGGTTGCGTCCATGCAGACGCAACACGGCCCGGGCGGGAGAATTCCCGTCCGGGCCGCGCGTCAGTCCTCGGTCCTCAGTTGCAGGTCACCCCGGTGGCGTGCACCGGGCAGTAGCCGAACGGGTTCTTGTCGAGGTACTGCTGGTGGTAGTCCTCGGCGTAGAAGAAGTCGGGCGCAGGCTTGATCTCGGTGGTGATCTGACCGAAGCCCGACCGGGTGAACTCCACCTGGAAGTCGTCCCGGACCCGCCTGGCGATGGCGAGCTGCTCGTCGGAGGTCGTGTAGATCGCCGACCGGTACTGGGTGCCGACGTCGTTGCCCTGCCGCATGCCCTGCGTCGGGTTGTGGTTCTCGAAGAACACCTTGAGCAGCTGCTCGTAGCTCGTCTTCGTGGGGTCGAAGACCACCTTGACGATCTCGGTGTGGCCGGTCCGCGTGCTGCAGACCTCCTCGTACGTCGGGTTCGGGGTGTAGCCACCCGCGTACCCGGCAGCGGTGTTCACCACGCCGGGGGTGTTCCAGTAGAGCTTCTCGGCGCCCCAGAAGCAGCCGAGGGCGAGGTAGGCGACCTCGGACCCCTCGGGCTCCTTCTGCACCGGGATGCCGAAGACGTCGTGGAACGTGGGGTTGACCAGCACCGAGCGGTCGCGGCCGCGGAGGGCCTGCTCCGGCTCGACCAGCGTGGACTTCATCCGGGAGAACAACATGAGTTCAGTCTGCCTCTCTGCGCAACCGCTGGATGCGGTCGGCGACTGCTCAACGCCGCCCCCGCCCTCCCTTGTTCCGACCCGTGAGGACGCACCGGGGCCGGGGCACCGCCACGGCCTGACCGGTCGGCGCCACCTAGGCTCGGCGCATGACCGACCAGGGCTTCTCCACCCGTGCCATCCACGCCGGCCAGCGTCCCGACCCCGGCAACGGGGCCGTCGCGCCGGCCATCTGGGCGACGTCCACCTACGCGCAGGACGGGGTCGGCGGGCTGCGCTCGGGCTATGAGTACTCGCGCTCGGCCAACCCCACCCGGACGGCCCTGGAGGAGTGCCTGGCGTCGCTGGAGCAGGCCGACCACGGCTTCGCCTTCGCCAGCGGCCTGGCCGCGGAGGACACCTTGCTGCGGACGATCGGCCGGCCCGGGGCCCACGTCGTCATCCCCGACGACGCCTACGGCGGCACCTACCGGACCTTCGCCCGGGTGCACGAGCCCTGGGGGCTGGGCTACACGCCCGCCGCCCTGACCGACCTCGACGCCGTCCGGGCCGCCGTGCGGCCCGGTGAGACCACGGCCGTCTGGGTCGAGACGCCCACCAACCCGTTGCTCGGGGTGGCGGACATCGCCGCCATCGCGGACATCGCGCACGCGGCGGGGGCCCTGCTGGTCGTCGACAACACGTTCGCCTCCCCCTACCTCCAGCAGCCGCTGACCCTCGGCGCCGACGTCGTCGTGCACTCCACCACGAAGTACTGCGGCGGGCACTCCGACGTCGTCGGCGGCGCACTGCTCACCTCCGACGGCGAGCTGGCCGAGCGGCTGCGCTACTTCCAGAACGCCATCGGCGGCGTCGCCGGGCCCTTCGACGCCTGGCTGGTGCTGCGCGGGCTGCGCACCCTCGCCGTCCGGATGGAGCGGCACTCCGACAACGCCGAGCAGGTCGCCGCGTTCCTCGCCGAGCACCCGCGGGTGGCGCAGGTCTACTACCCGGGCCTGGACAGCCACCCCGGCCACGCCGTCGCCAAGGCCCAGATGCGCCGCTTCGGCGGGATGGTCAGCTTCCGGGTCGCCGACGGCGAGGAGGCCGCCGTCGCCGCCTGCGGCCGCACCGAGCTCTTCACCCTCGCCGAGTCCCTCGGCGGGGTGGAGTCGTTGATCGAGCACCCCGGCCGGATGACCCACGCCTCGGTCGCCGGCACCGAGCTCGAGGTGCCGGCCGACCTGGTGCGGCTCAGCGTCGGCATCGAGGACGCCGACGACCTGGTCGCCGACCTCGAGCAGGCCCTCGCCGTCGGTTGACCCGGGTCGACTTGTCAGCGCCAGCGGTCGTCAGGGCGACCACCGGCGCTGACAACGCGGCACCGGGGTGAGCGGCGTCAGAGCGACCAGTCGACGGGCGCGGCGCCCTGCGCCGCCAGCAGGGCGTTGACGCGGCTGAAGGGTCGGGAGCCGAAGAAGCCGTTGCGGGCCGACAGCGGCGACGGGTGGGCGCTGGCCACCACCGGCACGCCGCCCAGCCGCGGCGCCAGGGCCTGCGCGTCGCGGCCCCAGAGCAGGGCCACCAGCGGTCCACCACGCTCCACGAGGGCGTCGACGGCCCGTTCGGTGACCCGCTCCCAGCCCTGCCGGCGGTGCGCGCCGGAGCGGCCCGGCTCCACCGTCAGCACCCGGTTGAGCAGCAGCACCCCCTGCTCGAACCAGGGCGTCAGGTCGCCGTGCGCGGCGGGGGCGAGCCCCAGGTCGGCCTCCAGCTCCTGGTAGACGTTCACCAGGGAGCGGGGCACCGGCCGGACGTCCGGCGCGACGGCGAAGGACAGGCCCACCGGGTGGCCGGCGGTGGGGTAGGGGTCCTGGCCGACCACGAGGACGCGCACGTCGGCCAGCGGACGGCTGAACGCGCGCAGCACCTGGTCGGGCGCGGGCAGGAAGGTCCGGCCCGCCGCCGTCTCGGCGGCCAGGAACCGCTCGGCCCGGGCGAGGTCGTCGGCCGCCGGGGCGAGCGCGGCCGCCCAGTCCGGGGCGAGCGGGGGCCCGAGGGCGGGGGAGGGGTCAGCGGTCGGTGGCACGGTCCTCCTCGGCCGGCGCGGTGCGCGGCATCCGCGCCGAGGTGGCCGCGGCGACGAGCAGCAGGGCCGCCCCGACGGCGAAGGCGACGGGGTAGGAGAACGTGTCGGCCAGCAGCCCCGCGACCAGCGGACCGACGATCGCGCCGATGTCGGCGCACATCGAGAACACGGCGACGGCCGTGCCGCCCCGGCCGCCCGCGGCGTCGCCCACCGACGCCGCCGGGGCGGTGCCGAGGAACGCCGCGGCGACGCCGTACACGCTCAGCGCGACGATCAGCAGGCCGACGCCCGGGGCGAACGGGACGGCCAGGATGGACAACCCGGCCAGCGCGCCGCCGGCGATCATGGCCGGCCGACGCCCGACGGTGTCGACGAAGCGCCCGGCCGGCCCCACGGTCAGGGTCTGGGCGACGGCGGCCACCGCGAACGCGATGCCGGTCCACGACGTCGGCCGGTGCAGCACCTCGACGACGAGCACCGGCACCAGCGTGCTGCGGACGCCGAAGGAGGTCCAGCCCTGGGCCAGGTTGGTCACGCAGGCCGCCTGGTAGCGCTTGTCCCGCAGCACCTGGCGGAAGGGCACGACGGGCAGGTCGGGCGCGTCCGTCCGCTCGCTGCGGGTCCGCAGCAGGACGAGCCCGACGGTGCCGGCGACCGCCAGCGTCCCGGCGTAGAAGAAGAACGGGGCGCGCAGCGCGATCGCGGAGAGCAGGCCGCCGATGGCCGGCCCCGTCATCCCGCCGAGCAGGAACCCGCCCTGGAAGAACCCGGCGGCCCGCCCCCGCAGCCCGGCCTCGACCGAGGTGAGCAGCAGCGTGGTGGCCGAGACGGTGAACATCGCCGAGCCGACGCCGCCGATCCCCCGCAGCACCAGCAGCTGCTCGTAGCTCTGGGAGATCCCGGCGACCCCGCTGGAGGCCGCCACGATGAAGATGCCCACCGCCATCACGAGGCGCTCGCCGAACCGGTCGATCAGCCGTCCGCAGAAGGGGCTGGTGACCAGCCGGAGCGCGGCGAAGGCCGACACCACGGCGCCGACGGCGAAGTTGTCGACGCCGAAGCTGCGGGCGAACACCGGCAGCACCGGGACCAGCACCCCGAAGCCGACGGCGACGCAGAAGGCGATCAGCCCGAGGACGTAGACCTCGCGGGGGAGCGTGGCGGAGGAGCTGAGGCGCTCACGCAGCCGTCGTCGGTCGAGCACCCGCCCAGTCTGCCTGCGCACCGGCCGGTCGCCGCGCCGGCCGCGCCACGGCGGACCTCACGTGAAGTGGGGCCCGACCGGGGCTAGCGTAGGTGGGTCGTCGAGCAGTGAGGTAGGTCGTGGGACTTTCGAGCAGGATCCGGACGGGCGTGGGCGGGTGGCGGGAGGCCCTGGCCCGCCAGCAGGACGCGCAGCGCCGGGACGACGCGGTGGTCCCGGTCATCGCGGCCCCGACGGAGCTCGTGGTCAGCTCCCCGACCGAGGACATCGACCGTGCGGTGCCGCCCGGGCTCCGGCTCGCGGCCGCCTGGGCGTGGCGGGTGATCCTGGTCGCGGTGATGCTCTACGGCCTGAGCCGCGTCCTCGGGTACCTGTCCGAGGTGGTCATCCCCGTCGCCGTGGCGATCCTGCTCGCGGCGATGCTGTCGCCGGTGGCCGCCCGGCTGCGGCGGTGGGGCCTGCACCGCGGACCGGCCACCGCGGTCACCGTGCTGGGCGGCATCGCCCTGATCCTCGGCGCGCTGACGCTGATCGGGACCCAGATCGGCTCCCAGGCCGGTGAGCTCTCCGACAACGTCGTGACAGGGTTCGACAACCTGCTCACCACGCTGGAGAACAGCAACCTGCCGCTGAGCTCCGGGTTCTTCGACACCTCCCAGTGGGGTGACCGGATCCAGACCTTCCTCGCCGACAGCCAGAGCACCATCGCGACCTACGCGGCCGAGATCGGGGCGCAGGTCGGGCACTTCCTGGCCGGGCTGGCCATCGCGCTGTTCTCGCTGTTCTACTTCCTCTACGACGGCCGCGGGATCTTCACCTTCCTGCTGAGCTTCTTCCCCCGCGAGTCCCGGGCCCGCGTCGACCACGCCGCCAGCAACGGGTGGCGGGCGCTCTCCGGCTACGTCCGGGCCACCATCCTGGTGGCGCTGTCCGACGCCGTCGGCGTGCTCGTCGCCGCGCTGATCATCGGCGTCCCGGTGGCGCCCGCCCTCGCCGCCCTCGTCTTCATCGGCGCCTTCGTCCCGCTCGTCGGCGCGTTCGTCTCCGGGTTCGTGGCCGTCCTGGTCGCGCTGGTGGCGCTGGGCTGGGTGCAGGCGCTGTTCATGCTCGGCGCGATCATCCTGGTCATGCAGCTCGAGGGGCACATCCTGCAGCCCTTCCTGCTGGGCCGCGCCGTCAAGCTGCACCCGCTGGCCGTGCTGCTGGCCATCGCGGTCGGCATCATCGTCGGCGGGATCGTCGGCGCCCTGCTCGCCGTGCCGCTGCTGGCGTTCGTCAAGTCGTTCATCCAGTACCTGCACGGCCACCCGATCCCCGTGACCGACGAGGGTCGACGCCGCCTGGGTCCGCGCCGTGAGCGGCCGGGCGCCGACGCCCCGGCCGTCGGCGCCGCCGTGCCCGGCGACCCCGCCGCCGCGCCGACCGCCGTGGACGAGGAGGCCGCGCCTGCCGCGGGAGCTGCGCCGGAGCCGGAGCCGGCCCTGACGCCGCCGGCCGGAGCCGGGACCGACGGGGACCGCTCGGGCTCCTAGCCCCCCGGTGTGGTCGGCCGGCGCTCCGGGGCGGCGGTCGACTCCCGGATCAGAGCGCGGAGCCCTTCTGGAACTTCGCGTAGGAGATGTCCCAGTCGGCGTAGCCGTTGCCCTGCTCCAGGCCGCGCCCCGAGCCGGTGGTGACGACCGGGTCGCCGATCAGGGTGTTCTCGTACAGCCACTGGGAGTCGGCGGTGCTCATCCCGACGCAGCCGTGGCTGGCGTTGCGACGGCCCAAGTTGCCGGCGTTCCAGGGCGCGGAGTGCAGGAACTCCCCGGAGTTGGTGATGCGCAACGCGTACTTCGCGACCAGGGTGTAGTCCTCCTCGGCCCCGATCATCTCGTTGGTCATCTTCTTGTTGAACTCCTTGGCCATGATCAGCTTGGTGCCGCTGCGGGTCTCCCAGCCCGGCTTGCCGCCGGAGACCAGGATCGTCCGCACCTTCTGCCCGTCCCGGTAGACGGTCGCCACGTCCCGCTTCAGGTCGACCTTGGTCACCAGGGAGCGGCCGACGGTGAAGGAGGTGGAGGTGGAGGTCTGGCCGTAGATGCCGTCGCCGGCGTCGACGCCGTTCACGTCGGCCCGCACCGTCACCTTCGTGCCCGGCTTCCAGTACGCCTTCGGGCGGAAGCGGACCTGCGTCGAGGACAGCCAGCTCCAGCTGCCCTCCTGGGCGGGCTTGGACGTGACGTGCAGGTTCTCCTCGAACGCGGCCTTGTCGGTCACCGGCACGTCGAAGGTGAGGACGACCGGCATGCCGACGCCGACCTTGCTGTCGGGCAGCGGGTACAGCGTCGGGAAGGTCTGCTCGGCGAGGGTGAGCTCCTGGGTGGAGAAGGTGGACTTCCGGGTGGTCTTCTCGTCGGCGGCGTTGGCCCCGGTCATCGCCAGGGTGTAGGTGGCCGAGGGCTCCAGCCGGTCGGCGGCGGTCCAGGTGCGGCCGTCCTCGCTGACCTCGCCCTTGACGGTGCCCTGCGTGGCGGCGCCCTTGGCGTCGACCCCGCGGTAGCTCAGCTTGACCTTCTGCACGGTGCCGTCGCTCGCCTGCACCTTCACCCGGGTGTCGACGGCGACCTTGCTCGCGTCGTCGGCGACGTTCGCCTTGAGCGCGACCGGTCGCGGCGCGGGCGGTTGCGTCGCGTCCTCGGTCGCGGAGGGACGGCTGCTGCCGGTCGGCGCGGTCGGGGCCGAGGAGGACGTGCCGCCGGCCTGGCCGGTCGGCAGGCCGCTGCAGCCGGCCACCACGGTGGCGAGCAGGACGGTCCCGACGAGCCCGTTCAGCAGGGTGCGGGTGCTGGTCGGCATGTGCTTCCTTCGGTCGACGACGGCGGGCCGGCGGCCCTGATGATCGGCGTCCGGCCACGACCATCCCTACGGGTGCTGCGGGACCCGCACCTCCAATGTGCCATCCGGAGGGGGGCCCTGTCTCGTCCCCGGACAAGCCGCGGCCCGCGCCGCCGGCGGGCCGGCGACCGCGGGCGGCGGTCAGGTCGAGTCGCTCCTACTGTGCCACGGCGGGCAACGGCTCCTCCTCGACCGCGCCCGGCGTCGGCTCCGGTGCGCGGCCGGCCAGCGGCTTCTCCCCGAGCGTGAGCGCCACGACGAGCGCGACCACCATGAACGGCACCGCCACCAGGAACAGGTCGTCCATCGAGCGGGTGAAGGCCGTCAGCACCCAGGTCTTGACCGGCTCCGGCAGGCCCGTGATGGCGCTGACGTCGTTGATCGAGGCGCTCGCCGCGCCGAGCTGGCCCTGCGCCGAGGCGGGGACCACCTCGGCCAGGTGGTGGGGGAGCCGGGTGTTGAGGATGGCGCCGAAGAGCGCGGTGCCGAGGGCGCCGCCCATGGAGCGGAAGAAGGTGACGGCGGCGGTCGCGGTGCCCATGTGCCGCCGGTCGACGCTGTTCTGCACGGCGGTCACCACCACCTGCATCGTGAGGCCCAGACCGGCGCCGAACACGAACATGTAGACGGCGAGCAGCGCGTACGGGGTGTCCACGGCCAGCCGGGACATGGCCAGCATGGCCAGCCCGACGAGGATCGACCCGGTGATCGGCATCCACTTGTACCGACCGGTGGAGGACATGATCCGGCCGCCGCTGATGGAGGTCGAGAAGATGCCGGCGACCAGCGGGAGCATGGCCAGGCCCGAGCGGGTGGCGCTCATGCCCTGGACGGCCTGCAGGTAGATCGGCAGGTAGATCAGACCGCCGAACATGCCGACGCCCATGATCATGGCGAACACGACGTTGCCGGTGAAGGTCCAGTGCCGGAACAGCTCCAGCGGGATGATCGGCTCGCTGGCGCGCCGCTCGACCACGATGAACAGGGCGACCAGCGAGACGGCGGCCACGAGCAGCCCCAGCCCGGTGGCGGAGGTCCAGCCGAGGTCGTCGGCGGTCGACGGGCCCGCCCAGGAGAGGTAGAGGATCACGCTGGTGACGGCACCGATGATGGTCGCCGCACCCAGGTAGTCCACCGAGGCCTGCCGCCGGACGTGCGGCAGCTTGAGCGCCAGCGAGGTGATGACCAGGGCGGCGATGCCGATCGGCAGGTTGATGAAGAAGATCCACTCCCAGCCGAGGTGGTCGGTGAACAGCCCGCCGAGCAGGGGACCGGCCACCGAGGAGACGCCGAAGACGGCGCCGAAGAGACCCTGGTACTTGCCGCGCTCGCGCGGCGGGATGACGTCGCCGATGACCGCGAGGGCCAGTGACATCAGGCCGCCGCCGCCGAGGCCCTGGACCGCGCGGCCGGCGATCATCACGTCGATGCCGGACACGTCGAGCCAGCTCGCGATCGGTGAGGCGAAACCGCAGATCACCGAGCCGAGCAGGAAGACGAGGATGGCGGCCTGGAAGATCGGCCGCCGGCCCAGCAGGTCGGAGATCTTGCCCCAGAGCGGGGTGGCCGCGGTCGAGGTGAGCAGGTAGGCGGTGACGACCCAGGACAGCTTGTCGAGCCCGCCCAGCTCGGAGGTGATCTTGGGCAGCGCGACGCCGACGATGCTCTGGTCCAGCGCGGCGAGGAACATGCCCGCCATCAGCCCGCCCATCACGACGAGGATCTGCCGGTGGCTGAGGTAGCCGCCGGTCGGCGTCGTGTCGGCGACCGGGGAGGCGGAGAGGCTGGCGGCGGGAGCGGCGGCGTCCACCGCGTCGCGGGTGGCGTCGCCGGTGGGCTCCTCGATCAGCGCCCGCCGTGGGACGTGCTTGGTCATGCGTGCTCCAGTTCTGCGTCGACGTTCTCGATGTCGGTGACGAAGCGGCCGAGGAGGCGGTCGAGCTCCGCGACGTCGTCGGCCTCCCAGCCGCCGAGGGCGCGGCGGAGCAGGGTGCGGCGACGCTCGAAGGCGTCGTGCAGCCGGCTGCGGCCGGTCTCGGTGAGCTGGAGGCGGTGGGCCCGGCCGTCGTCCGGGTCGGGGGTGCGCTCGAGCAGGCCGGCCCGGTGCAGCTGGGCCACGTGCCGGGAGACCGTCGAGGTGTCGAGGTTGGTGCAGCTCGCGAGCTCGGTCACCCGCAGCGGGCCGCGGCTGGCGACGTTCTTCATCAGCCAGAACACGCCCGGCTCGAGGTCGTCGCCCTCGACGCGCTGGCGCATGGTGCGGCCGACGGCCATCAGCGCGGTGAGCACCGAGTCCACGACGGCGGTGGTGGGGTCGGGCACCGGGCCCAGGCCATCTACTTGCATGACGCAAGCATAGGACTACTTGCATGATGCACGCAAATTCCCGCGGACGCCGGCGACCCGGCCCGCCACCGACGTGGCAGGGTGATCCGGACGAGCGGGGCCGACGGTGAGGAGAGGTCGATGGGGACAGGGGCGCCGGGGACGGCCGCGGAGTTCGCCGGGCGCGTGCGGGGGCGCTCGCCGCTGCTCGGCTACTGGGTGGCCCTGGACGCCCCACCGGCGACCGAGCGGCTCGCGGCCACCGGGTACGACTTCGTCGTCCTCGACGCCCAGCACGGGCTGATCGACGACCGGGGCGTGCTGGCCGGGCTCACCGCCGTCGACGCGGCCCGCAGCGTCCCCGGCGCCCCGGGCGCGGTGGGGGTGGTCCGGGTGGCCGCCAACGACCCGACGCCGATCGGCCGCGCCCTCGACTCCGGGGCAGCCGGCGTCATCGTGCCGCTGGTGAGCTCGGCGGCCGAGGCGGCCGGCGCCGTCCGCGCCGCCCGCTACCCACCGGACGGCATCCGCTCCTTCGGGCCGCTGCGCTCCGGCCTCCGGGTGGGGCCCTCGCCGGTCGAGAGCAACGCCGCGCTCGTGGTGCTGGCCATGGTGGAGACGCCCGGCGGGCTCGCCGACGTCGCGGCGATCGCGGCGACGCCCGGGCTCGACGGCCTCTTCGTGGGGCCCAACGACCTGCGGCTGGCCCTCGGCGCCCCGACCCCGGACGACCCGGCCTTCGACGAGCAGCTGGAGGCCGCCCTGGTCGCCGTCCGCGAGGCCTGCGACGCGGCCGGGATCGCGGCGGGCCTCTTCACCACGTCGGGGGAGCAGGCGGCGCGACGGCTGGCCGAGGGCTTCACCTTCGTCTGCGTCAGCGGGGACCTCACCCACCTGGAGCAGGCGGCCCGCGACCACCTGGCCGTCGCCCGGGGCGGGCGCGGCTGAGGCTGCGTCCTCGCGACGCGGGAGCCTACCCCGACCAGAACCGGGTGCGCCGGGGTTTCTGCTGCCGCAGCCTGGTCCGCGGCCCTCACGGGGAGGGCGGTCGTCGGGGCGGTGCGGGGAGCGCCGGCCCGCAGGGAGAGGGGCGTCATGGAGAAGATCAACGACCGGCTGCTGAGCTGGGCCTCGGTGCTCGACGAGAAGACGCGGGCGCAGGCCGAGTCCACCTCGACGATGCCCTTCATCTTCCCGCACCTCGCCCTGATGCCGGACGCCCACCTCGGTCTCGGCGCGACGGTGGGGTCGGTCATCCCCACGTTGCGGGCCCTGATGCCCGCGGCCGTCGGCGTCGACATCGGCTGCGGGATGATCGCCGTCCGCACCCAGCTCAGCGCCGCCGACCTGGGCGGCCGTCCGCTCGCGCCGCTGCGCGAGGCGGTGGAGGCGGCCGTGCCGCTCTCGGCGGGGCAGCAGAACGACCGGCTGACCGCGTCCGCCCGCGCCCGGGTGGCCGAGCTGGAGGCGGTGCCGGACGTCGACCCCGACGCGCGGCACCGGTCCTGGCGCCAGCAGCTCGGCAGCCTCGGCTCGGGCAACCACTTCATCGAGGTCAGCCTCGACGAGCAGGACCGGGTGTGGCTGTTCCTGCACTCCGGCTCACGCGGGGTGGGCAACAAGATGGCGCAGCACCACATCGCGGTGGCGGTCCGCGGGATGGAGCGGTGGTGGGTGCGGCTGCCCGACCGCGACCTCGCCTACCTGGTCGAGGGGACGGGCGAGTTCGAGGCCTACGTGCGCGACCTGCGCTGGGCGCAGCGGTACGCCCTGCTGAACCGCGAGGAGATGATGGACCGGGTCGTCGGCTGCCTCGAGGCCTTCGTCCGGACGACCGTCGTGGAGCAGGAGCGGATCAACTGCCACCACAACTTCACCGTCCGGGAGAAGCACTTCGGCAGGACCGTCTGGGTCTCGCGGAAGGGCGCCATCGAGGCGCGGGAGGGGCAGGCGGGTCTGATCCCCGGCTCGATGGGGACGGCGTCCTACGTCGTCGAGGGGCTCGGCAACCCGGTCGCGCTCTGCTCGGCGCCGCACGGTGCGGGTCGGGCGTTCTCGCGCACGGCGGCGCGCAAGACCTTCACCCAGGACCAGCTGCGGGCGGCGATGGCGGGGATCGAGTACCGCGACTCGGCCGCGTTCCTGGACGAGATCCCGGCCGCCTACAAGGACATCGACCAGGTGATGGCGGACGCCGCGCCGCTGGTCCGGGTCCGGCACACGCTGCGGCAGATCGTCAACGTCAAGGGCGACTGAGCGGGGTGATGACCCGGACGCGACCCTGAGAATGTAAAGCGGACCCTTCCGAAGAGGAAAGGTCCGCTTTACATTCTCTTCATGACCGAACCGAGCATGACCGCGATCCTCACCGAGCTCGCGGCTGGACGCATCGACGCCGCCGAGGCGGCCCGCCGCATCGACGCGCTGAAGAGCGCCCCGGCCCCCGCCGCGGCACCGCACCCGGCGCCGGGTACCGAGCCGACGGACCAGCAGCCCGCCGCCGAGCCGCGCGTCGACACCGAACCCTGGGCGGCGGCGACCGACCGACCGCAGCACGCCACCTACGCGACCGACCGCTTCGACCCCCCGGCCGCCGCCACCCCGCCCCCGCCGCGGCCGGAGCCGGAGCCGGCCGGGCCGAAGCCGGTCAACACCAGCGGGGTCGAGCGGATCTCCGTCCGCGCCGTCGGTCGCCGGGTCCGGATCATCGGTGAGACGGCCGTCGCCACGCTGGCCGCCGACGGGCCGCACGTGCTGCGGCGCAACGGGTCGGTGCTCGAGGTCTCCAGCGACGGCGAGCTGGGCGCCAGCCTGGACGGCTTCAGCATCCTGCGCGGGGTGCCCCGGAACATGGAGGACATCCGCGCCCTGGGTCTGGGCAAGGAGCTGCTGCTCCGGGTCAACCCCTCGATCGTCGTCGACGTGGAGATGACCGCCGGCAACCTCAACACCGAGCGGGTGCCGCACCTGGGCAAGGTCCGGGTCACGGCCGGCGGCGCCAAGCTGCTCGATGTCACCGAGATCAACGACGCGCTGGTCCAGGCGGGCTCGGCCACCATCAAGGGCGCCATCAAGACCGGTCGCAACCGGATCCGGGCCGAGTCGGGCTCGCTGTCCATCACGCTGCACGACGACTCCAACGTCACCGTCACGGGGGAGTCCCAGCTGGGCAGGATCAGCTGGAGCGGTGGGCACAGCGGCGCCGGCGACGAGGTCGTCATGGGCAACGGCAGCGCGAAGCTGGACGTCGAGGTGGTGATGGGCCACGCCCAGGTGCGCGTCGGCTCCGACCCGGTCAAGCCCGAGGGGGCGGGCGCATGAGCGAGCGCCCCCGCCGCGGCGCCGTGCACGAGCACCGCGCCCCCAGCGACTGCCCCGTGTGCGGCGACCGGCTGGCCGTCACCCGGCTGGGCTGCGGTTCCTGCGGCACCGAGCTGGCCGGCGTCTTCACCTCGTGCGCCTTCTGCGCCCTCGACGAGGCCGAGACCGAGATGCTCACGGTGTTCCTCGCCTCGCGGGGCAACCTGCGCGACCTGGAGAAGCACCTCGGCGTCTCCTACCCGACGGCACGGCTGCGCTTCAACCAGCTGCTGGAGAAGCTCGGCCTCGCCGAGCCGGCCGAGGCGGCGCCGACCACGCCGACCCGGGAGCAGGTGCTGGCCGAGGTGGCCAGCGGGGCCCTCAGCCCCGACGAGGCCGCGGCACTGCTGGCGTCCCTCTGAGCGCGGGATGCGCCCTGAGCCTGTCGGAGGCCCTTCGACAGGCTCAGGGATCGTCTCGACAGGCCCGGGGATCGTGCTCCCTCAGCTGGTGAAGGGCTCCACCTTGACGATGGTCACGTCGATCGAGCGGCCGTTCGGGGCGGCGTAGGACGCGGTCTCCCCGGTCTTCTTGCCGAGGATCGCCGAGCCGAGCGGGGACTGCGGGCTGTAGACGTTGGTGTCGACGCTGTCGTCGAGGCCCAGCAGCTCCCGGGAGCCGAGGACGAAGGTGTCGGTGTCGGACTCGTCGCCGTCGAAGGCGATGGTCACCTGGGTCCCCGGGCCCACCTCGTCGGCGTTGCTGGGAGACTCCCCGACCTGCGCACGGCGCAGCATGTCGCTGAGCTGCCGGATCCGGGCCTCCTGGACGCCCTGCTCCTCGCGGGCGGCGTGGTAGCCGCCGTTCTCGCGGAGGTCACCCTCCTCACGGGCCCGGGCGATCTTCTGCGAGACCTCGGCGCGGCCCGCGGTGGACAGGTGGTCGAGCTCACCCTGGAGCTTGTCGTACGCCTCCTGGGTCAACCAGATCGTGTGGGTCGCGGTTTCTGACATCCCCGGAGTCTAGCCCCGGGGTGCCTCGCCGTCCGGGTCCCGCGACACCCGGTCGTCGGACGGGGACCGCCTAGCTGAGCCGGCAGCCGCTGACCGAGGCCGAGGTGGCGCGGCGCAGGGTGGTGAGCTCGACGTGCAGGTCGGCCAGCGGGACGGTGCTGGCCGGGACCGCGATCTCCTGCTCGGCGACGGGCTGGAAGTCGGTGGACTGGGCGATCACCCGGCAGGACGCGGCCTGCGACGGGTCGGCGCGCTGCACCGTCATCGTCACCTTGATCGCGGTGTCGGAGACGATCTCGAAGGCCGACACCTGGGCGGTCACCGCCGGGGTCGCGTGCGCGAGGGCGGCCCAGACCAGCCAGCCGAGACCCAGCGCGGTCCCGGCCGCGACCAGCGCGACGACCACGGCGCGCGGCACCCGCGGCGGCGGGTAGCGGCGGGCGAGGCGGTCGGCGGCGTCGGTCACGGCTCCATGATGCCCGCCCCCCGGGGGCCGGGCGGGGGCCGCCGTCTCGGCCGGGGAGCGCTCGGCGGGGGTCTCCGGGGCTCGTGACAGCATGACGCCATGACCTCTCCCGCGCTCCGCGTGGACGCGGCCGGCGAGCGGCTGCGCCTGCTGCACGTGCACGCCCACCCCGACGACGAGTCCAGCAAGGGGGCCGCCACGACGGCCCGCTACGTGGCCGAGGGCGTCGACGTCGTCGTCGCCACCTGCACCGGTGGGGAGCGCGGGTCGATCCTCAACCCGGCCATGGACCGCCCGGACGTGCTGGCCAACATCGCGAGCATCCGGCGCGAGGAGATGGACCGGGCGCGGGCGATCCTCGGGATCACGCAGGTCTGGCTGGGCTGGGTCGACTCGGGCCTGCCCGAGGGGGACCCGCTCCCGCCGCTGCCCGAGGGCTGCTTCGGGCTGATGGCCGTCGACGAGGCGGCCCTGCCGCTGGTCCGGCTGATCCGGGAGTTCCGCCCGCACGTGCTGACCACGTACGACGAGAACGGCGGCTACCCGCACCCCGACCACATCATGTGCCACAAGATCAGCGTCGCCGCCGCCGCGACCGCCGCCGACCCGGCCGCGCACCCGGAGCTGGGGCCGGCCTGGCAGGTGCAGAAGCTGTACTACCAGCTGAGCTTCAACCGGCAGCGGATCGAGGCGCTCGACCAGGCGATGACCGCCCGCGGGCTCGAGTCGCCGTACGCCGAGCGGCTCGCGGACTGGAAGCCCGACCCGGACCACGACGCCCGGCTGACGACGAAGGTGCCGTGCGCGGAGTACTTCGCGACCCGGGACAAGGCGCTGCTGGCGCACGCGACGCAGGTCGACCCGGAGGGCTCCTGGTTCTCGGTCCCGCTGGAGGTGCACCGCCAGGCATGGCCGACGGAGGACTGGCAGCTCGTGCGCTCGGAGGTCCCCACCGAGCTGCCGGAGGACGACCTGTTCGCCGGCATCGCGGTGCCGGTCGGAGCCGCTGGGGCCGCGGTGCCCGCGGGTACAGTGCAGGGGTGACGACGACGCGGAGGGGAGGGACCCGACGATGATCCTGCTCGACCTGGACCCCAACGTCGTGAAGCCGGGCTGGACCCCGCTGCTCATCACGATCGGCATCGCCCTGGTCATGGTGCTGCTGTTCCGCAGCATGCGCCGCCAGTTCCGCCGCGTCGACGCCAACTTCCCCGAGCCGGCCACGCCCGTCGGCCTGCAGCCGGACGAGCCGGTGACGGATCCCGCCTCGGACGTGGTCGACGAGCGGCCCGTCGAGGGCGACGCCGGCAGCCCGCCCGCCCCGGACGGGCGCGCCCGCACCTGAGCCTTCGAGGTGCGGAGTCCCGAGTGCAGCCTCGTGGTCCCCGTGCGGGGTCCCCGAGGTCCGGCCCCCCGAGGTCACGACTGGGTCGCGGACGCCCGTCCGCGCGTCCTGGGGTGTGATGCTGAGCGGCGTGCCCGTGCCCCCGCCGCCCACCGGTGACCTCGCCCCGTCGCCGGCGGCGCACTGGGACCCCGTGCCGTCCTGGCCGGAGCCGTGGTCCGGGCCGACGCCGCCCGTCCCCGCCACCTCCTCGCCGTCGTGGCTGGCCAGCCCCGGCGGGGCGCTGTCCCGTCCGGTCGGCGGCACCGTGGCGACCGCCCTCCCGTCGGCCCCGCTCGAGCACCACCAGCTGCTCCGGGGTCCGCGGGCCCGCTGGTGGCGTCCGCTGGTGTCGCTGCTCCTCCTGCTCGGCCTGGTCGGGGTCGTCTGGACGGCGATCTTCCTCGGCGGAGACCTGGTGCACGCGGCCCTCAGCGACCAGCCCTTCGACGACGCCCTGGCGGCGGGCGTCGACCTCGACGGCTTCGGGCCGGGCGCCCAGCTGGTCACCGACCTGACCCTGGCCGCCCTCATCCCCGTCGTGCTGGTCGCCACCCGCGTGGTGCACCACGTCCGGCCCGGCTTCGTCTCCAGCGTCACCGGACGGCTGCGCTGGCGCTGGCTGCTGCGCTGCCTGCTCGCCGTCCTCCCGGTGTGGGTCGTCTACCTGGGCCTGGGCTTCGTCCTCGACCCGCCGGCCTCCGGGCGGCCGGAGCCGTGGCCGCTGCTGCTGGTCCTGGCCCTCGTCGTCACCCCGTTCCAGGCCGCGGGCGAGGAGTACCTGTTCCGCGGCTGGCTGGTGCAGGACGTCGCCGTCTGGTTCGCGCACCCGGGCGTCGCCTGGGGCGTCAGCACCGTCGTCTCCGCCGGCCTCTTCGCCCTCGTGCACGGCAGCCTCGACCCCTGGGTGCTGCTCGACATCGCCGCGCTCGGCGTCGCGGCCTGCGCCCTGAACCGGCGCCCGGGCGGGCTCGAGGCGGGCATCGCCCTGCACGTGGTCAACAACGTGCTCCTCGGGATCGCCACCACCACGGTCGGCGGGTACGAGGAGTCCTTCGTCAGCGCCGACTCCAGCGGTTCGCCCGTCGCGCTGCTGACCAGCCTCGTGGTGCTGACCCTGGCCGCGCTGCTGGTGCTCCGGGCTGCCCGCCGGGCCGGCGTCGAGCGCCGGGCCCGCCCCGCCGGCGGGCCACCGCTGGCGCCGGCGGTGCTGCCCGGCTGACCCCGGCCGGGGCTCGGCCGGCGCCCCGTGCGTCAGCTGGTCAGGAAGGTGTGGACGGTCGCGAGCCGGTCGTCCCGCACCGTGGCCACGTCCAGCCCGGTGACCACCGGCGGCGCCCCGGGCGGACCGAAGGCCCAGGCCTGGACGGCGAGGCCGTGGTGCTCGTGGGTCGGACCGACGGTGTGGAAGACGAAGCCGGGGGCCTCGTCCAGCAGACCCTGCACCTTGGCGGCGAGTTCCCGGTGGCCGCGGACGACGTCGTCCGGGTCGGAGAGGACGACGTCCTCGGTGAACGTCTCGGCGATGGCGGCGTCGCGGGCCGCCGCGTCGCGCTCGCCGAACACGGCCAGCACCATGCCGTGCATGAGCTCCGTGGGCGTCCTGGTCATCGGGTCTCCTCAGGGTCGAGGGGTGCAGCGGTGGCCGCCGGCGCCGGGGATCGACGACGGGGGAGCGCCCGCTCCTCGCTGGGTACGTGGACGGGAGGCCCGGGCGTCCCCGGACGAGCCAGGCGGCAATTTACATGACATGTCACCATGTTCGGGAGAGGGGGGCCGGTGCTGAGCGACGAGCAGCAGGAGACGTGGTTCGCCTACATGCGGGTGATGCTGCGGCTGAACTACGAGATGAACCGTGAGCTGCAGACCGGGAGCGACCTCTCGCTGCCCGACTACCACGTGCTCAACGCGCTGGGGGACTCACCGGACGGCCGCCTGCAGCTGACGGCACTGGCCGCGCGGATCGCGTGGGAGCGCAGCCGGGTCTCCCACCACCTGCGGCGGATGGCCGGGCGCGGGCTGGTCGGGCTGACGCCGTCGCGGGTGGACGGCAGGGCCACCGACGCGGTGCTGACGGCCGCGGGCCGCGCGGCCCTGCGGGCGGCGACGCCCGGGCACGCGGCGCTGGTGGGCCGGATGTTCTTCGAGGGCCTGGACGCGGAGCTGCTGGGCCCGCTGCGCACCGCGCTCGAGCAGATCCACGACCAGGTGCTGCGCACGGGCACGCTCCCCGTCCCGGGCGAGCCGCAGCACCGGCTCTCCGGCCTGTCGGACGAGGCCTGAGGAGCCGGTTCGAGGGACGGGTGGCTCAGGGCGCCGGCGATCACCCCGGCTCCTCCGCCGACCGGGAGGCGAAGAGGTTGAGCCCGAGCCGCTCGGCCAGGTACTTGGTGACGAGCTGGCCGCGCACGCTGTTCGCGGCGGCGTCGAGCGGAGGAGAGGAGGTCGCCAGGCCCCCTTGCCGGGCGAGACGGTCACGATCCCGCCGCTGACCCCGCTCTTGCCGGGCATGCCGATCTCGTACAGCCAGTCCCCCGACAGCTCGTGCAGACCGGCCGTGGCCATCACCGCCAGCACCCGGCCGCAGACCCCCGCGGCCACCACCCGCTCACCCGTCACCAGGCCCCCCTCGGTCGGGGGTGTCTCGTGGAGCGACGGGGCACCCCGCACGACCAACCGTGTCCCGCACGCGCGGCAGGGCGTGCCCCCTGGAGTTCGGCGTGCGGGAGGGCTGGACGCCGGAGGGCTCTCCCCACCTCAGGGCCGGACGGGCTCGAAGGGCCGGATCTCGTCCTGGCCCGGGCGCACGACGCCGGCCGACGACTCCGGGACCTCGTTCCAGGCCCCGGCCAGCTCGCCGAGGGGCTCGGAGACGACCAGCCGTGTCTCCGCCCCCAGACCCCGCAGGACCGCGGCCTCGGGGTGCAGCTGGACCAGGGTCGAGACGTCGGTCGAGAAGAACAGCGACCGGGTCCGTCCCTCGCTGGAGTAGCGGAAGGCCCACACCGACTCCCCGTCGGTGGTCGCGACCGTCATCTGCACGGGGTGCTCGACCCCGTGCGCGCGGCCGACCTGCTCGACGAAGCCGACGGCCCGGGCGACGGCCGTGAAGGGGTCGTCCTCCAGGCCGAAGGTGAGCGCCAGGTAGAACAGCGCCTCGGAGTCGGTCGACCCCTCGATGTCGGGGAACAGGGACGGCTCGACCGCCAGGAGCAGGTCCCGCTTGATCTGGTGGAACCCGCGGAGCGCGCCGTTGTGCATCCACAGCCAGCGGCCGTGCCGGAACGGGTGGCAGTTGGACCGCTGCACCGGTGTCCCGGTCGACGCCCGGATGTGGGCGAAGAGCACGGGGGTCCGGATCTGCCCGGCGATCTCGCGCAGGTTCTGGTCGTTCCAGGCCGGGTCGATGTCCTTGAAGACGGCCGGCTCGGCGCCCTCGCCGTACCAGCCGATCCCGAAGCCGTCCCCGTTGGTCGTCGTGGCGCCCAGCCGGGAGTGCAGGCTCTGGTCGATCAGCGAGTGGTCGGGGCGGAACAGCAGGTCCTCGGCGAGGACCGGGTCCCCCGAGTACGCCATCCATCGGCACATGGGTCCAGTCCACCACCGCGGCGGCCCGACGGGTTCACGCAGATCGGGTGAACCGCGCCGACCGCTCCCGGGGCCCGGTCACGCCGCGCCGCCCTCGCCGCCGGTCCCGTGCCCGAGCACTGGCACCACCGGCGGGTCCTGTCAGCGCTCTGCCAAGATGGCGGCGGAGAGCCGTCACGGCGCACGGGACGGGGAGGTGGAGGACGGATGAACCGTCTGAGGTGGTCACGCAGCCCCTACCTGCTCCAGCACGCCGAGAACCCGGTCGACTGGTACGAGTGGGGTGACGACGCCTTCGCCGCGGCGCGGGAGTCCGACCGGCCCGTCCTGCTGTCCATCGGCTACGCCGCCTGCCACTGGTGCCACGTGATGGCCCACGAGTCCTTCGAGGACCCCGAGCTCGCCGCGGTGGTCAACGAGCACTTCGTGGCCGTCAAGGTGGACCGCGAGGAGCGGCCGGACGTCGACGCCGTCTACATGCAGGCCACCCAGGCGCTGACGGGGCACGGCGGCTGGCCCATGACGGTCTTCCTTACCCCCGACCGGCAGCCCTTCTACGCCGGCACGTACTTCCCGCCCACCCCGCGGCACGGGCTGCCCGCGTTCGGGGAGCTGCTGGAGGCCGTCGGCGCAGCCTGGCGCGACCGGCGGTCGGAGGTCCTGACCAGCGCCGGCAGCATCGTCAGCCAGCTGGCCGAGCGGGCGGTCACCGCGATGCCGGGCGAGGTCGGTCCCGAGGACCTCGACCACGCGATGGCGCTGCTGCGCGCCGACTTCGACCCGCTGCACGCGGGCTTCGGCGGCGCCCCGAAGTTCCCGCCGTCGATGGCGCTCGAGGCGCTGCTGCGCGAGGGCGGCGAGGACGCGACGCTGATGGCCGGGCGGACCCTGGACGCCATGGCCCGGGGCGGCCTCTACGACCAGCTGGGCGGTGGCTTCGCCCGGTACAGCGTCGACGCCGCCTGGGTGGTGCCGCACTTCGAGAAGATGCTCTACGACAACGCGCTCCTGCTCGGCGTCTGCACCCACGGCTGGCGGCGGACCGGGTCCCCGCTGGCCGCCCGGGTCGTCGAGGAGACGGTCGCGTGGCTGGTGCGGGAGATGCGCACCGAGGAGGGCGGCTTCGCGGCCAGCCTGGACGCCGACTCCGCCGACGGCGAGGGCCGGCTGCACGAGGGCGCCTTCTACGTCTGGACGCCGGCCCAGCTGCGCGCCGTCCTCGGCGACGACGACGGCACCTGGGCGGCCGGGGCGCTGTCCGTCATCGACGCGGGCACCTTCGAACGCGGCGCCTCCACCCTGCAGCTGCTCGCCGACCCCGATCCGGAGCGGTGGGCACGGGTGCGCGCGGCCCTGCTGGCCGCCCGGGAGGAGCGGCCGCGGCCGGGTCGGGACGACAAGGTGGTGGCCGCCTGGAACGGCTGGCTGGTCGACGCGCTGGTGCAGGCGGCGACCGTGTTCGACCGGCCGGACTGGCTGGAGCACGCCCGCGACGCGGCCGCGCTGGTCTGGCGGCTGCACCGCCAGGACGGCCGGCTGCGCCGCACCTCCCGCCGCGGCGTGGTGGGCGGGGCGCCCGGCATCCTCGAGGACTACGCCGCGCAGGCCCTGGCGGCCACCCGGCTCGCCGCGGCCCTGCGCGACCCGGTCTGGCTGGCGCGGGCGCGGGAGCTGCTCGAGGACGTGCTGGAGCTCTTCGACGACGACGGCGCAGGGTTCTTCGACACCGCCGCGGACGCGGAGCGGCTGTTCGCCCGGCCGCAGGACCCCACCGACAACGCGACGCCGTCGGGCCTCAGCTCCGCGGTGCACGCGCTCCGGCTCTTCGCCGAGCTGACCGGGGAGGACGCCTGGGCCGAGCGGGCCGACCGGGCCGCGGCCTCGGCGGGCGGGCTGGTGCGCCAGGCGCCGCGCTACGCCGGCTGGCTGCTGGCCGACGCGGTCAGCCGGCTGCGGGGCATCCCGGTGCAGGTCGCGGTGGTCGGTCCGGCCGGACCCGACCGGGACACGCTGGTGAGCACGGCGCACCGGCACGTGCCGGCGGGCTCGGTCGTCGTGGCGGGGCTCGGCGACGACGACGGGTTCGCCCTGCTGGCCGACCGGCAGGCCCGCGACGGCCGGCCGACGGCCTACGTCTGCCGGCACTTCGTCTGCCGGCTGCCGGTCACCAGCCCCGAGGAGCTGGTCGCCCAGCTGCAGACCTGAGACCGGCGGCGCGGGTCAGCGGGCGGCGTAGGTGAGCAGGGAGATGGCCACGTAGTGGCTGACGAACCCCAGCACCGTGCCGGTGTGGAAGATCTCGTGGTAGCCGAACCAGGCGGGGGAGGGGTCGGGGCGCTGGCGCGCGTAGACCACCGCGCCGCCGGTGTAGAAGAGCCCGCCGAGCAGGATCAGCAGCAGCACCGCCAGCCCGCCGGAGGCGTAGAAGGCGCCCATCCAGCCGACCGCCGCCCACCCCATGACGACGTAGAGCGCGGTGTAGAGCCAGCGCGGGGCGTCCAGCCAGAACAGCCGGAAGACCAGACCGCCCAGCGCGGCGCCCCAGATCAGCGCCAGCAGGAGGACCCGCGAGCCACCCGTCAGCATCAGCAGGGCCATCGGGGTGTAGCTGGCGGCGATGAAGACGTAGATGTTGGCGTGGTCGAGGCGGCGCATGACGGCCTCGCCCCGGGGGCTCCAGGTCCGCCGGTGGTACAGCCCGCTGGTGCCGAAGAGCAGCACCGACGCGGCGAGGAACACCGCTCCGCCCGCCCGGCCCGTCGAGGTCGGGGCCAGCACGACGAGGACGACGCCCGCGGCCAGCGCCAGCGGCGCCGTGCAGGCGTGCAACCACCCCCGCAGCCGGGGCTTGGCCAGGGCCAGCACGTCGGCGATGGGCTCGTGCCCCGCGTCGGCGGGGGCCGGCGGGCGGTTCTCCCGACGGCGCGCGGCTGCTCCTGAGGACGGCGTCACCCCACCAATCTACGAGCCGTGGTTACGCAACCGTAGGTTGGGACCGACGTCAGCCGTCGGGGGTGCCGGCAACGGGACGAGCCGGAGCGGAAGCCTGTGCGAGGCGTCCGCGGCCGCACGGCCGCGGCGGATACGCTGGAGGACGTGGCTCGCCTGGACCGGATGCGCGAGTTCGTGGACCGCCTGCATCCCTCCGGCCTGCTGTACGCCACCTACGAGCACCGGCTGGTCGCCGAGCTGGACCGCAGCCAGCTGCCGCAGCACGTCGCCGTCCTCGCCGACGGCAACCGTCGCTGGGCCCGCGACAACGCTCCGGGCCAGCCGCTGGTGGCCGGCTACCGGGCCGGGGCGGAGAAGCTCAAGGAGTTCGTCGAGTGGTGCGACGAGATCGGCATACCCGTCGTCACGCTGTGGGTGCTCTCCACCGACAACTTCTCCCGCAGCAGCGCCGAGGAGCTGGAGCCGCTGCTCGAGGTGATCGAGGGCATGGTCACCGACCTCGCCGACTCCCTGCGCTGGCGGCTGCACCCCTTCGGTGCCCTGGACCTGCTGCCCGCGAGCACCGCCGAGCTGCTGCGCGGGGCGGAGCGGGACACCGCCGAGCTGCCCGGGATGGTGGTCAACATCGCCATCTCCTACGGCGGCCGGCACGAGCTCCGCGACGCCGTCCGCTCGCTGCTGGCCGAGCACGCCCGCAACGGCACCCCGATCGAGGAGCTGGCCCGCACCCTCGACATCGAGCACATCGCCGAGCACCTCTACACCAAGGGCCAGCCCGACCCGGACCTGATCATCCGCACCTCGGGCGAGCAGCGGCTCTCCGGCTTCTTGATGTGGCAGTCGGCGCACAGCGAGTTCTACTTCTGCGAGGCGCTGTGGCCCGACTTCCGCAAGGTCGACTTCATCCGGGCGCTGCGGTCCTACGGCGAGCGCGAGCGGCGCTTCGGCCGCTGACGGCGCCCGCGCTCAGGGTGCGGTGGCCGACCGCAGCGCCAGCTGCACCAGCCGCGTGCCGGCGGGCAGACCGAGGTCGGGCCGGGTGGTCCGCCCGGTGGCGGCGTCCAGCACGAACAGCTGACCCTGGTCCAGCCCGACGAGCCGTGGCCCGGCCGGCGACCAGGCCGTGACCGCCGACACGTCCGGCGACGTCGCGGGCACCACCATCTGCTTGACCACCCGACCCGTCTCCAGCTCCACCACCAGCGCCCGGCCGTTGCCGTCGGCGTCGGGGTCCTCGGCCGCGAGGGTGGCCAGGTACCGGCCGTCGGCCGACAGGCTCCCGCCGCCCGGCAGCGGGATGTCGGTGCCCTCCAGCACCGCGTGCTGCTCCCGGCGCGCGCGGTCGCGGAGGACGAGGGTCAACGACTCGCAGTACACGTCACCGGAGCAGCTGGCGAGGAGCTGGTGGTGGCGGCCGCTGGCCAGGGCCGTCCCGACGGCGAGCCGGCGCCAGCTGCCGCGCACGCGCTCGTACACCCCGCCCGAGTCGACCAGCAGCAGGCCGCCGGTGCCGTCGGGCAGGAAGTAGCCGTTCTCCCGCACCGAGGTCCCGGTCGGGGTGCCGTCGAACGAGGTCAGTGCGAGCGTCGAGCTGCGGCCGTCCATGAGCTCGCTCACCCAGAGCCGCCCCCGGCCGGCGGGCAGCACCTGCGCACCCGCGCTCAGCAGCCCGCGGAGGGGCCGGGCGGCGCCGTCGTCGGGGACCAGCAGCCCGGGTCCGTCCTCGACCGGGCGGACGAGGACGCCGGCCGGTCCGGGGACGAAGCTGACCGGGCCGGGCGCCGGCACCGCGGCGGGCGTGGCGGTGACCCGTCCGGTGCCCAGGTCGACGCGGAACACCGTGTCGGCGCTCCGGGCGTACAGGGTGCCCTCGTCGAGACCGGCCGGCACCGGCCCGGACCGGCGCAGCACCACCGGTGGTCCCGGTGGCCCGTCCGCGGTGCCGGCCGGCGGGGCGGTGGCTGACGGCCCGGGCGAGGACGCGGGCGCGGACCGGTCGAGCAGCACGACGACGGCCGTGGTGAGCAGGGCGACCAGGACCAGGAGGGACACGCCGCGGCGCCGCGCCCGGGACCAGCCCCGGTCGGCCCCGGTGTCCAGCACCTCGGCGGGTCCCCGGGCCGGGTCGTCCTCGGGCACCGGCGTCAGGTCCGGTCCGCCAGCAGGTCCCGGACGGCGGCGAGCCCCGCCAGCACCTCGGCGAACGACGTGCTCAGCGGGCTCAGGCCCAGCCGCAGGCCCTGCGGGGAGCGGAAGTCGGGGATCACGCCGCGGGCCCAGAGCCGGGGCGTCAGCGCACGGAAGCCCGGGTGCTCCAGCGTGAGGTGCGCGCCGCGACGGTCGGGCTCGGCCGGGGTGGCCAGGGTGACGCCGGCGGGGCCGAGCCAGTCCTCCGCCACCGCGGCCGCGAAGGCGCTGAGCTCCACCGACTTGGCCCGGACGGCCGGCATCCCGACCTCCTCCAGCAGGTCCAGCATGTCCTGCAGGGCCAGCATGCCGAGGACCGGCGGGGTGCCGCTGAGCACCCGCCGGATGCCCGCGGCCGGCTGGTAGCCCGCGGCCATCTCGAACGGGTCGGCCCGGCCCAGCCAGCCCTGCACCGGCTGGCGGAACTCCTCCAGGTGGCGGTGGGCGACGTAGCCGAAGGCGGGTGCGCCGGGGCCACCGTTCAGGTACTTGTACGTGCAGCCGACGGCGAGGTCGACGTCCCAGGCGTCGAGCTCGAGCGGCACCGACGCGACCGAGTGGGAGAGGTCCCACAGCACGAGGGCGCCGACGTCGTGGACGAGCCGGGTCAGGGCGGCGGCCGGGGCGAGGTGGCCCGAGCGGTAGGCGACGTGGCTGAGCACCACCAGCGCGGTCCGCTCCGACAGCGCCGGGGCCAGGTCGGCGGGCTCGACGCCGGAGTGGCGGTCGGACTCGACCCAGCGCAGGGTGAGGCCGCGCTCGGCGGCGATGCCCTCCAGCACGTAGCGATCGGTGGGGAAGTTGTCGGTGTCGACGACGACCTCGTCGCGGCCGGGCCGGAGCTCGACGGCGGCCCGTGCCAGCTTGTAGAGCAGCACCGTGGTGGAGTCGCCGACGACGGTCTGGCCGGCCGCGGCGCCCAGGCAGATCCGGCCGATCCGGTCCCCGACCTCCAGCGGCAGGTCCAGCCACCCCTCGTCCCAGCCGCGGATCAGCCGGCCGGCCCACTGGGTCCGCACGAAGTCCTCGATCCGCCCGGCCGACGCGACCAGCGGCCGGCCGAGGGAGTTGCCGTCGAGGTAGGCGACGACGTCGTCGTCGGGGCCGGTGAGGAACCGGTCGCGGTGGGCGCGGAGCGGGTCGGCCGCGTCCAGGGCGGCGGCGCGGTCGGTCCAGGAGGACGTCACCAGCGGGGCGCGTTGACCGATCACGCGGCCACCGTACGACCTCGCGCCGCACCGGGCCGCGGGAGCGCCCGGGCCGGGCGTTACCTTGGCCCTGACCGCCGCCGGACCGACCACCTGCCGGCGCGGCCGGGACCGGCGCCGCCGCCGGGCCCCAGACCGGTCGGGGGAGTGCAGCCGTGAGCATCGAGAACGTCACCGTCGTCGGAGCGGGCTACATGGGCGGCGGGATCGCCCAGGTGCTGGCCATGGCCGGCTTCCAGGTCACCATCACCGACGCCGACCCCGACACCACCCTCCGGCACCGCGACCGGTTGTTCGCCGAGGCCGCCGAGTTCGAGGAGCAGGGTCTGTTCGACCCGGGCTCCGCGGCGCTGGTGCAGGCCAACCTGCGGGCCGCGGGCAGCCTGGCCGAGGCCGTCGAGGGCGCGGACTTCATCGAGGAGGCCGTGCTGGAGGTGCCCGAGGTCAAGGGCCCCGTGCTGCGCGACATCGAGGCGGTCGCCCGGCCCGGCACCGTCATCGGCAGCAACACCTCCACGCTGCCCATCGCCAGCCTGGCCGCCTACCTGACCCGCCCCGCCCAGTTCCTCGGTGTGCACTTCTCCAACCCCGCGCCGTTCATCCCGGGCGTCGAGCTGATCGCCCACGCCGGCACCGACGAGGCCGCCGTCGTGGCGTCGGAGGAGGTCGTCGCCCGCACCGGCAAGCTGAGCGCCCGGGTCAGCGACCAGGCCGGCTTCGTGCTCAACCGGCTGCAGTACGTGCTGCTCCGGGAGGCGGTCAACCTGGTCGAGGAGGGCGTCGCCACCGCCGAGGACGTGGACACCATCGTGCGGACCACCTTCGGCTACCGGTTGCCCTTCTTCGGCCCGTTCGCCATCGCCGACATGGCGGGCCTCGACGTCTACGCCGCCGGGTTCCGCACCCTGTCCGAGCACTACGGCGAGCGGCTGGCGACGCCGACGATGCTCACCGAGCTGGTGGAGGCGGGGAAGTACGGCGTCAAGAAGGACGGTGGCTTCGTCACCCCGGCCGGCGACCAGGCGCCCCTGGTGGCCTACCGCAACCGCGCCTACGCCCGGCTGGGCCAGCTCCTGCGCGAGCTCGGCCCCGCGCCCCGCTGACCGCCCCGGCGGACCAGCACCGCCGCCGAACCCACCCCTGCCGACCCGCCGCCCGACCTGTGGAGACCTCGATGACGACGACCCCCGCCCCGCCGACCTGGACCGCCGAGACCTGGCCCGTCGCGGCCGCGATGCTCGCGTTCGGCAGCACCGACTCCCGCGGCGGCCCGATCCAGGACGCCGACCCCGAGGAGTGGGCGCGCCAGCTGCGGCTGGTGCGGCGGATGGGGTTCACCGAGGTGGACCCCACCGACACCTGGGTGCGGGTCGGCGACCTCGAGGACGCGCGGCTCGAGGACTTCCGCGCCGTGCTGGCCGACGCCGGGCTGACCATCCCGGCGGTCTCCACCTCACGGCGCAGTGTCATGGACCCCGAGCGCGGTGAGGAGTACCTGGCCTACAGCCACCGGCTGCTGGACCGGGCTGCGGCGCTGGACGTCCCGCTGGTCAGCTTCGGGTTCTTCCAGGCGTTCACCCCGGCGCAGGCGGAGGCGCTCTGGTTCTGGCTGGAGCCGGGCTGGCAGGACGACGAGTCGCCCGAGGTGCGGGCGCTGGCCGCGTCCCGGATCCGGGAGCTGGCCGAGCACGCCGCGTCGAACGGCCAGCAGATCACCCTCGAGATGTACGAGGACACCTACGTCGGGACCTGCGACTCCGCCGTCGCGTTCCTGGCGGAGGTCGACCACCCGGCCTGCGGTCTCAACCCCGACATCGGCAACTTCATCCGGCTGCACCGGCCGATCGAGCCGGTCCCGCAGATGCTGGAGAAGGTGCTGCCGCACGCCAACTACTGGCACGTGAAGAACTACCTGCGCGACGAGGACCCGGCCACCGGCACCGTGACGACCTTCCCGGTGCCGATGGACATGGGGCTGATCAACTACCGCACCGCCATCGCGCGGGCCCTGGAGCTCGGGTTCCGCGGGGCGTTCCTCTGCGAGCACTACGGCAGCGACAGCCTCGGGGTGATCGCGAAGAACCAGGCCTACGTCCGCGAGGTCCTCGCCACCCTGCTCGACTGAGGGCGGCGATGAGCCCCACGCTGGACGAGCTGCTGGCCGGCCGGCCGGCCGGTCCCGCCGTCGACGTCGACCGGCTGGCGGCCCGGGTCCGGGCGAGCGGGCGGGTGCTCCTGGTCCTCGACGACGACCCGACGGGGACGCAGTCCGTGGCCGACCTGCCGGTGCTGCTGGACTGGTCGCCGGCCTCCCTGGCCTGGGCCTTCGACCAGGACCGGCCGGCGGTCTACGTGATGACCAACAGCCGCAGTCTGGCGCCGTCCGACGCCGCAGCGCGGAACCGCGAGGTGGCCCGCACCGCCCTGGCGGTGGCGGCCGGGCGCGGGGTCGAGCTCTGCTTCGTCTCCCGCTCCGACTCCACCCTGCGCGGCCACTTCCCGCTGGAGACCGACGTCCTCGCCGCGGCGGTGCGGGAGGCGACCGGCGAGCCCCTGGACGGCGTGCTGCTCGTGCCCGCCTTCGGCGACGCCGGCCGGGTGACCGTCGGCGGCGTCCACTGGGCCGGCGCCGACGGCGTCTACGCACCGGTGGGGGAGACCGAGTTCGCCCGCGACGCCACCTTCGGCTACCGGGCCTCCGACCTGCGGGCGTGGGTGGCGGAGAAGTCGGCCGGTCGGATCGCGGCGGCGGCGGTGGGCGTGCTGGACCTCACCGTGCTGCGCACCGACCCGGCCGCGGTCGTCGCCGCGCTCACCGGGCTGCGGGACGGAGCCGTGCTGGCCTGCGACGCCGTGGAGGAGAACGACCTGCGGCTGCTCGCCGAGGCGGTGCTGGAGGTGCAGCGCCACGGCGTCCGGCTGGTCGTGCGTGCGGGGCCGCCGTTCCCGCGCGCCCTGGTGGGACAGCGGCCGCACCCGCCGCTCGAGCCGGCCGAGCTGGCGGCAGTCAGGGCCGGCGGACCCGCCCAGGACGCCGTCGGGGGCCTGGTCGTCGTCGGCTCCCACGTCGCCCTGACCACCCGCCAGCTGGACCGGCTGCTCGAGCGCCGGCACCCTGTCCGGCTCGAGCTCGACGTGGCGACGGTGCAGGGGGCCGGGGTGTCCGGGGCCGCGCTGGCCGCCCACGTGGCCGACCTGGCCGGGCAGGCGTCCGCCGCCCTCGGGGTCGGCGACGTCGTGGTCAGCACCAGCCGGCGGCTGGCCGTCGTCGACGGCGCGGACGCGGCCCTGGCGCTGGCCCGGGAGGTGTCGAGCGCCCTCGTCGCCGTGGTCCGGCAGGTGCTCACGGTGCGCCCGCCGCGCTTCGTCGTCGCCAAGGGGGGCATCACGTCCTCCGACGTCGCCGCCCGCGGCCTGGGCATCACCCGCGCCATGGTCCGGGGCCCGGTGCTGCCCGGGATCGTCTCCCTCTGGGAGCCGGTCGACGGCCCCGCCCGCGGCATCCCCTACGTCGTCTTCGCCGGGAACGTGGGCGGCGACGAGAGCCTGGCCGACGTCGTCGCCGCGCTCGCCGACCGGGCGGAGCGCGGTCCGTCCGGCGCGCCGACCCTCACCACCTGAAGGAGCCCCATGTCCACCGTCACCGTCGCCGTCCTCGGTCTGGGGGCGATGGGCCGGCCGATGGCCCGTCACCTCGCGGCCACCTGCACCGTCCGCGGCTACGACCCCGACCCGGCCCGCCGGACCGGGGCGGGCGTCGACGGGACCGCCACCTCGGCCCGGGCGGCCGCGGCCGGGGCCGACGTCGTGCTGCTGGCGGTGCGCGACGCCGCCCAGCTCGACGACGCCCTGTGGGGCGACGACGGCGTCGTGGAGGTGCTGGCCGCGGGCTCGGTGGTGCTGCTGACCTCGACCGTCGGCATCGACGCCGTCCGGGCGGTGGCCGCCCGGCTGGCCGGGGCCGGGCTGCTGCTCGTGGACGCCCCGGTCTCCGGCGGCCCGGTGCGGGCCGGGCAGGGCGACCTGCTGGTCGTCGTCGGCGCCGACGACGCCGCCTGGGCCGCGGCCCGGCCGGTGCTGGAGGCGATGGCCTCGACCCTGACCCGGGTGGGTCCGCACGCCGGCGACGGCCAGGCGATGAAGACGGTCAACCAGCTGCTCTGCGGCGTCCACATCGCCGCCGCCGCGGAGGCGCTGGCGCTGGCTGAGGCCCTCGGGCTGGACACCGGGCTGGCCCTGGAGACCCTGCAGGCCGGGGCTGCGGCGTCCTTCATGCTGGGCGACCGCGGCCCGCGGATGCGGCAGGCCGGCGACGAGGGCGGCGCGGAGGTGCGCAGCCGGCTGGACATCTTCGTCAAGGACCTCGGGCTGGTCGGCACCGCGGCCCGGGCAGCCGGGCTCGCGACGCCGGTGGCGGCCGCGGCCGAGCAGCTGTTCCTGCTGGGCCGCGCCCAGGGCCTGGCCGCCCGGGACGACTCCAGCGTCATCACGGTGCTCGCGCCGCACGCCGGACCGGCCGACCCGGCTACCTGAGGGCGCGCGCGACGACGTCCGCCAGCTCGGCCCGGCCGGGTCCCGGCGCCAGGGGAGGACGCCAGCCGCTCGCGTACACCGCCCGCGCCTGCGGCTGCACCTGGTCGAGCACGTCGGGACCGGCCACCATCGCCGCGTAGGGTCCGACGGCGGCGCCGATCGAGGGGTCCACCGCGGCCGCGGCCATCACCAAATCGGACGGGATCGGCGCGTCGAGGTCGACGTCCTCCCCCTCCCAGCGTCGGCGCAGCGCGTCGTCCATCCGGGCGTGGTCCTCCACCCACGGACGCATGCCGACCTCGCACCAGGCGTCGAAGGAGCGCCCCAGGGCGTCGACGTCGGCGCCGTGCTGGTCGACGAGGGCCAGCAGCTGCTGGGCCTGCAGCAGGCTCAGCGCCACCCCGCGGCCGAAGTTCGGCGTGGTGGTGCAGACGGCGTCGCCCACCAGGACCAGGCCCGGGAGGGCCAGCCGGCCGTCCGGCCGGGTCTGCGGCCGGTAGTGGTTGTAGAGCCGGCCACCGGGCAGCACGTCGGTGAGGGGTCGCGCCCGGTCGGGATCGGTCCAGGTGGCCAGTCCGGGGATGGCCCGGCAGGCGGCGTCGAACGCCGCGCCGTACCGCAGCCCCAGCAGGTCGCGGCTCGCGGTCGGTCGGACCACGATCACGGAGAAGATGCCGCGCTCGTGAGGGAACAGGATCACCTGGTAGCCGTCCAGGTCGGCCTGCCAGGCGAGCGGGTTGACCATCGGCCCGGGCTCCGCGTCGGGGTGCAGCTGGTACTGCCGGTCGACGTAGGCGATGCCGCAGTCGCCACCGGCGGTGGTGGGGAGCCGGTGCTCGGCGGTGGCCCGGCCCGACCGTCCCGAGGCGTCCAGCACCAGGTCGGCGCGCACGAGGTCGTCGCCGAGGTCCAGGCCCACGGCGCGGCCGCCCTCCACGCGCACCCGGTCGACGTGCCCGGACCGGTGCCGGACGCCCGGCTCGGCCAGCGCGGCCGCCCGCAGCGCGGTCTCGAAGGTCTGCCGGCGGGAGCGCATCCCGACCGGCCGGTCCTGGCCGTCGGGGAGGGCGATGGTCACCGGTTCGGCGCCCGCCTCGGTCCAGAGCGCGAGCGCCGTCGGGAGCTCGGCCGCCAGGGCGCTGACGCACTGGGCGCGGAAGGCGTGCGCGTGGTGGAACTGCATGACGCCCCGCCGCGGCCAGCGGCCGTCCGCACCGGGTCCGGCGTCCCGGTCGACGACGGTGACGCCGTGTCCCCGACGAGCCAGGCCGGCCGCCAGGAACAAGCCGGTGGGTCCTGCCCCGATGATCGCGATGTCCATGCCGCCCCGGTCCTCCGGCGGCGCCGCCGGTGCACCCCCCGACCCTCCTCCCCACGCCGGAGGTGGGTCAAGGGAGTTCCCGGAGACGGGACGTGGCGGTCACCGCCCGCACTCGGTGACCGCCACGCCGGTGGAGCGTCAGGGGCGCCGGGGTGCCCCGGACGCTCCCGGTCCTCAGACGCGCGCGGTACGCCGTCCGGCCACGCGGGTCCAGATCAGCAGGACGATGACGGCGCCGATGACCGAGCCGATGATCCCGGCCGGCTGCAGGAAGCCGCTGCCGGAGTCCCGGCCGAAGATCAGGTAGCCGAGGAAGCCGCCGACGAACGAGCCGATGATGCCGAGCAGGATGGTCATCGGGATCGACAGGTCCTGCCGGCCGGGCACCAGCAGGCGCGCGAGCGCGCCGGCGATCAGGCCGACGACGATGATGCTCAGGATGAGTCCCAGCATGATGTGCCCTTCTGTGGGTACGTCCCGGAGGACGCGAGGCGGCCCGGGGTCCGGGCCGGCGGGTGGGTGTCCCGCACGTCCTAATCAACCACCCCCAGGGCTGGTGCACTACACCCCTAGGTGGGTTAGTGTCGCCCTCATGGACCCGACCCCCGCCCCCATCACCGTCGCCCTGGTCGACGACTACGACGTGGTGGTGATCGGCGTGGCGAGCATCCTCGAGCAGTACCGGGGCCGGGTGGTGATCGCCGAGCTGGACACCAACAAGGGCCTCAGCGACAGCGTCGACATCGTCCTCTACGACTCCTTCGCCCAGCCCGAGGCCGACCACCACGAGATCCGCGTCCTGGTCGAGAACCCGCGCGCACGGCACGTGGTCGTCTACACCTGGAACTTCCACCCGGACCTCGTCGAGACGGCGCGCAAGGCCGGGGTGCACGGCTACCTCTCGAAGGCGCTGCCGGCCCGCGACCTCGTCGACGCGCTCGAGCGGGTGCACGCGGGGGAGCAGGTGTTCACCGAGGTGCCGGGCCGGACGCGGACGGCCACCGGGCTCGACTGGCCCGGCCGGACGGAAGGGCTGACCGACCGCGAGGCGGAGATCCTGGCGCTGATCACGCAGGGCAAGAGCAACGCCGAGGTGGCCGCGCTGACCTACCTCAGCCCGAACACCGTGAAGTCCTACATCCGCACCGTCTACCGCAAGATCGGGGCGGGCAGCCGCACGCAGGCGGTGCTGTGGGGCGTCGGGCACGGCTTCACCCCGGACCACCACCGCATCGACCACTGGCGGGGCGGCCCCTAGGCCGCCGGGTCACCCCGGTGGCCCCGGCGACGGGGGGCCGCTCAGCCGGCCAGCCGGAACGCCAGCCGCGTCTGCCAGCGGCTCATGTCCGGCTCGTCGTCGGGGTCGGTCTCCATCCACTCCAGCCGGGCCCCCCAGACCTCGCCCTCGTCGCCGGGTCGCACGTCGAAGGCCAGGCCCTGCGCCTCGGCCCAGGCCAGCAGGTCGCCCGTCACCTGCACCAGGTCGGCCGGGTGGCCCAGGTAGGTGGTCGTGACGTAGCGGCCGGCCGGGAGGACCCCGGGTCGGACCTCCCCCTCACCGTCCAGGACGGTCGCGGTCGGGGCGCCGGCCTCCAGCACCAGCCGACGGTCCATGTCGATCACCCGGTAGCGGAAGAAGGGCGGTCCGACGGTCTCGACGCCCTGCCCGGCCAGCCAGCCGAACACCTCGCCGAAGCGGTCGGCGAGGGCCGGGATGGTGTCCATGGTGACCTCGCCGGTGACCGCGACGTAGGGCTGCTGCTCCTCCTCGACCACGCGGAAGCGGCTGGTGAGCGTCGTGCTGGTCTGGTCCATGCCGCTCAGACCCGGCAGGCTGGCCGAACTCATCGGGCGCCCGCCCGCCGGTCGACGGCGGGGCGTCGGGCGGGTTTCGGTCGCGTGAAGAAGCGGCGTGGCGTGGCAGGCGGTCCCCGCCTCGGCCGTAGCGTCCGCAGTACGGGCCGTGGGGAAGCGGCCCGTGCGGGAGGCGATGCATGCACCGTCTGACGACGGGCACGACGAACGGGTCGACCGCGGCCCGGGGACGACTCCGGCTCACCACTTGACCGTGGGGCCGGACGCGGTCCCGCGTGCGGCCCTCAGAAGGGCAGACCCGTGTCTGGATCCTCGCGCCGCACCTACGTCGTCGACACCTCCGTCCTGCTGAGCGACCCGCACGCCCTGCGGCGCTTCGCGGAGCACGACGTGATCCTCCCGATCGTGGTGATCACCGAGCTGGAGGCCAAGCGGCACCACGCGGAGCTCGGGTACTTCGCCCGTACCGCGCTGCGGTACCTCGACGACCTCCGGGTCAGCGCCGGCCGGCTGGACGCGCCCCTCCCGGTGAACGACCAGGGCGGCACCGTGCACGTCGAGCTCAACCACACCGACCCGACGGCGCTGCCGGACGGGTTCCGGCTCGGTGACAACGACTCGCGGATCCTGGCCGTCGCCCTGAACTTCGCCGCCGAGGGCCGCGACGTCACCCTCGTCTCCAAGGACCTGCCCATGCGGGTCAAGGCGTCGGCGGTGGGCCTGCGGGCCGAGGAGTACCGCGCCGAGCTGGCCGTGTCCACCGAGTGGACGGGGATGACCGAGCTCGAGGTCGACGCGCAGCACGTCTCCGACCTCTACGACCACGGCGTCGTCGACCTCGAGGAGGCGCGCGACCTGCCCTGCCACACGGGCGTCGTCCTGCTCGGCGGCAGCGGCTCGGCCCTGGCCCGGGTGACGCCCGGCAAGCAGCTCAAGCTGATCAAGGACCGCGACGCCTTCGGCCTGCACGGCCGCTCGGCCGAGCAGCGGGTGGCGCTGGACCTGCTGCTGGACCCGGGCGTCGGGATCGTCTCGCTCGGCGGCCGGGCCGGCACCGGCAAGTCGGCGCTGGCGCTGTGCGCCGGCCTGGAGGCGGTGCTGGAGCGGCGCCAGCACGCCAAGGTCGTCGTGTTCCGGCCCCTCTACGCCGTCGGCGGCCAGGAGCTCGGTTACCTGCCGGGCAGCGAGGGCGAGAAGATGGCGCCCTGGGCCCAGGCGGTGTTCGACACCCTCGGCGCCATCACCTCCAAGGTGGTCATCGAGGAGGTGATGGAGCGGGGGCTGCTCGAGGTGCTGCCGCTGACCCACATCCGCGGCCGGTCCCTGCACGACTCGTTCGTGATCGTCGACGAGGCCCAGTCCCTGGAGCGCAACGTGCTGCTCACCGTGCTGAGCCGGATCGGCCAGGACTCCCGCGTCGTGCTCACCCACGACGTCGCCCAGCGCGACAACCTGCGGGTCGGCCGGCACGACGGCGTCGTCGCCGTCGTGGAGAAGCTCAAGGGCCACCCGCTGTTCGCCCACGTCACGCTGCACCGTTCCGAGCGCTCACCCATCGCCGCGCTGGTGACCGAGATGCTGGAGGACATCCCGGTCTGATCACGGAGTGGCAACTCCTCACCTGGCGCCACCGAAGATGTCACTTCGGTAACGACGGTGTGGCATGGTTGACCGGTGCGTCGCCTCGTCCACCATGCCGCCATCGGCCTCGGCTGCACCGCTCTGGCGGTCAGCGCCGCGGTCGCCGGTCTCGGCAGCCCTGCCGCGACCGGGACGGCGATCGCCGTCCCGGTCCCGGTGACGTCCGCCAGCCAGCCGGCTGCCGACCCGGCCGCCGTGGCCTCCGAGCGGGCCGTCCGCGAGGCGGCGGCCAACCGGAGCGCCGAGCGGGAGCGCCTCGAGGCCGCCGTCGACCAGGCCGTCGAGCGCAGCCTCGCGCTGAGCACCGGCAGCCGGGCCGTGGCCGACCAGCAGGCCAAGATCGTGGCCCAGCGGAAGGCGAAGGCCGCGGCGGCGCAGCAGCGCAGGTCCGAGGCGAAGGCCCGGGCCAAGGCGGAGGCGAAGGCCGAGGCGAAGGCGGAGGCGGCACGGCGGAAGACCGAGGCCGCCCGGGCGAAGGCGGCGGCCGAGGCCGCCGAGAAGGCCCGCCGCGCACGGGTGGCGGCGCAGGGCTACGAGGCCGGCACCACCGACCCGCGCGAGATCGCGAAGCAGGTCCTGCAGAACAAGTTCGGCTACGGCGCCGACCAGTTCAGCTGCTTCAACAACATCATCATCCGCGAGAGCAACTGGGACATCGACGCCACCAACGCCAGCTCCGGGGCCTACGGCATCCCGCAGGCGCTGCCCGGCTCCAAGATGGCCAGCGTCGGCAGCGACTGGCGGACGAACCCCGCCACCCAGATCATCTGGGCGGTCGGCTACATGGACGACCGCTACGGCAGCCCCTGCCAGGCCTGGAGCTTCAAGAGCGCCAACGGCTGGTACTAGGCAGCACGAGCCCTGGGTCCGCGCTCCGCGCGGTCCGGTCGTGGGCGGTGGGCCGCGCCGTTCCTCGTGGTGGCGGTCCGCACCCGCGTGACCCCCTAGCCTTCCGTGCATGGCCCCGACGATCCACGACGTCGCGCGGTTGGCCGAGGTGTCGATCAAGACGGTGTCCAACGTCCTCAACGACTACCCCCACGTCAGGCCCGCGACGAAGCAGCGGGTGCTCGACGCCATCGCGACGCTCGGCTACACGCCGAACCTGACGGCGCGCGGGCTGCGCTCGGGGCGGACCGGGCTGATCAGCCTCGTCATCCCCGACCTGCGCAACGCCTACTTCGCCGAGCTGGCGGACACCGTGATGCGGGCGGCGGAGGCGCAGGGCCTGTCGGTGGTCATCGCCCAGTCCGGGGGTGAGCGGGAGCGCGAGCTCGACCTGCTGCGCGGTACCCGGGCCCGGATGGTGGACGGCATCCTGTTCAGCGCCCTCGCGCTCGGGGAGCAGGACCACGACGTGCTGGCCGCCGTGCCACGACCGCTCGTCCTGCTGGGGGAGCGCGTCCTGCACGGCCCCACCGACCACGTGACCATGCGCAACACCGAGGGCGCCCGCGCGGCGACCGCGCACCTGCTGGACCAGGGGCGTCGGCGGCTCGTCGCCCTCGGCACGACGACGGGTCCGGCGCCCGGGTCGGCCGCACTGCGGCTGGAGGGCTACCGGCAGGCCCACGCCGCGGCCGCCGTGCCCGTCGACCCCGCGCTCGTCGTCGGCGTCGACGGCTGGTTCCGCAGCACCGGGGCGGCCGCCGTCCGGGACGCCCTGAGCCGAGGGCTGACCTTCGACGGCGTGGTCGCCTTCAACGACGCCCTCGCCCTCGGAGCCATGCGCGTCCTGCAGGAGGCGGGGCGTCGGGTCCCCGAGGACGTCGCGCTGATCGGCTTCGACGACCTCGACGAGACCCGGTACAGCCTGCCGACCCTGTCCACCGTCGACCCCGGCCGGCAGGAGATCGCCGAGGTGGCGGTCCGCTACCTCAAGGAGCGGATCGACGCCGGCTCCGCCGAGCTGCCGCCGCGGGACCACCTCACCGCGTTCCGGGTGGTCGTGCGCGAGTCCTCGAGCCCGGTCGTCGCCGGCGCCACCCGCCCGGCTTGACCCTGGCCGACGGCCTCGGCCAGACTGTTCTACAACGTTTACCTAGAACGTCGGAGGAGCGTCGCGCCGCTCCTCGCACTCCGTCGAAGAGGACATCATGCCTGCTGCTGAGCTCACGCTCGACCCGCACTTCACCGTCGGCCCCGTCTCGCGCCGGGTCTTCGGTTCCTTCGTCGAGCACCTCGGCCGCTGCGTCTACGACGGGATCTACGAGCCGGGCCACCCCACCGCCGACGCCGAGGGCTTCCGCACCGACGTCATGGACCTGGTCCGGGAGCTCGGCGTCTCGGCGATCCGCTACCCGGGCGGCAACTTCGTGTCCGGCTTCCGCTGGGAGGACTCCGTCGGCCCCCGCGAGCAGCGGCCGGCCCGGCTGGACCTGGCCTGGCACTCCACCGAGTCCAACCAGGTGGGGCTGGACGAGTTCGCCGGCTGGTGCGCGCAGGTCGGCAGCGAGCTGATGTACGCGGTCAACCTCGGCACGCGGGGCGTGCTGGAGGCCGTGGACGTCCTCGAGTACGCCAACATCCGCTCGGGCACGGCGCTGTCGGACGCCCGCGTCGCCAACGGGCACGCGGAGCCCTACCGGGTGAAGATGTGGTGCCTGGGCAACGAGATGGACGGGCCGTGGCAGCTCGGCCACCGCAACGCCGAGGACTACGGCAAGCTCGCCTCGCAGACGGCCAAGGCGATGCGCCAGCTGGACCCCGACCTGGAGCTGGTCGCCTGCGGCAGCTCGAGCGCGAAGATGCCGACCTTCGGCGCCTGGGAGCACACCGTCCTGCTGCACACCTACGACGACGTCGACTACATCTCCTGCCACGCCTACTACGAGGAGCTGCAGGGCGACACCGCCAGCTTCCTCGCCTCGGCCACCAACATGGACCACTTCATCGAGTCCGTGGTGGCCACCGCCGACACGGTCCGGGCGACGCTGGGCCGCCAGAAGCGGATCAAGATCTCCTTCGACGAGTGGAACGTCTGGTACAACACCCGCTACCACGAGGTCGACCAGATCACCGACATCGAGCAGTGGCCGACGGCGCCGCGGCTGCTCGAGGACATCTACTCCGTGCTCGACGCCGTGGTCTTCGGCAACCTGATGATCTCGCTGCTCAAGCACGCCGACCGGGTCACCTCGGCGTCGCTGGCCCAGCTGGTCAACGTCATCGCCCCGATCATGACCGAGCCCGGCGGGGACACCTGGCGGCAGACGACCTTCTTCCCCTTCGCCCTCACCTCCCGGCTGGCGGTCGGCGAGGCGCTGGACGTCAAGCTGAGCACCGAGACCTACCAGACGGCCGTCTACGGCGAGGTGCCGCTGGTCGACGCCGTCGCCACCCACGACGCCGCCAGCGGGCGGACGGCGATCTTCCTGGTGAACCGCAGCCTCGACGCGGCCACCACGGTCACCGTCGACGTCAGCCACCTCAGCGCGGTGTCGGTGCTGGAGACCCACACCCTCGCCGACGACGACATCTACGCGAAGAACACCCTGGAGGACCAGGAGCGGGTGGGGGTGCGGCCGAACGACAGCGTCACGGTCGCCGACGGCCGGCTCACCGTCGAGCTGCCCGCCGTCTCCTGGACCGCGATCGCCCTCGGCTGAGAAACTGCCGCGTTCCCCCGGCGGGGGAGGCCGTCGCTCACTAGAGTCCGGAGTCCCAGACCCGCGACCTAGGAGCAGCGATGGCCTCCCTCCTCACCCCCTACCTGAGCTTCCGCGACACCGCCCGACCGGCCCTGGAGTTCTACCAGCAGGTGTTCGGCGGCGAGCTCACCATCAACACGTTCGGTGAGTACGGCATGGCCGACGGCGACGCGGCCGGCCACGTGATGCACGGCCAGCTCGAGACGCCGAGCGGCTACACCCTGATGGCCGCCGACACCCCGCCCGGGATGGACGTCGCCGAGGGCAGCGCGATCACCGTGTGCCTCAGCGGTGACGACGTCGACGACCTCCGCCGCTTCTTCGCCGGCCTGGCCGAGGGCGGCACGGTGACCATGCCGCTGGAGAAGCAGATGTGGGGCGACGAGTACGGCGCCTGCACCGACAAGTTCGGCGTCAGCTGGATGGCCAACATCGCGGTCCCGGAGGGCTGAGCCCGGCACCGACCCACCCGCCCGACCCACCTACCCGCCCGCCGTACGCGCCCGCCCGACGCGCCCGCCCGGTCGACCCGGGCTCACTCGGGTCCCCCACTTCACACCCCTCCGGTGCACGTCACACCCCGTGCAGAGGGTGCGCGGACCACCGCAGGGGTGTGAAGTGGGGGACAGGCGGCGGCCCGGGGGGCCCGGCAGGCCGACGGCGCGGGTGGGGCGGGTGGGGCGCCCGCCGGCCCGGCGTCAGAGGGCCGGGCGGGTCATCGAGAGGACGTCGAGGGCGGCGTCGAGCTGGTCCTCGGTGAGCCGGCCCTCGGTGACGAAGCCGCGCTCGATCACCACCTCGCGGATCGTCTTGTTCTCCTTCAGCGCCGCCTTCGCGACGGCGGCCGCGTTCTCGTAGCCGATGTACTTGTTGAGCGGGGTGACGATCGAGGGCGAGGACTCGGCCAGGAAGCGGCAGTGCTCGACGTTGGCGGTGATGCCGTCGACGCACCGGTCCGCGAAGAGCCGGCTGACGTTGGCCAGCAGCCGGACCGACTCCAGCAGGTTGCGCGCCATCACCGGCAGCATGACGTTCAGCTCGAACGCCCCGGCGGCACCGGAGAAGGCGACGGCGGCGTCGTTGCCGATGACCTGGGCGCAGACCTGGGTCATGGCCTCCGACAGCACCGGGTTGACCTTGCCCGGCATGATCGACGACCCCGGCTGCAGGTCCGGCAGCGCGATCTCGCCGAGCCCGGCGCGCGGGCCCGAGCCCATCCACCGGATGTCGTTGGCGATCTTGTTGAGCCCGACGGCGATGGTGCGCAGCGCGCCCGAGGCCTCGACGAGGGCGTCGCGGGCGCCCTGGGCCTCGAAGTGGTTCCGGGCCTCGGTGAACGGCAGCCCGCTCTGCTCGGCGATGATCCCGATCACCGACGCGGCGAACCCGGGCGGGGTGTTGATGCCGGTGCCGACGGCGGTGCCGCCCAGCGGCAGCTCGGCGACGCGGGGGAGGACCGCCTGCACGCGCTCGACGCCGTAGCGGACCTGCGCGGCGTAGCCGCCGAACTCCTGGCCGAGGGTCACGGGGGTGGCGTCCATGAGGTGGGTCCGGCCGCTCTTGACCACCGCGGCGAACTCGGTGGCCTTCGCCTCCAGCGAGCGCTCGAGGTGCTGCAGCGCCGGGACGAGGTCCTGGACCAGGCTCTGGGTGGCGGCGATGTGGATCGCGCTGGGGAACACGTCGTTGCTGGACTGTGAGGCGTTGACGTGGTCGTTGGGGTGCACGCCGTCGGCCACGGCCGGAGAGGCGAGCGAGGCGATGACCTCGTTGGTGTTCATGTTGCTCGAGGTGCCCGACCCGGTTTGGAAGACGTCGATCGGGAACTGGGCGTCGTGCGCTCCGGCCGCCACGGCGGTCGCGGCCTCGACGATGGCGGCCGCGCGCTCCTCGCTGATGACGCCGAGCCGGGCGTTGGTGAGGGCCGCGGCACCCTTGATCTGGCCGAGGGCCGCGATCAGGGCCGGGTCGATCGGCACCCCGGAGATCGGGAAGTTCTCGACCGCGCGCTGGGTCTGCGCCTTCCACAGGGCCTGGGCGGGGACCCGGACCTCGCCCATGGTGTCGTGCTCGATGCGGAAGTCCTCAGCCATGCGCTCATTCTGCCCTGGGCGCGCGAGCGCGGCCCCACCCGGACCGGCACCCACCGACGCCGGCCGCCGCAGCGTGAGCACGACGTAGGAGAAGCGCCGGCCCTCCCGCTCGACGGCGTAGCGGTGCTCGCGGGCCGAGCCGTCGAGCCGCCGCAGCCGCGCCAGCAGCGCCGGAGCCGGCCCCTGGCACCACAGCGCGAGCACCCCGCCCGGAGTCAGGGCGGCCCGCGCCGCGCTGAGCGTCGCCTCCTCGTACAGACCGGCGTTGTGGGCGTGGATGAGGAAGTCCGGGCCGTTGTCGACGTCGAGGAGGACGGCGTCCCACGGCCCGGTGGCGGCTCCGCCGCCGCTCAGGGTCGCGGCCACGTCCCCGACGTGCAGCCGGGTCCGCGGGTCGCCCGCGACCCGGGCGAGCAGCGGCGTCACCCCCGCCCGGGCCCAGCCGACCAGGTGCGGGTCGAGCTCGACGACGTCGACCCGGGACGGTCCCGGCACGTGCTCGAGCACCGCGGCCGCGGTGTAGCCCAGGCCGAGGCCGCCGACCAGCACGGCCCCGCGCGCGCCGGCGGCGAAGCCGGCCAGCTCCAGCTCGCTGCTCGTCTCGGTGCTGTCCATCGCGAACACCCCGTTGACCACCAGCTCGTGGACCACCGTGCCGTCGGGCCGGCGACGCTCGCGGAGCAGCGTCTCGCCGTGCGGCCCGGCGCCGTGTCCCAGGGTGCGCAGCTCGTCCACGTCGCCCATGGTGCCGGAGCGGCGGCCGGCGCCGTCCCCATCACCGGGTCGCGGCCCGGATGCACGTCGAGGCACCTCCGACGGGGGAGGTGCCTCGACGGCGTTCGTGGTGGTGGCCGACGGCCGGGATCGCTTCGGTCAGCTGGCGAGCTGGAAGCTCTCGTCGTCGCTCAGGTACTGGCGCAGGGAGCGCAGCACCCGGACCAGCCACCGGGAGATCTGCATCTGGCTGACGCCGAACTCCTCGGCGATCTCGCGCTGGCTGAGCTCGGAGTAGAAGCGGAGGTAGACCAGCCGCTGGTCCCGCTCGCTGAGCTGCTGGTAGGCGGGCTGCAGGGTGAGAGCGGTCTCGACGTGGTCGTAGCGGCTCTCGACCTCCGACAGGCTCTCCCCGAGCGACTCCGCCCGCTGGCCCACCGGCACGTCGAGCGACGCCGCCTGGAAGCAGCCGTCGACCTGGCGCGCGGCCCGGATCTCGGACTCGCTGAGCTCCAGGTGCTGCGCGAGCTCGGGGATGGTCGGCCAGCGCAGCAGCTCGTGCGTGAGGTCCTCACGGGCGCGGGCGATGACGGCGGCGTGCTCCTGGATGCAGCGCGGCGGCTTGACCGACCACGCACGGTCTCGGAAGTGGCGGCGGATGACGCCCATCATCGTGGGCAGCGCGAAGCCCAGGAACGAACCCAGCGACGGGTCGTAGCGGACGCTGGCCTCGACGAGGCCGACCCGGGCCACCTGGACGAGGTCCTGGTGGTCCTGACCGCGGCCGGCGTAGTGCCGGGCGACGCCGTCGGCGGCGTCGAGGTGGAGCAGCACGAGCCGGCGCCGGATGACCCGGCCGCCCGCCTCGTCGGCCGCGAGCAGCTGCGCCGTCAGCTCCGCGGAGCGCTCGCGCCGCAGCTGCGGGTTGCGCTCGGTGGGCTCGTAGACGTCGTCCAGCTCGTCCGGCTGGGCGGCGGGCTCGGAGACGTCGTCGAGGGCCACGGGGGCCGGGTCGACCAGGGCGCGGGATCGGGAACGGGAGGTGGAGATGGTGCTCGACATGGGACCGCCTACAGGGAGGTGGGGATGTCGGCAGACTGCTCAACCGCTGGACCGACCATAGCGCGTCCTGTGGCGTACGCCATAGCGGGGGGTGCGCCCGGGCGGGGCGGGGCGCCGCCGGTCGCGCCGGAGGGTTCGAGCGCGGCTCCCGCGGGTAGCAGGGCCCTCAGCACAGGGTGACGCCCGGGCCAGTCCTGTGCCGTGGCCGGGCGGTTGAGACAACAGCCGCTCGGTCGTCCGACACGGCTGCGGCGGCCTCGAGGGCCACCGTGGCACTTCTGCGCGAGCAGGGGTGTTTACGCCGTAAAGGGTTTGGGTATGAGATAGCGGATGGCGTCGCGTACTCGCGGCGCCGCGGATCTAGTCGATAGGAGATCGCGTGACTCAGTCACCGTATGTCCCCTCCGAGGGGCAGAACCAGTTCGACGAGCCGGTGACCACGTGGGAGCCCGCGGGCACCACCGAGGCGGGCACGGACATCTACGCCCCGACCACCGGCCAGTCCAGCACCAGCAGCACCGCGAGCACCGCCAAGGACACCGCGAAGGACGAGGCCGCCGGCCTCAAGGACACCGCTGTGGACCGCGGCCAGCACGTCGCCGGCGTGGCCAAGGAGCAGGCCGGTGCCGTCAAGGACACCGCGCTCGCCTCCGGCCAGCAGGTCGCCGAGACCGCCAAGGAGCAGGTCGGGAACATCACCGCGGAGGCCACGGGCCAGTTCCGTGACCTCCTGGACCAGGGCCGCACCGAGCTGAGCAGCCAGGCCGGCGCCCAGCAGCAGCGCCTCGGTGCGCTCGTGCACTCCTTCGCCGACGAGCTCGGCACGATGGCGTCCTCCACGGACAAGGGCGGCCCCCTCGCCGACCTCGCCAAGCAGGGCTCCCGCCGCGTCGGTGAGCTCGCCCACCGGATCGAGAACAGCGAGCCCAGCGACCTGCTCGCCGACGTCCGCAACTTCGCGCGCCGCCGTCCGGGCGTCTTCCTCGGCGTCTCGCTGCTCACCGGTGTCGTGGTCGGTCGACTGACCCGCAGCCTCGCCGCCGAGGCGAAGGACGCCAAGGAGGCCCAGCAGGCTCCGGCTCTCGGGTCGGGCTACAGCGCCACCACGCCGACCACCGGCTACAGCACCACCCAGGCGGCCACCGGCTACGACGCGGGCAGCTACACCGCGGGTGGCTACGAGACCGGCAGCTACACGCCGGGCGCCACCACCGGCACCACCGCCACCACCGGCTACGAGGCGACCCGCGCCTACGACGACACCGTGACCTACGACGACACCGTCACCTACGTCGACCCGACGCGGGGTGACACGCCCCGATGACGACGCCTTACACCTCGGGTTCGTCGTCGATCGAGCCGCAGACCACGACCGGGGACGAGCTGACCCTCGGTGAGCGGCTCGGCAACGTCACCCGCGACCTCAGCACGCTGATGCGGCAGGAGGTGGCCCTGGCCAAGGCCGAGGTCTCCCAGTCCGCGTCCAAGGCCGGCAAGGGCATCGGCCTGCTCGCCGGTGCCGCCGTCGCCGGCTTCTTCGTCCTGATGTTCCTGTCCATCTCGCTGTGGCGGGCTCTGGGGAACGAGATCGGCTTCGGCTGGTCCGCGCTCATCGTCGCGGTGATCTGGGCGATCATCGCCGCGATCCTCGCGGTCGTCGGCAAGAAGGCCCTCGACCAGGTGCGCGGCGTGCCCGAGACCACCGACTCGCTGGGCAAGATCCCGAACGCACTCAAAGGCCAAGAGGAGAAGAACCTGTGACCAGCCAGACCCCCGAAGAGATCCGCGCTGAGATCGAGCGGACCCGCGCCAACCTGAGCAACGACGTCGACGCGCTGGCCGAGGAGGCCAACCCGAAGACCATCGCCCGCCGGCAGGTGGACAAGGTCAAGGACAACGTCAAGGACAAGGGCCTCGGCCTCAAGGACCGCATCATGGGCACCGCCGACGACGTCCGCGACTCCGTGGTCGACACGGTGCACGGCGTGACCGACACCGTCTCCGACAAGGTGCACGGCGCCACCGACGCCGTCCACGGCGCCGGCGGCAGCGCCGCCGGTTCGGCCCAGGGTGCGGCGGCCTCGGCCCGCGGTGCCCTGTCCTCGGCCGGCGACACCGTCAGCGACGCCCCGGCCCTCGCCCGGCAGAAGACGCAGGGCAACCCCCTCGCCGCCGGTCTCGTCGCCTTCGGCGCCGGCCTGCTGATCAGCTCGCTGATCCCCGCCAGCACCAAGGAGCGCGAGCTCGCCACCACGGTGAAGGACAAGGCCGAGCCGCTCAAGGCCGGCATCACCGACGCCGCCAAGGACGTCGCGAGCAACCTCAAGGAGCCCCTCCAGGAGGCTGCTCAGACGGTGAAGGAGACCGCCACCGAGGCGGTCGGCGCCGTCAAGGACGAGGGCCAGTACGCCGTCGAAGAGGTCAAGGACCAGGCCCAGCAGGCCAAGACCACGGTCCAGGACGAGGGCACCTCGGCCGCCTCGGACGTGCAGGGCCAGGCCCAGCAGGCCAAGGGCAACGTCCAGGACGCGGCGAAGTCCTGAGCACCAACCCGGTCGCAGCACCGCAGTCGACGCCCGCGGTGGCGCCCCTGGCCCTTGTGGCCGGGGCGTCCCGCGGGCTCGGCCTGCTCATCGCCCGGGAGCTCGGTCGCCGCGGTCACCGGCTCGTCATCTGCGCCCGCTCGGCGGACGAGCTGGCGGCCGCGCGCGACCACCTCGAGTCGGAGGGCCTGACCGTCCGGACCGCCGTCTGCGACGTCGCTGACGCCGCCGCCGTGGAGGCTCTCGTCGCCGACGTCGAGGCGACCGACGGCCCGGTCGACGTGGCCTTCGCTGTCGCCGGGGTCATCCAGGTGGGCCCGCTCGCCTCGCTGACGCGGGACCACTTCGCCGAGGCCATCGACATCATGCTCTGGGGCCCGATCAACGTCGCCCTCGCCGTCAGCGGCCCCATGCGGGCCCGCGGCCACGGCCGGATCGGCGTCATCACCTCCATCGGCGGGCTCGTCCCCGTCCCGCACCTGCTCCCGTACAGCACCGCGAAGTTCGGCGCGGTCGGCTTCTCGGCCGGCCTCCGCGCCGAGCTCGCGGGCACCGGCGTCAAGGTCACCACCGTCGCCCCCGGTCTGATGCGCACCGGCTCGCACCTCCGCGCCGAGTTCACCGGCCGGCAGGGCGCCGAGTACGCCTGGTTCGCCCCGTCGGCCACGCTGCCCGGCATCGCCATGGACCCGCAGCGCGCCGCCGCCCGGATCGTCGACGGCGTGCTCGCCGGTCGCGCCTACGTGCTGCTGAGCGTCCTCACCAAGGTGGCCTCGCGGGTGAACGGCCTGGCGCCGACCACCACGGCGGCCCTGCTCGGGCTGGCCGCGCGGCTGCTGCCCAGCGGCCCGCCGCCCAGCGGCACCGACACCGTCCAGGGCTACCAGGTGGAGGAGCGGCTGCGGCCGCTGCCCAGCGCCCTCGTGCGCGTCGTCACCACCCTCGGCCGTCGTTCGGCCGACCGCTGGAACCAGCACCCGCGCGCCTGACCGCCCTCGCTCGTCCTCCCCGCTCCCGTACCGACACCCAGGAGACCCCCATGTCGCGTGACCAGTACACCTTTGCCGACCCGACGAAGCTCTACAGCGGGATCGACCCCACCGCCCAGTACCAGGAGGGCGCCGGTCTCGACGCCGACCTCGAGGAGAAGGCCGACCTCGGTGAGACGAGCTACCGCGGCCTCGGCCGGCTGGTGGGGCGCAAGGCGCTGATCACGGGCGGCGACTCCGGCATCGGCGGCGCGACGGCGATCGCGTTCGCCCGCGAGGGTGCCGACGTCGCCATCGGCTACCTGCCCGAGGAGGAGGAGGACGCCCAGCGGATCAAGGGCCTGATCACCGACGCGGGCCAGAAGGCGGTGCTGCTGCCCGGGGACCTCAAGGACGCCGCCTACTGCACCGAGCTCGTCGCGCAGGCGGTGGAGCAGCTGGGCGGCCTGGACATCCTCGTCAACAACGCCGGCAAGCAGCAGTCGGTCGAGGCCCTCGCCGACGTGAGCGACGAGCAGTTCGACGAGACCTACAAGACCAACGTCTACGCGATGTTCCGGGTGACCAAGGCGGCGCTGCCGCACCTGCAGCCCGGCTCGACCATCATCAACACCTCCTCCATCCAGGCCTACGAGCCCTCGGAGACCCTGGTGGACTACGCCTCCACCAAGGCGGCCATCAACAACTTCTCCAAGGGCCTGGCCCAGCAGCTGGCGCCGCAGGGCATCCGCGTGAACGTCGTGGCGCCCGGTCCCATCTGGACCCCGCTGCAGACGGCCGGCGGCCAGCCGCCCGAGGACCTGCCCGCGTTCGGCGAGCAGACCCCGCTGGGCCGTCCCGGCCAGCCGGCCGAGCTGGCACCGGCCTACGTGTTCCTGGCCTCCGCCGAGTCCAGCTACGTCATCGGCGCCACCCTGCACGTCAACGGCGGGATGCCCACCCCCTGATCCAGGCCGCATCCCCGCGCGCCCCCCGGACCGAAGGACAGACATGACCAGTGCAGGACTTGCCGTCGTCACCGGAGCCTCCAGCGGGATCGGCGCGGAGCTCGCGCTCCTCTTCGCCGCGGACGGCTTCGACCTGCTGCTCACGGCCGAGGACGGCCCGGGCGGTGAGGGGTTGGAGCCCGTCGCCGTCCGGTGCCGCACCGCCGGTGTCGAGGTGCAGACCTTCCCGGTCGACCTGCGGACCGCCGACGGCGTGCAGGCCCTGTACGAGACGGCGATCGCGACCGGCCAGCCGGTCGCGGCCGCCGCCGTCAACGCGGGCGTGGGCCGGGGCGGGGCGTTCGTCGACGCCGACCCGGCCGACCTGCTCGAGGTCGTCCAGCTCAACGTGGCCTCGACGGTGCACCTGACCCGGCTGCTGCTGGCGGACATGGTGGCGCGCGACGCCGGCCGGCTGCTGCTGACCTCCTCGATCGCCTCGACCATGCCGGGCTCGTTCCAGGCGGTCTACAACGCCTCGAAGTCCTTCGTGCAGTCCCTGGCCGAGGCGCTGCAGGACGAGCTGCGGGACACCGGGGTGACGGTCACCTCGCTGATGCCCGGTCCGACCGACACGAACTTCTTCCACCGCGCCGAGATGGACGACACCCGGATCGGCCAGGGGCCGAAGGACGACCCGGCCGACGTCGCCCAGCAGGGCTACGCGGCGCTGATGGCCGGGAAGGACCGCGTGGTCGCCGCCTCGGCGATGACCAAGGCCCAGGAGCTGGCCGCCAAGGTGCTGCCGGACAAGGCCAAGGCGGCCCTGCACCGGGTGATGGCCGAGCCGCAGGACGACGAGGAGGCGGGGCGCTGAGCCTCGTGTCCGCGGCCTGAGCCCGTCCTCCGCGGCCTCAGCCCGTCCTCCACGGCCTGAGGCTTTCTCCGCGGCCTGAGCCCGTCGAAGGCCCGTCGACGGGCTCACCGCACGAGGGACCGGCGCAGTTGGCGCCGTCTGGGAGGATGAGGCCGTGGCCCGTGCGTCGTCGAGAACCGCCTCCACCGGCGACATGGTGCGCTCGCTGCTCGTCCTCCTGATCCCGGTGATCGTCATCACCTACTTCTTCACCCGGACCCCGGCGGAGCCGCCGGTCCGCACGTTGGACTGGACCCCCGTGCTGGCGCAGGCCCGCGACCAGGCCCCGTTCCCGGTGCTGGCCCCGCGGGCCGTGCCCCCGTCGTGGCGGGCGACCCAGGTGACGTGGGTGCCGGAGGGCCGGTCTTACCTGAACGGGGACCCGTCGCCGCGGAACCTCTGGCAGCTCGGCTTCCTCGACGCGAGCAACACCTACGTCGAGCTGGCCCAGGGCGACCTGGAGCCTCGCGCCCTCGTGGAGGACAAGACCCGCGAGGGCCTGCCGGACGGCACGAGCGACGTGGCGGGGACCACCTGGGAGCGGCGGATCAGCGAGGACGAGCGCACCCGCTCCCTGGTGCTGGGCGGTGCGGACGTGACGACCGTCGTGGTGGGGGACCTGCCCTACGGCGAGCTGGAGAGCTTCGCCTCCACCCTGACCACCGGCTGACCCGCCGGGCGCCTGTCCAGGATGGCAGGGGTGGCCGGTCGGGCAAGATCTCTGCCATAGGCTTCTCCGCGTGCCTCTGTCCCGGGTGAGCGTCGTGCTCGTCGAACCGGTCGCCGTGTTCGAGTTCGGCGTCGCGGTCGAGGTCTTCGGCCTGGACCGGACCGACGACGGCGTCCCGGCGGTGGACCTCCGGGTCTGCGCGCAGCAGCCCGGCGTCCCCCTGACCACGAACACCGGGGCGTCGATGTCCGTCACCGCCGGCCACGGGCTGGACGCCGTCGCGGGCAGCGACCTCGTCATCGTCTCCGCCACGGCGGTCCGGCCGGCCGCGGACTACCCGGCCGAGGTGCTGGACGTCATCCGGGCGGCCCACGCGGCCGGCTCCACGGTGCTCAGCCTGTGCTCCGGCTCGTTCGTGCTGGGGGCGGCCGGCCTGCTCGACGGCCGGGCCTGCACGACGCACTGGCGGCACGTCGCCGAGCTGGCGCGAGCCCACCCCCTGGCACTGATCGACCCCCGCGCCCTCTTCGTCGACGACGGCGACCTCATCACCAGCGCCGGCACGGCGGCGAGCATCGACGCCTGCCTGCACCTCGTGCGCCGGGAGCTGGGGACGGCGGTGGCCACCAAGATCGCCCGCCGGATGGTGGTGCCCCCCAGCGCGACGGCGGTCAGCAGCAGTTCGTCGAGATGCCGATCCCCACCTGCACCGCCGACAGCCTGTCGCCGCTGCTGGCCTGGGTGCTCGACCACCTGGCCGAGCCGCACACCGCGAGCTCGCTGGCCCGCCGGGCGACCATGAGCGACCGCACGTTCGCCCGCCGCTTCAGCGCCGAGACCGGCACCACCCCGCACCGCTGGTTGACGCAGCAGCGGATCCTCGCCGCCCGGGGGCTGCTGGAGGAGACCGACCTCGGGGTGGAGCAGATCGCCGCCCGGGTGGGGTTCAACTCCGCCGTGGTGCTGCGTGAGCACTTCCGGCGTGAGATCGGCCTGGCCCCCGTCGACTACCGGCGCCGGTTCGTGGCGCCCCGGCCGTCGACCGCGGACCTCGAGCTCTCGGCCTGAGGGCGACGGCCGCGTCAGCCCGGGGTGCCGGTGCGGGCGCGGGCCGCGTCCACCTTCGCGCGGGCGCCGTCGAGCCGCTGCTGGCAGACCGCCGCCAGGTGCTCGCCGCGCTCCCACAGGGCCAGCGACTCGTCCAGCGGCACGCCGCCCGACTCCAGCCGCTGCACGACCTGGACGAGCTCCTCGCGGGCCTGCTCGTACGTCAGCGCGTCCCCCTCGGGACGGCTCGCTGCCTCGCTCATGCTGCTCCTAGCGTTCCGGGTCGGACGTCGCGGGCCTCCAGCACCAGCTGGCCGTCCAGCAGGTAGGCCAGCAGGTCGTCGCCCTCGTCGACGTCGGTGACCGAGGTGATGGCGTGCCCCTCCGGGCCCACCAGGATCGAGTAGCCGCGCTCGAGCGTCGCCTTGGGCGACATGGCGCGGACCCGGGCCAGCTGGTGCGCCACGCCGGTGCGCTCGTGCTCCAACCGGCTGGTGAGCGCGCGCAGGCTGCGCTCGCGCAGGTGCTGCAGCTGCTCGTGCCCCACGACGAAGGTGGCGGTGGGGTCCGTCATCACCGGCCGGGTCGCCAGGGCGTCCAGCCGCTCCTGCTCGTGCCGCAGCCGGGTGCCGATCGCCTGCTCCAGCCGGGTCCGGGCCTGACCGATCTTGGCCAGCTCGTCGGCCACGTCGGGCACGACGCGCTTGGCGGCGTCGGTCGGCGTCGAGGCGCGGAGGTCCGCGACGAGGTCGAGGATCGGGTTGTCGCTCTCGTGGCCGATGGCGCTGACCACCGGGGTCGTGCAGGCGAAGACGGCTCGGACCAGGCCCTCGTCGGAGAAGGGCAGCAGGTCCTCGAGCGATCCGCCGCCGCGGGCGATGACGATGACGTCCACGTCGCCGTGCCGGTCCAGCTGGCCCAGCGCGGTGATCAGCTGCTCCCCGGCCTGCGGGCCCTGGGTGAGGGCGTAGCGGGTCTCGATCCGGACGGCGGGCCAGCGGCGGCGCGCGTTCTCGACGACGTCCTTCTCCGCGGCGCTGCCGGCTCCGGTGACCAGCCCGATGGCCCGGGGGAGGAACGGCAGCGGCTTCTTCCGAGCCCGGTCGAACAGGCCCTCGGCCTGCAGCAGCCGCTTCGTCTGCTCCAGCCGGGCCAGCAGCCGGCCCTCGCCGACGGGGGTGATGGCGTCGCAGTAGAAGGAGAACCGGCCCGAGCCCTCGAAGTAGGACGGCTTGAGGCGGGCGACCACGGTGGCGCCCTCGGTCAGCGGCCCGGCGCCGTCGAGGGTGGTGGGGGAGACGGTCACCGAGACCGACACCTCGGCCAGCTTGTCCCGCAGCGTGAGGAAGATGGTGCGGCTGCCGGAGCGGCGGTTGATCTCGATGAGCTGGGCCTCGACCCACACCGGACCGAGCCGCTCGATCCAGCCGCGGACGAGGTGGGTGACCTTGCGGAGCGGCTGGGGGTTCTCGGGTGAGGACTCCAGGGGCACCGGAGGAGCCTATGCCCGGTGTGCTGCACGCGACGCCGCGACGGGCCGGGGCGGCGGACCCCACCGCCTAGACTGGGCGGCATGACCGAGACCGCGAGCCCCGGCCTGAGCACGCCCGCGACCGGCGGCCGTCAGGTCCTCCTGGCCGCCCCGCGCGGCTACTGCGCCGGCGTCGACCGGGCCGTGGTGACGGTGGAGAAGGCGCTCGACACCTACGGCGCCCCCGTCTACGTCCGCAAGCAGATCGTCCACAACCGCCACGTCGTCGAGGACCTGCAGGCGCGCGGCGCGGTCTTCGTCGAGGAGCTGGACGAGGTGCCGCCGGGCTCCACCGTCGTGTTCTCCGCGCACGGGGTGTCGCCGGCCGTGCACGCCCAGGCCGCCGAGCGCGACCTCAAGGCGATCGACGCGACCTGCCCGCTCGTCACCAAGGTGCACCACGAGGCCCGCCGGTTCGCGCGCGAGGGGCTGGAGATCCTGCTCATCGGGCACGCCGGCCACGAGGAGGTCGAGGGGACCACGGGCGAGGCCCCGGACCAGATCACTCTCGTCCAGTCACCGGCCGACGTCGCGGGGGTCGAGCTGAAGGACCCGAGCCGGGTGGCCTGGCTCAGCCAGACCACGCTCAGCGTCGACGAGACGCTGGAGACGGTCGGCCGGCTGCGCGAGAAGTTCCCGCAGCTGATGGACCCGCCCAGCGACGACATCTGCTACGCCACCTCCAACCGCCAGCTGGCCATCAAGCAGATCGCCGCCCGCAGCGACCTGGTCATCGTCGTCGGCTCGGCCAACTCCTCCAACACCGTCCGGCTCGTCGACGTGGCCCTGGAGTCCGGCGCGAAGGCCGCCCACCGCGTCGACAACGCCGGCGAGGTCGACCCCGCCTGGTTCGAGGGCGTCGCGTCGGTCGGCGTCACCAGCGGCGCCTCGGTCCCCGACGACCTGGTTCAGGGCGTCCTGGAGCTGCTGGTGCAGCACGGCTACCCGGTGGCCCAGGAGGAACGGCTCACCGAGGAGTCCCTCGTCTTCGCCCTGCCCCCGGAGCTCCGGCGCGACCTGCGCAAGGGCGCCGTCCGCGACTGACCTCCCGACCGTGGGCGGCCGGCCCGGCAGTCGCTAGTCTCGGCCGGGAGCCGGTCCACCTCGGGGGTGGCTCAGGAGGCCGAGCCCATGTCCCAGCCCGCTGTGCCGCGCCCGCCGCTGCGCGCCCTGGCCGTGGCGGCGGCACTGGGCCTCGCCCTGCTCGCGTCCGGAGGGTCGCCCGCCCTGGCGGCGCCCGGCTACGACTACGGTGACGCGCCCGTCGACGTCGATGCGGGCTCCGGGGACCCCGCCCGCGCGCTGGTCACGGGTCCGCGGCTCGGCGCGACCGTCTCCGCCGACCGGCTCGACCCCGACACCGGCTCCAGCACCAAGGCGTCGGAGTCCGCCGACGGCGACGACGACGACGCCCTGGCCGCGCTCCCGCCCCTGCCGGTCGGCCGCCTGACGACCCTCCGCCTGGTGGTCGCCGTCAGCCGGGTGACGGTGCCGGCCCGGCTGTGCGGCTGGGTGGACCTCGACCTCGACCGCGCCTTCCGCACCAGCGAACGGGCCTGCGTCGACGTCCCGGCCGGCGCTCGCACGGCCGAGCTCCGCTGGGACGCCCGCGCGGCGGCGGCGGGGGACAGCCTGGTCCGGCTGCGGATCGCGACCGCGGCGGACGAGGCCGAGCTGCCCGACGGCCCGTCCGCCTCCGGGGAGGTCGAGGACCACCTGCTCGCGCTCGTCGACCCGCCGCCCCCGCCCCGGCTCGTGCTGAGCCTGCAGACCGAGTCCAGCCCCACCCGCGTCGCCCGCCTGGGCGAGCCGGTCCGCTACACCTACCGCGTGCGCAACGCGGGCGACGTGCCCGTCCAGGGCGTCACCCTCACCGACGTCCGGGTCCCGCCCGACCAGCTCTCCTGCAGCCCCGCCCTGGGGGCGGCCCTGGCCCCCAGCGCCCGGCTGACCTGCACCGCGACCGTCCTCGTCACCCAGGACGACCTCGACTTCGGGGCGCTGGAGACGGCGGCCGAGGCCCGGGCCGAGGCGCCGTCCGGTGACCCGGACGACCCGTCCGACGACCTCCTCGCCATCGGACCGGCCACGGTCGAGGTGCGGGCCCGGCCCCGGCTGGCGGTCGCGCTGACCACCGCACCCGCACGACCCGCGGCCGGGGCCCGGGTGCGGGCGACGGTGACCGTGACCAACGCCGGGAACGTGACGCTGACCCGGGTCGGCCTCGACGCGGTGCGCCCCCAGCTCAGCGGCGTCCGGTGTGCGCCGGACCGCCCGGCCCGGCTCGCCCCGGGCGCGGAGCTGGTCTGCACGGGCGCGTTCGTGGTGGCCCCCGGCGACGCCCGCCGCGGCCGGGCCGAGGTCCGGGCCGGAGGGCGGGCCGAGCAGCCGTACGGGACCACGGCGACGCGCCGGGACGACGTCGTCGCCCGCACGACGGTGGCCCTCCCGCTGACCCGGCTGGTCGAGCCGCCCGCGCCGGCGCCGGAGGACACCCCGACCTCGCGGCCGGAGCCGGAGCCGACGGCGTCCGCTGCGACACCGGAACCGTCCGCTCGGGCGGAGGGGCTGGCCGACTCGGGCGGGCCGGGACCGGTCCCGGCGCTGGCCGGGCTGCTGGCGGCGGCCGGCGGCGGCGCCGTCGTGGCCTTGCGCGCGCGCCGGCCGCGCTGACCCCGCGCCGACGGGGACCGCCGGCAGGTCAGGCGGTCAGGACGACGCCCGGTCCTGCTCGTCGGCGACGTCGGGCGCGGTGCTCTCCACCAGCTCCAGTAGGTCCGGCTCCGGCCGCACCAGCTCCGCCGCCTCCGGGACCGCGTGGGCCCGGCGCCGGCTGCCCCGGCCGACCAGCGGCTCGACCTTGACGGCGTCGTCCACCAGCTCCACCGCCTGGATCTGGCGGACCGGCTCGTCGACGGGGGAGAGGGTCACCAGCTCCTTCTCGCTCACCTTGAGGTCACGGAACTTGCGGGCCCGGACGAGCACCGTGCCCTCGACCGTCGCGATGGTCTCGTTGTAGGCGTTCACCGAGGTGCGCAGGGCGCGGCCGAGCTTGTCGAACCGGTTGCCCATCAGGCCGAGCTTCTCGTGCAGGTCGCGTCCCAGCTTGAACACCTCGGCGGCGCTCTCGGCCAGCGCGGCCTGCTTCCAACCGTAGGCGACGGCGCGGAGCATGCCGATCAGCGTCGTCGGGGTGGCCAGCACGACGTCGCGGTGCGCCGCGTAGTCGTAGAGGTCGGGGATCTGCTCCAGCGCGGTGGTGAAGAACTGCTCGTTGGGCAGGAAGAGGACGACGAACTCCGGGGTCTCCGCCGCCTTCCAGTACTGCTTGGACGACAGCTGGTCGACGTGGGTGCGGACGTGCCGGGCGTAGCGGGCCAGGGCCTCCCGCTTGAGGTCCGGGTCGTCGGTCTCCGCCGCCTCGAGGAAGGAGCTGAGGGGCACCTTGGAGTCGACGAACAGGTGCTTGCCCTCGGCCAGGTGCACCCGCATGTCGGGGCGCATCGTGCGGTCGTCGGCCCGGGTCGTGTTCTGCAGGTCGAAGTCGCAGCGCTCGACCATGCCGGCCAGCTCGGCCACCCGCTTCAGCTGCACCTCGCCCCAGGAGCCGCGCACCTGCGGCTTGCGCAGTGCCGTCACGAGCGCGCTGGTCTCGCGGCGGAGCGTCTCCCCGGTCTGCTGCACCGTCTGCACCTGGATCCGCAGGTCGGTCGACATCGCGACCCGCTCCTTCTCCACCTCGGTGAGCCGGCTGCTGAAGCGGTCGAGGCTCTCCCGGACGGGCAGCATCAGCTGCTCGGTCGCCTTGAGCCGGTGCTCGGCCTGCGCGTCGGCGCTCCGGCCCTGGCGCTCCAGGCTCTCCGCCGACAGCACCTTGAAGTGGTCGAGCATCGCCGCCCGGTCGGCGGCGACCTCCTGGGCGCGCTGCACCGCCGCGTCCCGCTCCGCCACGGCGCGGGCGACCGCCGCCGACACCTCGGCGGCCTCGGCCTGCGCGGCGGACGCCTCCGCCCGCGCCTCGGCGGCCTCGGTCGACGACGCGGCCCTGACCTCGGCCAGGTCGGCCCGCGCCCGCTCCGTCTCCGTCCGCGCCTGGGCGTGCTCGGAGCGCACCTGCGCCGTCTCCATCCGGGCCTGGGCGGCCTCACCGCGGGCGGCGGCCGCCTCGGACTGGGCCAGGGCCAGCTCCGTGCGGGCCTGCGCCAGCTGGGCGTCGTCCTGGGCGACCAGCACCTCGCGGCGGGCGCGCGCGACCTGCAGGGCCACCACCGCGCCCACGAGCAGGCCCAGCACCAACCCGCACACCAACGCCACCACCACGAACCCGTCCATGTCCTCGATCTTGCAGCGGCGCACTGACAAAAGCCGGGAGGCCGCCCGGCGGGCCCCGCTCCGGGCGCCGTTAGCGTGGAGGCCATGAGCCCGTCCCCGCCCCGCGCCACGGACCACGTCGCCGACCTGGCCGCGTTCGTCCAGGCCTCGCCGTCCAGCTACCACGCGGCGGCCGAGGGGGCGCGCCGGCTGGTCGCCGCGGGCTTCGTCGAGCAGGACGAGGCGGCGGCCTGGGACTCCTCACCGGGCGGGCACTTCCTCGTCCGGGACGGCGCCCTGATCGCCTGGCGGGTGCCCGACGGCGCCGGCCCCACCACCGGCTTCCGGGTGCTCGGCGCGCACACCGACTCCCCGACCTTCAAGCTCAAGCCCCGCCCCGACCTCGGGGCCTGGGGCTGGCAGCAGCTCGGCGTCGAGGTCTACGGCGGGCCGCTGCTCAACTCGTGGCTGGACCGCGAGCTGGGGCTGGCCGGCCGGGTCGCGCTGTCCGACGGCTCGGTCCGCCTGCTGCGGACCGGGCCGATCATGCGCATCCCGCAGCTGGCGGTGCACCTGGACCGGGCGGTCAACGACGAGGGGCTGCGGCTGGACAAGCAGCAGCACACCGCCCCGGTCTGGAGCGTCGGCCACCGCGGGCTGTCCGTGCTGGACCACCTGGCCGAGGTCGCCGGCTGCACGCGCGCCGAGATCGACGGCTACGACCTGGTGGCCTTCGACACCGCCGCGCCCGCCGTCTTCGGTCCGCACGGGGAGTTCTTCGCCTCCGGGCGGCTCGACAACCTCAGCAGCGTGCACGCCGGGCTCGTCGCCCTGCTGGCGAGCGAGGGCAGCGAGCACATCGAGCTGGTCGCCGCCTTCGACCACGAGGAGGTGGGCAGCGGTTCGCGCTCCGGCGCCGCCGGCCCGGTCCTGGCGGACGTGGTCAGCCGGACGCTCGGTGCGCTGGGCGCCACCCCGGACGAGCAGCACCGCGCCCTGGCCCGCTCCGTCTGCCTCTCGGCCGACGCCGGGCACGCCCTGCACCCGAACTACGCCGGCCGCCACGACCCCGCCAACCAGCCGGTGCTCAACGGCGGCCCGCTGCTCAAGCTCAACGCCAACCAGCGCTACGCCAGCGACGCCACCGGGACCGCGCTGTGGCGCCGGGCCTGCCGCCGGGCCGGCGTGCCCACCCAGGAGTTCGTGTCCCACAACGCCATCCCCTGCGGCTCCACGATCGGCCCGCTCACCGCCACCCGGCTGGGCATGGCCACCGTCGACGTGGGCACCCCGCTGCTCTCCATGCACTCGGCCCGCGAGCTGGCCGGCACGGAGGACCCGGGGTCCCTCAGCCGCGCTGTCGGGGCGTTCTTCGCCCTCGGCGGCTGAGCGCAGCGGTGCGCCACCGGCGAGGCGGCTGCGCCGCGGGCGGCGATGCGGTCCGAGCGGTCCGCCGGACCCTCTAGGCTTGTCCGAATGGCCCTCACTATCGGGATCGTCGGTCTGCCCAACGCCGGCAAGTCGACCCTCTTCAACGCGTTGACGCGCAACGACGTCCTGGCGGCGAACTACCCCTTCGCCACCATCGAGCCCAACGTCGGCGTGGTGGGGGTCCCCGACCCGCGGCTGGCGACGCTGTCGGCGATCTTCCACTCCGAGCGGATCGTCCCCGCGACCGTCAGCTTCGTCGACATCGCCGGCATCGTCCGCGGGGCCAGCCAGGGTGAGGGGATGGGCAACGCGTTCCTCTCCCACATCCGGGAGGCCGACGCCATCTGCCAGGTGACCCGGGTCTTCCGCGACGCCGACGTCACCCACGTCGACGGGGCCGTCAACCCGCCCAGCGACATCGAGACGATCGCCACCGAGCTGATCCTCGCCGACCTGCAGACGCTGGAGCGGGCCCTGCCCCGGCTGGAGAAGGAGGCGCGCACCAACAAGGACAAGCTCGCCACCATCGCCGCCGTCCAGGAGGCGACCGAGGTGCTGAACGCCGGTCGCGGCGTCCACGCGGCGGGGCTGGACCGCGAGCCGCTGCGGGAGCTGTTCCTGCTGACGGCCAAGCCCTTCATCTTCGTGTTCAACTGCGACACCGACGAGCTCTCCGACACCGCGCTGCTCGACCGGCTGCGGGCCACCGTGGCGCCGGCCGAGGCGATCTTCCTCGACGCCAAGATCGAGTCGGAGCTGGTGGAGATGGAGCCCGACGAGGCGCGCGAGCTGCTGGCCGAGATGGACATCACCGAGCCGGGCCTCGACGTGCTGGCCCGCGTCGGCTTCGACACCCTCGGCCTGCAGACCTACCTGACCGCCGGGCCCAAGGAGTCACGGGCCTGGACGATCCCCAAGGGCGCCACCGCGCCCGAGGCGGCCGGCGTCATCCACACCGATTTCCAGAAGGGCTTCATCAAGGCCGAGATCGTCGGCTTCGACGACCTCGTCGAGGCCGGCTCCCTGCAGGTGGCGAAGTCCCGGGGGAAGGTCCGCCTCGAGGGCAAGGACTACGTGATGGCCGACGGCGACGTGGTGGAGTTCCGTTTCAATGTCTGAACGACGAGGAGTCGAAGAGAGCATGTCGATCGAAGCCGAGACCCTGTTCCGCGGGCGCGTCTACCGGGTGACCGGCGAGCCGGTCGTCGCGAACGCCGAGTCGAAGGGCGGGGCCGCGCGCGAGCTGCACCTGGCCGGCTGCCGCACCCTCCGCAAGTACGCGGACGACGCGGCCGCCCTGACGCCGCTGACCGACGCCGAGGCGGACGAGGCCTGGATCCGCGCGGTCGAGGAGGACACCACGACCGGGACGCCCCCGAAGGAGTGGCCCTTCAGCGAGGAGACCGCGTGGTGCCCGATCTGCATCGTCAAGGTGCTGACCGTGGGCAGCGACGGCAACTACAAGCACCCGCAGGCCCGCTCGGCCAAGTGGCGTCCGGGGATCCCGCTCGCGTGCCGGTTCCCGACGGCCCACGGGCTCGGCCACTGCGGCTGCGAGGTCGACGAGTCCAGCTGACCCCCGACCGCTCCCGGCGCCCGGCCGGCTGAGGGGCGGTGGTCGTGGGTCCGCCCGCGGTCGCTGCGCTCCCGGGGCGCCGACCGGGCGGGTCCCGCCGCGCGCTCAGAGCACCCGCTGCAGGCAGACGGACGTCGCGCTCGCCTCGTAGGGGGCGAACCGCGGGACCTGCGCGAAGCCGTGGCGTCGGTAGAACCTCCGTGCCGCCGCCTGCCGGTCGCCCGTCTCCAGACGCAGCAGCTGCACCCCGGAGGCCTCGGCCCGGGCCAGCAGTGCCGCCATGAGCGCGTCGGCCACGCCGGTGCCCCGCTGCTCGGGTCGGACGAAGAAGCGCTTGAGCTCCCCGACGCCCTGGTCCTGCACCTCGAGGCCGCCCCACGCCGACGAGGAGCCCGCCGACGCGGGCCCCGACCAGGCGCACGTCGCTCTGCTCGAGCTGCTCGGTGGAGTACCCCGAACGTCTGGTCCTCGGTGTAGCCGGCGCCCGCCAGCTCCGCGGTCAGCGCCTCCAGCAGAGCCTGGACCTCCGGGTCCCGGGCGGTGACCGGCTCGACGGCGCAGCCGGACGCGGGGTCGCTCATCCGACGACGATAGCGGCCGGCCCGAGCTGACGGGCACGGTCTCCCGCCGCCGCGCGGACCTCCCGGCCGAGACTCCGCGGGCCCGGTCGAGGCCTCGGCGTCCTCACCCCGATGAGTCCCCCGGGCGGCCCAGGTCCACCTCCCATGACGACGACGACCAACGGCGTCCCCGGAGGCGACAGCCCGGTGGACGGGCGCAGCGAGCCCCTCGACCTCGTGTTCACCGCCACCCTCGGCAAGGTGCGCGACGGGGACACCTGGACCTGTGTGCAGCTCCCGGACTCGGCCGCGATCTTCGGCACGCGGGGTCTCGTGAAGGTGCTGGGCACCGTCGACGGGTTCCCCTTCCGCAGCTCGTTCATGGCGCTCGGCGACGGCACCCACAAGCTGCCCGTCGCGGCCACCGTCCGGCGCGCCATCGGCAAGAGCGACGGCGACCAGGTGACCGTCCACCTGACGGCCCGCCTGAGGGCCGCCGCACGCGGCTAGCCGCGCAGGCGCCTCGCGCCCCGGCCTGCGCCGGGCCGCCCAGGGTCGGTCCCGGCCGCGAGGTCCCGGGCCGTCGATCCCTTGGCGGTCGACCGAACAGGTGAGCCCCCCCGGGCTGGGTACCACGGAGGCCGGGTCGGCGTGAGCCGTGCAGCACCGGTCCACGGTCGAGGGGGTTCAACAGCGCAGCCCTCCCGATTGCTGCCCCACGTCCTCGGGTCGTCGGAGGGACGGCGGTGACGGCGGCGCCGGGCGGGGTCTCCGGCGGGCCGGTGGACCCGCGGTGCACCGGCATGCAGCACGATGAGGCCGACCAGTCCACGCCCCTGACCCGAGCGGAGCCTTCTCCATGCGCGGTGTGCACCTGCCCGGCAACTCCACCACCGAGATCCGTGAGGTGCCCGACCCCGAGCCGGGACCCGGCCAGGTGCTGCTGGCCATGCGCGCCTCGACGATCTGCGGCTCCGACATCCGGGCCATCTACCGCGAGCACGCCCAGGGCGACCCGGCCGAGATGTACCAGGGGGTCGTCGCCGGCCACGAACCGGCCGGCGAGGTCGTCGCCGTCGGCCCGGGGACGGTCCGGCTGCAGGTCGGCGACCGGGTCTGCGTCTACCACATCAGCGGCTGCGGGCAGTGCGACGACTGCGTGCGCGGCTACCAGATCAGCTGCTCCGCCCCGCAGCGCGCCGCCTACGGCTGGCAGCGCGACGGCGGTCACGCCGACCTCATCCGGGCGGAGGAACGGGACTGCATCGTGCTGCCGGACTTCGTCACGTTCCTGGACGGCGCCTGCGTCGCCTGCGGCTTCGGCACCGCCTACGAGGGCCTGGTCCGCGCGCAGGTGAGCGGGCGCGACGGGCTCGCCGTCGTGGGCCTGGGGCCGGTGGGCCTGGCGGCGGGGCTGCTGGGCGGCAAGCTCGGGGCCGTGCCGCGGGTCGGCGTGGACCCCAGCCCGGAGCGGCGGGAGCTGGCACTGCGCCTCGGGGCCGTCGACGCGGCCTTCGCGCCCGAGGACGTCGAGGCCGCCCGGGCGGTCGTCGGGGGCGGTGCGCACGTGGCGGTCGACTGCTCCGGCAGCGAACCGGGCCGCGGCACCGCCATCGCCCTCGTCCGCCAGCGCGGCCGGGTGGTCCTCATCGGCGAGGGCAACGGGTTGACCGTGCCGGAGGTCAGCCCGACGCTGATCCACCCCTCGATCACGATCATCGGCTCCTGGGTCACCAGCCTGGAGCACATGCGCGAGCTCGTCGCCCGGCTGCCCGTCTGGGGCCTGCACCCCGAGGTCGTCGTCTCCGACACCTTCCCCCTCGCCGACGCCGAGGAGGCCTACCGGCTCGCCGACGCCGGCCGCTCGGGCAAGATCGCCCTCGTCCCCTGACCGGCCGACCCTCCGTCCGGGCCGGGCGGGCCGGACGGGTTCGCCCGTCGGCGCAGGTCGGCGCCGTCGATGATGATCAACTGCCCGCGCCGAACCTCTTTACTACGTAAACTTGACCTGCTGCACACCGGTGGAGCCGCGATGCCCGCACAGGGGGGACGCAGCGCAGCACCCCCGCCACGCCTGGAGCCCAGGCGGGCGGGGGCGCTGTCCGCCCGGTCGGGCCACGCCGTCGGACCCGGGTGGTCGGGCGGGCGCACGGCTGAGCCGAGCTCCGACCCCGCTGCCCGCTCCGCGGGCCGGCACGCTCGTCCGCGAGCTGCCCTCCACCCACGTCGACGCCGCGGCCAGGCGGCGCTGGCCGACCAGGGTGGGTCGCGGTGGCTGGGGTGGGAGGACGACGTCCTCGCGCCGGCGGAGACCGACGACCGGCGGGACGGGGCGCCGCTCGAGCTGGGCGCTGCGGCGTACGTGCTGGACCGGGGCGAGCTGCTGGGCCCGGTCCTGCGGGCGACGGGCTCGGAGCCGCCGCCGCTGGGGGTCTACCCCACTGATCAGGTGCCCGTCCTCGACGTGGCGGCGCTGACGGGGCCGGACCTGGGGCCGCTGGGGGCGGCCGACCGGGTGCCGCGTCCCGACGAGGCGGGCGACGACGGGTCCGGAGGTGCCGCACCCGGAGCGCGCCGGGTGCTGCTGGGGGACCGGCGGGAGCTGCAGCTCGGACGCCGGGCCGGTGCGGGAGGACGGGTCAGCGGGTGGTGGCGGCGTCGTCGAGGAGCACCTGGCGCCAGGACGTGACGTCGGGCCGGCGGCGCAGCAGGGCGCGGCGCTCGCGCTCGGTCATGCCACCCCAGACCCCCCACTCGATGCGGTCGTCGAGGGCCTCGGCGAGGCACTCCCGGCGCACCGGGCAGTCCTCGCAGAGGACCCGCACCCGGCGCTGGGCGGCCCCCTCGGCGAACAGCACGTCGCCGGTGCCCCGGCAGTTGGCGGCGGTGGCCCAGTCTTCGCGGTACATGACGGTCATGGGGGAGTCCTTCCTGTGTGGCCCCGAGCTCTGTGTGAACTAGGTTCGGAGCCGCACCTCCAGAAGGACTGCAGGCGGGCGCGGATCAGCCTCAGGCTTGGCTCAAGAGTTCAACCGCATCCTCAGGTTCCGCCGCTCCGGTCAGAAGTAGTCGCGGATGTGCCGCTGCCGGCCGCCGCAGAGGGCGTCCCAGTCCGCGTCCTCGGCCCGGTCGCCGCCGGTCAGGTGGCCGCTGGCCCGGAGGTTGGCCGAGGACTGGGCTCCGGCGTAGAGCAGCGACAGCCCGCGGGTGCTGAGGGTCCGGACGTCCTCGGCCGGCCGGTCCAGGCGGGTGCAGCGCGCCTCCCCGTCCGCCACCTCCACCCGGTAGGCGCCGTCGACGAAGCCCAGCAGGTCACCGGTCACCGCCACGTCCAGCGAGGTCCGCAGCGACGGGGCGTACCGCCGGGCGGTCAGGGCGCCCGGGACGTCGAGGACGCGCAGCATGTAGGGCGAGCTGTCGTGCACCGCCCAGGCCAGCGACGGCAGCACCAGACGTGCGAGGTCGTCGCCGGAGGTGTCGATCTTCGTGGTCGGCGTCACCGTGGCGAAGCTGCCGAGCACGCGCAGCAGGGCCCGGTAGCCGTCGACGGTCCGGGCGATGAGGTCGCTCACCTCCAGGGCTGCCTGCTCGCCGTAGCCCTGGCCGCGGTTCCAGGAGGCGTAGCCGACCACCGCCCCGGCCTCGTCGACGGCCAGGGTGACGCCGGTGTGCTCGAACACCTCGGCGGCGCTGTCGTCGAAGCTCACGCCGCGCCGGTGCAGCGGGCCGTCCTGCTCCAGCGCCCAGGCGTCGTAGACGGCCCGGACGGCCTCGAGGTCCTCGACCCGGGCTCGGCGGGTCGTCGTCGAGGTCGGGGTGGCCACCGCGGCCAGGGCCGCCGTGGGCACGTGGACGGTGGCGAAGTCGGCCACCAGCTCGTAGCCGAAGCGCCGGTAGATGCCTGGCGCGGTCGGGAACAACGTGGAGATCACCGCTCCGCGCTCCCGGGCGTGCCCGAGGGTGGTGTGGAACAGCGGGGTCAGCGCCCCACGGCTGCGCGCCTCCGCCGCCACGGTGACGCCGGCGATCCCGCTGGTGGGCACCAGCGCCCCGCCGAAGCAGGAGTGGTAGCTCCGGTCCACCATCCGCGCCACCAGGGCGCCGTCCTGGTCGAACGCGCCGAAGCGGGCCTGGCCGGGACCGTCCGGCCCGGGTGCGCCCTCCGGGACGGGGGAGGGGAAGCCGAACGCCTCCCAGCCGAGGCGGCGGGACACCTCGGCGTCGTCGGGACCGAGGCGGCGGACAGTCGGTGTCATCGCCTCATCATGCCCGTCCTCGCCCTCCCGGCACGGCGGCTGCCAGACTGGGCGTCCCGACGGCGTCGTCCGCCCGGAGATCGGAGCCCGCATGTCCACCCCCACTCCGCCCGCGGCCGCGCTCGAGGTGCACGGGGAGCTGCTACCCCGCTTCGACGAGATCCTGACCGCGGACGCCCTCGACTTCGTGGCCGAGCTGACCCGCCGCTTCGGTCCGCGACGCGACGCCCTGCTGCAGGCCCGCGCCGACCGCTACGCCGCCGGGCACCCCGGCGCCGGCCTGGGTTTCCTGGCCGACACGGCCTCGGTCCGCGAGGACCGCGGCTGGCGGGTCGCGCCGCCTGCACCCGGCCTGGAGGACCGGCGCACCGAGATGACCGGCCCCACGTCGCGGAAGATGACGATCAACGCCCTCAACTCCGGCGCCAAGGCCTGGATGGCCGACTTCGAGGACGCCACCGCGCCCACCTGGTTCAACGTCGTCGACGGCCAGGTGAACCTCTACGACGCCATCCGCCGCCAGGTCGACTTCACCGACGGCAACGGCCGGCGCTACGAGGTCGGCCCCACCACGCCGACGATCATGGTCCGTCCGCGCGGCTGGCACCTCGACGAGCGGCACCTGACCCTGGACGGGCGGCCGGTCCCGGCCGGCCTGGTCGACTTCGGCCTCTACTTCTTCCACAACGCCCAGACCTTGATCACCAACGGTGCGGGCCCCTACTTCTACCTGCCCAAGATGGAGTCCCACCTCGAGGCGCGGCTGTGGAACGACGTCTTCACCACCGCCCAGGACCGGCTGGAGATCCCCTACGGGACGATCCGGGCCACGTGCCTGGTGGAGACCACGCCCGCCGCGTTCGAGATGGAGGAGTTCCTCTACGAGCTCCGTGACCACTCCGCCGGGCTCAACGCCGGCCGCTGGGACTACATTTTCTCCTTGATCAAGAACTTCGCCGAGGACGACGACCACCTGCTCCCCGACCGCAGCCAGGTCACGATGACCTCGCCGTTCATGGCCGCCTACGCGAGCCTGCTGGTCAAGACCTGCCACGCGCGCGGCGCCCACGCGATCGGCGGGATGGCCGCTTTCGTGCCCAGCAAGGCGGATCCGGAGGCGACGGCGGCGGCCCTGGACAAGACGACGGCCGACAAGACGCGGGAGGCCCGGGCCGGCTTCGACGGCTCCTGGGTCGCGCACCCGGCCCTCGTCCAGACCTGCACGGACGCCTTCACCGCGGTCCTGGGCGACCGTCCCCACCAGCTGGAGAAGCAGCGGGACGACGTCGACGTCGTCGCGGCCGACCTGCTCGACGTCGCGAGCGCCGGCGGGGCCATCACCCTGGCGGGGGTCCGCACCAACATCCGGGTCAGCCTGGAGTACCTGGCGGCGTGGGTCGGCGGCGCGGGTGCCGTCGCGATCGACCACCTGATGGAGGACGCGGCCACCGTCGAGATCTCCCGCATGCAGCTCTGGCACTGGATCCGGCACGGCGCGACCACCGACGACGGCACCACGATCACCACCGGGCTGGTGCGCGCGCTGCTCGGCGAGGAGGCCGACCGGCTGCGCTCCGGCGCGGACGAGCGGACCACCCGCCTGGTCGACGCGGCCCAGGACGTCGTCGAGGTCACCTGCCTGACGCCGGACTGGCCGCAGTTCTTCACCACCTACGCCTACGACCACTACCTCGCCGGAGCCGTCCGCTGACGCGGACGTCCCGGCGACGAGGAGCAACCCCGTGACGACCCCGTCGCCCACCCGCCGCTACCCCAGCCTGCGCCGCACCGAGGCCGAGACGCGCGCGGCGGCCCTGACCGTCGACGCCGTCGAGGTCGAGCTGGACCTGACGGCACCCGACGCAGCCACCTTCGGCTCGCGCACGACGCTGCGGTTCTCCAGCCGCGCGCCGGAGACCTTCGTGGACTTCCGCGGGGAGGAGCTCACCGAGGCCACGCTGAACGGCCGGCCGGTCCCGCCGGAGCGGTGGCAGGCGGGCCGGCTCGCCCTCGACGGGCTGGCGGCGGAGAACACCCTGGTCGTCGCGGGCCGGATGGCGTACTCCAGCGACGGCGAGGGCCTGCACCGCCACGTCGACCCTGCCGACGGCGCGACCTACCTCTACGCCATGTCCTTCCTGGACGCCGCCCCCCGCTGGTTCGCCTGCTTCGACCAGCCCGACCTCAAGGCCCGCTACCGCTTCGCCGTCACCGCGCCGCCGGAGTGGACGGTGCTGGGCAACGGACCCAGCGAGCCCGCCGGCCCCGGGCGCTGGACGCTGGTGCCGCCCGAGCCGCTGTCGACCTACTTCGTCACCCTGGTCGCCGGCCCCTACGCGTCGGTGACGGCCGAGCACGACGGCATCGAGCTGGGCTTCCACGTCCGGGCGTCGCTGCGCCGCGAGCTCGAGGCCGAGGCGCCAGACCTGGTCGAGGTGACCGCCCGCAGCTTCGACTTCTACCACCGGCTCTTCGGCGTCCGCTACCCCTTCGGGGAGTACCACCAGGCCTTCGTGCCCGACTTCAACGCCGGCGCCATGGAGAACCCCGGCTGCGTGACCTTCCGGGACAGCTTCGTCTACCGCGGCCGCGCCACCGACGCCGAGCGGGCGGGCCGGGCGAGCGTCATCGCGCACGAGATGGCGCACCAGTGGTTCGGCGACCTCGTGACCATGCGCTGGTGGGACGACCTGTGGCTCAACGAGTCGTTCGCCGAGTACATGGGGCACCGCTGCTGCACCGACGCCACCCGCTACCCGGTGTGGACCGAGTTCGGCATCCGCCGCAAGAACTGGGGCGCCGTGGCCGACCAGGCGCCCAGCACCCACCCGGTCGCCGGGACGGGGGCGGTCGACGCGGCCGCCGCCCTGCAGGACTTCGACGGCATCAGCTACGCCAAGGGGGCGGCGGTGCTGCGCCAGCTCGTCGCCTACCTCGGGGACGACGTGTTCGTGGCCGGGCTGCGCACCTACTTCACCCGGCACGCCTTCGGCAACGCGGAGTTCGCCGAGCTCATCGCCTGCTGGACCGATGCCGGCGCCGTCGACCTCGAGGCCTGGGCGGCGGCCTGGCTCCGGACCGCGGGGATGGACACGCTGGACGTCGCCCCGGCCGCGACCGGCGCCGTCGTCACCGTCACGGGGCCCGACGGCGGACCCTCGCCGCGGCCGCACGCCCTCACGGTCGCCGGGGTCGACGCCGCGGGTGCGGTCACCCCGCTCGTGGACCTGGTGCTGCGCGGGGACGCGGCGCCGATCGCCGTCCCGGACGGCACGGTGCTCGTGGTCCCGGACGGCACGGACGCCACCTGGGCACGGGTCCGGTTCGGCGCCGACGGCTGGTCCGACGTCGCCGCCGTGCTGCCGACGGTCGAGGACGAGGCCGTGCTCGTCGTCGTGCACAACGCGGTCCGCGACGCCGTCCGGGACGCGACCCTGGACCCCGCCGTCGCGCTCGACCTGGTCACCGCGTCCCTGGCCGGGGTCCAGCCCGAGGTGCTCGTCACCGTGGTGCTGGGCGCCACCAGCGCCCTCGCCGGCCCGTACAGCCCGGTCGCGGAACGGCCGGAACGGCTGGCGCGGCTGCACGCGCTGGCGCTCGCCGTCGTGGACAGCAGCCCGGCCGGCTCCGACCGGCAGCTCGCGGGCTTCCGGCAGGCGGTGGCCTCGTCCGCCGACGTCGACCGGCTCCGCGCCTGGGCCGCCGGCCACGACCTGCCACCGGGTCTGGCCCTGGACAGCGAGCTCACCTGGACGGTCGTCGAGCGGCTCGTCGAGCTGACCGGCGACGACGCGGTGCTCGACCGGACCCTGGCGCAGGACAGCTCGTCCTCGGCCGCGGTGCACGCCGCCCGGGCCCGCGCCGCACGACCGACGGCGGCCGCGAAGGAGGAGGCCTGGCGGTTGCTCACCCAGCCGTCGGAGGTCAGCGCCTACGAGGTCTACGCGACCGCGGAGGGGTTCTTCCGGGCCGGTCAGGAGGAGCTGACCGCGCCCTACGTCGAACGCTACTTCGCCGAGATCGGCGCGACGGCGGAGTTCCGCCGGGGCTGGGCCCTGGGCCGCGTCGCCGGCCTCGCCTTCCCCCACCTGGCGGCCGACGCGCGCACGGTCGCCCTCGCCGAGCGGGCGCTGGCCGGCGACCTGCCCGACCCGGTCCGGCGCGAGGTGGTCGACGGGCTCGACCTGCTGCGCCGCGCCGTCGCCTCCCTGGAGCGGTTCGCGGGCTGACGCCCCCGAGCCGCCCCGGTCAGACCAGCTTCCAGGCCTCGGTGAGCACGTGCCGCAGCGTCTGCTCGATCTGGTCGAAGACCTCCTGGCCGGAGGTGAGCATCGGCGCCACCTGGACGACGGGGTCGCCCCGGTCGTCGGCGCGGCAGTAGAGCCCGTTCTCGTACAGGGCGCCCGAGACGTAGCCGCGCAGGATGCGCTCGGACTCGGCGGCGTCGAAGGTCTCCTTGGTGTTCTTGTCCTTGACCAGCTCGACGCCGTAGAAGTAGCCGTCGCCGCGGACGTCGCCCACGATCGGCAGGTCCAGCAGCTTCTCCAGGGTGGTGCGGAACGCGTTCTCGTTCCGCTGCACGTTGCCCAGCAGGTCCTCCCGCTCGAAGAGGTCGAGGTTGGCCAGCGCCACCGCGCAGGAGACCGGGTGCCCGCCGAAGGTGTAGCCGTGCGGGAAGACGGTGTCGCCCTTCCCGAAGGGCTCGAAGATCCGGTCCGAGATGATCGCGGCGCCCAGCGGGGAGTAGCCGGAGGTGAGGCCCTTGGCGCTGGTGATGATGTCGGGCTGGTAGCCGTACTTCTGCGCCCCGAACATGGTGCCCAGCCGGCCGTAGGCGCAGATGACCTCGTCGGAGACGAGCAGCACGTCGTACTGGTCGCAGATCTCGCGGACCCGCTCGAAGTACCCGGGCGGCGGCGGGAAGCAGCCGCCGGCGTTCTGCACCGGCTCGACGAAGACGGCCGCGACGGTGTCCGGGCCCTCGGCGAGGATCGCCTCCTCGATGCGGTCGGCCGCCCAGCGGCCGAACACCTTCTCGTCGTGCGACACCAGGTCCGGCGCCCGGTAGAAGTTGGTGTTCGGCACCCGGTGGCTGCCCGGGACGAGCGGCTCGAACGGCGCCTTGAACGGCGGGACGCCGGTGATCGAGAGGGCGCCCTGCGTGGTGCCGTGGTAAGCGATGGCCCGCGAGATCACCTTGTACTTGCCCGGTCGGCCGGTCAGCTTGAAGTACTGCTTGGCCACCTTCCAGGCGGTCTCCACCGACTCACCGCCCCCGGAGGAGAAGAAGACCTTGTTGAGGTCGCCCGGCGCCTCGGCCGCGAGCCGGTCCGCCAGCTCGACGGCGGCCGGGTGCGCGTAGGACCAGATCGGGAAGAACGCGAGCTTGCGCGCCTGCGCGGCCATCGCCTCGGCCAGCTCCGCGCGACCGTGGCCGGCCTGCACGACGAACAGGCCGGACAGGGCGTCCAGGTACTTCTTGCCGTTGGTGTCCCAGATGTAGGCGCCCTCACCGCGCTCGATCGTCGGGACCGGCTTGTCGGCGTAGCCGGACATCCGGGTGAAGTGCATCCACAGGTGGTCGGCGGCGTTCCCGCTGCGCCCCTCGTGCACCGGTTCGTCGGCGCTGTAGTGGTCGGTGACGCCGTCGAGCGTCGGGTTCGGGCTGGTCATCGGGTCCCCCACTGGTAGGTCTGCTTGGACAGCTTGAGATAGACGAAGGACTCGGTCGCGCGGACACCGGGGATGGTGCGGATCTGGTCCTCCAGGAGCGCCAGCAGGTGGTCGTCGTCCTCGCACACCACCTCGGCGAGCACGTCGAACGAGCCGGCGGTGACGACGACGTAGTCGACCTCGGGCAGGGCGCTCAGCGCCTCGACGATCGGGTCGAGCCTGCCCTCGGCCTTGATGCCGAGCATCGCCTGCCGGCGGAAGCCCAGCTGGAGCGGGTTCGTCACGGCGACGATCTGCATCACCCCGGCCTCGGTGAGCCGGGCGACCCGCTGCCGGACGGCGGCCTCGGACAGCCCCACGGCGGCGGCGATCTTGGCGTAGGAGCGGCGGCCGTCCTGCTGCAGCTGCTCGACGATCGCCTTGCTGATGGCGTCGAGCTGGACGGGCGCGCGGTCGCCGTCGCCGCGGGCGGGCACCGGCGCGAGCGCTGCCGGCGGTCCCGCGAAGGCCTCGGGCCTGCGCTGGCCCGGGTCCAGGCGCCCGGCGCCGAGGGTGGTCACCCCTCGATCATGTCAAGGCCCCGTCGGCGTCGGCAAGGGGATCCGCAGCAGAAACACGAATGCAACACCGAATCGCTTGCCATCAGGCATTCTGGCTGCGATAAACGTACGAGTCGGTGGCGACCACGCGGGAGTGGTGTCGCGCCGGTGGTCAGCCCGCGGGGGAGTGGCAGACGACGAGGAGATCGGGTGAGCGGATCGGGCACGGCCGGCGGCGGCCTGCGACCGGGACGACGGCTGCGGGGTGCGGTGCCGCTCGGACGCCGGGGCTTCCTGCGGGGCGCGGGCCTCGCCGGGACGGCGGCGGCGCTGGCCGCGTGCGGCGTGCCGGGCATCAAGGTGACGGAGTACACGCCGGTCGCCGACGTCTCCGACACCGACAAGACGCTCAACTGGTCGAACTGGCCGTTCTACATCGACGTCGCGGAGGAGGACTCCGACGAGCCCACCACGCTCCAGCGGTTCACCGAGAAGACCGGCATCGAGGTGGCCTACACCGAGGACGTCAACGACAACGACGAGTACTTCGCGAAGATCCAGCCGCAGCTCACCGGCGGCCAGGCGATCGGCGCCGACCTCTTCGTCGTGACCGACTGGATGGTCGGCAAGCTGATCCGGCTCGGCTTCCTGACCGAGTTCGACCACGCCAACATCCCGAACCTGGCCAACCTCCGCCCCGAGCTGCGTGACGTCAGCTTCGACCCCGGCCGGAAGTACTCCATCACCTGGCAGTCGGGTCTGGCGGGCATCGCGGTCAACCCCGCGGCCGCCGGCGGGCGCGAGATCACGTCGATGGACCAGCTGCTCACCGACCCGGCCCTGCGCGGGAAGGTCACCCTCCTCACCGAGATGCGGGACACCGTCGGGCTGACGATGATGGACCTCGGCTACAGCATCGAGGACTTCACCTTCGAGCAGTTCGACAAGGCGATCGCCAAGCTGCAGGACGCCGTCGACTCCGGGCAGATCCGCCGCTTCACCGGCAACGACTACGGGTCCGACCTCGCGCAGGGCAACGTCGCCGCCTGCGTCGGCTGGACCGGCGACGTGGTGAGCCTGCAGGCCGACAGCCCCGAGCTGGGCTTCGTCGTCCCCGAGGCCGGCTGCACGATCTGGAGCGACAACTTCGTCGCGCCCATCCGCAGCCCGCGGAAGAAGAACGCCGAGGCGCTGGTGAACCACTACTTCGACCCCGAGATCGCGACGCAGTCCGAGGACTGGATCAACTACATCACCCCGGTGACCGGGGTCGCCGAGGCGATGGCGGACTACGACCCCGAGCTGCTCGAGGACCCCCTGGTGTTCCCCGACGAGCAGACGCTGAGCAAGGCGCAGGTCTTCATGGGCCTGACCGAGGAAGAGGAGAACCGATGCAACCGAGCCTTCGCGAAGCTGACCGGCGCGTGACCCGCCGATGACCGCCACCCAGACGCCGCCGCGCACCGACGGCGCCACCCAGAGCGACAACGGCCTCGACATCCGCGGCCTGCGCAAGCACTACGGGACGTTCGCGGCCGTCGACGACATCGACCTCACCATCCCCGAGGGCAGCTTCTTCGCCCTGCTGGGGCCCTCCGGCTGCGGGAAGACCACGACGTTGCGCCTCGTGGCCGGGCTCGAGGAGCCGACCGCGGGCGAGATCCGGATCGGCGGTGCCGACATCGCTCACCTCCGTCCGCACCAGCGGCCCGTCAACACCGTCTTCCAGAGCTACGCGCTGTTCCCGCACATGACGATCTTCGAGAACGTGGCCTTCGGACTGCGGCGCCGCAAGGAGAAGAACATCGACGCCCGGGTGGGGGAGATGCTCGAGCTGGTCGAGATGCAGCACCTGGCGAAGCGGCGACCGACCCAGCTGTCCGGTGGCCAGCAGCAGCGGATCGCCGTCATCCGCGCCCTGGTCAACAAGCCGAAGGTGCTGCTGCTCGACGAGCCGCTGGGCGCGCTGGACCTCAAGCTCCGCCGCCAGCTGCAGCTGGAGCTGAAGCGGATCCAGACCGAGGTGGGCATCACCTTCGTGCACGTGACGCACGACCAGGAGGAGGCCATGACGATGGCCGACACCATCGCCGTGCTGAACAAGGGCAGGGTCGAGCAGATCGGCGCGCCCGTCGACCTCTACGAGAACCCCCGGACCGCGTTCGTCGCCGGCTTCCTCGGCCAGTCGAACCTGCTCAGCGTCCACGTGACCAGCCGGGACGCCACCACCGTCGTGCTGGACTTCCACGGGGTCCGGCTGACCATGCCGGCGGCCCGGCTGAGCGCCACCGGCACGGCCGTCGAGGCCGGCGTCCGCCCGGAGAAGATCTCGATGGCCGAGCTCGGGCACGCCCCGGCCGGCACGAACACCATCGACGGCCAGATCATCGACGCCTCCTTCATCGGGGTCTCCACCCAGTACGTCGTGCAGTCCCTCGCCGACCCCGAGGAGGAGCTGACGGTGTTCAGCCAGAACAGCTCCACCGAGCTGCGCCGGGTGGGCGACCGGGTCAGCGTGCACTGGCACCCCGACCACACGTTCGGGCTGCACGAGGGCGCCTGGATCGAGGCGGACGCCGCGGAGACCGCCTCGTGAGCGTGGCGGGCGCACCGGCCGGGCCGGTGCTGGGCCAGACCGCCGGCCCGGCGCCGGAGGCGGCCACCCGCTCGGGCCGGTTGACGCCGTACTTCCTGCTGCTCCCGCTGGGCCTGGCGCTGGTGGTGTTCTTCCTGCTCCCGCTGCTCAGCCAGCTCAACAGCTCGCTGACCTCCGGCGGCCTGGAGGAGGGCTACACCTTCGACTGGGCCTTCGGGAACTACGTCGCGGTCTGGGTCGACTACTGGCCGCAGTTCCTGCGCTCGTTCCTCTACGCCGCGACCGCGACGGTGCTGGCGCTGCTCATCGCGTACCCGCTGGCGTACACGATCGCGTTCAAGGTCGGCGACCGGTGGCGGCCCGTGCTGCTGGTGCTCATCGTCGCGCCGTTCTTCACCAGCTTCCTGATCCGCACGCTGGCCTGGACGACGGTGCTGGCCGACGACGGCTGGGTGGTCGCGGCGCTCCGCGGCAGCGGTGTCCTCTTCCTCACCGACGGCGTCGGGCTGACCAGTGACGGCCGGGTGCTGGCCACCCCGCTGGCGGTCATCCTGGGCCTCACCTACAACTTCCTGCCCTTCATGACGCTGCCGCTGTACGCGTCGCTGGCCGGGCAGGACCGGTCGCTGATCCAGGCGTCGGGCGACCTCTACGCCAGCGCCTGGCAGGGGTTCTGGAAGATCACCTGGCCGCTGTCCCTGCCCGGCGTGGTCTCCGGCACCCTGCTGACGTTCATCCCGGCGACCGGGGACTACGTCAACGCCACGTTCCTCGGCTCGATGCGCGAGTCGATGGCCGGCAACGTCATCGACGCACTGTTCCTGCGGGTCCGCGACTACAACCACGCCGCGGCCCTCTCGATCTCTCTGATGGTCGCGATCGTCGCGCTCGTCGTCTACTACGTGCGCCGCGCGGGTACGGAGGACCTCGTCTGATGGCTGTGCTCACCCGTCCCGCCGCGCGGCCCGGCTCCCCGGCCGACCCGGCCCCGCCCGCCCCCCGTCGGCGGGGACGCGCCAGCCGCTGGGTCCGCGACCACCTGGTCACCTTCGTCGGGCTCGCGGCGCTGGCCTACCTCTTCGTGCCGATCGTCGTCGTCGTGGTGTTCAGCTTCAACGCCCCCGAGGGCTCGTTCAACTACACCTGGAACGAGTTCTCCGTCGACGCCTGGGCCAACCCGTGCAGCGTCGAGGGCCTGTGCGCCTCGCTGGTCCTCAGCATCAAGATCGCGCTGCTGTCGACGCTGGCCGCGGTCGTCCTCGGCACCCTCGCGGCCTTCGCCCTGGTGCGCCACGAGTTCCGCGGCAAGGGCCTCGCGAACGTGCTGATCTTCGTGCCGATGGCCACCCCCGAGGTGGTGGCGGGCTCCTCGCTGCTCGTCCTGTTCGTCGGGATGGGCTTCCCGCTGGGCCAGGCCACGATCTTCATCGCCCACACCGTGTTCTGCATGAGCTTCGTCGTCGTCACGGTCAAGGCCCGGCTGGTGGGCCTGGACCCGCGGCTGGAGCAGGCGGCGCAGGACCTCTACGCCGACCGCTGGCAGACGTTCTGGCGGATCACCTTCCCCCTGATCCTGCCCGGCGTCGTCGCGGCCGCGCTGCTGTCGTTCTCGCTGTCGTTCGACGACTTCATCATCACCAACTTCAACTCGGGCTCGGAGGTGACCTTCCCGATGTACGTCTGGGGGGCCGCGAAGAAGGCTCTGCCGCCGCAGATCAACGTGGTGGGCACGGCCATGCTGCTGATCGCCCTGGTGGTCACCATCGCCGGCCGGGCGATCGGCGACCGGCGAGCCGCCCGGTGAGCGTTGCCGGCGTCCCGAGGGGCGGCTCCGGGGAGGACTTCGCCGTCCTCGACCCGGCGACCGGCCGGACCCTGGTGCGCTACCCGCTGGCCACCGCGGCCGACGTCGACGCCGCGGTCGGCCGGGCCGCCGCCGCCTTCGGGGCCTGGTCGCGGACGACGCCGGGTGAGCGCTCGGACCTGCTGCACGCGCTCGCCGCCGAGCTGCGCCGCCGCGCCGACGAGCTGGCGGCGGTCGAGACCGCCCAGACCGGCAAACCGCTGCGGCTCAGCACCGGGTTCGACGTCCCGGGCACCATCGACAACACCGCCTTCTTCGCCGGCGCCGCCCGGGTGCTGGACGCCAGCGCGGCGGGGGAGTACTCCCCCGACCACACGTCGATGACGCGGCGGGAGCCGCTGGGGGTGGTCGGCTCGGTCGCGCCCTGGAACTACCCGCTGCAGATGGCCGGCTGGAAGGTGCTGCCCGCCCTGGCAGCGGGCAACACCGTGGTGCTGAAGCCCGCCGAGATCACCCCCTTGACCGCGGTCCTGCTCGCCGACGCCGCCACGGCGGTGGGCTTCCCCGACGGCGTGCTGCAGGTGGTCGCGGGCACCGGCGCGGAGGCGGGTCGGGCCCTCGTCGGGGACCCGCGGGTGGCCATGGTCTCGTTCACCGGCTCCACGGCCGTCGGCCGGCAGGTGATGGCCGTCTGCGCGGAGCGGGGCGCCCGCGTGCACCTCGAGCTGGGCGGCAAGGCCCCCTTCGTGGTCTTCGACGACGCCAACCTCGAGGCCGCCGTGCACGGTGCCGTCGCCGGCTCGTTGATCAACTCCGGTCAGGACTGCACGGCCGCGACCCGCGCCTACGTGCACCACTCGCTGCTCGACGCCTTCGTCGAGGGCGTCGCCGACCTCTACGCCGGGATCCGGCTGGGCGACCCGTGCGACCCCGGCACCGACCTCGGACCGCTGTCCAGCGCCCGGCACCGCGAGAAGGTGGCCGGGATGGTCGCCGCGGCCCGGGCGGACGGCGCCACGGTCCGGGCGGGCGCGGCCCTGCCCGGCGGCGACCTGGCGGCGGGCTTCTGGTCCGCCCCGACGCTGGTCACGGGAGCGGACCAGCGCTCCCCGCTGGTGCAGGAGGAGGTCTTCGGCCCGGTGCTCGCGGTGCTGGGCTTCGACACCGACGACGAGGGCCTCGCGCTGGCCGACGACAGCCCCTACGGCCTCGCGGCCTCGGCCTGGACACGCGACCTCGGTCGGGCGCTGCGGGCGTCGGCCGAGCTCCACGCGGGTACCGTCTGGGTCAACGACCACATCCCGATCTTCTCGGAGATGCCGCACGGCGGGGTGGGGGCGTCCGGCTTCGGCAAGGACATGTCGGCCTACGCGCTGGCCGAGCACACCACCGTCAAGCACGTCGCCCTGGACCGCTCCGGGGCGGCCCGGAAGGCCTGGCACCGGACGGTCTTCGCCGACCCCACGCCCTGAGCCGGACGGAAGCTACTCGCGGGTAGGGCGTGGCTTCGTCGTCCCCGGAGGCGACGTCACAATCATGTTGCGTGTCCAGCGGGTGACGGCGACACAACTTGCAGTTAGCAGTTTTGTCACCTAAGACTTGTCCATCGTGTGGGTCGGGATCCGACCCACCCTCGCCGCGCACCACGAGAGCGCAACTTCCTGGAGGTAGACCATGCGAGCACGAACTCGCGCACTGGCCGCCGCATCCCTCACGTCGATCGCCCTGCTGGCGACCGCGTGCGGTGGCGGAGGCAGCACCACACCGGACGCCGGCTCGAGCCAGGCCGCCGGCACGACCGGAGGTGAGATCTCCATCCAGGGCTGCACGCCTCAGAAGGGTCTGCTGCCCGGTCTGACGAGCGAGACCTGCGGCGGCAACGTCCTCGACGCCATCGCAGCCCGGCTGGTGCACTACAACACCGAGACCGCGGCCCCCGAGAACGACATCGCGGACAGCATCGAGACCACGGACAACCAGACCTTCACCGTCAAGCTGAAGGCCGGCTACAAGTTCTCCGACGGCACCGACGTCAAGGCCAAGAACTTCGTCGACGCCTGGAACTACTCCGCCAACTGCGCCAACGGCCAGGACGCCAACTACTTCTTCACCCCCTTCGCGGGCTACGCCGACATCAACACGACCGACTGCAAGGGCGTGGACAAGGCCAAGACCCTCACCGGCCTGAAGGTCGTCGACGACGCCACCTTCACCATCCAGACCACGGAGAAGGTCTCGAACCTCCCCGTGCGCCTCGGCTACAGCGCGTTCGCACCGCTGCCGGACTCGTTCTTCACCGGGACCGGGGCGAAGGACCAGGAGAAGGCCCCGATCGGCGCCGGCCCCTTCATGATCACCGAGAACACCGCGACCAACATCGTGCTCGAGAAGAACCCGAACTACGGCGGCCAGTACAAGCCGAGCGTCGACAAGGTCAACTACCGGATCTACTCCGACCCGACCGCGGCCTACAACGACCTGCTGGGCAACCAGCTGGACTACGTCGAGCAGGTCCCGTCCGACCGGCTCGTGGGCGACGCCTACAAGACCGAGCTGGAGAACCGCTTCATCGACCAGCCGGTCGGCGGCAACACGTGGGTCACGTTCTCCCCGGCCGACGACAAGCTCAAGGCCAGCCCGGAGCTGCGCAAGTCCATCTCGATGGCGATCGACCGCGACCTGATCATCAAGCAGATCTTCAACGGCTCGGTGCAGAAGGCCGACGGCTGGGTGCCCCCCACGGTCGACGGCTACAAGGCCGGCCAGTGCGGTGAGGCCTGCACCTTCGACGCCGCCAAGGCCAAGGAGATGTTCACGGCGGCCGGTGGTTACGACGGCACGCTGACGATGAGCTACAACGCCGACGGCGCCAACAACAAGCAGTGGAGCGAGGCGGTCGCCAACTCCATCAAGAACACCCTCGGCATCGAGGTCGTCGCCACCCCCGTCGTCGACTTCGCGACCTACAACAACAAGCTCGAGAACGACGAGATCAAGGGCATCTTCCGCAACGCGTGGCAGCAGGACTACCCCTCGATCGAGAACTTCCTGGCGCCGATCTACGGCACCGGGGCGGACTCCAACTACGCCCGCTACTCGAGCGCCAAGTTCGACGACGAGCTGGCCCAGGCTGCGGCCGCGCCGTCGGTCGACGAGGCCAACACCCTGTACCAGCAGGCGGAGGCCACCCTGGCCGCGGACTTCCCGACCGCGCCGCTGTGGAACCGGTCCTTCCAGGCCGGCTACTCCACGAACGTCACGAACGTGAAGATGAACGCCTTCGGGGTCGTCGACCTCACCGCCATCAAGCACGTCTGACCTGTGGTCGAGGGGGCCGGCGCTCGCGCCGGCCCCCTCACCCCTGCTCGGGGGCGAGCAGGGTGGCGGGCGCGGCGCGCGTCCTGTCTTCTAACCTGACTGAGACGAGGGGAGACCCATGGGCAAGTTCATCATCCGCCGGCTGCTGCAGATGATCCCCGTAGCGCTCGGGACGACGTTCCTGATCTTCGCGATGGTGTTCGCCACCGGCGACCCCCTCTCCGGGCGGTGCGGTGAGCGGCCCTGCTCCCCGGCCTACGCCCAGGCCTTCACCGCCGAGTACCACCTCGACCAGCCGCTGCTCGTCCAGTACGGCTTCTACATGGGCAAGCTGCTCCAGGGTGACCTCGGCACCAACTTCTTCGGCAACAGCGTCGCCGCCGAGCTCATCGAGCGGTACCCGACCACGATCACGCTGGCGCTGATGGCGGTGGCGTTCGAGCTGGTCGTGGGCGTGGTCGCCGGCGTGCTGACGGGGATCCGGCGGGGTGGCTTCCTGGACAACCTCGTGCTGGTCAGCACCCTCGTCGTCATCTCCATCCCGATCTTCGTCATCGGTGCCCTCGCCCAGCTGGTGTTCGGCGTCCAGCTCGGCTGGTTCCCGATCACCGCGACCCAGGGCACCATCGACCAGCTGATCCTGCCCGCCCTGGTGCTGGGCTCGACCTCGGTCGCCTACGTCGCGCGGCTGACCCGGGGCAACGTCGCCGAGAACCTCCGCTCCGACTACGTGCGGACCGCCCGGGCGAAGGGCCTGACCCAGGGCCGCATCGTGGGCGTGCACACCCTGCGCAACTCCCTCATCCCGGTGATCACCTTCGTCGGTGCCGACCTGGGCGCGCTGATGGGCGGCGCCATCGTCACCGAGCGGATCTTCAACATCAACGGCGTCGGCGGCTTCATCTTCCGCAGCATCGCCCAGCGCGACGGCACCTCCGTCGTCGGCGCGGTGACGGTGCTCGTCGTGATCTTCCTGCTGGCCAACCTGCTCGTCGACATCCTGTACGGCGTCCTGGACCCGAGGATCAGCAATGACTGACGTCAGCCTGAGCGGAGGCGGCGGACCCGCCCAGGAGGCGGCGACGGTCCAGCCGGCCGGCGCCGTCCGCGGGCACTCCCTGTGGGCGAGCGCCTGGGGCGAGCTCCGCCGCAACCCCCTGTTCTGGATCGCCGCGGTGCTGATCCTGCTGTTCGTGGTGATGGCGGCCGTGCCGCAGCTGTTCACCTCGACCGACCCGACCAGTGCCGACCTCAACCGGGCCCGCGAGAAGCCGTCGCTCAGCGGCGGGCTGTTCGGCTTCGACAGCCAGGGCTACGACGTCTACGCCCGGACGATCTACGGCGCCCGCGCCTCGATCCTCGTCGGTGTCCTGTCGACCCTGGCGACGACGCTGCTCGGCGGGGCCGTCGGCCTCGTCGCCGGCTACCGGGGTGGCTGGCTGGACGCCCTGCTGGCCCGGATCGGGGAGATCTTCTTCGCCCTGCCGCTGCTGCTGGGCGGCATCCTGTTCCTCTTCACCTTCCCGAACGACCTCGACACCCCGCTGATCCTGCAGGTGCTGAAGATCGTGGCGTTCATCGCGCTGCTCGGCTGGCCCAACATCGCCCGGCTGATGCGCTCGAGCGTGCTGCAGGTGAAGCCGAACGACTACGTGCAGGCGGCCCGGGCGCTGGGCGCCAACAACAGCCGGATCATCTTCCGGCACATCCTGCCCAACGCCCTCGCCCCGGTGATCATCGTGTCGACGATCAACCTGGGCGTGTACATCGCCGCCGAGGCGACCCTGTCCTTCCTGGGCATCGGGCTGCAGCCGCCGGCGATCTCCTGGGGCACCGCGATCTCCGACGCGTCGGCGATCGGGTTGATCCGGGTGGCCCCGCACATGCTGCTGTTCCCCAGCATCTTCCTGTCCCTGACCGTGCTCGCGTTCATCATGCTGGGCGACGCGGTCCGCGACGCCCTCGACCCCAAGCTCCGCTGAGAAACGAGGCCCGCGTGTCCTCCGCCGTCACCCCCGACCGCCTCGAGGCCGGTCAGCAGCAGCGCTGGCAGGCCCAGGACGGCCTGCTGCTCGACGTCGCCGACCTCCAGGTGGAGTTCCGCACCCGGGAGGGCGTCGCGAAGGCGATCAACGGCGTCTCGTTCGCCCTGCACGAGGGCGAGACGCTCGCGATCCTCGGTGAGTCGGGGTCGGGCAAGTCCGTCACCGCGCAGGCCGTGATGGGCATCCTCGACTCCCCGCCGGGGTTCGTCACCGGCGGCGAGATCTGCTACTGCGGGGAGGACCTGCTGACCATGCCCGAGGAGCGGCGGCGCCAGGTCCGCGGACCGGAGATCTCGATGGTCTTCCAGGACGCCCTGAGCTCGCTCAACCCGGTCTTCACGGTGGGCTGGCAGATCGCCGAGATGTTCCGGAAGCACCGCGGGCTGAACAAGTCCGACGCCCAGGAGCAGGCCATCCGGCTGATGGAGCGGGTGCAGATCCCCGGCGCCCGGCAGCGGGTCAAGGCCTACCCGCACCAGTTCTCCGGCGGCATGCGGCAGCGCATCATGATCGCGATGGCCATCGCCCTCGACCCGGCGGTGCTGATCGCCGACGAGCCGACCACCGCCCTCGACGTCACCGTGCAGGCCCAGATCATGGACCTGCTCAAGGAGCTGCAGGAGGAGCGCCGGATGGGGCTCATCCTGATCACCCACGACCTGGGCGTGGTCGCGGACGTCGCCGACCGGATCGCCGTCATGTACGCCGGACGGATCGTCGAGCACGCGGACGTCTTCGACCTCTACGGACGCCCCGCGCACCCGTACTCGAAGGGTCTGCTGGAGAGCATCCCGCGGCTCGACCAGAAGGGGCAGGAGCTGGCGGCGATCGGCGGCCTGCCGCCGAACCTGATGCGGATCCCGGCCGGCTGCTCGTTCAACCCCCGGTGCCGGTACGCCCAGGACGTCTGCCGCGTGGACCCGCCCCCGGAGCTGCGGGTGATCGGCCACCACCGGCGCAGTGCCTGCCACTTCGCCGAGGACGTGCTCGCCGGCACGGCCCAGCAGACCAGGCGGGAGATCGACGGCGAGGTGCTCGTGGACGACGGGGCCACCGAGCCGGGCGTGCAGACCGGCGTCGACGGAGGGACGGCATGAGCAACGAGGTGATCCTCCAGGCGGAGGGCCTGGTCAAGCACTACCCGATCAGGGCGGGCGTGCTGCGCCGGACCGTGGGGCACGTCAAGGCGGTCGACGGCGTCTCGTTCGAGCTGCGCAGGGGCGAGACGCTGGGCGTCGTGGGCGAGTCGGGCTGCGGGAAGTCGACCCTCGGGCGGATGCTCATGCGGCTCGAGGAGCCGACGGCCGGCAAGCTCACCTTCGACGGCGTCGACATGTACGCCCAGCGCGGCAGCGCGATGCGCCGGCTCCGCCGCGACATCCAGATCGTCTTCCAGGACCCCTACACGTCGTTGAACCCCCGCAAGACCGTCGGCGACATCATCGGTGAGCCCTTCGAGATCCACCCCGACGTCGTCCCCAAGGGCGGCCGGCGGCGGCGCGTCCAGGACCTGCTCGACCTCGTCGGGCTCAACCCCGAGCACATCAACCGCTACCCGCACCAGTTCTCGGGCGGCCAGCGGCAGCGGATCGGCATCGCCCGCGGGGTCGCGCTGAACCCGAAGGTGCTGATCTGCGACGAGCCGGTCTCCGCGCTGGACGTCTCGGTGCAGGCCCAGGTGGTGAACCTGCTCGAGCGGCTGCAGGACGAGCTGGGGCTGGCCTACGTCTTCATCGCCCACGACCTGTCGGTCGTCCGGCACATCTCGGACCGGGTGGCGGTGATGTACCTGGGCAGCATGGTGGAGATCGGCGACGAGGACCAGATCTACAACCGGCCCACGCACCCCTACACGCAGGCGCTGCTCTCCGCGGTGCCGGTGCCCGACCCGACGCTGCGCGGGCTCCGGAAGCAGATCAAGCTGGTCGGCGACGTCCCGAGCCCGGCCAACCCGCCGTCCGGCTGCCGCTTCCACACCCGGTGCTTCAAGGCCCAGGAGCGCTGCACCACCGACGTGCCGCTGCTGGAGGCCCGGCCGGACGGGGTGTCGGCGCACGACTCCGCCTGCCACTACGCGGCCCCGCTCGCGCTGGTCGGGACGGAGTCCCGCCCGGTCTAGCCCGGGACGGTGTCCCGCTCGGTCTAGGGTGTGGGCCGTGACTGCGACCGCGACGGCGGACCGGCGGCTGATGCTGGTCCACGCCCACCCCGACGACGAGACGATCGGCAACGGGGTCACCATGGCCCGCTACGCCGCGGAGGGCGCGGGTGTCACCCTGGTGACCTGCACCCTCGGCGAGGAGGGCGAGGTCCTCGTCCCCGAGCTCGAGCACCTCGGGGCCGAGCACGACGACGACCTCGGCCCCACCCGGCTGGCCGAGCTCGAGCGGGCCATGGCGGCGCTCGGCATCACCGACTTCGTCCGCCTCGGCGGGGACTACCGGTTCCGCGACTCCGGCATGGCCTACGACGAGCAGCGGAAGGCCGTCGCCCGCGACGTGCTCCGCGACGGCACGTTCTGGACGGCCGACCTGCTCGAGGCGACCAACGAGCTCGTGCCGCTGATCCGCGACCGGCGCCCGCACGTGCTGGTCACCTACGACGAGGACGGCGCCTACGGCCACCCGGACCACGTGCAGGCCCACCGGGTCGCGATGTACGGCTACCTGCTGGCCGGGATGCCGTCCTACCGCCCCGACCTCGGTGCGGCGTGGTCGATCCCGCGCGTGCTGTGGAACACGATGAGCCGCGCCCGGCTGCGGGAGGCCGTGGCCCGGCTCCGGGCCGCGGGCGACACCGAGAGCTTCGCCGACTGGGGCCTGGAGCCGGACGACCCGGACACCGGTCCCGAGGACGAGGGCATCGTGGCCGAGATCACCAGCGAGGAGCACGTGGCGGCGAAGCTGGCCGCCATGCGGGCGCACGCCACGCAGATCACCGAGGACGGACCCTTCTTCGCCGGGACGGCGGTGCTCGGCCACGCGATGTGGGCCACCGAGCACTACCGCTTCGTGGCCGGGACGCCCTTCCCCGAGACCGGCGCCCCGGCCGACGACCTCTTCGTCGGCCTGGTCTGACCCGGGCCGGCGGGCTCGCCGCAGGGCGGGTCTGGTCAGGGCGCTCACGTAGGATGCGGGGCGCCCGCCCGCCGTCCGACCCGAGGTAGACCTTGAGCAGCACCATCCCCGACGACCCCGGCCTCGACGAGACGACGACCCGACCGGCCGTGCCGGGCCCGGGCCCGGGCCCGGCTCAGGACCCGGCCGGCGGCCACGGACGGGGCCGGCGCACCGCCCTGCTCGCGCTCGGCGGGCTCGCCGCCGTGCTGCTGGTGCTCTACGTCGTCGGGTACCTGGTCGCCGGGGACCGGCTGCCCCGCAACGCCGTGGTCTCGGGCGTCGACGTCGGCGGGCTCAGCACCGCCGCGGCGGCGGAGCGGCTGACGGCTGAGCTGGGCCCGCGCTCGACCGCGCCCCTCGAGCTGCGCGCCGGTGGCCAGGACGCCAGCCTCGACCCGCGCGAGGCCGGCCTGGCCCTCGACGTCGACGCCAGCCTGCGGGCGGCGGGCGGACGCAGCCTCGACCCCCGCGCGATCTGGCGCGTGCTGACCGGCGGCTCGCCCACCCGGGCGGTCGCCGCCGTCGACGAGGGCGCTCTCGCGGCCGCCGTCGCCGCCACGGCCGAGGGCCTGGACCGGGAACCAGCCGACGCCCGGCTGGCCTACGACGGCACCGACGTCGAGCTCACGAAGGCGGCGGAGGGGCTGGCGGTGGACCGCGAGGGGGCCGTCCAGGCGGTCCACGACGGCTACCTGGGCGCTCAGCCGGTGGAGCTGCCGGCCGAGGTCAGCGCGCCGCTGGTCACCACGGCGGAGGCCGAGAAGGTCCGCGCGGAGTACGCGGAGCCGGCCGTCTCCGGTCCGGTGACCGTCGAGGCGGGCGGGGCCGGCGACTTCACGGTGACGCCGGCCATGATCGCGAAGGCTCTCACGTTCCGCGCCCAGGACGGCGGTCTGCAGCCCTCCCTCGACGCCGGCGCCCTGCGCGAGGCCGCCGACGACGCCGTCGACGAGGTCGAGCTGAGCAGGCCGCGCGACGCCACCGTGAAGATCTCGGGCGGCAAGCCGGTGGTCGTGCCCGCCGTCGACGGCACGACGGTCAGCGCCAAGGCGCTGGCCGCCGCCGTCGAGCCCGTGCTGACGAGGTCCGGCGACGAGCGGACGGCCGACGTCGAGCTCGGCGGGGCGAAGGCGGAGTTCACCACCGCCGACGCCGAGAAGCTCGGCATCAGGGAGGTGACGGGGGAGTACACCACCTACTTCCCCTACGCCGAGTACCGCAACGTCAACATCGGCCGGGCGGCCGAGCTGATCAACGGCACGGTGCTGAAGCCGGGCGAGACGTTCTCGCTCAACGAGGTGGTCGGCGAGCGCACCGCGGCCAACGGCTTCACCGAGGGCTTCATCATCTCGGGCGGCAAGTTCAAGCGCGAGCTGGGCGGCGGCGTCTCCCAGAGCGCCACCACCACCTACAACGCGATGTTCTTCGCCGGGCTGAAGGACGTCGAGCACCAGCCCCACACCCTCTACATCGACCGGTACCCGCCGGGCCGCGAGGCGACGGTCGCCTGGCCCGACCTGGACCTCCGCTTCACCAACGACACGAAGTACGGGATCCTGGTCCAGGCCGGCACGGTGAAGGCCACCGGCAGCAGCCGCGGCTCGATCACGGTGAAGATGTGGTCGACCAAGACCTGGGACAAGGTCGAGTCGACGACGCCCGCCAAGTCCAACTTCACCAGCGGCCGCGACCTCACCGACACCTCGGGCTCCTGCGAGCCGCAGGCACCGGCGCAGGGCTTCGACGTCACCTACGCGCGGCTGTTCTACCGCGACGGCGAGGTCGCCAAGCGGGAGAACTTCTCCTGGCGCTACGGCCCGACCGACCGGATCCGCTGCGGCTGAGCCCTGCTCCGTTCCCCGAGCCTGTCGAGTGGCTCCGTTCCCTGAGCTCGTCGAAGGGCCTTCGACAGGCTCAGGGCGCGGTGCTCGGCTCAGGCCCCGGTGCGTGGCTCAGGCCGCGGTGCGAGGCGGCGCGAGGTAGCGGTAGGCGTGGTGCCGGCGGAAACCGAGCCGCTCGTAGGCCGCGTGGGCCTCGGCGTTGGCGGTGGCCACCTGCAGGTAGGCGTAGCGGGCCCCGTGCCGGGCGGCCCAGTGCCCCAGCCGGCGCAGCACCGCCGTCGCCAGCCCCTGCCGCCGGTCCTCGGGGCGCGTCCACAGGGCCGCGCAGCCGAGCCACGCCCCGCTGAGGTGCCCGCGCCCGATCGCCGTGGGCCGGGCCGGGTCACCGGTGGAGCCGAACGCGCGGGGTGGGTGCCCGGCCAGCACGAGCCGCAGCAGGCCCGGGTCGGCGTCGTTCGGGCGGCTCTCGCCGTACGCGTTCCACCACCCCACCTCGAGGTCGAGGGTGACCCGGGCCCGCGCGTCGGGCGGGGCGGTCCCCAGCAGGTCGGCCAGCCGGACGGCCAGCACGTCGGTCGGGACGTAGGCGTCCACCCAGCCGAGACCCCGCAGGGCCGCCTCCGGCTCGCCGCCGTCGACGACGGAGGCCAGCGGGGGGATGCCGTGCGCCGCCGCGTGCGCCACCACCCGCCGGGCCGCCTCGGCGACGTCGACGCCGGGGTCGCCCACCGCGTGGCAGCTGTTCGCCCGACCCGTGAAGCCGCCGCCCGCGCGCAGCGTCCACTCCCCGAGCGGTTCGGCGAGCGCCAGCCAGCCGGGGACCGACAGGTGCTCCAGCTCGTCGGCGCTGGTCCGCTCCGGTGGCGGCCCACCCGCGGCAGCCGGGGCGCGGCGGGCCGCCAGCACCGTCGACCGGTCGACGACGTGCCGCTGCCCGTCGGCGGTGCCGAGGTGCACGTGCCCCGGGGCGAGCTGGTCCACCCAGCCGGTGACGTCCGTCGCCGAGCCGTCCGGCAGCCGGTGCCGGACGACCCAGCGCTGGCCGGGGGCGGCGGGGGCGAGGGGGTCGTCAGCGGGCATGGCGTCCGTTCCGTAGGTCAGCCTCAGTGGAGGGCCTGCGCCCGGGGAGGCGATACTAGGCGGGCGAGCGCGGCCCGCCGCCGCACCGCCCAGATCCGGCACGACCTCCGGCCTGACCCGCCGGGACGACCTAGGAGTGACCTCGTGACGTACGTCATCGCCCAGCCCTGTGTGGACCTGAAGGACCGGGCCTGCGTCGAGGAGTGTCCCGTCGACTGCATCTACGAGGGGAAGCGGATGCTCTACATCCACCCCGACGAGTGCGTCGACTGCGGGGCCTGCGAGCCGGTCTGCCCGGTGGAGGCGATCTTCTACGAGGACGACACGCCCGAGGAGTGGAAGCCCTACTACAACGCGAACGTCGAGTTCTTCAACGACCTCGGCTCGCCCGGTGGCGCCGCCAAGATGGGCGTCATCGAGAAGGACCACCCGCTCATCGAGGCGCTCCCCCCGCAGGAGCAGGCCGAGTGAGGCCTGCCCGCACCGGGGACGCGTCGTGAGCCTGGCGGCCGGGCTGCCCGACTTCCCGTGGGACACCCTGGCCGCCGCCAAGGCCCGCGCCGCCGCCCACCCCGACGGCCTGGTCGACCTCTCGGTCGGCACCCCCGTCGACCCCACCCCGGCCCTCGGCCGGCAGGCGCTGGCCGGGGCGGCGGACAGCCCCGGCTACCCGCAGACCGCCGGCACGCCCGAGCTGCGCGACGCCATGGCCGGCTACCTCGCGCGACGCTGGGGGGCGACGGTGCCGCCGGCGGCCGCCCTGCCGGTGATCGGCACCAAGGAGCTCGTCGCCTGGCTGCCCACCCTGCTGGGCCTCGGTCCCGAGGACCTGGTGGTGCTGCCGACGACCGCGTACCCGACCTACCTGGTCGGCGCCACGATGGCGGGCTGCCGGACCCGGGCCGTCGACGACCTGTCCGTGCTCGGCGACGAGCGCCCGGCCCTGGTCTGGCTCAACTCCCCGTCCAACCCGACCGGTGAGGTGCTGGCGCCCGCGGTGCTGGCCGAGCGCGTGGCCTGGGCCCGGGAGCGCGGGGCCGTGGTCGCCTCCGACGAGTGCTACGGCGAGTTCGGCTGGGAGGCGGAGCCGGTCTCGGTGCTGCACCCGTCCGTCAGCGGTGGCGACCACCACGGGCTGCTGGCCCTGCACTCGCTGTCCAAGCGGTCCAACCTCGCCGGCTACCGGGCCGGGTTCGTCGCCGGTGACCCCGCGCTCGTGGCCGAGCTGCTGGCCGTCCGCAAGCACGCCGGGATGATCGTGCCCCGGCCGGTCCAGGACGCGATGACCGTGCTGCTGGCCGACGACGCCCACGTCGCCGAGCAGCGGGCCCGCTACGCCGCGCGCCGGCAGGTGCTCCGGCCGGCGCTGGAGGCCGCGGGCTTCCGGGTCGAGCACTCCGAGGCCGGGCTGTACCTGTGGGCCACCCGCGACGAGGACGGCCGCGACTCCGTCGAGCTGCTCGCCGGTCACGGCGTCCTGGTGGCCCCCGGCGACTTCTACGGCACCGCCGCCGGGCGGCACGTCCGGGTGGCGCTGACCGCGACCGACGAGCGCGTCGGGGCGGCGGCCCGTCGCCTGCTGGGCTGAGCCCGGCCGGGTCGCCGGGACTCAGCGCACGGTGATGGTGACCGTGCGCGGCCGGGGCGCCGGCGTGGCCGCCTCGGCCCAGCGCGGCAGGTCCTGGCCACTGGCCCGCCACACCCGCCCCAGCGTCTGCACCTCCACGACCCCCGAGGACGCCGCGTTCGCCACGGCGTGGCCGGCGTAGGCCCAGGCCAGCGCGTCGCTGCGGGCCTGGACGGTGACCACCCGGCCCTCCCGCGCCGGGCGGACCTCCCCGAACGTCTGGGTGAGCGAGTCCGCGAGCGCTGCGGCGTCCCCGTCGGCCTCCTGCCGGTCCAGGCAGCTGAACGCCGCGGCGGACTGGCCGGTCAGCGCGCTGGCCAGCACCCGGGCGTCGGCCTCGTGGTCGCGGTACGCCTCGGGGTAGCCGCTGCGCTGCACGGCCTGCGCGACGTCGTTGATGTCGCCGCTCTGCCAGCCGTCGACCTTCACCAGGGCGTCGTAGAACTTCCCGGTCGCGTAGTAGGGGTCCTGCAGCTCCTCGGGCGAGCCCCAGCCCTGCGACGGCCGCTGCTGGAAGAGGCCCACCGAGTCGCGGTCGCCGCCGTCGAGGTTGCGGATGCCGGTCTCCTGGTAGACCGTCGCCATCGCGATGGAGGCGGCGCGCGGCGCCAGCCCCCGCCGCACCGACAGCCCGACGATGATCGCGGTGAGCCGCGCCTGCTCCAGGTCGAGGGCCACCGAGCGGTCGCCGGCGGTCGCGACGCAGCGCTGCTGCCCGGGGACCGGCGGCGTCGCCCCCCGGTCGCGGAGCGCGGTGAAGCCCGCCACGGCGGCCGCGGCCACCAGCACCACGGCGACGACGAGGCAGCCCAGCCCGAGGGCCGTCGGTCGGGTGGCCACGCTCAGTTGGCGTGCAGGGCCTGGTTCAGCTCCACCCCGACGCCCTGGCGACGCCGGACCTCGATGGCCCCGGTGACGGAGTTCCGCAGGAACAGCAGGTTCGGCTCTCCGGACAGGGTGCGGGCCTTCACGACGTGGCCGTCCGGCAGCGTGACCTTGGTGCCGGCGGTGACGTAGAGCCCGGCCTCGACGACGCAGTCGTCGCCCAGCCCGATGCCGATCCCGGCGTTGGCGCCGACGAGGCAGCGCTCGCCGAGGCTGATCACCTCGGTGCCGCCGCCGGACAGCGTGCCCATGATGGAGGCGCCGCCGCCCACGTCGGAGTCGGCGCCGACCACCACCCCGGCGGAGATCCGGCCCTCGACCATCGAGCTGCCCAGGGTGCCGGCGTTGTAGTTGACGAAGCCCTCGTGCATGACGGTCGTGCCGGCGGCGAGGTGGGCCCCCAGGCGGACGCGGTCGGCGTCGGCGATCCGGACGCCGGCCGGCAGCACGTAGTCGACCATCCGGGGGAACTTGTCGACCCCGAAGACGGTGACGTGGCCGTGCCGGGCCCGCAGCGCGGCGCGGACGGTCTCGAAGCCCTCGACGGCGCAGGGGCCGGCGCTGGTCCAGACGACGTTGGGCAGCAGGCCGAAGACGCCGTCCAGGTTGATGCTGCGCGGCGTCACCAGGCGGTGGCTGAGCAGGTGCAGCCGGAGGTAGACGTCGGCGGCGCCGGCGGGAGCGGCGTCGAGGTCGGCGACGACCCGCACCACCTCGGTGCGCGTGCCGCGGACCTCGTCGGCGGACTCGGCGGAGCGCAGCGAGCCCGGTGCCTCCTCGGCACCCGGCGAGCCGAGCGCGGGGGAGGGGAACCAGGTGTCCAGCACCTGCCCGGAGGTGTGCACGGTGGCCAGTCCCCAGCCCCAGGCGGGGCGGGCGGCGGCGGCGGCGGCGTCGGTCATGGCGGGAAGCGTACCGGGGGGCCTGACAGGCCCCTGAGCCCGCGGGCGGCGCGTAGGGTGCCGGGATGGCTACCCCCCTGGACCTCGAGGGCGACCCCGTCGACCTCCTCCGCCGGCTGGTCGACGTGCCCTCGGTCAGCGGCGACGAGCAGGCGGTCGCCGACCTCGTCGAGCAGGCGCTGACCCCCTACCCGCACCTGCGGGTCAGCCGGACCGGGAACGTCGTCGTCGCCCGGACGGAGCTGGGCCGCGCCGAGCGCGTCGTCATCGCCGGCCACCTGGACACCGTCCCGATCGCCGGCAACGTGCCGTCACGGGTGACCGAGGAGGACGGCCGGACCCTGGTGCACGGCCGCGGGGCCTGCGACATGAAGGGCGGGGTGGCGGCCCAGCTCTCGGCCGCGGTGGCGCTGACCGCCCCGAGCCGCGACGTCACCTGGCTCTTCTACGACAACGAGGAGGTCGAGGAGGCCAGGAACGGGCTCAACCGGCTGGCCGCGGAGCACCCGGAGCACCTCGACGGCGTGTTCGCCGTGCTGGGCGAGCCGTCGAACGCGCGCATCGAGGGCGGCTGCCAGGGCACCATGCGGGTGGTGGTCGAGCTGACCGGCGTCGCCGCCCACTCCGCCCGGTCCTGGAAGGGGCACAACGCCGTCCACGACGCCGGCGCGGTGCTGCAGGCCCTCGCCGCCCACCAGGCGCAGGAGGTCGTGGTCGACGGGCTGACCTACCGGGAGGGGCTCAACGCCGTCGGGATCAGCGGCGGCATCGCGGGCAACGTCATCCCCGACCGCTGCGACGTCGAGGTCAACTACCGCTTCGCCCCCGACAAGTCGCCCGCGCAGGCGGAGGCCTACGTCCGGCAGGTGCTCGACGGCTTCCCGGTCCGGGTCACCGACGTCGCGCCCGGCGCCCGGCCCGGGCTGGACCAGCCGGCGGCCGCGGAGTTCCTGGCCGCCGTCGGCGGCGAGCCCAGCGCCAAGTTCGGCTGGACCGACGTCGCCCGGTTCAGCGCCCGCGGCGTCCCGGCGGTCAACTTCGGCCCCGGCGATCCCGGCAAGGCCCACGCCGACGACGAGTTCTGCCCGGGCGACGAGGTCGTCGCCTGCCGCGACGCCCTGGTCCGCTGGCTGTCCTGACCCCGCCCCGGCGGAACGCCTGCACGGGTGGTGCGTCCGGTCACCACCGGTTCACGCGTCGCTGCCGAGGCACTGCGGGCGCGGGCGCGACCTAGGCTGACGGCGTGCTGAACGAGCGAGAGCGCTACATGCAGGGGCCGGTGCTGCGCGCGGGCGAGCAGGTGCCCGACACCACCACCGACCAGCGGCTGCTGGACAGCCAGGGTTCGGCCAGCTGGCTGCACACCGACCCCTGGAGGGTGCTCCGCATCCAGTCCGAGTTCGTCGAGGGCTTCGGCACGCTGGCCGAGCTCGGCCCGGCCGTCGCCGTCTTCGGCTCCGCCCGGACGTCCTCGGACGACCCGAGCTACGCCGCCGCCGAGCAGCTCGGTCGCCGGCTCGCGGAGACCGGCCTGGCCGTGATCACCGGCGGCGGGCCCGGGATCATGGAGGCCGCCAACAAGGGGGCCGCGGAGGCCGGCGGGGTGTCGGTCGGCCTCGGCATCGAGCTGCCCTTCGAGTCCGGGCTCAACCGCCACGTGAACCTCGGGATCAACTTCCGCTACTTCTTCGCCCGCAAGACGATGTTCGTCAAGTACGCGCAGGGGTTCGTGGTGATGCCCGGCGGCTTCGGCACCCTCGACGAGCTGTTCGAGGCGCTCACCCTGGTCCAGACCCAGAAGGTGACGTCCTTCCCGGTCGTGCTGTTCGGCTCGTCCTACTGGCAGGGGCTGCTCGACTGGTTCCGCGACACCGCGCTGCGCCACGGTTCGGTGGCCCAGCGCGACCTCGACCTGCTCCAGCTGACCGACGACCTCGACGAGGCCGTCGCCCTGGTCGCCGCCGGCCGCTCGGGCGGCTGAGGACGGCGTCCTGTCGGTGCCGTCTGGCACGATCAGGACATGGAGTGGATCATCGCCGTGGTGGCCGTCGCCGCCCTCGGGGTCGCGGCGGTGGCAGCAGCGGGAGGCGTGGGTGAGATGAGCAGGGACCCGGTCGAGGACGTCTTCCGCCAGCAGCTGCCTGAGGGTCCGCTGGGGGCCGACGACGTCCGCGGAGCCCGCTTCGGCACCGCCCTCCGCGGCTACGCGATGGGCCAGGTGGACGAGCTGCTGGAACGGCTGGCCACCGAGATCGCCGAGCGGGACGCCCGGATCGCGCAGCTGACCGGGCCCGACCGGACCGGCCCCGCGACGGACGGGTTCCGGACCGGCCCGGTCCTGGCCGACGGGCGGCTGGAGCCGGGGTCGCCGCCGCCCGCCCCGCCGCCGCTCGTCGGGCCGGCGTGAGCACCCGCCTGGAGGTCGCCACCGAGGTCGGCGCCCCGCTCGAGCGGGTCTGGGACGAGCTGGTCGACTGGTACGGCCAGGCGCGCTGGATCCCCCTCACCACGCTGCGGGTGCTGAGCGCGCGCGACGCCGGCCTCGGGGTGCGCGTCACGGCGCTGTCCGGGTTCTGGCTGGGCCGGCTCCCCGCCGGACTGCTCGACCGCTTCGTCGTCACGGGCTGGTCCCCGCCGGCCGACGGCGTCGCCGAGCTCGAGGTGCTGCACCTCGGCCCCTGCTTCACCGGCGAGGGCGTCTTCCGGCTGACCGCGGACGGTGGCCGGACACGGGTGCGCGCGGTGGAGCTGTTCACCGTCCCGGGTGGGCCGCTGCCCAACCGGCTCGTGGGGCTCGCGCTGCCGCTGATGCGGCTCGGTCTCGGCTGGAGCCTGCGCCGGCTGGCCGCGGTCGCCGAGGTGCCGCGGGCGGAGCGCCGGGCGTGAGCGTGCTGCCCGGCCCGGACGGCCGGCTGCGCTGCGCCTGGGCGCTGGGGGCGCCCGACTACCTGGCCTACCACGACGACGAGTGGGGGCGACCGGTCACCAGCGTCAGCGGGCTCTACGAACGGCTGACACTGGAGGCCTTCCAGTCCGGGCTGGCCTGGATCACGATCCTGCGCAAGCGGGAGGGGTTCCGGCAGGCGTTCGCCGGCTTCGACCCGGCCGTCGTCGCGGGGTTCGGCGAGGCCGACGTCGAGCGGCTGATGGCCGATCCGGGCATCGTCCGCAACCGGGCGAAGATCGAGGCGGCGGTGGCCAACGCCCGCGTCGTCGACGCCCTGGGGGCGGAGTTCGCCGAGCTCGTGCTGGGCTACCGGCAGCCGGACCGACCGCGGCCCGCCCCCGACCAGGTGCCGGCGAGCACCCCGGCGTCGGCGGCGCTGGCCAAGGCCCTGAAGGCGCACGGGATCCGGTTCGTCGGGCCGACCACCGCCTACGCGCTGATGCAGGCCGTCGGGCTGGTCGACGACCACGTCCAGGGCTGCAGCGTGGTCATCGAGGGCTGAGCGTCATCGACCGCTGAACGACGCCGGGCGCCTGGCCAGGAACGCCTCCACGGCCGCCCGGTGGTCGGCCGAGGCGCCGGTGCGGCGCATCCCCTCGGCCTCGGTCTCCAGGGCGGCGGCCAGCGGCTGCCCGGCGGCCGCCGCGACGGCTCGCCGCATGGTGCCGAAGGCCAGGGTCGGCCCGGCCGCCAACCGGGCGGCGAGCTGCTGCACGTGCTCCGCGAAGTCCTCGTCGGCGACCACCTCGGTCGCCAGTCCGATGGCCAGCGCCTCCTCCGCACCCACCCGGCGTCCGCTGTACAGCAGGTCCAGGGCGCGGGTGGGCCCCACCAGCCGGGGGAGCGTCCACGAGGCGCCGGTGTCGGCGCTGAGCCCGACGCCGGCGAAGGCGAGGGTGAAGCTGGCGGAGGCCGCGACCACCCGCAGGTCGGCGAGGAAGGCCAGCGACGCGCCCGCGCCCGCCGCCACCCCGTTGACGGCCGCGACGACCGGCTTGTCCAGCGTGTGCAGGGCCAGCGCGATCGGGTTGTAGTGCTCCGGCACGGTGCGCCAGACGTCCTCGGGGGTGCCGGCGGTGAGCCCGGCGACGTGCTCCCGGAGGTCCTGGCCGACGCAGAACGCCCGGCCGGTCCCGGTCAGGACGACGCACCGGACGCCCTCGTCGGCGGCCAGCTCCCCCAGGCCGGCGAGCAGCGCGGTCTTGGTCGCCAGGTCGAGCGCGTTGAGCGCCTCCGGGCGGTCGAAGGTGAGGGTGCCGACCCCGTCGGACACCTCGAGCCGCAGGCCGGACGTCGTCATGGCCGCACTGTAACGGTCCAGTTCCGACGCCCCCGACGCGCGGCGGACGGGCCCCCGACGCGGCGGGAACGGCGGCGATGCTGCGACAATGGACACAAACGCCGGATCACGACAGAGAAGGATGCGCGATGGCTGCAATGAAGCCGCGGACTGGTGACGGCCCCATGGAGGTCACCAAAGAAGGACGGGGGATCGTCATGCGTGTGCCGCTGGAAGGTGGCGGCCGGCTCGTCGTGGAGCTCAACGCGGGCGAGGCGCAGGAGCTCGCCGGAGCGCTCAAGGAAGTGGTCGGATAGGCCAGACCGCACGGGCGCACCGCCCGTGAGGAACCGACGACGAGGGTCTCGCTGCTGAGTGCAGCGGGACCCTCGTCGTCTGCGCTGGGCGGGCTCGTCGGTCCGCGCTCCGCTCGGACGCGGACCGGGTCGTGGTCCTGCTCAGCCGTGCGCGCGCTGGGCCTGCCGGTAGACGTCGACGGTCTCGGCGGCGATCTTGGCCCAGCTGAACTCGTCGATGCAGCGCTGCCGGCCGGCGAGGCCGAAGGCGTCCGCGGTGGACCGGTCGGCGGTCAGGGCGTTGATCCGCTCCGCCAGCGCGGTCTCGAACGAGGCGACGAAGGCCGGGTCGCCGGCCTGGGCCGGGTCGTAGGGGACGAGGTAGCCGGTCTCGCCGTCGACGACGACCTCCGGGATCCCGCCCACCGCGGACGCGACGACGGCGGTCTCGCAGGCCATCGCCTCCAGGTTGACGATGCCCAGCGGCTCGTACACCGAGGGGCAGGCGAAGACGGTGGCGTGCGACAGCACCTGCCGGACCGAGGCGCGGGGGAGCATCTCCTCGACCCAGATGACGTCGCCGCGGCGGGCCTGCACCTGCGCGAACGCCTCGCCGATCTGGGCGGCGATCTCCGGGGTGTCCGGCGCGCCGGCCAGCAGCACCAGCTGGGTGCCCGGGTCGAGCTGCTCGGCGGCCCGGACGAGGTGGATGAGGCCCTTCTGGCGGGTGATCCGACCCACGAAGACCACGGACGGGCGGTCCAGGTCGATGCCCAGCCCGGTCACCACGTCCGTGCCGGGGTCGGGGGCGAACTCGTCGGTGTCGATGCCGTTGCGGACGACGTGCACCTTCGCCGGGTCCAGGTCGCGGTAGGAGTCGAGGGTGTCGGAGCGCATCCCCTCGCTGACCGCGATCACGGCGTCCGCGCCCTCGAAGGCGGTCCGCTCGGCCCACGAGGAGAGCTGGTAGCCGCCACCCAGCTGCTCGGCCTTCCAGGGCCGGTGCGGCTCGAGGGAGTGGGCGCTCACCACGTGCGGGATGTCGTGGAACAGCCCCGCCAGGTGCCCGGCCAGGTTGGCGTACCAGGTGTGGGAGTGCACGAGGTCGACGTCCGGCACCGCCGCGGCCATCGCCAGGTCCGCGCCGAACACCCGCAGCGCCGCGTTGGCCCCCGGCGGGTAGGTCTCCGGGTGCGCCGTGGCGCCCTCGCGCGGCTCGCCCATGCACTGCACGTCGACGTCCACGAGCTTCCGCAGCTGCGGGACCAGCTGGGCGACGTGCACGCCCGCGCCGCCGTAGATGGTCGGTGGGTACTCCCGGGTGAGCAGGGAGATGGACAACCGGTCGTCGCTGGCAGGCCTCATGCTGCGCATCGTCGCACAGCGGCCTCCGCGCTGGTCAGGAGCACGATCCCGGGGAGGGCCCCCTTGTCGGTGTCCGGAGCCACACCCTAGGTTTCTCCCCATGGCAGCGCGTGCGAAGGTGCTCTCGATCGTCCTGGCCGGTGGAGAAGGGAAGCGGCTGATGCCGCTGACGATGGACCGGGCCAAGCCCGCGGTCCCCTTCGGCGGGACCTACCGGCTGATCGACTACGTGCTGTCCAACCTCGTCAACGCCGGGATGCGGCAGATCGCCGTGCTCACCCAGTACAAGTCGCACTCGCTCGACCGGCACATCTCCCTCACCTGGCGGATGTCCACGCTGCTCGGCAACTACGTCACCCCGGTCCCCGCGCAGCAGCGGCTGGGCCCGCGCTGGTACCAGGGCAGCGCCGACGCGATCTTCCAGTCGATGAACCTGATCCGGGACGAGCAGCCCGACTACGTCGTGGTGTTCGGCGCCGACAACATCTACCGGATGGACGTCGAGCAGATGCTGGACGCGCACATCGCCGGCGGCCTGGGCTGCACGGTGGCGGCGATCCGGGTGCCGAGGAACCAGGCGAGCGCGTTCGGCGTGATCGACGCCGGCACCGACGCCAAGATCGACCGGTTCCTGGAGAAGCCGGCCGACCCGCCCGGGCTGGCCGACGACCCGGAGTCCTCGTTCGCGTCGATGGGCAACTACATCTTCTCGACGCGGGCGCTGATCGACGCCCTGACGAGCGACGCCGCGCTGGAGACGTCCCGGCACGACATGGGCGGGGACATCATCCCGGCGTTCGTGAACGCCGGCGACGCCCAGGTCTACGACTTCATGAGCAACGAGGTGCCGGGCACGACCGATCGGGACCGGGCCTACTGGCGCGACGTCGGGACGATCGACGCCTACCACGAGGCCCACATGGACCTCGTGTCGGTCGACCCCGTCTTCAACCTCTACAACCTCGACTGGCCCATCTCCACCTACCCGGTCCAGATGCCCGGCGCCAAGTTCACCCTGCGCGGCCTCGCCCTGGACTCGGTGGTGAGCCCGGGCTGCATCATCTCCGGCGGTTCGATCGAGAGCTCGGTGCTGTCCCCGAACGTGCGGGTGGCCGAGAACTCGAAGGTCGACCGGTCCGTGCTGCTCAGCAACGTGCGGATCGGCCAGAAGGCCATCGTCCGCAACGCCATCCTCGACAAGAACGTCGTCGTGGCCGACGGCGCCAAGATCGGCGTCAACAGCCAGGACGACCTCGACCGGGGCTTCACCGTCTCCGAGGCCGGGATCACCGTCGTCGGCAAGGGTGTCAAGGTCGAGAAGAGCTGACCGCCGCGGCCTGGGCCGACCACCGCGGCCGGCTCAGGGCGCGGGGACAGGCTCAGGGCGCGAGCCGGCTCAGCGCTTGGCGGCGACCAGCAGCCCGTCGCCGACGGGCAGCAGGGTGGTGACGAGGTCCTCGTGGTCGCGGAGCAGCTCCAGCGCGGCGCGGACCGACTCGGTCTCCTCGTCGTTCTGGCCCGGGTCGGCGATGCGGTCACCCAGCAGGGCGTTGTCGAGCGCGATCAGCCCGCCGTGCCGCAGCAGCCGGATGCCCTGCTCGACGTACTCGGGGTACTCCATCGGGTCGCCGTCGACGAAGACGAGGTCGTAGGCGCCGTCGCTCAGCCGGGGGAGCACGTTCAGCGCGTCCCCGCTGATCAGCCGGAACCGCTGGGTGGGCACGCCCACCGAGAGGAACGCCTTCCGCGCCGCCTGCTGGTGGGCCGGTTCGGTGTCGACGCTGGTCAGGATGCCGTCGGGCCGCATGCCGGCGAACAGCGCCAGCCCGGACACGCCCGCGCCGGTGCCGATCTCCACCACGTGGCGGGCCTGGACGGCGCGGGCCAGGAGTGTCAGCGTCGCGGCGGAGCCGCGCCCGACGGAGGTGATGCCCAGCGGGACGGCGGCCTCGCGGGCGGCCGTGGCCGCCTCCGGCTCGACGACGAAGTCCTCGGCGTAGGCCCAGGTCGCCGGCTTCGGGGCAGTCTTGGGGGAGGTCTTGCCTGACGCGGTCACGGGCCTCACCCTAGCGACATCCGGACCGCCTCCACTCCGCCGCCGGGCGGTCCGGACGAGGCGTCGCTCACCCTACGATGGGGCTCATGAGCCATACCGTCGTCGCCGAGCTGGTGGCCGCCGTGATGAAGGTGGAGGTCGCCGTCGGCCAGCGGGTGAGCGCGGAGGACCCGGTGGTCATCCTCGAGTCGATGAAGATGGAGATCCCGGTGCTGGCCGAGGTGTCCGGCGCGGTGGCGGAGATCGTCGTCGCCGCCGGTGACGTGGTGAACGACGGCGACCCGCTGGTGGTCATCGCCCCCGACGGGCGCTGAGCGGCTCCACCCCGCCGGGGTGCGCTGACCCTAGGATGACGACCATGCCTACGCCGCCGTTCGGCCGTCTGCTGACCGCCATGGTGACGCCCTTCCGGGCCGACGGCGCCCTGGACCTGGACGCGGCCGCCGCGCTGGCCACCTACCTCGTCGACGACCTGCGGAACGACGGGCTGGTCATCAGCGGCACCACGGGGGAGTCCCCGACCACCACCGACGCCGAGAAGGCCGAGCTGCTCCGCGTCGTCCTGGACGCCGTCGGCGACCGGGCCTCCGTCCTGACGGGGGTCGGCACCTTCTCCACCGCGCACACCGTCGAGCTGGCCCGGCAGGCCGCCGAGGTGGGCGCGCACGGCCTGCTCGTCGTCACGCCGTACTACTCGCGTCCGCCGCAGGCCGGGCTGCTGGAGCACTTCCGGACCGTCGCCGACGCGACCGACCGGCCCGTCATGCTGTACGACCACCCTGGCCGCGCCGCCGTCCCGCTGGCCCGCGACACCCTGCTGCGGCTGGCCGAGCACGAGCGCGTCATCGCGGTCAAGGACGCCACCGGCGACCCGGTCGCCAGCTCGGCCGTGGTCGCGGCCACGGGCCTGGCCTACTACTCCGGTGACGACCCGATGACCCTCCCGCTGCTCGCGGTCGGGGCCGTCGGCGTCGTCGGCACCTCGACCCACTTCAGCGCGCTGGGCACCCGGGCGATGATCGAGGCCTACCTCGCCGGGGACGTCGCCGGCGCGCTGGCGTGGCACCGCCGCCTGCTGCCGATCTTCACCGGCGTCTTCGCCACCCAGGGCGTCATCCTCGTCAAGGCCGGGCTCGCCCTGCAGGGCCGTCCCGTCGGCGGCCTGCGCGCGCCCCTGGTGCCCGCCACCGCCGAGGAGACCGCCGCCCTCGCCCGCGCCCTCGAGGCTGCCGGCCTGCCGGTCTGACCCCGGGCGGCGCCCACGCCCCGCTCGACGCCGCGTCGCCCCCGTCAGTGCCCGCCCCGCCCCACCCCCCCGCCCCGCCCCGGTCCGTCCCCCACTTCACACCCCTGCGGTGGTCCCCGCCCCCGTTGCCCGGGGTGTGAAGTCCACCGACGGGGTGTGACGTGGGGGACGGGCTCCGCCCGGCGCGCGGCAGGGTGGCGACGCCGGCCGCCGAGCGGGAAGATCGTCCCACCGGGCACCGACACCGCGGGGGACGGGAACGCCCCGGTCCTGGACGGCGTTCTGCCACCGGGAGGTGGGACGGGTGCACAGGTCGTTCACAGGCTTCGGCCAGCGGGATGCCAGGAACGAGGGTCAGACTGGAAGGCCCGAACGTGGCCGTCCCGGCCGCAAGGAGGTCGTCCCCATGGCTCAGTGGCCCGCTCCCGACCCGGAGCAGTGGCAGCCGCCGGTCGACGCGACCTCCGACGCCGAGCCACCCGTCTGGACCCCGCCCACCTGGGAGGAGGTCGTCCGCGACCACAGCGCCCGCGTGTACCGCCTGGCCTACCGGTTGACCGGCAACGCGCACGACGCCGAGGACCTGACGCAGGACGTCTTCGTCCGCGTCTTCCGCTCCCTGCACCGCTTCCAGCCCGGCACCTTCGAGGGCTGGATCCACCGGATCACCACGAACCTCTTCCTGGACGGCGCCCGCCGCCGGCAGAAGATCCGCTTCGACGGCATGGCCGACGGCTCCGAGGAGCGGCTGCCCAGCAGCTGGCCCACCCCGTCCGAGCAGCTCGCCGACGCCGACCTCGACCACGACGTCGCCGCCGCCCTGGCCGCGCTGTCCCCGGACTTCCGGGCGGCCGTCGTGCTCTGCGACATCGAGGGGCTGAGCTACGACGAGATCAGCGAGGTCCTCGACATCAAGATCGGCACCGTCCGCAGCCGCATCCACCGCGGGCGCTCGCAGCTCCGCGCCGCCCTGGCCCACCGCCGCCCCACCGGGGAGCGCGGCCGGTACCTCGGTGTGGAGGTGGAGCGGGGCGAGGCCGCACCGGCCCGCGGCGAGCGTCGCGGCCGGGCGGAACGGGAGCGCGTCGGGTGACCCGCCGGCCCTGCCGTCCCCTCGCCGAGGACCGCTCCGCGCTCGTCGACGGCTCGCTGCCGCCCGCGCGCCGGGAGCGGCTGCTCGTGCACCTGGTGCACTGCACCCCCTGCCGGGACGACGTCGCCGAGCTCCGTCGGCTCCGGGAGTCGCTGCGGCGCCGGACCTCGTCCGAGGCCCCGCACGACCTCGCGCAGCGACTGGTCCTCATCGCCGGCGCGGAGGCGCGGGCGCCGCTGTGGTGCCGGCCCTTCCGCCGCACCCGCCGCGGCACGCTGACCAGCCGTCGCCGGGTCCGCCGTCTCCGTGCGGCCGCCGCGCTCGCCGTCGGCACCAGTGTCGTGGGGGCCGGTGCCCTCGGCTGGGTGGCCGCGCCCGCCGCAGCCCTCACCCCCGTCGCCGACCCGGCGGTGCGGGCGCAGGCCGACCTCGGCGCCACCCTCGCCCAGCTCCCGCTCGTGGACCCGGCCGTCGGTGCGGTGGTCAGCGCCGACCCGGCCGACCTCACCGGTCGCGCCCCGGTCGGCGGGCGGGCGCCGGCCGTCACCGGGAGCCGCACCATCGACGCCGTCACCGCGGCCGGCGTGCTCCGCCGCGCCCTGCGGGCGGTCGACCAGGTCGGCTACCGGGGCGTCCAGGACGTCCGCTCCCGCAGCGCCGCCGGGACCGTGGCCGCGACCGTCCTGGTCCGTGCCGTGCCGGGCCAGGGCAGCACCGCCGAGGTCCTCGACGCCGACGGCGACGCGGTCGCGAGCAGCACGACCCCCGCCCCAGGACCGGGTCGGCTGCCCGACGACAGCGCCGTGGACCTGCTGGCCTCCCACCACCGGCTCGAGGGCTGGTCCGACGGGCAGGCCGCGGGCCGCCCCGCCGCCGTCGTCCAGGCCACCCGCGCTGACGGCACCCCCGCCGCCCGCTGGTGGGTCGACGAGGCCACCGGCCTGCTGCTGGCCCAGCAGACGTTCGACGCGGACGGTGGGCCGCTGGTCGCGGCCGGCTTCGCCGTGGTCGAGGTGGACCCGCCCGCCGCGGAGCTGGCCCCCCTGCCCCAGCGTGCCGGTGTGGTCGCGGCCAGCACGACGCTGACCCTCTCGAACGCGCCCGCGCTCGCCCAGGAGGGCTGGTCCTGCGACGAGCGGCTGGCCGGGCTGGCGCTCGTCCGGCTGCGCAGCGACGGGGCGGCCGAGCCGGGTGCGGTGCACCTGGTCTACAGCGACGGCGTCTCGACCGTGAGCGTGCACGAGCAGCGCGGCGCCCTCGCCACCGGACCGGACGGCTCGTCGTGGGACACCACCCTCGGGGCCTGGACCCGGACCGGTCCGGCCAGCCTGGCCAGCTGGCAGTCGGGGGACCGGGTCTTCACCGTGGCCACCGACGGACCCAGCACCCTGCTGGCCGCCGCCGTGGCCTCGTTGCCCCACGAGCCGTCGCAGGAGCGCACTACGATGGGGCGCATCCGCGAGGGCTGGGGAACGCTGCTGGCCGACATGAAGGGCTAGGTCATTGGGCGAGAACACCCCGCCGGGCAGCAGCTCCGGCGGCCCCCGCCCCGGAGACCCCGCACCGCAGGGTCCGCCTCCCGACGAGCAGTACTGGGCCCCGTTCGGCCGCCCGCCCGCCCCGGAGCCGGCCCCGCCGCCGCTGCCCGGCGCGACGCCGCAGACCGCCGCGACCGACCCGCACGCCGACACCGACGCCGGCGCGGACACCGCACCGCTGCCGGTGGGGGAGTGGAGCCGCCCGGACGCCTGGACGCCGCGCGGGCCCGGCTTCGACACCCAGCCGACCCAGGCTCCCGTGCCGTCCCCCTACGCCGCAGCACCGCCCCCGTGGGGTCCGCCGTCCTCGTCCGGTCCGCAGGCCTGGGGGCCGCCGCCGCCGTTCTCCCCACCAGCGGGCGCCGGCTCGACGGCGCTCCCCGGCCCTGCGGCCCGGCGCCGCAGCCGGCTGTGGCCGGTCCTCGCCCTCGCCGCCCTGACCGCCCTGCTGGTCGGCGGTGCGGCCGGCTACGGCGGCTCGCTGCTCGCCGGCCGCGGCACGGCCGGCCCGACGGTCGCGACCAGCGCCCCGGCCGACCCGGGCACCAGCGGCAGCGCCCGCCCGCTGCCGGCGCCGCCGGCCCAGGCGGACACCGTCGAGGTCGCCAAGCGGGTGCTGCCCGGCACCGTGATGATCCAGACCGGCAGCTCGACGGGGTCCGGGTTCGTGCTCGACACCGCCGGCCGGATCATGACCAACAACCACGTCGTGGCCGGGGCCGCCGACGGCGACCGGATCCGCGTCGTCTTCTCCGACGGCCGTCGGCAGAACGCCACCCTGGTGGGCCGCAGCCCCTCCTACGACCTGGCCGTCATCAAGGTCCGGGCCTCCGAGGACCTCGAGCCGCTGCCGTTCGGTGACTCCGAGGCCATCGAGGTGGGCCAGCCGGTCATCGCGGTCGGCGCCCCGCTGGGCCTGCCCGGCACCGTCACCCAGGGCATCGTGAGCGCGCAGGACCGGCCCGTCGTCGTCAACGGCGGCTCGGACGCCGACGCCCCGACCGCCTACATCAACGCCATCCAGACCGACGCCCCGATCAACCCCGGCAACTCGGGCGGGCCGCTGGTCGACGCCGCCGGACGCGTGATCGGCGTGAACTCCGCGATCCTCACCCTCGGGTCCAGCCAGGGCCAGACCGGCAACATCGGGCTCGGCTTCGCCATCCCCGTCGACCAGGCCCGCCAGATCGGCCGGCAGCTCGCGGAGAAGGGCAAGGCCAGCTACCCCGTCATCGGGGCGACCGTGCAGGACACCAGCTCGGGCGTCCAGCTGCAGACCGTCGAGTCCGGCGGCCCCGCCGACGACGCGGGGCTGCGGCAGGGGGACGTGGTCACCCGGATCGACGACCAGCGGGTGCGGACCATGGAGGAGCTGATCGTCACGATCCGCACGCGACGGCCGGGCCAGGCGGTCGTGCTCGACTACACTCGCGGCTCGGCCGACCGGTCGGCCAGGGTCACGCTGGGCAGCAAGGAGGGGTGAGCATGACGCCGATGCTGCTCGACATCAACGGGCCCGAGTTCCTGCTCCTGCTGGTCATCGCCGTGGTGCTGTTCGGCCCCGACCGGCTGCCCGACCTGGCCCGCAAGGCGGCCCGCGTCGTCCAGTACGTCCGGACCATCGCCGGCACCGCCCAGGAGCAGATCACCAAGGAGCTGGGCCCCGGGTTCGAGGACGTGGACCTGCGGGACCTGAACCCCAAGTCGTTCATCCAGAAGCACCTGCTGGACGACGTCCAGCCCATCGTCGCCGACGTCAAGGCCGAGATCAGCGACGTGTCCGCGACGGTGAGCGGGGAGCCCTCCGACGTCGCCGACGCGATCAACGGCGTCAAGGGCGAGGAGCCGGAGATGGCCGGGGCCGCGGCCGGCCCGGCCCGCGTGCTCACCCCGTTCGACTCCGACGCGACCTGAGCCGGACCGCCCGCCCCGGGACTCCCGGGAGCCGGGCGGAGCCGTCGTCAGCGACCGGCGGGGGCGAGCCCCAGCTGGCGGCCCAGCAGGCCGCGACCGCGCCGGTCGAGCCCGGTGGCCAGCTCGGCCAGCGCCCGCGCCGACGGCTGGTCGGGGGCGGTGCTGACGACGGGCAGGCCCTCGTCGCCGCCCGCCCGCAGCCGGGGGTCGAGCGGGATCTGCGCCAGCAGCGGGACGTCGTAGCCCAGCCGGGTGGTGAGCCCGTCGGCGGTGTCCTGGCCACCGCCGTGGCCGAAGACCTCGTGCCGCTGCTCCTCCCCGCAGTGCGGGCAGGTGACGGCCAGGTAGGACATGTTCTCCACCACGCCGATCACGCGCTGGTTCATCATCGACGCCATCGTGCCGGCCCGCTCGGCCACCTCGGCGGCCGCGGCCTGCGGCGTCGTGACCACGAGGACCTCGGCGTTCGGCAGCTTCTGGCCCAGCGAGATGGCCACGTCACCGGTCCCGGGCGGCAGGTCCAGCAGCAGGTAGTCCAGGTCCCCCCAGTACACGTCGGCCAGCATCTGGGTGAGCGCGCGGTCGAGGATGGGCCCGCGCCAGGCGATCACCTGGTCGCGCCGCGGCTTGAGCATGCCGATCGACATCACCTTGAGCCCCTGGCTGGGCACCGGCAGGATCATGTCCTCCACCGAGGTGGGCTTGGCGTCGGCGATGCCGAGCATGGCCGGCACCGAGTGGCCGTAGATGTCGGCGTCCAGCAGCCCGACGCTCCGCCCGGCCGCGGCCAGCGACAGGGCGAGGTTGACCGTCACCGAGGACTTGCCGACGCCGCCCTTGCCCGAGGCGACGGCGATCACCTTGGTCAGCGAGCCGGGGAGGGCGAACGGGATCTCGCGGTCGGTCTGGCCACCCTTGAGCTGCTCGCGGAGCGCCACCCGCTGCGCGTCGCTCATCACCCCGAGGTCCACCCGGACCCCGGTGACGCCCTCGACGGCGGACACCGCAGCGGTGACCTCACGGGTCAGCGTGTCCTTCATCGGGCAGCCCGACACCGTCAGCAGCACCTCGACGCGGACGTGACCGGCGGCGTCCACCTCGACCGCGGCCACCATCCCGAGCTCGGTGATCGGCTTCTTGATCTCGGGGTCGTCGACGCGGGTGAGGGCCTCGCGGACCGGGGGCAGCAGGGGGTGGTCGAGAACAGGCGTCTGGGCGTCGAGCATGCCCCCCAGCCTAGGCGAGCGTCGTCAGCGCTCCCGCCGGTCCGGGTGGGTGGGACTGCTCAGCCGGCCCTGGTGGCCGTCGCGACCGTCCTCCGCGGCGTCCAGCTCGGCCAGCATCGACCGCAGCTCGGACCGCAGCTCGGAGCGGACGTAGTCGCGGGTGGCCAGCTCGCCGACCGAGTTCCGCAGGCTGGCGATCTCCCGGGCCAGGAAGTCCATGTCGGCCCGGCTCTGCGCCGCCTGCTCCCGGTCGGCGTCACGGCCCACCCGGTCCCGGGCCTCCTGACGGTTCTGCGCCAGCAGGATCAGCGGCGCCGCGTAGGAGGCCTGCAACGACAGCACCAGGGTCAAGAAGATGAAGGGGAAGGGGTCGAACCGGGGACGGTCCGGCCCGATCGGCACGTTCCACAGCACCCAGACGGCGACGATGACCGACATCCAGGCCAGGAAGCGGGCCGTGCCCATGAACCGGGCGAAGCCCTCCGCGAACTGGCCGAAGGCGTCCCGGTCGAAGTCCATGCTCGGCAGCTCGAACCGGCGCCGGGCCCCGGGGGTGTTGAGGCGCTGCGAGGCCCGGTCAGCCCTGGCCACGGCTCACCTCGCGGCCGGCGGCGGGGCTGACGGCGGACTGGGAGTCCAGCTGGGTGCCGCGCCAGTCCTCGGGCAGGACGTGGTCCAGCACGTCGTCGACGGTGACCGCACCGATCAAGCGGTGCTCGGCGTCGATGACCGGGGCGTTGACCAGGTTGTAGGTGGCGAAGTAGCGGCTCACCTCGTGCAGGTTCGCCGCCGCCGTCAGCGGTTCCAGGTCGCTGTCGAGGAGCGACGACACCAGGGTCGAGGGAGGTTCCCGGAGCAGCCGCTGGAAGTGCACGGCGCCGATGAAGCGGCCGGTCGGGGTCTCCAGCGGCGAGCGGCAGACGTAGACCATGCAGGCCAGCGCCGGGGTCAGCTCGGCGTCCCGGACGCGGGCCAGCGCCTCGGCGACCGTCGCGTCCGGCGGCAGGACGAGGGGCTCGGGCGTCATCATCCCGCCCGCGGTGAACTCGGCGTAGTTGAGCAGCCGGCGGACGTCCTTGGCGTCCTCGGGCTCCATCCGGGCCAGCAGGATCTCGGCCAGCTCGGGGGCCAGTTCGGCGATCAGGTCCGCGGCGTCGTCCCGGTCCATCTCCTCGAGCACGTCCGCGGCCCGGTCGGTGTCGAGCACGGTGATCAGCGCGACCTGCTCGTCCTCCGGCAGCTCCTCGAGCGCGTCGGCGAGCCGGCCGTCGTCCAGCGCCGAGGCGATCTCGGTCCGCCGCTCCGGGGACATGTCGTGCAGCTCCCGGGCCACGTCGGCCGGCTTCATGTCCTCCATCGCCGCGATGAGCTGCTCGGTGCCCTGCGCGTGCTCCACCCGGAGCATGTCGACCTCGGACCAGTCGACGATGGCGGTGTGCCCGCGCCGGGCGAAGCGCGACGCCTTGACCACCTCGCGCAGCGCCACCTCCGACAGCACCCAGTCGTGGCTGCGCACGGAGCGCATCGCCACGTCGAAGATCACGGCCGGGCCGGGCTGGTCCAGCCGCTGGACGGTGAGGTCGAACAGGTCGTCGATGACGAGCATCTCGGACTCGCGGCGCTCGAAGCGCCGGGTGTTGACCGGTCCGGTGATGACCACCTGGACGGCGTCGACGCGGGTGATCCAGGCCATCGGGACGAAGATGCGGTGCTTGGCGAAGGACTCGACGACCAGGCCCTTCACCCGGGGCGGTCGGCCGGCGGCCCGCCGCTGGATGACGACGTCGCGGACCTTCCCGGCCTGGTCCCCGGCCCCGTCGAGCACCGGCAGACCCCGGATGCGGGAGATGAAGACCGAGGTCGCGCTGGAGGGTGCCACGCGACGATTATCAACCAGCCGCGACCGTGCCCCCGGAACGGCCCGGACCCGGCCGCGCGTCAGGCCCGCCGGTGCGGGTCGACGTGCACCTTGGGTCCCGGCCCGGCACCGGCCGGCCGTTCGCCGGCCAGCACCGCGGGCACGCCGTCGAGCCCGACCACGGCCGCGACGAGCGGGTCGGGCACGACCTCGCCGGCGGTGTACCAGGCGATCGCGCCCTCGAGCCCGGAGGAGGCGCCGAGCACCGCCGTCACCCGCAGGTCCTTGTAGACGAGGTCGCGGCTGTCCAGCGTGCTGGGGGTGGCCGCGAGCCCGATCAGCACGACGTGGCCGGCGGGCTCGGCCAGCCGGACCGCCGCCGCCGGGCTGGGAGCGCCGGTGCTGGCGTCGATGACCGCGCGGAAGGCCGACTCCTCGGTGAGGTCGGCGGGGTCGACGCCTTCCGCCCCGAAACGGGCGGCGAGGGCGAGCGCCTCCGGCCGCGGGTCCGCCACCACCACCGAGGCCCCGTGCACAGCGGCGAAGGCGGCGGCCAGCAGCCCGATCGTCCCCGCGCCCAGCACCAGGACCCGCTCGCCGCCCTCGAGGTGCGCGGCGCGGACGGCCCGCAGCGCGCCGCCGCCCGGCTCCACCAGGGCGCCGGCCGCCGGCGTCAGCTCCTCCGGGATGGGGTGCAGGGCCGACGCGGGCAGGGCCAGCCGCTCGGCCAGCGCACCGGGCTGGTCACCGCGGACGCCGATCTCGGTCCGGTCCGCGCAGACGTGGTGACGGCCGGCCCGGCAGCGCGCGCAGCGACCGCAGCCCAGCATGGTGTCGCCGACCACCCGGCGGCCCAGCCAGCCGCGGTCGACGCCGGCGCCCAGCGCGCGGACCCGGCCGCACCACTCGTGGCCGGGCCGGATCGGGTAGCGGGTCGCCCCGTCGGCGATGTAGGCCAGGCTGCCGTGGAAGAGCTCGACGTCGGTGCCGCAGACGCCGGCCCGTTCCACCTCGACCACGACCTCACCGCCGTGGGCGCGCGGCGCGGGCACCTCGCCCACCTCGGCCCGGCCAGGGGCGGTCATCAGCAGGGCCCGCATGCGCGCATCCTAGGGGCCGCGCCGGGGCACGGTGCCGGCCGAGGTCCCGACGCCGGGGCCCGGCGGTCGTCGTGCCGGCCGCCCCGGACCGGCCCGGACCCCACTAGGGTGCGGGGATGCGCAGCGACGCCTGGTACAGCGACGCGGGCGGCAACGTCCGGGACGCCTACATCCACCGGGCCTGGATGCGGCGGGGCACGCCGGAGGACTCCTTCGACGGCCGCCCGCACATCGCCATCGCCAACACCGCCTCCGACCTCACCCCGTGCAACGCCCACCTGGACGAGGTGGCGGCGTCGGTCAAGGCCGGAGTCTGGGCGGCCGGCGGGGTGCCGCACAACCTGCCGGTGATGTCGCTGGGGGAGACGCTGGTGCGCCCGACCGCGATGCTCTGGCGCAACCTGGCAGCCATGGCCATCGAGGAGATGCTGCGGGCCAACCCGGTCGACGGCGTCGTGCTGCTGGGCGGCTGCGACAAGACGATCCCCGCCCTGTTGATGGCGGCGGCGTCGGTGGACCTGCCGGCCGTCGTCGTGCCGGGCGGCCCGATGCTGACCGGCACCTTCCGGGGCCAGCCGCTCGGCTGCGGCACCGACGTCTGGCGGCTGTCGGAGGAGGTCCGGGCGGGCACGCTCGCCGCCCGCGAGTTCACGGCCTCGGAGTCGTCGATGATCCGCAGCAAGGGCCACTGCAACACCATGGGCACCGCGTCGACGATGGCCTGCCTGGCCGAGGCGCTGGGCATGACCCTGCCCGGCTTCGCGGGCACCCCGGCCGCGGACGCCCGGCTGCTGACCCTCGCCCACGCGACCGGCCGGCTGGCCGTCGACCTGGTGCACCGGGACCACCGGCCGAGCGCCGTGCTGAGCGCCGCGGCCTTCCACAACGCCATCGTCACGCTGGCCGCGGTGGGGGGCTCGACGAACGCCGTCGTGCACCTGCTGGCCCTGGCCGGCCGGCTGGGCGTCCCGCTGGAGCTGGACGACTTCGACCGGATCGGCCACGCCGTGCCGCTGCTGGTCGACCTGCAGCCCTCGGGCCGGCACCTGATGGACGACTTCCACCGGGCCGGCGGGCTGCGGGCCGCGCTGGCGGAGGTCGCGGACCTGCTGGCACCGGAGGCGGTGACGGTGACGGGCGAGCGGTTCGTCGACACCCTGGCCGACCAGCCCGTCTGGGACGCCGACGTCATCACCCCGCGGCACGCCCCGCTGATCGAGGCGGCCGGGATCGCCGTGCTGCACGGGAACCTGGCGCCCGACGGCGCGATCATCAAGCCCGCCGCCGCGTCACCGGCGCTGCTGGTGCACCGTGGGCCGGCCGTCGTCTTCGACAGCATCGAGGACGCGCACGCCCGCCTGGAGGACCCCGACCTGGACGTCACCGCCGACTCGGTGCTGGTGCTCCGCGGCTGCGGACCGCGCGGCTACCCCGGGATGCCGGAGGTGGGCAACCTGCCCATCCCGCGCCGGCTGGTGCAGCAGGGGGTCCGCGACATGGTGCGGATCAGCGACGCCCGGATGAGCGGCACCGCCTACGGGACGGTGGTGCTGCACGTCGCACCCGAGGCGGCGGCCGGCGGGCCGCTGGGCCGGCTGCGGACCGGCGACGTCGTCGTCCTCGACGTGCCGGCCCGGACGCTCGACGCCGAGGTGGACCCGGACGTGTGGGCGGCGCGGCTGCCGTCCGAGGCCTCCACCGCCGCCTACGCCCAGCCGCTCCGCGGGTGGGAGCGCCTCTACGTCGACCACGTGCTGCAGGCTGACCGCGGGGCCGATCTCGACTTCCTGGTCGGCCGGAGCGGATCGGAGGTGAGCCGTGAGTCGCACTGAGGTGCCGGCCGGACGGCTGCGGTACAAGGACCTGTGCGTCGACGCCGTGGACGCCGGCCGGATGAGCGGGTTCTGGGCCAGCGCCCTGGGCCTGGCGGCGGAGCGGCGCGGGGACAACGCGCTGCTGGTCGACGGGGTGCCCGAGCACACGCTGTGGGTGAACCAGGTGCCGGAGCCGGTCACGGTGAAGCAGCGGGTGCACCTCGACGTGCACGTCCGCGCGGTCGACGACCTCGTCGGGCTGGGGGCGCAGGTGGTCGACGCCGACAGCTTCCGCTGGACCCTGATGACCGACCCGGAGGGCGGCGAGCTGTGCGCGTTCGTCCGGGAACCTGACCGGCTGCCGCGGTACCGGCTGTACGAGCTGGCGGTCGACAGCCCCGACCCGGAGCGGATCGCCCGCTGGTGGGGGGACCTGTTCGGCGTCGGGGTGGAGCACCCGGCCGACGGCGGCGACTTCTGCTGGCTGGAGGGGGTCCCGGGCATGCCGTGGGACCTCGTGTTCCAGGTCGTCCCGGAGCCGAAGACCGTCAAGAACCGCATCCACTGGGACCTCTGGGGCGACACCCGCGACGCCCTCGCGGCCGGCGCCACCCTGCTGCGGGCGGCGGACGACGACATCCGCTGGGACGTGCTGGCCGACCCCGACGGCAACGAGTTCTGCGTCGACGTCGAGTAGCCGGCGCGGGCCGGCCGGCCTGCGCCGGGCGGCGACGGGGTTGACACCCCTGGATACCGTGAGGGCCCTCGGGGTCGACCACAGGAGTGTCCGTGCGCACCAGCCGTCCGTCCCCGCCCACCCGTGCCGGCGCGCGCCGGCTGCTCGCCGTGCTCGTCGCCGGGGCGGCCGCGGTGGCCCTGGCTGCCGGCACCGCCACCCCGGCCGCCGCCGCCTCGCCCGACCCGGCCCTGGCGCGCAAGCTCACCGCGGTGATGTCGGACTCCCGCGTCCGGCAGGCGTCCAGCGCCACGGTGGTGCTCGACGCCACCAGCGGGGCCACGCTGTACGACCGCTCCGGCGGCCGGGCGCTGATCCCCGCCTCGAACACCAAGTCGCTGACCGCCGCCGCCGCGCTGCACACGCTCGGCCCGTCCTACCGCTTCACGACCGAGGTCTTCCGCCGCGGCCCGGTGGTCAAGGGCACGGTCCGGGGCCGGCTCTACCTCAAGGGCTACGGCGACCCGACGACCCGGGAGCAGGACTACCGCTCCCTCGCCCGGCAGGTGCGGAAGGCGGGCATCACCCGGGTCGCCGGGCCGCTCGCCGTGGACGTCACCTTCTTCGACGCGCAGCGCTACAACCCCGGCTGGTCCACCGGCTACGCCGACGACTACTACGCGGCGGAGATCTCCGCGCTCACGGTGGCGCCGAACGCCGACCTCGACGCGGGGACGGTCCTGGTGAACTACGCGCCGGGCCAGCGCGGCGGCAAGGCCAGGATCACCACGACGCCGGCGTCGGCGGCGCGGTACGTGAAGATCGTCAACAAGACGACGACCGGCTCCTCCTCCAGCTCCAGCACGTTCTCGGCCCGGCGGAGCCACGGCTCGGGCACGATCACCGTCTCGGGCCGGGTGCCGCTGGGCCGCGGCCGGGCGAGCACGCTGATCACGGTGCACCGGCCGGAGCTGTACGCGGCCGCCGTGTTCCGCGCCGAGCTGGCCAGGGCCGGCGTCGCCGTCGAGGGCGAGACGTTGGTGGTCACCGCCCTGACCAGCCAGCGGACCCGGCTGGCCCGGGACACCTCGATGAAGCTGTCGGACCTCCTCGTGCCCTTCCTGAAGCTGAGCAACAACATGCACGCCGAGGCCCTGACCAAGGCGATGGCGGCCCGGTCCGGCCGGCCGGGCAGCTGGCCGGCCGGGCTCAAGATCACCAGGGCCTACCTGCGCAGCCTCGGCGTGCCGATGCGCGGGGTCGCGCTGACCGACGGCTCCGGCCTCACCCGGCGCAACACGGTGACCGCCCGCGCGCTGGCCACCACCCTGGTCAAGGTGCGGCGGGAGCCGTGGTTCGCCGCCTTCGACCGGGCGCTGCCGGTGGCCGGGGACCGCCGCCGGATGGTCGGCGGCACGCTGCGGGCGCGGATGAACGGCACCCGGGCGGCCGGCAACGCCCACGCCAAGACCGGCACGCTCACCGGGGTCACCGCGCTCAGCGGGTACGTCCGGGGCCGCGACGGCCGGCGCTACGTCTTCGCCATGATCAGCAACCACCGCGGCGCCTCCCCGCGACCGGTGGAGAACACCCTCGTCGTGACCCTGGCGGGCTGGCGCTGAGGGGTCTGTCCTCGCTCCACGCGGACGCGACGGGGCTCCTGGCCCCCGGGGCCATCCTGATCTCGCTGCGCTCCTGGTGCGGGGGCTAGATTTGGTGCGGACAGCCGCAGTGCCCCCGAGGGGTCGACCCCTCGCACTCCCTCGAAGCCTGGAGAGCCCATGAGCATCCCGCAGCAACGCACCCTCGGCTCGATCTTCGAGCTGCAGTTCCCCCAGTCGGTCGGGATCTACTCCAGCTACGCCGACGCGCAGAAGGCCGTGGACTACCTCGCCGACGAGAAGTTCGAGGTGCAGAACCTCGCCATCGTCGGGACCGACCTGAAGTCGGTCGAGCGGGTGCTGGGCCGGCGCACCTGGAGCACCGTCCTGCTGGGCGGGGTCCAGTCCGGCGTGTCCACCGGTCTGCTGGTCGCCCTGGTGCTGCTGATCTTCGTGCCCGGTGTGCAGAGCTTCCTGGTGCTGCTGCTGTCGTCGCTGGCCATCGGGGTCCTGCTCGGCATGGGTTTCGCCGCCATCGGCTACGCCATGTCGCGGGGTCGACGGGACTTCACCTCGGTGACGCAGACCGTCGCCACCAAGTACGAGGTGCTCTGCGAGCACAAGGCCGCCGCCCAGGCGCGGGAGATGCTGCTGAAACTGCCCGGCGCCCGCGCGGCCGCCTTCGAGTAGGCGACCAGGACCACGAGCACGGTGACCGGATGAGCGGACGGCGCCTGGTCTCCTCCGGCGGGCCCTGGGAGGACGTCGTCGGCTACTCCCGCGCCGTGCGCGTCGGCGACCTCGTGCTCGTCGCCGGGACCACGGCCGCTGCCGACGGCGGGGGAGCGGTCGGGGGCGACGACGTCGCCGCCCAGACCCGGGAGGCGCTGCGCCGGGTCGCGCTGGCCCTCGAGCAGGCCGGCGCGCGGCTGTCCGACGTCGTCCGCACCCGGATCTACGTGACCGACATCGACCGCTGGCCCGAGGTGGGGCAGGTGCACGGCGAGGTGTTCGCCGACATCCGGCCCGCCGCCACGATGGTCGAGGTCTCCCGGCTGATCGACCCGGCGCTGCTGGTCGAGATCGAGGCGGACGCCGTGGTCGCCGCGGACGGGGACGACCGGGCCTGAACCGCCGGCACCGCGTCGAGGGCGGTCACGGCCCGACCTGGTCCGGTGCGGTGCCCGGTGGCACGATCGGCCCGTGCCCCTGACCTCCCTGCGGACCCTCGGCCGGTCCGGCCTCCCCGTCAGCCCGCTGACCCTCGGCGCCATGACGCTCGGCAACGACGACTGGGGCTCGGGCGACGACGCGTCCGCGCGGATCCTGCACGCCTACGTCGACGCGGGCGGCAACGCCGTCGACACCGCCGACGTCTACTCCGGCGGCCGCAGCGAGGAGCTGCTCGGCCGGCTGCTGGCCGAGCGCGGTCTCCGGGACCGGGTGGTGCTGGCCACCAAGTACGGCTTCCGGTCCGACGGGGCGAACCCGCTGGCCGGCGGGGCCGGCCGCAAGAACCTGGTCCGGGCCCTGGAGGGGTCGCTGCGCCGGCTCGGCACCGACTACGTCGACCTCTACTGGCTGCACGTCTGGGACCGGGTCACCCCCGCCGAGGAGGTGCTGCAGGCCCTCACCGACCTCGTGCGGGCGGGCAAGATCCGCTACTACGGCTTCTCGGACCTGCCCGCCTGGTTCGCCACCCGGGTCGCCACGCTGGCGCAGGCCCACGGGCTGCCCGCTCCGGTGGGCCTGCAGGTCGAGTACTCCCTCGTCGAGCGCACGGTGGAGCGCGAGCACGTGCCGGCCGCCCGCGCGCTGGGGATGGGCGTCGTGCCGTGGAGCCCGCTGGCCGGCGGCTTCCTCGCCGGCAAGTACGAGCGGGGCACGCCGCCGCAGCCCGCGGACGGACGCCTCGGCGGGCCCAACCCGTTCGGCGACTCCAAGTTCACCGAGCGGAACTTCGCCGTCCTCGACGTGCTGCGGGAGGTCGCGGCCGAGGTCGGGCGCCCGCCGGCGCAGGTGGCGCTGGCCTGGCTGACCCGGCGGCCGGGCGTCGGCACCGTCCTGGTCGGGGCCCGCACCGAGGACCAGCTGACCGCGAACGTCGCGGCCCTGGAGGTGGAGCTGAGCCCCGAGCAGACCTCCCGGCTGGACCGTGCCAGCGCGCCGGAGCCGGCGTTCCCCTACCCGCTCTTCTCCGACGACGACCTGCGGCAGGCGGCCGTCACCGGCGCCCCGGTCGCCGGGTGGGACGACTGATGCGGCTGCTGGTCCTGGGTGGCGGCGGGTTCCTGGGCTACCACGCGGTCGCGGAGGCGCTGGCCGCCGGTCACGAGGTCACCGTCCTCAGCCGCTCCGGGACGGCGCCGGTCGACGGCGTCGAGGTCCTGCAGGGCGACCGGCAGGGCGACCTGTCGGCGCTCCGGGGCCGGGAGTGGGACGGCGTCTTCGACACCTTCAACGACACGACGCCCGGGGCACCCGCCCTCCGCACGACGGCCCGGCTGCTGTCCGGGGCGGTCGGCGGCTACGCCTACGTGTCCGGGATGAGCGTCTACGCACCGGGCGGGCCGGCCGTGCCGGACGAGGACGCGCCCGTGCGCGCGGCGGGCGTCGAGCCGGGCACCGACCGGTTGCAGGAGCGCTCGCTGGCCAAGCTCGCCGGCGAGGCCGCGGTCACCGAGGAGTTCGACGGCGTCGCGCTGTTCCCGCGGGTCGGGATCATGGTCGGCCCCCGGACCACCCGCTTCAGCTACTGGCCGCTGCGGCTCGCCGGGGCCCGCGACGGCCGGCTCCCGCGCCGGGTGCTGGTGCCGGGCGACCCGTCGCGGACCGTGCAGTACTCCGACGCCCGCGACATCGCCCGGTGGTCGACGGCGATGCTGGAGGCGGGCCGGGGCGGCACGTTCAACACCGTCGGCCCGGGCCGGCCGGACACCCTGGCGGAGGTGCTCCGGGCGTGCCTGGAGGCGGTCGGGGCCGGACCTGACGACGTCGAGCTGGTCGTCGTCCCGCACGAGAAGCTGCTCCGCGGCCAGCTGATCGACGTCGACGAGGAGGACCGGCCGCTCTGGTACCCGGAGGACCAGATCTGCCAGGACGCGGTCGACTCGCGCCGGGCCGCGGCGGCCGGGCTGGCCTTCCGGCCCGCGGTGGAGACGGCGCACGACACCTGGCGCGCGGCCGAGGCCGCCGGCTCCACGGAGGCGGCCGACTTCGTCGAGCGCGAGCAGGGCATCCTCCGCGCCTGGCGCCGCTGAGGGGGACGGCCGGCGGTCAGGCCCGGCGCCCCGCCCACACGTCGGCCATCCAGGCCTCGACGTCGTCGGCGGTCCGGGGCAGGCCGGCGGACAGGTTCTCGTTGCCGTCCGCGGTGATGAGGATGTCGTCCTCGATCCGGACCCCGATGCCGCGCAGCTCGTCGGGCACCAGCTCGTCGTCGCCCTTGAAGTAGAGCCCGGGCTCGACGGTCAGCACCATGCCGGCCTCGAGCGTCCCCTGCCGGTAGCGCTCGTTGCGGGCCTGCGCGCAGTCGTGGACGTCGATCCCCAGGTGGTGGGAGGTGCCGTGCACCATCCACCGGCGGTGCTGGCCACCCTCCTCGCCGAGCGACTCCTCCGCCGTCACGGGCAGCAGACCCCACGCCTCCAGGTGCCGGGCGATGACGGCCACGGCCGCCTTGTGCACGTCGGAGAACGTCGCGCCCGGCTGCGCCGCCGCGATCCCGGCCTCCTGGGCCTCCAGCACGGCCTCGTAGACGCGCCGCTGGGCGGGGGAGAAGGTGCCCGAGACGGGCAGCGTGCGGGTCACGTCGGCGGTGTAGAGGCTGTCGAGCTCGACGCCGGCGTCGAGCAGCAGCAGGTCCTGCGGGCGGAGGTCGCCGTCGTTGCGGATCCAGTGCAGCGTGCAGGCGTGCTCGCCGGAGGCGGCGATGGTGTCGTAGCCGGCCGCGTTGCCGACGTGCCGGGCGTGCAGCCCGAAGACGCCCTCGACCCAGCGCTCGCCCCGGCCGCGGCGGACCGCCTCGGGCAGGTCGGCCACGACGGCGGCGAACCCGTCGGCGGTCTGCCGGCACGCCTCGCGCATCTGCTCGATCTCGTAGCCGTCCTTGGTCAGCCGCAGCTCGCTGAGGGCGACGACCAGCTCGGTGTCGGCGGCGGCGACGGCCTCGGCGGCCTCGGCGTCGAGCCCGGCCCGGATCTCGGCCAGCACCTCGGCCAGCTCGCCGTCGGCGACCCCGGTCACCACCCGGACGGGGATCGTGCCGGCGTCCTTGCGGATCCGGTCGGGCAGCTCCTCGACGGGGGCGCAGTCCACCCCGCAGAGGGCGGCCAGCTCCTCCAGGGAGGGCCGCTTGCCCACCCACATCTCGCCGTGGCGGGCGTCGGCGTAGAACTCGGCGGAGTCGCGTGGGGCGCGCGGCTTGAAGTACAGCGTGGCCTCGTGCCCGGCGTCCGTCGGCTCCAGCACCAGGACGGCGTCGGGCTCGCGGTCGGTGCCCAGTCCCGTCAGGTGGGCGAAGGCCGAGTGCGGCCGGTACCGGAAGTCGGTGTCGTTGGAGCGGATCTTGAGCCCACCGGCCGGCACCACCAGGCGCTCGCCCGGGAACTGGGCGCTGACGGCGTCGCGCCGGGCGCGGGCGGGCCCGGCCGCGGGCAGCGGTGCCGGCAGCACCGGGTCGTGCGGGGCCCAACCCTGGGCGATGAACTGCTTGAACGCCTCGGAGAACGGGGTCTGGCGGTTGGGCAGGGTGGGCTGGCGGTCGCTCATGGCGCTCATCATCGCACCAGCCCCGACGCCGGTCCCGGTCACGGGCGCCGGCTGAGGCGTCCCTAGGGTGGGCGGATGCAGGACGCGCGCACGGTGCTCGACGCCCCCGATCTGGACGACCGGCTGGCCCGCCTGGGGCTGCGCCCGGACGACGTGGCCGACGCCGTCCGCAGCGCCGCGGTCGTCGCCCGCGACCCCGCCGCCGTGGCCGAGGTGGACCGGCTGGCGGAGGCGCTGCGGCGGACGGTGGGCCGCTTCCCGGGGGAGCCCGACCGCGACCCGTTCCCGGGCTACGACGGGGACGCCGACCGGTACGGCGTCGGCGTGCTGGCCCTGTGGGCGCTGGTCGTCACCGAGCCCGACCTGGTCGCGTTCCACCGCAGCCGCGGCGTCCCCGACGACGTGAGCGCGGCCACCCTGCGCGAGCTGGGACAGCAGCTGCTCGTGCACCGGCTGACCTTCGGGGTGTTCGGCCTGCACACCCACGGCTGGCTGGCGCACACCTGGAGCGGCTCGCTGTACTGGCTGGGCCGGCTGCAGTTCAACCTCGAGGTGCTGGCGGAGGGCCGGGTCTGCTCCACCCACATCCCGCGCTCCGGGCCGCTGGACCCGGCGGCCGTCGACGCGTCGTTCGCCCGGGCGGCGGAGTTCTTCCCGACGCACTTCCCCGACCGCCCGGTCACGGACTTCTGGTGCCGCAGCTGGCTGCTCGACCCGGCCCTGGCCGCCGCCCTCGACCCGGCGTCGAACATGGCCCGTTTCCAGTCCCGGTGGCGCCTGTACGGTGAGCCCATGCCCGGGGACGACGACGCGCTGTTCTTCTGCTTCGCCCGTCGCGGGGTGGTGGACCGGGCTGCGCTGCCCCGGGAGACCAGCCTCCAGCGGGCCATCCTCGACCGCTGGGCGTCCGGCGGCCGCTGGTCGGTCCGCGACGGCCGGCTGCCGATGGCGGCAGCGGTGGCCCGGTGACCGAGCTGTACGTCGTCCGGCACGGCGAGACCGAGTGGAGCGCCAACGGCCGGCACACGTCGGTGACCGACCTGCCGCTGACCGAGCGCGGTGAGCAGCAGGCGAAAGCGCTGGTCGGGCACCTCCACCCCGCGGACTTCGGGCTGGTGCTGTCGAGCCCCCGCCGCCGCGCCCGCGACACCGCCGCGCTGGCCGGCTTCACCGGCGCCCACGAGCCGCGGCTGGACGAGGACCTGGCGGAGTGGGCGTACGGCGACTACGAGGGCCTGACGAGCCCGGAGATCCAGGAGGACGTGCCGGACTGGACCATCTGGAGCCACCCGGCCCCGGGCGGGGAGACGGCCCAGCAGGTCGCGGACCGGCTCGACCGCGTCGTCCAGCGGGTCCGGGACTCCGGCGTCGAGCGGGCCATCTGCTTCGCCCACGGCCACAGCCTGCGGGCGCTGGCGATGCGCTGGCTCGGCTTCGACCTCACCCTCGGCGTGCACTTCCCCCTGGACACCAGCACCGTCTCGGTGCTGGGCGAGGAGAAGGGTCAGCCGGCCCTCGAGCGCTGGAACGCCCGCCCCTGAGACCCGGCGTTCTGCGGGCTCAGGGGGCGGGCTGGCACGTCACTCGTAGGAGACGGAGTCCAGCGCGCGCCGGGCGGTCAGGAACAGCACGAGGGCGAGCGTGCTGGCCCCCAGGATGACGCCCGCCATCGGCACCGGGGTGCCGTTGGCCAGGGCACCGACCAGAGGGGCGATGGCCCCGCCGATCATGAACTGCGCCGACCCCAGCAGGGCGGCGGCGCTGCCGGCCGCCTCGCCGTGCCGGTTCAGCGCGATGGCCGGGGCGTTCGGGAACGACAGGCCGGCGGCCGAGACCACGAAGAACAGCGGCACCATGAAGCCGAGGAAGCCACCGAACCCGGTCGCCGTCGTGACGACGAGGGCGGCGGCGCCGGCCGTGGAGATGGTGACCGAGGCCAGCAGCACCCGGACCGGGCTGTAGCGCTTGATGAGCAGCGGGTTCACCTGGGTCATCACGACGAGGCCGAGGGCGTTGGCGCTGAAGGCCACCCCGAACTGCGCCGGGCTGAGCCCGTACAGCTCCTGCAGGATGAACGGCGCACCCGAGATGTAGGCGAAGAGGGTGGCGAACATCAGGCCGGAGACCAGCACCATGATCACGAACAGCCGGTCGGTGAACAGCCCCCGGTAGGCCCGCAGCGAGCCCAGGACGTTGCTCGGCTGGCGGCGCACGACGGGCAGCGTCTCCGGCAGTGCGACCAGCGCCAGCACGAAGAGGCCGACGGCGACCGCGGCGAGCACGACGAAGATCCCGCGCCACGAGGTGAAGGACAGCAGCGCGCTGCCGATCGACGGCGCCAGGATCGGCGCGACGCCCACGACGAGCATCAGCCGGGAGAGCAGCTGGGCGGCCTTGATGCCGCTGAAGAGGTCGCGGACCACGGCCATCGAGACCACGGCCACGGCCGCACCGGCCAGGCCCTGCAGGGTGCGGGTGACGGCCAGCATGGTGATCGACGGGGCCACCGCGCAGAGCAGCGAGGTCACCCCGTGCGCCGCCAGCCCGATGAGGAGCGGCTTGCGGCGGCCGACGGCGTCGGACAGCGGGCCGACCAGCAGCTGGCCCAGGCCGAGGCCCAGCAGCAGTCCGGTGATGGTCAGCTGCGCCTGCGAGTCGGTCGCACCCATCTGCGCGCTGAGCGCCGGGAGCGCGGGCAGGTAGGCGTCGATGGTCAGCGGGCCGATGGCGCTGAGCGCGCCCAGCACCAGCACGAGCTGGAGGTAGCGACGGCCCACGTAGCGGGTGGCGGGCGTGCCGGCGGTGGTGACGGCGTCGGTGGTGGTCAGCGGTTCGGCGACGGAGGTCATGCGGGCGTCCTTCGGTAGAGCTCGGGAGCTCGTCTGACGGCGCACGACGGTGTGACCAAGGAGAGCAGGTGGCCCTCGTCCCCGGCAGCCGGGGAGGTGGACCTGATGGGTGAACTCCACCATCCGCCGGTTCATTCCGGGAGCACCGCCACGATCTCGTGCGGTGCTGCCCGGGCGCGGGACCCCCGCGGATAGGCTGGGCGGCCAGCGGGACCCGTGCGGGTCGCCGCGCACGGAGGGAGCACACCATCAGAGCCGACCAGGGGGACCAGCAGCGCCTGCTCGACCTGCAGGGGGTCGACACCGCCCTCGCCCAGCTGGCGCACCGGCGGCGCACGCTGCCCGAGCACGCCGAAATCGCCCGGCTGGAGGACGCCCGCCGCCGGCTCGCCTCGGACCTCGTCGGTGCCGACACCGCGGTGTCGGACCTGCAGCGCGACCAGGACCGCGCGGAGAACGAGCTGGAGCCGGTCCGCGAGCGGCTGAACCGCAACCAGCACCGGATCGCCGACGGCTCCGTCGCCGACCCGAAGGCGCTCAGCTCGCTGGTCGACGAGGTCGCCCACCTCAAGCGGCGGATCGACACGCTGGAGGAGGCCGAGCTCGCCGTCATGGAGCAGCTCGAGACCGCCACCTCCGACCGGGAGCGGCTGCGCCGGGAGGCCGCGGAGATCGACGGGCAGCTGGCCACGCTCGAGGCCAAGCGGGCGACCCAGCTGCGTGAGCTCGCGGCCCAGGCCGCGGACCGCCAGCAGGTGCGGGACGAGATCGCCGGCGTCCTGCCGCCGGCGCTGCTGACGCTCTACGACAAGATCGGCGCCAGCCACTCCGGCGTCGGCGCCGCCGAGCTCCGCCGGCGCCGGTGCACCGGCTGCCAGCTCGACATCAACGCCGCGGACCTGCGGGGCTTCTCCGCGGCGCCGGCCGACGAGGTGCTGCGCTGCGAGGAGTGCGGACGGATCCTGGTGCGGACGGCCGAGTCGGGGCTCTGAGCCCCGGCGCGGTCGCCGCCGGCGCCGGTCGGCGCGGGCGGCCGTCCTTGTAGGGTCAGCCCATGCCTGCCCGCAAGGTCGACCTGCCCGGGGTGGTGCCGCCCGAGCTGGCCGCCGGCCTCGCCCGCATCCGGGCCGAGCTGGAGGTGCCGGAGGCCTTCCCGGCGGACGTCGTCGACGCCGCGCAGGCCGCCGTGGCCGCCGCGTCGCTGCCCGCGCTGGACCGCACCGACCTCGAGCTGGTGACCATCGACCCCCCGGGGGCGCGGGACCTGGACCAGGCCCTGCACCTCGCCCGGGACGGGGACGGCTTCGTCGTCTCCTACGCCATCGCCGACGTCGCCGGCTTCGTCCGGGCCGGCGACCCGGTCGACCGCGAGGCCCACCGCCGCGGGATGACCCTCTACGCCCCCGACCGCCGGATCCCGCTGCACCCGCCCGTGCTCAGCGAGGGGGCGGCGAGCCTGCTGCCCGACCAGCTGCGGCCGGCCCTGCTGTGGACGCTGCGGCTCGACGCGCACGGCCGGATGACCGACGCGGAGGTGGTCCGGGCCCGCGTCCGCAGCCGCGAGCAGCTCGACTACGCCCAGGCGCAGGCCGAGATCGACGGCGGCTCGCCGCGGGAGGCGCTCGCCCTGCTGGCGGAGGTCGGCCGCTGGCGTGAGCAGCGCGAGCGCGAGCGCGGCGGGGTCAGCCTGCCGCTGCCCGAGCAGGAGATCGTGCCGGACGAGGGCGGCTGGCGGCTGGAGTTCCGCGCCCCGCTGCCGGTCGAGGGCTGGAACGCGCAGATCTCGCTGCTCACCGGGATGGCGGCCGCGCACCTGATGCTCTACGGCCAGGTGGGCGTCGTCCGCAGCATGCCGCCGGCCGGCCCGGGGGCGCTGCGCACGCTGCGGGCCACCGCGAAGGCGCTGCGGATCACTTGGCCGGCCGAGCTGGACTACCCCGAGTTCGTGCGGAGCCTCGACCCCGCCCGTCCCGCGCACGCAGCCATGCTCAACGCGTGCACCACGCTCTTCCGCGGCGCGGGCTACCGCGCGTTCGACGGCGACGTGCCGCCCGACGCCGAGCACTCCGCACTGGCCACCGACTACGCCCACTGCACGGCGCCGCTGCGCCGGCTGGTCGACCGCTACGTCGGCGAGGTGTGCCTCTCGCTCTGCGCCGGGACCCCGGTGCCGGGCTGGGTGCGCGAGGCGCTGCCGGCGCTCCCGCAGGAGATGGCCGTCGCCGACCGCCGGGCCAAGAAGTACGAGCGGGCGGTGCTGGACCTCGTCGAGGTGGTCCTCCTCGCGCCCCGGGTCGGGGAAGTGTTCACGGCCACGGTCGTCGACGTAGACGAGCAGCGGCGGCACGGCACCGTGGTGGTCGCCGACCCCGCCGTCGAGGCCCGGGTCCGGGGCGAGGGGCTGCCGCTCGGGCAGGAGATCGAGGTGCGGCTGGTCTCGGCCGACCTCGCGACGGGCGCCGTCGTCTTCGAACGCGCCGGCTGAGCGGCGGGCCCGGGTCCGGGGAACGGCGCAGCCCCCGCCTGGCGGGCGGGGGCTGCAGGCTGTCCCTCCCCAGAGACGCCAGATCAGGGGCCCGTCGGTCCGGAGCGGAGCTCCGACGGGCGGAGGAGGGCGGGGCGAGAGGAAGCTCGGGGGTTCATCCCCTCGCCCCGCTGAGAAGAACACTACGCAGCACGAACCGACGCTTCAAGCAACCGGGTTGTCCACTGTCGGACATGTCCAATAGTGGACAGAGCGGCGACGGCGCGCAGGACCGCGCCCGGCCTGGGGAGCGGGCCGCGCACCGTCCGGGCGGGTCAGGCCAGTTGGTCGAGAAGGAGCCGGGCCTGCGCCCGGCTCATCCGGTGGCCGGGGTCGCTGAGGATGACGAGGGTGACCCGCGCCCGGCTGCGCCGGCCGACCTCGGTCCACTCGCCGTCGGGGTAGGTGCGGCGGTCGACGAGACCCGGCAGGCCCTCGACCAGCGCGGTCCGCACCGGCTCGTCCAGGGTGCGGCACGCCGCGACCTGCGCGGTGTAGCGCTCCCAGTAGGCGGCCGCGGCCGCCTCGTCGGCGAAGTCCAGGGCCAGCCCCACCCCCGGCGCGCCGTCGCCGTCGGTGTAGTTGCCCTCCAGGGCGGCCACCGGGTCGGGGTAGTCGTCGCGGGTCACGTCGGCGCAGCCGATGGTGATCGCGTCCTGGGCGGCGTAGCGGGGGTCCCGGGCGTGCACCCAGCTGCCGTTGCCCTCGAAACCCTCCTCGGTGCTGCCCTCCAGCGCGACGGTCCGCCAGCCGGCCGGCACGGGCAGAGCCGCTGCCGCCAGGTCGCCGGCCGTCGAGGGCGCGGGCCCGCTGGGTGCGGGCGGGGGCGGCAGGGTGTTGGTGGTCGTGGGCTCGGGCGCCGGGTCGGCGGTGCTGTAGGCCGCCGTCGCCGGCCCCGACGCCGACGCCGGAGCCGGTGACGGACGTGGGGCGGGCGCCGGTCCCGCCGGTCCCGCCGGTCCCGCCGGTCCCGCCGTGCAGCCGGCGATCAGCACGAGCGACGCCGCCGCCAGCGCGGCCCGTCCCCGGCGGCTCACCGGCGGTCGCTCATCGCCGGTACTCGAAGTGCTGGTAGTCCCGGCCCGGGTTCCACAGACCGCCCCAGAAGAAGCCGTCGGAGCGCAGCTGCCTGGTCAGCGCGGACTTCGTGCCCAGCATGCCGAAGCGCAGCGGGGTGCGGTCGATGTAGGACTTCCCGTTGGCCGGCCACCACCTGCCCGTCGAGTCGCGGTACGGGTTCTGCACGGTGTCGACGTCGATGGCGATCCCGTAGGAGTGCGGGGACTGCGCGTACGGGTTGCCGACCACCTTGCGGCAGTTGAACCCGCTGGTGTTGTTCGCCGCCATCTGCTTCGGGTCGTTGCCGCCGTAGACGTTGGGGTTGTTCATCTTGGCGATGGGGAAGCGGGCGCTCAGGCCCTTGCCGAAGCTGCGCTCGATCTCCGCCACGAGGTCGGTCCGGATGACCAGCATCCCGCGGTGCATCACCTTGTCCCGGCCGTAGTAGTTCATGGTGATGGTGCTGAGCTTCGAGCGGCCGACCGGGCAGCCCTTGCGGTACGTCTTGGCCACCTCGGCGGCCGTGGTCTTGTGGACGACGGCGTTGAGCACGGCGACGCGCTGGACCGTGCGGCTGCCGCTGATCTCCCAGCGGTCCCGGTTCGGGGCCTTGGTGGTGGCCCGCACCGGGTAGCCCGCGAGCTTGCCCTGGCCGTAGGAGAACGTGGCCCTGAACCGTCCGGCGGCGTCGGTCCGCGCCGTGGTGTGGAGCCGGAACCGGCTGCCCACCTTCACGTCGAGGTGCACGTCGACGCCCTGGCGCGCCGGCACGACGGACCCGTTCAGCGTGGGGTTCTTGAGGGAGTCCACCCTGGCCGGGGGCCTGCCGAGGCTGACGGTCGAGTCGACGACCTGCACGCGGACCTCGGCGCTGCGCACCTCGTCGCCACTGCCGGGCGCGCCACCCGTGGTGGCCACGAAGACGAACGACCCCATCGAGGTGACCGGTCGCGCGGACGAGAAGGACCCGTCCACCACGGCCGCGCTGGAGACGCGGGTCCACGTCGTGCGGCTGGCCGGACGCTGGTAGACGGCGATGCTGCTGCCGGCCGGCAGCGCGGTCGCGGTGCCGGTGAAGGCGTAGCGACCGACGTCCTGGAAGAAGCGCCCGGCGACCGGGCTGCCGCTGGGGCTGACCCGGAGGCTGACCGCGACGTCCCCGGCCGCCGCGCGTGCCGCGGCGGCGGGCCGGGCGGGTGCGGGCCTCGCCGCGCCGGTGGGCGCCGGGCTCGCGGCCACGGGCGGAGCGGGGGTCGTCGACGGCGTGGCGCCGGGGGTGGTGCTGGGCGTGGACCGCGACGCCGACGGCGTGGGGGACCCGGAGCCGGGCGTGCCGCTCGTCGGGGTCCCCGACGGGCTGGGGCTAGCGGTCGGCGTCAGCGCCGGGGCCGGGGCCGGGGCGGGGGTGTCGGCGTGGGCACCCGAGGGCGCGAGCACGAGCAGTCCGGCGAGGGCGGTGGCGAGCAGCGCGACGCGCCGCCGCCCGGGGGAGGGCTGCAACTGCATGGGAGGCCTTCGGCTAGCGGGACCCGAGTCCGAGGATCGTAACCCGTGCCGCCGGGACGGGTCAGCGGTCACGGGGAGCGCTCAGCGCTGCTCGGCCGGGCACCACCAGGTGGTGCGTCCGCCGACGGTGTCCCGGACCATCTCCGCGCCGCACCGCGGGCAGTGCCGGCCGGCTCCCCGGAAGGGGATCACCTCGCCGGTGTGCACCCCGCCCTGGTCGATCGCCGCCCGCGTCGCGGTGTGCAGCGCGTCGTGCAGCCGGTCCAGCTCGGCGTCGGTCAGCTCGTCCACCGGCCGGCGGGGCGACAGCCGCGCCTGCCACAGGGTCTCGTCGGCCAGCAGGTTCCCGACGCCGGCGACGACGGACTGGTCCAGCAGGCGAGCCTTCACCGGGGACCGGCCGCGCCGGAGCCGGGCGGCCAGCTCCGCCGCGTCGACCAGCTCGGCGTCCGGGCCGAGCGCGCTGGTGTCCGGGTCGAGCCGGACCCGGCCGAGCCGTCGCTTGTCGAACAGCCGCAACGTGCCGCCGTCGGCGAAGGTCAGGGTGAAGCGGTCCCACACGGCCTTCCGGCCGGGCTCCTCCCCGCCCTGGCCGTAGCGGCCGCCGAGCCAGTCGCCGCCCTCGGTCAGCGTGCCGTCAGGGCCGGTGACCAGGATCCGGCCGCTCATCCCCAGGTGCAGCCCCAGCACGGGCCCCGGCGTGCGCGACCGGCCGAGGCCCGACGTCTCGCACCACATCGACTTGCCCCGGCGGAAGGCGCCGGTCAGCGAGCGGCCGAGCAGGGCCGCGCGGATCTCGCCGGGCGGGTGCGGCCGGCACTCCCAGGTGTCGGTGTCGTCGACCTGGACGATGCGGCGGTGCAGCCCGGCCCGCTCCACGGTGGCGCGGGCACTCTCGACCTCGGGCAGCTCGGGCACGGCCGTCAGTCTGCCCGGCACGGGCAAGAGCGGTCGGCGTGCGCTGGCTAGGCTCGCGGGCATGGCTGCCGACGGACCGCTCGAGGTGACCGCGGACTTCGTGGTCGACCCCGAGGAGCTGCGCTGGCGGTTCTCCCGCGCCTCCGGTCCCGGCGGGCAGGGCGTCAACACCACCGACAGCCGGGTCGAGCTGGCCTGGACGCCGGCCGGGTCGGCCTCGCTGGCCCGGCTGCCGGTCGCGCTGCAGGAGCGGCTGACGGCCCGGCTGGCCGGCCAGCTGGTGCAGGGGGCCGTCGTGGTGGTGGCGTCGGAGCACCGGGCCCAGCTCCGCAACCGGGCGGCCGCCCGGGACCGGCTGGTGGTCCGGCTGCGGCAGGCCCTGGCCCCGCCCCCGCCGCGACGGCGCGGCACCCGGCCGACCCGCGGATCGGTCGAGCGGCGGCTGCAGGGCAAGCGGGTCCGCGCCGGCGTCAAGGCCGGGCGACGGCGGGGCCGGGACGCCGGCTGGTCCTGATCACCGGTGGCTGGTCGGCGCCGCGATCACGATCATGGACGGCAGCACCACCCGCCAGGCCGTATAGGGTGCACGACGTGTCCCGGTGCAACCCGTGACCGCGCCCAAGCTCGGTCACCCCGCGAGCATCCGGGACGTCGCCCGGATCGCCGGCGTCTCGCGGCAGACGGTCTCCCGGGTGATCAACGACCACCCCAGCCTCCGTCCGGAGACGCGGGACCGGGTGCAGGCGGTGATCGACCAGCTGCACTACCGGCCCAACCCGATCGCCCGGGCGCTGGGCGGCAGCCGCTCCCGGACCTTCGGCGTCATCGCCTCCCAGCGCACCCAGTGGGGGCCCTCCGCCGCCATCCAGGGGATCGAGCTGGCCGCCCGGGACGCCGGGTACCTGGTCAACACCACGAACCTGGCCTCGACCGAGCCCCAGGTCATCCGCGACGCCCTCGCGCTGCAGGTCGAGCACAAGGTCGAGGGGCTGGTGATCATCGCCCCGCAGACCCGGACGCTCGACCAGATCGACGAGCTGGCCCTCGACATCCCCTACGTGCTGCTGCACTCCCGCGCCCAGGGCGACGAGCACGAGCTGTTCGTCGACCAGCTCGCGGGTGCCCGGGCCGCCACCCGGCACCTGGTGCAGCTGGGTCACCGGGACGTGTTCCACCTGGCGGGGCCGCAGGAGTGGATCGAGGCCGAGGCGCGGATGCAGGGCTTCCTCACCGAGATGATCGACGCGGACCTGCCGATCCGGCCGCCGATCCTGGGTGACTGGACGCCGGACTTCGGGTACCACGCGGGCCGCGAGCTCGCCCGGTTCCGCGACTTCACCGCGGTGTTCACCGCGAACGACCAGATGGCGCTGGGGCTGGTGCACGCCTTCCGCGACGCCGGCCTGGACGTGCCCCGGGACGTCAGCGTCGTCGGCTTCGACGACATGCCCGAGGCGGCGCACTTCTGGCCGCCGCTCACCACCGTCCGCCAAGACTTCGAGGAGCTGGGCCGCCGCTGCGTCGCCCGGCTGCTCGGCGGCAGCGAGGGGGAGGAACCCGCCCCGTTGGAGCCGCAGCTGGTGGTCCGCGGCTCGACGGCGGCGCCGTCACGCTGACCATCGTTATGGGAGCGAGACTGAGAGTTTCCCCAAGTTGGCGCTGGTCCTGCACGCCCTGTGCTTAGATGTGACCGGTCACAAACGTGGGGATCTTTCCCCTGACGACGACGAGGTCGGATAGATGTCAGCAGTCAGCGCGCCCGGCGCGCCCTCTGCTGCGCCCGCCCGAGCCCAGCGCCGGTGACCACACCGTCCGCGACGTCCGCGCCCCAGGTGGGTCCTCGACCCCCTGCCGCGCGTGCCCGCTCCCGCTCGTTCCGCTCCGCGCTTCTCGTGGGTGCCGGCAGCACCAACCGAAAGGATCCTTCGTGATCAACAGACGCCGTATGCTCGCCGGTCTCGCGGCCACCGCCGCCCTGACCCTCACCGTGTCCGCCTGTGGCGGCGGCCGCGCCGGGGCCGGTGGCGACACCTCCGCCGCTCCCGGCTCCAACGCCGGCGCCCTGATCGGCGTGGCGATGCCCACCAAGACGTCCGAGCGCTGGATCGACGACGGCAACAACGTCAAGGCCAAGCTCGAGGCGCTCGGCTACAAGGTCGACCTGCAGTACGCGAACGACAAGGTCCCCGACCAGCAGCAGCAGATCGAGTCCATGCTGAACAACGGCGCCAAGGCGCTGATCGTGGCCTCCATCGACGGCACCGCGCTCACCACGCAGCTGGCCGACGCCGGCACCGACGGCGTCAAGGTCATCGCCTACGACCGGCTGATCAACGGCTCGCCGAACGTCGACTACTACGTGACGTTCGACAACGAGAAGGTCGGCATCCAGCAGGGCACGTCGCTGCTCACCGGCCTCGGCATCCTCGACGCCGCGGGCAAGGAGACCGGCAAGAAGGGCCCGTTCAACGTCGAGCTCTTCGCCGGCAGCCCGGACGACAACAACGCCACGTTCTTCTACAAGGGCGCGATGGGCGTGCTGCAGCCCTACATCGACAACGGCACCCTCGTCGTGCCGTCGGGCCAGACCGAGTTCCAGCAGGTCGCCACCCAGCAGTGGAAGCTCGACACCGCGCAGGCCCGGATGGAGACCATCCTCAACGGCTTCTACTCCGGCAAGGACCTCGACGGCGTGCTCTCGCCCTACGACGGCATCTCGCGCGGCATCCTGAACGCCACCAAGTCGGCGGGCATCGACAACCCGGTCGTCACCGGCCAGGACGCCGAGAAGCCCTCGGACAAGCTGATCCTCGACGGCGTGCAGTACTCGACGATCTTCAAGGACACCCGCCTGCTGGGCAACACCGCGGCCACCATGGTCGACGACGTGCTGAACGGCAGGACCCCCGAGACGAACGACAACGAGACCTACAACAACAAGGTCAAGGTCGTCCCGTCCTACCTGCACGAGTCGGTCATCATCACCAAGGACAACCTCACCAAGGAGGTCGTCGACTCCGGCTACTACACCCAGGAAGAGGTCGAGAAGGGCGAGTGAGCCCCCTCCGGTCCTGAACCGGACGACCGGCTCCCGAGCCGACCAACGCGTCCTGAGCCTGTCCCGTCGAGCGGGGCGGGCTCAGGACGCGGCCGCGGGTCCGACCCGCACCACCGAAGCAGCACACGAGGAAGAACATGGCTGACCACATCCTTGAGATGGTGAACATCACCAAGACGTTCCCGGGCGTGAAAGCGCTGCAGGACGTGAACCTGACCGTCGAGCGCGGCGAGGTGCACGCGATCTGCGGCGAGAACGGCGCCGGGAAGTCGACGCTGATGAAGGTGCTGTCGGGGGTCTACCCGCACGGCACCTACGAGGGCGAGATCATCCTCGACGGTCAGCCGGCCTCGTTCTCCGGGATCCGCGACTCCGAGAAGTCGGGCGTCGTGATCATCCACCAGGAGCTGGCGCTCAGCCCGTTCCTGTCGATCGCGGAGAACATCTTCCTCGGCAACGAGCAGGCCCGGCGCGGGGTGATCGACTGGAACGCCACCAACCTCGAGGCGGCCCGGCTGCTGCAGCGGGTGGGGCTGACGGAGAACCCGATCACCAAGATCACCGACATCGGCGTGGGCAAGCAGCAGCTGGTGGAGATCGCGAAGGCGCTGTCCAAGGACGTCCGGCTGCTGATCCTGGACGAGCCGACCGCGGCCCTGAACGACGAGGACTCCGCGCACCTGCTGGACCTGCTGCGCGGCCTGCGCGAGCACGGCATCACCTGCATCATCATCAGCCACAAGCTGAACGAGATCAAAGCCATCGCCGACCGGGTGACGGTCATCCGCGACGGCCGCACGATCGAGACCCTCGACCTCGACGCCGACGACATCTCCGAGGAGCGGATCATCCGCGGGATGGTCGGCCGCGACCTGCAGAGCCGCTACCCCGACCGCACCCCGGACATCGGCGAGGAGGTGCTGCGGATCGAGGACTGGACCGTGCAGCACCCGCTGGAGCACTCCCGCACCGTGGTGGACCACGCGAACCTCTACGTCCGGGCGGGTGAGGTCGTCGGCATCGCCGGGCTGATGGGCGCCGGGCGCACCGAGCTGGCGATGAGCGTCTTCGGCCGCTCCTACGGCCACAACATCACCGGAAACCTGTACAAGGACGGCCGGCAGATCCAGCTGAGGACCGTCCGCGACGCGATCAAGAACGGCATCGCCTACGCCACGGAGGACCGCAAGCGGTACGGCCTGAACCTGATCGACGACATCAAGCGCAACATCTCCGGTGCCGCGCTGGAGAAGCTGGCCAAGACCGGCTGGGTCGACGCCAACCGCGAGACCGTCGTGGCCAACGACTACCGCCAGAGCATGCGGATCAAGGCGCCGAACGTGGGCGTGCTGACCGGCAAGCTCTCGGGCGGCAACCAGCAGAAGGTCGTGCTGAGCAAGTGGATGTTCACCGACCCCGACGTGCTGATCCTGGACGAGCCCACCCGCGGCATCGACGTCGGCGCCAAGTACGAGATCTACACGATCATCAACACCCTGGCCGCGCAGGGGAAGGCGATCATCGTCATCTCCTCCGAGCTGCCGGAGCTGATGGGCATCTGCGACCGCATCTACGCCCTGGCCGCCGGCCGCATCACCGGTGAGGTCGAGGTGGCGGGCGCGAAGGCCGAAGATCTGATGCACTACATGACCATGGACAAGGACGGATCCCGATGAGCTCGACCACCCAGACCGCGACGGACCCGTCGCCGGTCATCCCGCCGCCGCGCGAGCAGTCCTCGGGCGGCGTGCTGTCGTTCCTCGCCGGACGGCTGCGCCAGATCGGCATCTTCATCGCCCTGATCGCGATCGTGATCCTGTTCCAGATCCTGACCCAGGGCACGCTGCTGACCCCGCGCAACGTCACCAGCATCATCAACCAGAACGCCTATGTCCTGATCCTGGCCATCGGCATGGTGATGATCATCATCGCCGGCCACATCGACCTCTCGGTGGGCTCGGTGGTGGCCTTCGTCGGCGCCATGAGCGGCATCTTCATCGTGCAGTGGGGCTTGCCGGTGTGGGCCGGCGTGCTGCTCGGCCTCGTCGTGGGCGGCCTGATCGGCGCCTGGCAGGGGTTCTGGGTCGCCTACGTCGGCATCCCGGCGTTCATCGTCACCCTGGCCGGCATGCTGACCTTCCGCGGCCTCACGCAGATGGTGCTGCAGAACGTGCCGATCACGCCGTTCCCGGACTCCTACGTGGCCATCGGCTCGGGCTTCCTGCCCCAGCCCAGCGCCACCTCGACCTTCGAGATCCTCACGGTCGTCCTCGGGGTGGCTGCGACCGCGGGCCTGCTGCTCAGCCAGTTCCGCGAGCGCGCCAAGCGGGTCAAGATGGGCCTGGAGGACGAGCCGCGCTCGTGGTTCCTGGTCAAGGCCGCCTTCACCGCCGTCTTCATCCTCGCCATCACCTTCACCCTGGCCAGCTACCGGGGCACCCCGATCGTGCTCGTCATCCTGGCCGCCCTCGTGCTGCTCTACTCGACGGTGATGAACCGCTTCGTGTTCGGCCGGCACGTCTACGCCCGCGGTGGCAACCTGCACGCGGCGCAGCTGTCCGGCGTCGACACCAAGCGGGTCGACTTCTGGCTGTTCGTCAACATGGGGGTGCTGGCCGCCATCGCCGGCATCGCCTTCACCGCCCGCAGCAACTCGGCCCTGCCCGGGGCCGGTACCGGCTTCGAGCTGGACGCCATCGCCGCCGTCTTCATCGGCGGGGCGGCGGTCACCGGCGGCATCGGCACGGTCACCGGGGCCATGATCGGCGGCCTGATCATGGGCGTGCTGAACAACGGCATGTCGCTGCTGGGCCTGGGCAGCGAGGTCCAGTCCTTCATCAAGGGCTTCGTCCTGCTGCTGGCCGTCGCGTTCGACATCTTCAACAAGCGCCGCGCCGCCAACGCCTCCAAGTAGGCCCGGCTCGGCAGCACCCTCCAGCGCCCTCCCCGCTCCGGCGGGGAGGGCGCTGTCGCGTCTCAGCCCGGTCGCGTCCCCTCGACGCAGAGCTGGGTGGCCACCTCGGCGGGGTGCATGCGGTGCTCCAGGCCCTTCAGGTCCGGGTGGTGGCTGTCGCCGGCGACGCGGCGCTCGACCTCGAAGCCGACCGCCCGCATCTCGGCGGCGAGGGCGGCGTAGTCGTAGCAGAAGCCGCGGTAGTGCTCGGCGCCGACGTAGACCTCCGAGAGCAGCTGGACGGGGTGGGTGAGGACGTTGCCCAGCTCGGCGTTGCGCGCCATGCCCAGCCGCGCCAGCTCGCCGTTCTCCAGGTAGCTGCGGGCGCTGGCCTCGACGTCCGGGGTCGACAGCCGGATCACCCCGCCCGGGGCGAGGGCCCGGAACGCCTCCCGGAGCAGCACCCGTCCCTGCTCCAGGGTGAGGTGCTCGATCACGTTGTCGCCGTGCACGAGGTCGACGCTGCCGGCCGGGACGGGCCAGGGCCGGACGACGTCGAGGTGGGCCGCGCAGCGCCAGGAGATGTCGGTGTTCACCCACCCGGGCAGCGCGCGGCGGCCGGCGCCGACGTTGATGCGCACCGGGCCCGCCGCGCGGGCGCGGGCGAGCTCGGACTGGAAGCGGTGTCGTCGTCGGCTCAGCAGCACGGCGTCGTAGACGCGCCGTCGTGATCCCCCGAGGACACGCCGGAGCAGCGAACGTGTCATGCCCGGCACCCTACGAACCGACGCGGCCGGGCGTCGACCTGTCGGGCCGCGCCCGCGCCGGGACGCCTGGGAGAGGTGCACAAATGTGCGGTCGAGCCGGGCGGCCGGTGCCGCGGCCCCGAGCCGGCCGTGGTGGAGGGACGAGTCGGTCGGTAAGCCGGATTCTGTCCCGACCACGAGGGCCGGGGACGGTCATCCATCTGCGACCGCTGTCACCAGCGGCCTGGTGCGACCTACCCGGAGACTCGGGCGAGCAGCCCTCGAACGCCTCCGCAGGCACGCGAGCGTGCCCTTCTTGGTCTTGCTCCCGGTGGGGTTTGCCGAGCCGCCCCAGTCACCTGGGGCGCTGGTGGTCTCTTACACCGCCGTTTCACCCTTACCCGCACGTCGCCGCGCGGGCGGTCTGTTCTCTGTGGCACTGTCCCGCGGGTCACCCCGGGTGGGCGTTACCCACCACCGTGCTCTGTGGAGTCCGGACTTTCCTCGACGCCGTCGCCGGCGCCGCAACCGTCTGACCGACTCGTCCGCGCGCCACTCTAACGGAGTTGTCCGCGCCGGTGGTCGCCCGGGCCGCCACCGACGCTGACAGGTCGGCGGGCGAGGGGGCCAGGGCGAGGGCAGGGGGCGTGGTCAGGGGAGGGTCAGCACCTCGGCGCCCGTGCTCGTGACCACCAGGCTGTGCTCGAACTGGGCGCAGCGGCTGCCGTCGGCGGTCAGCACCGTCCAGCCGTCGTCCCACATGAACCACTCCGACGTGCCCAGCGTCAGCATGGGCTCGATGGTGAAGGTCATGCCCGGCGCCATCACCGTGTCGTGCCGGGGCTCGTCGACGTGCGGGATGACCAGCCCGGAGTGGAACGCCGTGTGCACGCCGTGGCCCGTGTAGTCGCGGACGACGCCGTAGCCGAACCGCTTCGCGTAGCTCTCGATGACGCGGCCGATGACGTTGACCCGACGGCCGGGGCGGACGGCGGCGACGGCGCGGCGCAGGGCCTCCTGGGTGCGCTCGGCGAGCAGCCGGGACGCCTCGTCCACCGAGCCGCAGCCGAAGGTGACGCAGCTGTCGCCGTGCACGCCGTCGACGAAGGCGGTGATGTCGATCTTGACCAGGTCGCCGTCCTCGAGCGGCCGGGCGTCCGGGATGCCGTGGCAGATCACCTCGTTGACCGAGGTGCAGGAGGACTTGGGGAACCCGCGGTAGCCGAGCGTCGACGGGTAGGCGCCGTGGTCGAGCAGGTAGGTGTGGGCCACCGCGTCGAGGGCGTCGGTGGTGACCCCCGGGGCGATCGCCGCGCCGGCGGCCTGGATCGCGCCGGCGGCGATCCGGCCGGCCACCCGCATCCTCTCCACGGTCTCGGCCGACTGGACGTCGGGGCCGTCGTAGGGCCGGGGAGCGGGACGCCCCACGTAGTCGGGGCGGCGGATGGAGCGCGGGACCGCACGCGGCGGGGAGACGGGGGCGGGCAGGACGGGACTCACGCAGGCCAGGCTAGTTGTACGGTCTGACCATGGCTGACGGGCAGTGGTGGTACGACCTCAAGACGAAGTCGGCGGTGCAGGACGCCCGGGCGGGCAAGATCGCCGACCGGCTCGGGCCCTACGCCTCCCGCGAGGAGGCCGAGCAGGCCCTCGACAAGGTGGCCGAGCGCAACGAGGCCTTCGACAACGACCCCCGCTGGAAGGACGACGACTGACGCCGGCCGGGCACGCGTGCCGGCGGACCGCACCCCGGAGCCGGTCCGGGTGGCCGGTCCCCAGCACTCACCGGCCCGCCGCGCCGGCTCAGCGCGCGACGAGCTTCTGCAGGGCCCACCAGGCCAGCGGGGCGTAGGCCGTCACCACGGCGGCCGGTCCCTGGATCACCAGGCCGGTCGCCGAGCCGCCGCCGGGCACGGCGCGCACGTCGTGGTGCAGGTCCAGCTGCAGCGGGCCGAGCCGCACCAGCCAGCTCCAGCGGCGGGCGACCACGTCGACGTCGGTGATCGTGAACCGCAGCCGGAGGCCGCCCAGCGCGTGCACCGTCCCGGTCACCCCGCGGGCGATCCGCTCCGCGTCGGCGTCCACCCGCACGATCTGCGGGGACCAGGTCGGCCAGCGCGCGATCTCGGCGTAGCGCTCCCAGGCGGTCCCGACCGCGGCCGGCCCCTCCGCCGTCAGCCGGCGCACGGCCATCGGTTCCTCCTGCTGTCGAGGTCAGCGCCGCGTCCGCGCGGCGTAGCCCCCGGCGGGGCGTGACCGGCACATCGTAAACTCCCCTGAGGCGCCGACGGAGTGCGTCGACCGCAGTCCACGGGAGCGAGGAGAGACGCATGAAGATCGTCAAGATCAGGACCCTGCTGGTGGCCGCCATCGCTGGTGGCACCGGGTACGTGCTGGGCACTAAGGCCGGCCAGACCCGCTACGCCGAGCTGAAGGTGCAGGCCGACAAGCTGCGCGCCCAGGCCGACCGGCTGGCCCGCAGCCCGCAGGTCCGCGAGACCGTGGCGAACGTCGCCGACAAGGTCCGGGAGAGCGCGGAGAAGCTGCCCGACCCGATCGCCGACGCCGTCAACAAGGTGGCGGACTCCGCCACCGAGGCCACCAGCGCCAGCGACGGCCCCACGTCCCCGTCCCCGACGACGGTCGCCCCGGCCACCGCCGCGCCGGACCCCGACGCCCTCGAGGGCGACGACCCGGTCAGCGGGATCGGCGGCCCGCCCCGTCCCGTCGTCTGACCCGGTGACCACCCGCACCCTGCAGATCGGCTGCGAGTTCGTCCACCAGTCGCGCTACGACGTGCCCTCGGTGTTCCAGGTGGAGCCGCTGGGTGACCAGCAGGCCGAGCTGGTCGAGTCCGCGTGGTCGGGCGACCCCGAGCTGCGCAGCACCACCTACACGGACCTGTACGGCAACCTGTGCCGCCGGCTCGTCATCCCGGCGGGCCGGTCGGTGATCCGCTACGACGCCACGATGATCGTCCCCGACGACACCGAGGAGGCCGACGAGGAGGCTCCGGAGCTCGCTCCGGAGAAGCTTCCCGACGACGTGCTGATCTACACCCTCCCCAGCCGGTACGCACTGCCCGACGTGCTGGGCAAGGAGGCGTGGAACCGCTTCGGCGGCCTGGACCCGGGCTACACCCGGGTGCAGGCGATCTGCGACTACGTCAACAGCCACCTCACGTTCCAGTACGGCGCGAGCGACGCCCGCACCACGGCCGCCGACGTGCACGCGTCCGGCTACGGCGTCTGCCGCGACTTCACCCACCTGGCGGTGTCGCTGTGCCGGGCGCTGAACATCCCGGCCCGGTACGTCTTCGGCTACCTCCCGCAGATCGAGGTGCCACCGCTGGACGCGCCGATGGACTTCGCGGCCTGGATGGAGGTCTACCTCGGCGACCGCTGGTGGACCTTCGACCCCCGCAACAACCAGCGGCGCAAGGGCCGGGTGCTGATCGGCCGCGGCCGTGACGCCGGGGACGTGGCCATGGCGACGACCTTCGGCTCGCCCTACCTGGAGAGCATGACCGTCATCGCCCAGGACGAGCGCTAGCGGCGCGGGCGTCGAGGGGCGGGCGCCCGCCCTCGCCCGGAGGAGGCGGGACGGGACACGCTCGTCGTCCCGCCCCGCCGACGAAGGCGGGGGCCACCCGTCCCGCACACGCGTGCGCGGCTCCACGACACCGTGCGGGGGTCACCGGGGCACGTTGCGCGCCAGCTCCTCCAGCCAGATCGTCGCGTTGCCGTCCGACGGTGCCCGCCACTCGCTGCGGGGGGACAGCGAGCCGCCCGCCACCACCTTCGGGCCGTTCGGCAGGGCCGACCGCTTGAACTGGCTGAAGCCGAAGAAGCGGCGCAGGAACACCTCGAGCCAGTGCCGGATGATCGGCAGGTCGAACTCCTTGCGGGAGTCGAGGTCGAAGCCGGGCGGCCAGTCGCCCCGGTCGGCGTGCTCCCACGCGTGCAGGGCCAGGAAGGCGATCCGGCTGGGCGGGAACCCGTAGCGCAGGACGTGGAACAGGGTGAAGTCCTGCAGCGCGTAGGGCCCCACCACGTCCTCGGTGCTCTGGGGTCGCTCGCCCGCGGCGACCGGCACCAGCTCCGGCGAGATCTCCTGGTCGAGGATCACCCGCAGCACCGCGCTGGTCCCCTCGTCGAACTGGCCCGTGCCGATCACCCACCGGATCAGGTGCTGGATCAGCGTCTTCGGCACGCCGGCGTTGACGCCGTAGTGCGACATCTGGTCCCCGACCCCGTAGGTGCACCAGCCGAGCGCCAGCTCCGACAGGTCGCCGGTGCCCAGCACGATCCCGCCGCGCTGGTTGGCCAGCCGGAACAGGTAGTCGGTGCGCAGCCCGGCCTGCACGTTCTCGAACGTGACGTCGTACACCGGCTCGCCGCCGGCGAACGGGTGGTCCATGTCGGCCAGCAGCTGCCGGGCGGCCGGGCGGATGTCCAGCTCGGCGAACGTCGTGCCGACGGCCTCGGCCAGCCGGGTCGCGCTGTCCTTGGTGCCCGCGCTGGTCGCGAAGCCCGGCATGGTGAAGGCCAGGATGTCGCTGCGCGGCCGGCCCAGCCGGTCCATCGCCTTGGCCGCCACGATCAGCGCGTGGGTGGAGTCCAGGCCGCCCGAGACGCCGATGACGATCTTGGGCTGGCCGATCGCCGTGAGCCGCTGCTCCAGGGCCGAGACCTGGATGTTGTACGCCTCGTAGCAGTCCTGGGCCAGCTGCGCCGGGTCGTCGGGCACGAAGGGGTAGCGGTCGACGCGGCGCCGGAGCCCGATGTCGCGCCGCGGCGGGTCGAGCGTGAAGGGCACGGTCCGGAACGGCCGTCCGCCGGTGCGCTCCTGCCAGCTGCGGCGGTTGTCGTCGAACGTCCCCATCCGCAGCCGCTCCTGCCGCAGCCGCAGCAGGTCGACGTCGGCGACGCTGCGGCGGGGGCCGTCCGGGAACCGCTCCGTCTCGGCCAGCAGCTGGCCGAGCTCGTAGACCATCGTCTGGCCGTCCCAGGACAGGTCGGTGCTGGACTCGCCCGCGCCGGCGGCCGCGTAGACGTAGGCCGCCAGGCAGCGGGCTGACTGCGAGCGGACCAGCAGCCGCCGGTCGTCGGCCCGGCCGACGGTGATCGGGCTGCTGGAGAGGTTGAGCAGCACGGTCGCCCCCGCCAGCGACGCCTCGGTGCTGGGGGGCAGCGGCACCCACAGGTCCTCGCAGACCTCGACGTGGACCACGAGGCCGGGCACGTCGGTGGCGGCGAACAGCAGGTCCGGGCCCAGCGGGACCTCCTGGCCGGCCACGGTGACGACGGCGCCCGACCGGTCGTCGCCGGCGGCGAAGTGGCGGCGCTCGTAGAACTCTCGGTAGGTCGGCAGGTAGGACTTGGGGGCGACCCCGAGCACGGTCCCGCGGTGGACGACGACCGCCGCGTTCAGCAGCCGGTGGCCGTGCCGCAGCGGCGCGCCGACCACGACGACGGTGCGCAGGTCGGCGGTCCCGGCCACGAGGTCGGCCAGGGCCGCGTCGACCTGGTCCAGCAGCAGCTCCTGCAGCAGCAGGTCCTCGATCGAGTAGCCGCTGAGGGTCAGCTCCGGGAACACCGCCACGCCGACGCCCTCGGCCTCGCAGGCCCGGACCTGCTCGAGGACGGAGGCCGCGTTGGCGCGCGGGTCGGCGAGGATGACCGGTGCCGTGCAGGCCGCGATCCGGACGAAGCCCTGGTCGTACACGGAGTGGAAGTCCACGGAGGCAGTCTGCCGCACGGGCGCCGCGCTCCGGTCGGGCCGCCCCGGGGGCGTGCCGGAGCGGCAGGATGGGGCCATGCGCATCGCTCTCGCCCAGATCGTCAGCGGTCCCGACCCGGCCGCGAACCTCGCGCAGCTGACCCGCCGGACGCGGGAGGCCGCCGGCGCGGGGGCGGAGCTCGTGCTGTTCCCGGAGGCGACGATGCGCGCCTTCGGCGGGGGCGACCTGGCCGCGGTGGCCGAGCCGCTCGACGGGCCGTGGGCCTCGGCGGTGCGCGAGGCCGCCACGGAGGCGGGCGTCGTGGTCGCGGCCGGGATGTTCACCCCGGCCGGCGGCGGCCGGGTCACCAACACGTTGCTGGTGACCGGCCCGGGCGTCGAGGCGTCCTACACCAAGATCCACCTCTTCGACGCCTTCGGCTTCGCGGAGTCCGACACCGTCGCCGCGGGCGAGGAGCCGCTGGTCGTCGAGGTCGCGGGGGTCGGCGTCGGCTTCACCACGTGCTACGACGTCCGGTTCCCGGGCCTGTACACGACGCTGGCCGAGCGCGGCGCCACGGTGGTGGCGGTCTGCGCCTCCTGGGGGGCCGGCCCGGGAAAGGTGGAGCAGTGGGAGCTGCTGGTGCGCGCGCGCGCCCTGGACGCCACGGTGTTCGTCGCCGCCTGCGGCCAGGCCGACCCGTCGACGACCGGGGTGGCGCCGGCCGGCAGCGCGCCGACGGGCGTCGGTCACAGCCTCGTCGTGGGACCCACCGGGACGGTGCTGGCGGGGCTGGGCGCCGAGCCCGGGCTGCTCCTGGCCGACGTCGACCCGGCCGAGCTGGCGGCGGTCCGGCAGGCCCTGCCGGTGCTGGCGAACCGGCGGTTCTGAACACGCCGAGGGCGTAACGCGAGCGTTACGGGGGGACGGGCACACTGAGCCCGTGGACAAGCAGACCGAGTTCGTCTTGAGGGCCATCGAGGAGCGGGACGTCCGCTTCGTCCGGATGTGGTTCACCGACGTGCTCGGGTTCCTCAAGTCGGTGGCCATCGCGCCGGCCGAGCTCGAGGGCGCCTTCGCGGAGGGGATGGGTTTCGACGGCTCGGCGATCGAGGGCTTCGCCCGGGTCTACGAGTCCGACATGGTGGCCCACCCCGACCCCGCCACGTTCCAGGTGCTGCCCTGGCGCGACACCAGCCCGGCCACCGCGCGGATGTTCTGCGACATCTCGATGCCGGACGGCTCGCCGTCCTACGCCGACCCGCGCTACGTCCTCAAGCGTGCGCTGAAGAAGGCCGCCGACCTCGGCTTCACCTTCTACACCCACCCCGAGGTGGAGTTCTTCCTCTTCAAGGACCCGCTGGAGCCCGACCAGCCGCCGGTCCCGGTCGACCAGTCCGGCTACTTCGACCACACCCCGCAGAGCCTGGGCAGCGACTTCCGCCGCAAGGCGATCACCATGCTGGAGCAGATGGGCATCTCGGTGGAGTTCTCCCACCACGAGGGCGGCCCCGGCCAGCAGGAGATCGACCTGCGCTACGCCGACGCCCTGTCCACCGCGGACAACCTGATGACCTTCCGCGTGGTGGTCAAGGAGGTGGCGCTCTCCCAGGGCATCCACGCCTCGTTCATGCCGAAGCCGTTCACCGAGCACCCCGGCTCCGGCATGCACACGCACATGTCCCTGTTCGAGGGCGACAACAACGCCTTCTACGACGCCGGGGCCGAGCACCACCTGTCCAAGATCGCCCGCTACTTCATCGCCGGCCTGCTGCGGCACGCCGGTGAGATCACCGCGGTCACCAACCAGTGGGTCAACTCCTACAAGCGGCTGGCGGGCGGCGGCGAGGCGCCCAGCTACATCTGCTGGGGGCGCAACAACCGCTCCGCGCTGGTCCGGGTGCCGATGTACAAGCCCAACAAGGGCTCCTCCGCCCGGGTCGAGCTGCGCTCCATCGACTCCGCCGCCAACCCCTACCTGGCCTTCGCGCTGATGCTCAACGCCGGCCTGGCCGGCATCGAGGGCGAGTACGAGCTCCCCGAGGGGGCCGAGGACGACGTCTGGTCGCTGACCGAGCGGGAGCGTCAGGCCCTCGGCATCGAGCCTCTGCCGCGCAACCTCGACGAGGCCATCCGGGCCATGGAGCGTTCCGAGCTGGTCGCGGAGACCCTCGGCGAGCACGTCTTCGACTTCTTCCTGCGCAACAAGCGCGCCGAGTTCGAGGAGTACCGCCGCCAGGTCACCCCGATGGAGCTGCGCCGGCTGCTGCCCGTCCTCTGACGGCAGGCCCGCCGGGCGGGTCAGCCCCGCCGCAGCAGCGGGAGCACCGGGGTGAGGTCGGCGCGCAGCCCGCTGGCGGCGACCCGGCCCGACGCCACCGCCTGCGGCCAGGGCGTTCGGCCGACGGCCAGCCGCAGGAAGGTGACGGCGTCGGTCTCGACCACGTTGGGCGGGGTCCCCCGGGTGTGCCGCGGACCCGGGTCGCCGATGGCGCACTGCACCGCGGCGAACGGCGGCACCCGCACCTCCACCGACCGGCCCGGGTGCCGGTCCGCCAGCACGGCGACCAGGGCCCGGCTGGCCCGGGCCAGCGCGCCACGCCCCAGCGCGACCAGCGGCGGGTCCGGGTGCGAGCGGTTCAGGTCGTCGGCGGCCAGCACCTGGGCGACCAGCTGCACGGCGAGGGCGTCGTCGAGGGTGGCCGGACCCGCCGCCGTGCGGACGACGGCGCTGCCCGGCAGGCCGTCGGGACCCAGGGCGCTCGCCACCTCGTCGGCGTGGGCGGCCAGCTCCTCGACGGCCTCCTCGACCGTCGTCGACGGGTGGTCGGGGGCCACCGCGGCGAGGGTGAGCAGGGCGGGCAGCGGCTGCGGCCGCTCGGCGACCGGGGTGGCCAGGGTCGCCCGCAGCCCGCGCTGCAGGGCGACCAGCCGGCCGGCCACCTCGTCGGCGTCCGCGGTGCCCCCGGCCAGCCCGCGCAGGGCGTCCAGGACGGTCGCCGCCTGCTCCAGCAGCGCGTCGGCGGGCCGCTGTCGCAGCGATGCCATCAGTTGACCTCCGGCGGCGACGCTACCAAGCGTGCGGAGGTGGTCACCTGGCACCCGGGTCGCTAGGCTCGCCGGGACTCGGGGTCGCGCTGGGAGAGGGACGTCCATGGCGGCACCGCGGTGAGGCTCACGATCCTGGGCGGGGGGACCGCCTGGCCGACGCCGGCACGCGCCTGCGGTGGCTACCTGGTGGAGCACGGCGGCACCACCGTCCTGCTCGACCCGGGGCACGGCGTGCTGGTCCAGCTGCTGGCCCTCGACCCGGTGCCCCGGCTGGACGCGGTGGTGGTGAGCCACGGCCACCTCGACCACTGCGCCGACCTGCCCGCCCTGCTCGGCTGGCACGCCGGCCGCCCCGGCGCCGACGCGCTCCCGGTGCTCGCCCCGGCCCACGCGCTGGACGACGTGCTGGCCGCCGGCCGCAGCGCGGTGGTGCGCCGGGCCGCCGACGTCGTCCGGCTGGGCGACGGCGACACCGTCGAGCTCGGGCCGCTGACCCTGGAGGCCGCGCTGCTGCCGCACCAGGTGCCGACCGCCGGGCTGCGGATCTCCGCCGCAGGGCACGTGCTGGCCTGCACCGGCGACTCGGGTCCGTGCCAGGAGCGGGTGACGCTGGCCAAGGGGGCGGACGTGCTGCTCGCCGAGGCCACCTGGGCCGACCGGGTGCCCGCCGCCCAGGCCTGGTTCCTGTCCAGCGCGCGGCAGGCGGCCCGGCTGGGCCTCGCGGCGGAGGTGGGCCACACCGTCCTCACCCACGCCCACCCCGACCAGGCCCCCGCGGCCCTGCTGGCAGCGGCCCGGTCCGAGGGCGCCGCCTCGGTGCTGGCGGCGTCCCCGGGCCTGGGCCTGGAGCTGGGGTCGGCCGCCCCCGCCTGGGCGCGGCGGGCCAACCGGGACCCGGTGCAGGCTGTCCCGGCCCCGGTGCCGCCCCGCCGGGCCCGCTGAGCGCGGCCGCCCTCGGGGCCGGCCGCGCAGCCCGGTGCCCGGTCAGGGCGTCAGTACCATGCGAGCCATGACGCGGCTGCAGACCACCCAGGGCACGCTGGCGCGCCGTGGCTTCCTCGACGCGGCCGCCGCCCTCGAGGCCCTGGAGGGCTGGCGCGCCGACCAGGAGGTCGTGCTGGACCTCGTCGTGCGCAGCGCCGACCCCGACCTGGCCCTGGCGGGTCTGAGCCGGCTCTACGAGCAGCAGCCCGACCTGCCCGACCGACTGGTCGCCGCACCCGGGCTCGCCCGGCACCTGGTCACGGTGCTGGGGGCCAGCGCCTCGCTGGGCCAGCACCTCCGGGCCCACCCCGAGCACCTCGACCTGCTGGACGACCAGCTGGACAAGGCCGCTCCGGGGGCCCTCCGGCGCACCCTCCTCGAGGCCACCGGCGCCGACCCCGACGCCGCTGCGCCGGTGGCCGTCGAGCTGACCGGCGACCCGCTCCGGACCGCCTACCGGGGCGCCCTGCTCCGGATCGCCGCCCGGGACCTGTGCGCGCCGGAGCCGATCGAGATGGTCGACGACGTCGCCGACGAGCTGTCCGACCTCGCCGACGCCACCCTGGAGGCCGCGCTCTCGATCGCCCGCGCCAAGGTCGGCGCGCAGGCCCTGCTCACCCGGCTGGCCGTCGTCGGGCTGGGCAAGTGCGGGGCCCAGGAGCTCAACTACGTCAGCGACGTCGACGTGCTGTTCGTGGCCGAGCCCGTGCTGGGGGCGGACGGCGAGCCGCTGCTGAGCGGGGACGCCGCGGTCACCACCGGGACCCGGATGGCCGCCGAGCTCAGCCGGATCTGCTCGGCCCACACGGCGGCGGGGACGATCTGGGAGGTCGACGCCGCCCTCCGCCCGGAGGGCCGCGCCGGCCAGCTGGTCCGCCGGCTGGCCAGCCACCAGGCCTACTACGAGCGCTGGGCCAAGACCTGGGAGTTCCAGGCGATGCTGAAGGCCCGCGCCTGCGCCGGGGACCTGGCGCTGGGCCAGGACTTCGTCGACATGGTGGCGCCGATGGTCTGGCAGGCCGCGGAGCGGGAGAACTTCGTCAGCGACGCCCAGGCCATGCGCAAGCGGGTCGTCGCCCACATCCCGGCCCGCGAGCAGGGCCGGGAGCTGAAGCTGGGGGAGGGCGGGCTCCGCGACGTCGAGTTCTCCGTCCAGCTGCTCCAGCTGGTGCACGGCCGGGTCGACGAGCGGCTGCGCACCCGCGCCACCCTGCCGGCGCTCCGGGCGCTGGTCGACAACGGCTACGTCGGCCGCGAGGACGGCAAGGGCTTCGGCCTGGCCTACCGCTTCCTGCGGACGCTCGAGCACCGGATCCAGCTGTTCCACCTGCGCCGCACCCACGTGCTGCCCGACAGCGAGGCCGACCTCCGCCGGCTGGGCCGGTCGCTCGGCTACGGCGACCCCGTCGAGCAGCTGCTGAGCACCTGGCGGCACGTCTCCGGCCGGGTGCGCCGGCTGCACCAGCGGCTGTTCTACTCCCCGCTGCTGGACGTGGTCGCCCGGATCCCCAGCCCGGAGCTCCGGCTGACCACCGGGGCGGCGGTCGACCGCCTCAAGGCGCTCGGCTACGCCGACCCGGTGGCGGCGCTGCGGCACATCGGCGCGCTCGGCCAGGGGGTGTCGCGGCAGGCGGAGATCCAGCGCCAGCTGCTGCCCGCCATGCTCGGCTGGTTCGCGGAGGCGCCCAGCCCCGACGCCGGCCTGCTCGCGTTCCGCCAGGTCTCGGAGGCGCTCGGCACCACCCCGTGGTACCTGCGGGCGCTCCGCGACGAGGGGGCGATGGCGGAGCGGCTGGCGCGCATCCTCGCGTCGAGCCGCTTCGCGGTCTCGCTGCTGACCCGGGCGCCGCAGACGGTGCAGATGCTGGCCGGGGAGCAGGAGCTGCGGCCCCGGCCGCTGGCCGACCTGGCCGGCGAGATGCGGGCGGCCGCGGGCCGGCAGAGCAGCACCGAGGCGGCCATCGAGGCGATCCGGGCCATCCGCCGCCGGGAGCTGTTCCGCGTCGCGGCGGCCGACCTGCTGGGCCAGCTGGACGTGCTGGGGGTCGGTGAGGCGATCAGCGACCTGGCGTCGGCGACCATCGACGCCGCCCTGGCCGTGGTCCGCTCCAGGGCGTCCGACCCGTCCGCGGTGCCGCCGATCGCGGTCATCGCGATGGGCCGGTGGGGCGGGCACGAGATGTCCTACGCCTCCGACTGCGACGCCATGTTCGTGATGGGCGACGTCGTGCCCGGCGGGGCCGGCGACCCGACCCGGGCCGCGGCCGCGGTGATCAGCGAGATGCGCCGGCTGCTGGCCCGGCCCGGCGCCGACCCGGCGCTCGCCGTCGACGCGGACCTGCGTCCGGAGGGCAAGGGCGGGGCGCTGATCCGCTCGTTGACCGCCTACCGCAACTACTACGGCCGGTGGTCCTCCACCTGGGAGCTGCAGGCCCTCGTCCGGGCGGACGCGCTGGCCGGCGCGGCCGACGTGGGCGCCGACCTGCTGGCCGAGATCGACGCCCGCCGCTGGCCCGAGGGCGGCCTGACCGGCGCCCAGCTGTCGGAGATCCGCAAGCTCAAGGCGCGGGTGGAGGCCGAGCGGCTGCCCCGCGGCGCCGACCCCGCCAAGCACACCAAGCTGGGGCCCGGGGGGCTGGCCGACGTCGAGTGGACGGTCCAGCTGCTGCAGCTGCAGCACGCCCACGCGGTGCCGGCGCTGCGCTCGTCGCGGACGATCACCGCGCTCCGGGCGGCCCGCGACGCCGAGCTGGTCGACCCGACCGACGCGGGCCACCTCGAGGCGGCCTGGCTGTTCGCGAGCCGGATCCGCAACCAGATCATGCTGGTCCGCGGGCGCGGCTCCGACTCCCTGCCCGCCGACAACCGGGAGCTGGCCGCCCTGGCCGAGCTGCTGGGCTACGGCCCGGGGGAGTCGTCGCACCTGCTGGCCGACTACCGCCGGATCACCCGCCGGGCCAGCGGCGTCGTCGACCGGGTCTTCTGGGGCCTGGACTAGGAGCCGTCCGCGCCCCGACCCGGGGACGGCCGAGCCCCGCGCCCGTCGGCTGGCGACGGGCCCGGGGCTCTGCGGTGGTCAGGCGTCCGAGGTCAGGCGTTGGCGACGTCGGTGTGCCGCTCGACGTCCGGGCGCCGGGTCAGCAGGGCGCCGAGGGCGATCATGCCCAGGCCGAGCACCAGGTGCAGGATGTCGTCCGCGACGTTCAGCGGCACGAAGTTGGCGTCGCTGTCGTTCCCCACGGCCAGGCCGTAGACGAACAGCACGAGGTAGATGACCCCGCCGCCGATGAGGTAGTTCTTCGCGCCGCGGATGCTGCGGGACAGCACCAGGCCGGCGACGCCGAAGAGCAGGTGCACGATGTTGTGCAGGATCGAGACCTGGAACAGGCCCAGCAGCTTGGCCTCGGAGTGGTGCGAGGCGAACTGCAGGGTGTCGTAGTTGGTGGTGATGCCGGGGATGAACCCCAGCACGCCGACGGCGAGGAAGACGATGCCGACGAGGCGGGCGGCCTTCTGGACATCGGTGGGGCCGCGGCCGTGCGTGGTCGCGCCGGTGCCGCTCTGCGAGGCGGTGGACATGGGATCTCCTGTGACGGTGCGGGGAAGTTGTCGTCCGCGTTGTACCCCGCGGTTCTCCACCACAAACCGCGGCGCTCGTCAACCCCCCAGCACCGACCGGACGAGGCGCAGCACCTCGGCGGAGCTCATCCCCTCGTCGAGCAGCGGCTGCAGGACGGCGCGCAGCTGCTGCCGGGTGCGCGCGGTCGCCTCGACCCGCTGGTCGGCCACCACGGTGCCGTTGCGGCCCGCGGTCTCCACGAAGCCCTCCTGCTCCAGGCCGCGGTAGGCCTTGGCCACCGTCCCCGGGGCGACGCCGAGCGTCGCGGCCAGGGTGCGCACCGGCGGCAGCCGCCGCCCGGGCGGCAGCACCCCGGACGTCACCAGGTCGACGACCTGGACCTGGATCTGCTCGGCCACGGGGAGGGCCGAGGCCGGGTCCAGCCGCAGCGCGGGCAGGTCGGACGGTGCGGGGGTGCTCACCCGCTCAGCCTGCCGGAGGCCGGCGGAGGCTGACCAGCAGCAGGACCAGCGACACGACCTGGGTGAGGGCGACGACGGTGACCAGCCCCGGCAGCGACCGCTCGTACAGCCAGCCGGCGGCCGCCCCGCCCAGCACCGCGGCGCCGCCCTGCACCGCGGCGAACGAGCCGTAGGCGGCGGCGCGGCGGCCGGCGGGGACGAGGTCGGCCACCAGGGCCTTCACCGTGGAGTCCTGGACGCCGACGGCGGCGCCCCAGACCAGCACGCCGGCGACCGCCGGCCCGAGGTCGTCGGAGAAGGCCAGCAGCGGCACGAGGACCACGAGCACGGGCAGCACCAGCAGCACCCGCCCGGCGACCCGGTCGTAGGCCCAGCCGGTGGCCAGCGCGGCGAGCGCGCCCACGGCCATGGCGCCGGCGTAGACGACGGGGACGCCCGCCACCGGCACCACCTGCTCGCGGGTCAGGTGGAACGAGATGACGCCGAAGGTGACCAGTCCCGCGGTGGCCGCGGCCGACGACGCCGCGAACCACCAGAACCGCCGGGGCAGCCGGGTGGTGAGGACGGGCGCAGCGGCCGTCGGGCGCTCCCGCGACGCTCGTGGGCCGTCGACCCGCCGCCGGACCCACAGCAGCAGGGCCATCGCCACCCCGCCGGGCACGACGAGCACGGCCAGCGCCGGCCACAGCGCCCCGGTGAGCGCGGCGACGCCGGCCACCAGCAGCGGCCCGGCGAACGCGCCGACCTGGTCGAGCGCCTTGTGGACGCCCAGGCCGCGGCCCAGCCCCACCTGCGCCGCGGCGGTGGCCAGCAGGGCCGATTTGGCGGGGCTGCGGACCGCCTTGCCGGTGCGCTCGGCCAGGACCAGGGCGATCGCCACGGCGAGCCCGGCGGCGCCCAGGAACGGGGTGACCGCCAGCAGCGGCACGCAGACGGCCGTGAGCGCGTAGCCGGCCAGCGTGAGGCCCCAGTAGCGCCCGGTCCGGTCGGCCAGCGAGCCCGAGAACAGCCGCAGCACGAGCGCGACGGCCTCGCCGAGCCCCGTGACCAGCCCGACGACGACGGCCGTCGCCCCCAGCGAGGCCAGCAGCGGCCCGGTGACCGAACGGGCGCCCTCGTAGACCATGTCGGCGGCCAGGCTCACCACCCCGAACCCGACGACGGCCCGCCAGGCCCCGGCGGTCCGCTGCTGCTCCGCCGTCGCCGGCTCAGCCACGCGCGCCCCGGCGGACCCGAGCGGCGTGGTAGGCCTCGAGCGTCGCGGCGGCGGTGTTGTCCCAGCTGAACCGCGACGCGTGCCCGGCGGCGTTGGCGCCCATCCGGCCGCGCTCCCCGGCGTCGTCCAGCACGGCGGCCAGCGCGTCGGCCCAGGCCTCCGGGGCGTGGCCGGCCACCAGCAGCCCGGTCTGCCCGTCGCGGACGGCGTGCCGCAGCCCGCCGACGTCGGTGGCGACCACCGGGCGGCCGCACGCCTGGGCCTCCAGCGCGACCAGCCCGAAGGACTCGTTGTAGGAGGGCACCGCGACGACGTCGGAGGCGCAGTACCAGCGGAACAGCTCCGAGCGCGGGGAGTGCGGCCGCAGCTCGACCACGTCGGCCACCCCCAGCTCGGCCGCGAGCGGGCCGAGCGAGCCGGCCCAGGCGGCCTGCGGGCCGCTGGGGCTGCCGACGACGATCAGCCGCAGCTGCTGACGTCGCCGGGGGTCGCGGCGGACCAGCTCGGCCACCGCCCGGATGACGACGTCGGGCGCCTTGAGGGGCTGGATCCGGCCGACGAACAGCACGACCTGCCGGTCGGGGTCGACGTGCAGCTGGGTCCGGGACGCCGGCTGCTGGCACGCGTGGAAGGTGTGCAGGTCGACGCCGGGCGGCACGACGGCGATCGCGGCCGGGTCGGCGGCGTAGTGCCGCTGCAGCTCCTCGGCCTCGTCGGTGGTGTTGGCGGTGAGGACGTCGGCCCCCGCGACGACCTCGGCCTCACCGCGCTCCCGGACGTCGGGCTCGCCGGTCTGCCCGGCGCCCAGGGCGCCGTTCTTCACCCGCGCCATCGTGTGCATGGTGTGCACCAGCGGCAGCCCGTGCCGACGGGCGACGGCCAGGCCGACTTGCCCGGAGAGCCAGTAGTGGGAGTGCAGCAGGTCGTGCCCGTCGAGCCGCTGCTCGAGGGCCGCGGTGAACGCGGGCAGCAGGGCCGGCAGGTCCTCCTTGGCCACCGGCTCGCGGGGGCCGGCCTCGACCTGCACGACGCGGGTGTGCTCGTTGACCTCGACGACGTCGGGTCCGTCGTCCTCGGCCCGGGTGAACACGTCCACGGCCACGCCGCGCTCACCGAGCCGGCGGGCCACCTCGGCCACGTAGACGTTCAGGCCGCCGGCGTCGCCGACGCCCGGGGTGGCGAGCGGGGAGGTGTGCAGGCTGACCATCGCGATCCGCTGCGGGTACTCGACCGGGGCCCCCACGCGCACCTCCCTCTGCCGTCCGGGAGGCCCGCGCCGCCCGGGACACCCTATCCCCGGGCGCCCGACGTCAGCCGTGCCCCGGCGCGCAGGGCGGCCCGCTCCGGGGCCCGCCCCGTCGTCGCCCTCGGGGCCGCCCGCCGGGCGGTCTCGTGGAAGACCGGCCCCAGCCGCTCGGCCGCCCGGCCGTCGGCGTGGCGGAGCCGTAGCCCGGGGAGGTCGACGAGGGCGTCGGCCACCTCGTCGGTGGTCCGGACGACCGGACCGGGGGCCACCTCCTCCAGGTCGACGTAGAAGCCCCGCAGGTCGTCGCGGTACGCCTCGAGGTCGTAGGCGTAGAAGAGGAGGAGCGGCTTACCGGTGATGGCGAAGTCGAACATCACGGAGGAGTAGTCGGTCACCAGCACGTCGGCCGGCCGGTACAGCGCGTGCACCTCGGGGTGGCGGGAGACCTCGACGACGCCGGGCCGGTAGAACTCGCGGTCGCGCCAGGTGGGCGCGTGGAGGACGGCGGTCGTGCCCTCGGCGACCTTGCCCGGCGGGGCCCACAGGGAGTCGTGGTGGATCCGCTTGAGCGGGGTGCCGTGCCAGGTCTGCAGGTACCGCGCGCCGGGCTTCTCCACCCAGTCCAGCTCGAGGTGGGTGTTGCCGACGACGAGGTCGGCCGACTCGAGCGCCGCCACGGCCTCCGACCCGCCCGTGGGCACCGTCGCCACGTCGGAGGGGAAGGTGCTCGCGTGCCGCGGGTCGCAGAGCCAGACGGGCTGGTCCTGGGGACGGCGTGCCCGCATCCAGGCGTGCAGCGCCCGTGGGCTGTCGCTGCAGCGGCCTTCGAACGAGTCGTAGACCACCTTCATCCTCTGTCCTCCCCTGCAGGGACGGTGGGACGGCCGACCAGGGTCGGGCGTGACGTGCGGACGCGGGGGCGTCACGGGTGCCGGGCCGGCGGCGGGTCCTCGCGGCCCGGACGGCGACGGCGGTGCTCGTGCTGCGGCCGGGCGCTCCCGGGGAGGGAGCGCGGTCCGGCGGCGTGGTCTCCTGCGTGGTGCTGGCAGCCATCCTGCACCGGGGTGAACGCCCGGCCTCCCCGTTGCCGGCGGGCCGGGGGCCGCCGGCCGGGGTCAGGCGGCGCGGTGCTCGGCGGTCCCGACGCCCAGCAGCCCGGCGGCCTCGGCCCAGGAGGTGACGACGGCGCTCACCCCGACCTCCTCGAGGGCCGACCGCCGCGCAGCGCGCTCGTCGGGGGCCACGAACTGCAGGTTGCCGAACGTGGCGAGGCCGGCGGCGACGGCCGAGGTCGCCCCGGCCACCGAGTCCTCCACGGCGACGGCCTCCGCCGGGTCCAGGCCCAGGGCGGCCAGGGCGTGCAGGTAGATGGCCGGGTCCGGCTTGCTGGTCGGGTGGGGGAGCGAGTCCTCGGCGCTGAACCGGCGTCCGGGCGGGAAGAACCCGGCCAGCCCGGTCACCTCGAAGGACGCCGTGATCCGCGCTTCCGCGCTCGAGCTGACCGCCGCCACCCCGAAGCGGTCGGCCAGGGCCGTCAGCGGCTCGAGGACGGCGGGGTCCGGCTGCAGGACGGTCCGCAGGTGGGCCGTGACCTCCTGCTTCTCGGTCTGCACCCAGCGGTCCACGTCCGGCGCCGCCAGCACGCCGACGCCGTGCTCGCGCGCCAGCGCTGCGAGGGTGGAGCGGAAGTTCAGCCCGGTGGTGGCCAGCCGCAGCTCCTCGGCGCCGTAGCGACGGTCCACGCCGTGCTCGGCCAGGAACCGGTTCGTCACCGCGGCGGAGGCGACGAAGGCCGGCTCCTCGGAGGGGAAGAGGTTGCCGTCGGCGTCGCAGAGCACGACGCGGACCCGGCCGAACCGGGTGGGCACCCCGTCGGCGGCGCTCACGCGGCCGACTCCTGGGCCTCGACGCCCGCGTCTCGCTGGAGCGCCGCGGCTGCGGCCAGGGCGCCGTCCTCCAGCCCCGTCAGCGCCGCCTCGAGCTCCTGCGCGAACCCCGGGGTGGCCGCCAGGGCGCCGAACAGGTCGGTGCGGCCCAGCAGCGGGTGCGGGTCGGTGCCCCCCAGCTCGGCCAGCGCCCGCAGCTCGTCCGCCAGGGCGTCGGTGACCTCGAGGGCCCGGCCGTCGTCGTCGGTGCCGCGCAGGTACCGCATCCAGGCCGCGACGGCGAGCACCAGGTGCTCACGCGGGCCGGCGTGGTCGAGCGCCACCTGCACCGACGGCAGCACGTAGGTGGGCACCTTGGTCGAGCTGCGCCGGCAGAGCCGCGCGAGCTCGTCGCTGATCTGGGGGTTCGAGAACCGTTCCACCAGGGTGTCGGCGTACGCGTCGAGGTCGACGCCGGGCACCTGGAGGAGGCCGCGGGCCACCTCGTGGAGGTAGCCCCGGACGAAGCCGCGGATGGTCGGGTCCGCCATGGCCTCGGCGGTGGTGCTGAACCCCGCGAGCGAGGCCAGGTGCCCCAGCGCGCTGTGCGCGCCGTTGAGCATCCGCGTCTTCATGATCTCGAAGGGGCGGACGTCGTCGACGAACTGGACGCCGACCTCGTCCAGCGGCGGCCGGCCGGCGCAGAAGCGGTCCTCGACGATCCACTGGCTGAACGGCTCGGTGATGACCGGCCAGCGGTCGTCGATGCCGTGCCGCCGGGCGATCGCGTCGCGTCCCTCCGGCGTCGTCTCCGGCGTGATCCGGTCGACCATGCTGCCCGGGAACGTCACCTGCTCCTCGATCCAGCCGGCCAGGCCGACGTCCCGCAGCCGGGCGGTGGCGAGCACGGCGGCCCGGGCGAGGTCGCCGCTGTGCTGCGCGTTGTCGCAGGACAGCACGGTGAAGCCGGCCAGGCCGGCGGCGCGGCGCCGCCGCAGCCCCTCGACGAGGAAGCCGAAGGCGGTGCCGGGCGTGCCGGGGGTCGCGACGTCGGCCCGGACGTCCGGGTCCTCCGGGTCGGGCTCGCCCGCCGGGTAGGCCGACCCGGTGATGGTGAGCGTGACCAGCCGGGTGCGCGGGTCGGCCAGGGTGGCCAGCACGGCCTCCGGGTCGTCCGGGGCGAACAGGTAGCGGACGAGCGAGCCGATCACGCGGACGTCGTCGCCCTCGGGTCCGCGGACGACGAGGGTGTAGAGGTGGTCCTGGTCGCCCAGCACCTCACCCATCTGCGGGCTGCGCAGACCGACACCGGTGATGCCCCAGCCGGTGGACACGCCGGCCCGGGCCAGCTCGTCGAAGTAGACGGCCTGGTGGGCGCGGTGGAAGCCGCCGACGCCGATGTGGACGACGGCGGGCTCGAGCTGGCTCCGGTCGTAGCCCGGGACCGCGACGGCGTCCGGGAGCGCCGCGACGCTGCCGTCGTGGAGCGGGGCCGGCGGCTCGGGGGAGAGGGGTGCGGGCGCGTCGGTACGCGCGTGGGTGACGGTCATCGGGGATCGCTTCTGCTGGGGGGCTGCGAGAGCGACGCTCACCCGGGGTCCGTCCCGTCCGGGGGGTCGCGAGCCGACTGCTCGACTGGTCGCGCTCTCAGGATAGGCGGGCCCACCCCTCACCGGCAACGTCGACCCGGTCACACCGGGTCCGGCCGATCGCCGCTCAGCGCCGAGCGGTCCGGGGTAGTCTTCGCGCGTGGCGCCGCCGGCGAGGTTCGTGTCCTTCCAGCAGCGGACGCGGCAGGCGTTCCCGCTGCGACTGGGCATGCGCTGGTCGTTGGACCGGATGCAGCGACGCTCGGCCGAGGAGATCGTCCGCTACCAGGAGCGCCGCCTGCGCCTGCTGGTCCGGCTCGCGGCGTCGAGGTCGGACTTCTACCGCGACTGGTTCGCCGGTGCTGGCGTCGACCCCGCCTCGATCCGGACGCTGGCCGATCTCGAGAAGCTCCCGCTGCTGGACCGTTCGCACCTGGTCCACCGGCCGGAGCGGTTCCTGGTCTACCCCCGGCTGCTGACGTGGGTCGCCCACTCCAGCGGCACCTCCGGGCAGGTGGTGACGGTCCACCGCACCCCGGGCTCCTCCGTGTACGAGCTGGCCTCGCTGCAACGGCAGTGGAGCTGGTTCGACGTGCCCCACCGGCCACGGAGCCTGCTGCTGCGGAGCAGCGACCCGGATCCGGAGGGAGCGGGCGTGCTGACCCGCGAGATCCCGGCGACCCGTCAGCTGCTGGTGTCCAGCTTCCGCCTGGGCCAGGAGCAGCTGCCGCAGCTGGTGGACCAGATCCGCGCCTTCGACCCCCAGGTGGTCGAAGGATGGCCCTCCAGCATCACCATCTTGGCGTCGTTGCTCCGGGAACGCGGGGAGCGGTTGCCGGTCCGTGCGGTCATCACCTCGTCGGAGGTGATGACGGTCGAGCAGCTGACCCTGATGCGGGAGGTCTTCGACGGCCCCGTGGTGGACCACTACGGCCAGACGGAGCGGGTGGTGATGGCGGGGGCCTGCGAGGCCGGCGGCTACCACGAGTTCCCCGACTACGGGATCGTCGAGCTGCTGCCGGTCGAGGGCCGCGAGGACCGCTGGGAGATCGTCGGCACCCCGCTGCACAACTGGGGGTTCCCGTTGTTCCGCTACCGGACGGGCGACGAGGTGGGCCCGCGCCCCACCGCCCCGTGCCCGTGCGGTCGGGCCTTCCCGCTGCTCGGGAAGATCGACGGGCGGGTGGAGGACTCCTTCACCGCCGCGAACGGTCGACCGCTGCCGCTGCCCTCGGTGGTGCTGGACGACCTGGTGGGGTTGCGGGAGGTGCAGGTGGCCCAGCTGGCCCCGGGCTGCTTCGAGTTCCGGCTCGTCCCGGGCACGGGTGCCGACACCTCGGCCGCCGAGGAGCAGGCGCGGCGCAACGTCGAGAAGTACTTCGGGCCGGACCAGACCGTGACGTTCCGCGTCATGAGCGAGATCCCCCGCGAGGGCAACGGCAAGCTGCGGGCGGCCGTCCGGCTCTCCGCCCCGTCCTGACGCACCGGTCCTGAGGCCGCCCCGGACCCGTCGACGACCGCTCGTGCCCCGGGCGGGGCTCCGGGCTGATCGCACCGGGCCGCGATCACCGTGGTGATCGCGGCCCGCGCGGCAGCGCGCGACGACGGGTCGCCGCCCCCCGGGGACACCGTGCCCGGCGTCCCCCTCACCTCGCGGTGAGCGGAGCGGTCAGCAGTCGTAGTACAGCTCGAACTCGTGCGGGTGCGGGCGCAGCCGGACGCCGTCGATGTCGGCCCGCTTCAGCTCGACCCAGGCCTCGATCAGGTCGGGGGTGAAGACGTCGCCGCCGAGGAGGAAGTCGTGGTCGGCCTCCAGGTTGTCCAGCACCCCGCCCAGGCTGTCGGGCACGGTCGGCACGGAGGCGTGCTCCTCGGGCGGCAGCTCGTAGAGGTCCTTGTCGACGGGGGCCATCGGCTCGGTCTTCTTCTGGATGCCGTCGATGCCGGCCATCAGGATCGCGGCGAACGCCAGGTACGGGTTCGACGACGGGTCCGGGCAGCGGAACTCGACGCGCTTGGCCTTCGGGTTCGAGCCGGTGATCGGGATCCGCATCGCGGCGGAGCGGTTCCGCGAGCTGTAGACCAGGTTGACCGGGGCCTCGAAGCCGGGCACGAGGCGGTGGTAGGAGTTCACGCTGGGGTTGGTGAACGCGAGGATCGAGGGCGCGTGCGCCAGCACGCCGCCGATGTACCAGCGGGCGATGTCGGACAGGCCGCCGTAGCCGGCCTCGTCGTAGAACAGCGGGGTGCCGGCGTTCCAGATCGAGGAGTGCACGTGCATGCCCGAGCCGTTGTCGCCGAAGATCGGCTTCGGCATGAAGGTGGCCGTCTTGCCCGCCGCCCAGGCCGTGTTCTTGATGATGTACTTGAACTTCTGCAGGTCGTCGCCCGCGGACAGCATGGTGTTGAAGCGGTAGTTGATCTCCGCCTGGCCCGCCGTGCCGACCTCGTGGTGGGCGCGCTCGACGATCAGCCCCGAGGCCTCGAGGTGCTTGGTCATCTCGTCGCGGAGGTCCGCGAAGTGGTCGATCGGGGGCAGCGGGAAGTAGCCGCCCTTGTACTTGACCTTGTACCCGCGGTTGCCGCCCTCCTCGACGCGCCCGGTGTTCCAGGCGCCGGCGACGGAGTCGATGGCGTAGTAGCCGGTGTTGGCCTTGGTCTCGTAGCGCACGTCGTCGAAGACGTAGAACTCCGCCTCGGGGGCGAAGAAGGCGGTGTCACCGATGCCGGTGGACGCCAGGTAGGCCTCGGCCTTGCGCGCGATGTTGCGCGGGTCGCGGCTGTAGGGCTCCTTGGTCAGCGGGTCGTGGACGAAGAAGTTGATGCAGAGCGTCTTCGCGATCCGGAAGGGGTCCAGGTAGGCCGTCGTCGGGTCCGGCAGCAGGGCCATGTCGGACTCGTGGATCTTCTGGAAGCCCCGGATCGACGACCCGTCGAACGCCAGACCGTCCTCGAAGACCTCGGGCCCGAAGGACCCGGCCGGCACGGTGAAGTGCTGCATGGTGCCGGGCAGGTCGCAGAAGCGGACGTCGACGATCTCGACGCCCTCGTCCTTGATGTAGGCCAACAGGTCGTCGGCGCCTTGGAACATTCGTCCTCCGTGGGAGTGGGCGTGCGAGCACGCGAGACGGGATCGAGCCCTTCAGCACGGGCAGCGCCGTCGGGCGCAGGACGGTGCGTCAGGCACGGCGAGGCTATCGCCTCGGCTCCCGGCAAGGTACGCCAGAGGTCGTTACCACCACGTTGCGGAACTGTTGCGGGCGTGCGTCGCCGGACGGCCCCGTGGGAGCCGTCCGGCGGACGTCGTGCGCGGCGGCTCAGATGATGGTCAGCATCTCCTGGTAGGTGGGGAGCGGCCACAGGTCGTCGGCGACCAGACCCTCGAGCGCGTCGGCGGCGCTGCGGACCGCCGTCATCGGCGGGATGAGCGCGTCCCGGGCGTAGGTGGCGTGGTCCATCGAGGTGCCCTCGGCCTCGTGCCCGAGCGCGGCCTCGAGGTCGGCCAGCGCGCCGAGCAGGTCGGTGACCAGACCGGAGATCGCGGTGAGCGTGCCGGTGTCCCAGGGCAGGTCGACGGCCTTGAGGCTCGCGGCCTGGCCGGCGAGCTCGCCGAGGTAGCGCTGGGCCGCGGGCAGGATCGTCGTCCGGCCCAGCTCGGCGGTCTGCTTCGCCTCGACGTGGACGCTGAAGACGTACTGCTCCAGGTAGACCTCCTGGCGGCTGGCCAGCTCGCGGTTGCTCAGCACGTCGTAGCGGTCGAGCACGTCGATGATGGCCGGCTCGGAGAACTGCTGCAGCGCGTCCGGCGTGGTCCGCAGGTTGAGCAGGCCGCGCGCGGCCGCCTCCTCCTGCCACGCGTCGCTGTAGCCGTTGCCGTTGAACACGGCGGCACCGTGGTCGGTGATCATCTTCGCCAGCAGCGTCTGGACCGCCTCGTTGAACGGCGTCCCGGCCTCGACCGCCGTCTCCAGGTCGGTGGCGATGTGGTCCATCGCCTCGGCCATGATCGTGTTGATCGCGACCATCGGTCCGGAGATCGACTGGTTCGAGCCGGGGGCGCGGAACTCGAACCGGTTGCCCGTGAACGCGAACGGGCTGGTCCGGTTCCGGTCCCCCGGGTCGGCCTTCATCGGCGGCAGGGTGTCCACCCCGACGTGCAGGAGGCCGGACTCCTTGGAGTCGGTCGCCCCGCCCTTGGCGATCTGGTCGAAGACGTCCATCAGCTGGTCGCCGAGGAAGATCGAGATGATGGCGGGCGGGGCCTCGTTGGCGCCGAGCCGGAAGTCGTTGCTGGCCGAGGCGACGACGGCCCGCAGCAGCCCGCCGTAGCGGTGCACCGAGCGGATGACGGCGGCGCAGAAGACCAGGAACTGCGCGTTCTCGTGGGGGGTGTCACCCGGGTTCAGCAGGTTGCCCTGCTTCTTGTTCCCGATCGAGAAGTTGACGTGCTTGCCGGAGCCGTTGACGCCGTTGAACGGCTTCTCGTGCAGCAGGCAGGCCATCCCGTAGCGCTCGGCGACCTTCTTCAGCGTGGTCATCATCAGCTGCTGGTGGTCGTGGGCGAGGTTCGACTTCTCGAACAGCGGGGCGATCTCGAACTGGCCGGGGGCGACCTCGTTGTGCCGGGTCTTGGCCAGGATGCCCTGCTTGAACAGCTCCCGGTCGACCTCGATCATGTACGCCAGCACCCGCTCCGGGATGTGGCCGAAGTAGTGGTCGTCGAACTCCTGGCCCTTGGCGGGCGGCGCGCCGAACAGGGTGCGGCCGGTGCTCATCAGGTCGGGGCGGGCGTGGAAGAAGTGCTCGTCGACCAGGAAGTACTCCTGCTCGGCGCCGGCGTAGGAGACGACCGTGTCGATGTCGGTGTGGCCGAACAGCCGCAGCACGCGGGCGGCCTGCACGCTCATCGCCTGCTGCGAGCGCAGCAGCGGCGTCTTCTTGTCGAGGGCCTCCCCGGTCCAGGAGATGAAGATGGTGGGGATGCAGAGGGTGTTGCCGTTCGGGTTCTCGAGGATGTAGGCCGGGCTGGTCACGTCCCAGCCGGTGTAGCCGCGGGCCTCGAAGGTGCTGCGGATGCCGCCGTTGGGGAAGCTGGACCCGTCCGGCTCGCCCTGCAGCAGGGTCTTGCCGCTGAACTCCGCCATCGAGGAGGAGTCGCTGGAGGGCTCGAGGAACGAGTCGTGCTTCTCCGCGGTCAGCCCGGTCAGCGGGTAGAAGACGTGCGCGTAGTGCGAGGCGCCGTTCTCCATCGCCCAGTCGCGCATGGCGGAGGCGACGGCGTCCGCGACCGTCGGGTCGAGCGGGGCGCCCTCCTCGATGGTGGCGTTGACCGAGCGGAAGATGTTCTTCGGCAGCCGGGCCTTCATCTCGGTCGGGCCGAAGACGTTCTTCCCGAACAGCTCACCGAGCGGCTCGCTGAAGTCCTTGTCGGGGATGACGTAGTCGCTGACCGCCTTCACGGCGGCGCGGCGGGTGGCGTTTCCACTCATGCGGTGGCTCCTCGGGTGGTGGCTCGGCGGTGGACCGGGGTCGGACGGCGCGCGCTGCTCACCGGAGGCCCCGTCCGCCCGCAGACGCTACGGAGCGGACAAGTCCGCGGTGTTCCGGCTCGGTGTCGGCGGTGTGACGGCGGCTGCGGGCGGCGACGTAGCCTCGACGGGTGAGCACCGCCACCGCGCCCCAGGAGTACCCCGGCGAGCGGTTGGGGCTGGCCCCGGACGGCCGCGGGTCGCTGGCCTCCTGGCGGTCCCGGATCGCCGCCCTGCTGCTGGACTGGGCCGTCTCGATGGCGGTCGCCGTCGGGCTGTTCGGCACCGCCGTGATGACCTCGAACGGGTGGCAGGCGTGGATGGTGCTCGCCACCTTCTTCGTCGAGTCCGCCGTCCTCAGCTGGCTCACGGGCGGCAGCCTCGGCCAGCTGGTGTGCCGGATCGGCATCGTCCGGCTCGACCGGGTGCCGCTCGGCCTGCTCCGGGCGGTGCTCCGCGCCGCGCTGGTGAGCCTGGCCCTGCCGCCGCTGGTCGTCGGTGCCGACCGTCGCGGCCTGCACGACTACGCCGTCGGCACCGTCGTGGTGCACCGCCGCTGAGGCGGGCTGCGGCCGGTCGGCCGGGCTAGAGCACCGCGCCGGGGTTGAGGATCCCCTGCGGGTCCAGGGCGTCCTTGATCTTCCGGGACAGCGCCATCACGTCGGCGCCCAGCTGGGCCGGCAGCGCCCCCTTCTTGGTGCGGCCCACCCCGTGCTCGCCCGTGATCGTCCCGCCCAGCCCGAGGGCCAGCGTCATGATCTGCTCGAACGCCTGCTGGGCGCGGGCCGCGCCGGCCGGGTCGGCGGGGTCGAAGACGATGATCGGGTGCGTGTTGCCGTCCCCGGCGTGCGCGACGACGGGGATCTCCACCGCCAGCTCGGCCGCGATGGCCGCGACGCCCTCGACCAGCTCGGGCAGCAGCGGCACCGGGACGCCGACGTCCTCCAGCAGCAGCGACCCGCGCGCCTCGATGGCCGGGAACGCCAGCCGGCGGGCGGCGATGAACATCTCGCCCTCCTCCGGGTCGTCGGTGCAGAAGACGTCGTCGGCCCCGGCGGCGCGGCACGCCGCCTCGATCACGGCCACCTCCTCGGCGGCGGCCGCGGCCGGGGCGTCCGACTGCGCGATCAGCAGGGCGCCGGCGCTGCGGTCCAGCCCCATCGGCTTGTGGTCCTCGACCGCGTTGATCGAGGCGGCGTCCATCAGCTCCAGCATCGACGGGCGCAGCGTCCGGCCGACGGCGACGACGGCCCGGGCGGCGGCCGTGACCGTGGGGAACGACGCGACCAGGGTGGCGCGGGGCGGCTGGGCGGGGATCAGCCGCAGGACCGCCCGGGTGACGATGCCCAGCGTCCCCTCGCTGCCCACGAACAGCTTGAGCAGGCTGAGCCCGGCGACGTCCTTGATCCGCTTGCCGCCCAGGGTGATCAGGGTGCCGTCGGCGAGCACGACGTCGAGGCCCAGCACGTAGTCGGTGGTCACGCCGTACTTCACGCAGCACAGGCCACCGGCGTTGGTGGCGACGTTGCCGCCGATCGAGCAGATCTCGTAGGACGACGGGTCCGGCGGGTACCAGAGACCGTGCTCGGCCGCCGCGGCCTTGACCGCGATGTTCAGCGCGCCGGGCTCGACCACCGCCACCCGGGTCTCGACGTCGATCTCGATCCCGCGCATCTGCTCCAGGCTGACCACCAGCCCGCCGTCGACGGCGGACGACCCGCCGGACAGCCCGGTGCCCGCGCCGCGGGGGACGACCGGGACGCCGTGCGCGGTGGCCCAGCGCAGCGCCTCCTGGACGTCGGCGGCGCTCCGGGCCCGGACGACGGCCAGCGGGGTGCCCGCCCCCGGCTCGCGCGCCCAGTCGTGGCGGTAGGCCTCGCACGCGTCCGCGTCCGTCAGCACCGCATCGCCGAGCGCCTCGACCAGACCGTCCAACGTCGTCGTCGTCATGGCGCCAACCTAGCCGCCGTCCGGCGGGGTCAGCCGACCTGCTCGGCCGCCTCCAGCCAGGCCAGCTCCAGGCCGTCCTTCTCCGCCTGCAGGCCGTCGAGGTCGCGCTGCAGGTCGCCGAGCCGGCCGTAGTCCGAGGCGGCCGTGGCCATCTGACCGTGCAGGCGCTCGATCTGGGTGTCCAGCTTCGCCATCTGCTGCTCGACGCGGGCCAGCGTCTTCTTCGCCTGCCGGGTCTCGGTGGCGGCGGCGCCCCGGCCGGGGCCGCCGGCCGAGCCTCCGCCGCTGGAGGTCGGGTTGCCGACGGGACGGTCGCGGCGGGTCTCCAGGTACTGCTCCACCCCGCCGGGCAGCAGCACGCAGGTGCCGTCGCCCATCAGCGCGTAGGTCACGTCGCACACCCGCTCCAGGAAGTAGCGGTCGTGGGACACCACCATCAACGTCCCCGGCCAGGTGTCGAGGTAGTCCTCGATCACGGTCAGGGTGTCGATGTCCAGGTCGTTGGTGGGCTCGTCGAGCAGCAGCACGTTCGGCTCGGCCAGCAGCAGCCGCAGGAACTGCAGCCGGCGCCGCTCGCCGCCGGACAGGTCCGACATCCGGGTGGTGAGCTTGTCGCCGGTGAACCCGAAGTCCTCCAGCAGCGTGCTGGTGCTGCTCTCCTTGCCGGAGGCCAGCTGCGTGGTGCGGCGCACCGCGTTGACCGCCTCCAGCACCCGGAGGTCGCCGGCGAGCTCGGCGACGTCCTGCCGGAGGTGCCCGAGGGCGATGGTCCGGCCCTGCTTCACCCGGCCGCGGTCGGGCTGCAGGTCGCCCGCGAGGAGCTTGAGCAGGGTCGTCTTGCCCGCACCGTTCACCCCGATCAGACCGATCCGCATGCCGGGCCCGATCGACCAGCTCAGGTCGGAGAGCAGCACCCGCCGGGTCTCGTCCGCGCCGACGGCCACGTCGACGTGCTCCAGGTCGAAGACGTCCTTGCCCAGCCGGGACACCGAGAACCGCTCCAGCTCCAACCGGTCGCGGGGCGGCGGCTCGTCCGCGATCAGCGTGTTGGCCGCGTCGATCCGGAACTTGGGCTTCGACGTCCGGGCCGGCGCCCCGCGGCGGAGCCAGGCCAGCTCCTTGCGCAGCAGGTTCTTGCGGCGGGCCGCCATCCCGGCGGCCTGCCGGGACCGCTCGGCGCGGGCCAGCACGTAGGCCGCGTAGCCGCCGTCGTAGGAGTCGACCACCCCGTCGTGCACCTCCCAGACGCGGGTGCAGATCGCGTCGAGGAACCACCGGTCGTGGCTGACCACGAGCATCGCGGTGTCGCGGGCCTGCAGGGCCCGCAGGTGCTCGGCCAGCCAGGCCACCGCCTCGACGTCGAGGTGGTTGGTCGGCTCGTCCAGCACCAGCAGGTCGTGGTCGCCCAGCATCAGCGCGACCAGCGCGGTGCGCCGGCGCTCCCCGCCGCTCAGCGAGCCGACGGCGGCGTCCAGGTCGACGTCGCCCAGCAGGTGCTGCACGACCGAGCGGGCCGCGGCGTCGGAGGCCCAGACGTGGTCCGGGCGGCCGCCGACGATGACGTCGCGGACGGTGCTGTCGGCGGAGAAGTCGTCCGCCTGGTGGAGGTAGCCGATGGAGACGGCGCCGGTCCGGGTGACGCGACCGGCGTCGGGGTCGACGATGCCGGTGAGGATCTTCAGCAGCGTCGTCTTGCCGTCGCCGTTGCGGCCGACGACGCCGATGACGTCGCCCCGGCCGAGCCCCAGGCTGACGTCGTCGAGCAGCGTCCTGGTCCCGAAGGCCATCGTGATGTGCTCGGCGTTGACCAGGTTGACCATCGCTCCTCCTCCCGGCACCCGCGCGCCTGCTGCCGTCCGTGTCCGGGACCCGTCCGGCCCCGCGCAGAGCGGACCGTCAAGGATAACGGCCGCGCCGGACTCCTCAGACCGTGGTCGCGATCCCCGGTCGGGGGGTGGGCCCACGGTCCCGACCTGGGCCGCCACCCTGGAGCGGGAGCCCGTCCGTCGCCGAGACTGACCGCATGGACCCGTCCCACGCCCTGACCGCCCGGCCCTCGACCGCGTTGGCGCAGCGCGCCGGCGACACCGACCGCAGTGCGGTCTGCGACGAGCTCTCCGCCCACTTCGCGGCCGGCCGGCTGCGCGAGGACGAGCTGGACGCCCGGCTGGGCGCGGCGGTGCACGCGACGACCCTGCTGGAGCTGCGCCGGCTGACCGCCGACCTGCCGGCGACCCCGCCGGCCCCCGGCCCCTCGCCGCGGGTGGGGGCACGGCCGGCCTGGACCGCGCTGGACGTCGTCGCCCTGCTGGCGGTGGTCGGCTGCCTCGGGCTGGCCGCGCTGCTCATGCTGGCGCTGACCGTGGGGGGAGCGGGCGGGATGGCCGCCCTGGGCTTCCTCGGCGGCAGCGTGGCCGCCGTCGGCGGTGCGTCGCTGGCGCACCTGGTGCACCGGGGCTGGGCCCGGGCCCAGGCCGCGGCCGAGCGCGACGCTCAGCGGCCCCGCATCGCCTGACGGGCGCCCTTGGCCTGCCGGGCGCTGGTGGGCATCGGTCCCTTGGGGACCGGCACCGGCGGGCGCACGGCGTCGAGCGCCCGCAGCCGGGCCTTGACGTCGGTCACCTGGTTCGCCTGCAGGGTCTTCGGCAGCTTGCGGATGTGGTCGGCCAGCCGTCCCAGCGGGACCTGGCCCTCCTTGTCGCCCATCACGACGGTGTGCACGGTGACGCCGTAGGCGACGCGCTCGTGCTTGCGCACCTCGCCCGCCAGCAGCTGGCGCACCCGTCCGGGCTCGCCCTCGCCGATCAGCACGAGGCCGCCCGGGCCGAGGGTGCGGTGGACGACGTCCCGGCTCCGGTTCGCGGCGATGACCGGCGTGGACACCCACTGCTTCGGCAGCATCTGCAGGGCCACCTCGGCCGAGCCGGCCTGGCCGGCGTAGCGCTGGTAGGTGGCGGCCTTGGCCCGCCGGACCAGCATCAGCATGGCCAGCAGCACCCCGAGGAGCAGGCCCATCAGGACCAGGTAGACGAGGTGGTCCCAGAGCAGGCCGATGACCACGGCGACCACGACGGGAGCCAGTAGCGCCGCCAGCAGCAGCCAGGGCAGGGGCTTGTCGTACTCGTGGGTGAGCTCGTAGGCGCGCCGGATCTGGCGCAGCCGCCCCATGTCGGCCGGGTCGGTGCTCGCCTTGCGGCGGGCCTTCTCGGCCCGCTTGGCGAGGCGCGCCTGCTGCTTCGCCTGCTTCGGGTCCAGCGGCGTCGCGGCGACCGCCTTGGTGCGCGGTTGGTCGGCCATGGTGGCTCTGCCTCTCGTTCCTCCGGGTGCCCCCGGCGGGGCACCCCTTTCTACGCCCTCGCGGACGATCATGCCAATGCGGCGGCGGGCCGGTGGAGCCCGGCCGCGTCGCGCGACTCCAGGGCCTGGCGGTACAGCCGCCCGGCCCGGTAGGAGGAGCGGACGAGCGGTCCGCTCATCACGCCCGCGTAGCCCATCGCGGTAGCCTCGGCGGCCAGCTCGACGAACTCCTCGGGCTTCACCCAGCGCTCCACCGGGTGGTGGCGCGGGGACGGCCGCAGGTACTGGGTGATGGTGATCAGCTCGGTGCCGGCGTCGTGCAGGTCCGCCAACGCCTCGGTGACCTCGGCGCGGGTCTCGCCCATCCCCAGGATGAGGTTCGACTTGGTGACCAGCCCCGCGTCGCGCGAGGCGCGCAGGACGCCCAGCGAGCGCTCGTAGCGGAAGCCGGGGCGGATCCGCTTGAAGATCCGCGGGACGGTCTCGACGTTGTGGGCGAAGACCTCCGGCCGCGTCGCGAACAGCTGGTCGAGGTACTCGGCGTTGCCGGAGAAGTCCGGGGCCAGCATCTCGACGCCGGTGCCCGGGTTCAGCTCGTGGATCTTGCGGATCGTCTCGGCGTACAGCCAGATGCCCTCGTCGGGCAGGTCGTCGCGGCAGACCCCGGTGACCGTGGCGTAGCGCAGGTCCATCTTCTGGATCGACTCCGCGACGCGCAGCGGCTCGCCGGCGTCGAAGTCGGCCGGCTTGCCGGTGTCGATCTGGCAGAAGTCGCAGCGGCGGGTGCACTGGTCGCCGCCGATGAGGAACGTGGCCTCGCGGTCCTCCCAGCACTCGAAGATGTTGGGGCAGCCGGCGGACTGGCAGACCGTGTGCAGGTCCTCCGTCTTCACCATCTGCTGCAGCTCGCGGTACTCCGGGCCCATCCTCGCCGTGGTCTTGATCCAGGACGGCTTCTTCTCGATCGGCACCGATGCGTTGCGGACTTCCAGCCGCAGCATCTTGCGACCTTCTGGGGCGATTGTCACCGGCTCAGACTACCCGCCGTGCCGAGGGTCCTCAGTTGACGTCGCGGCGGCGGAAGACCACCAGCGTGACCGCCACCAGGGCGGCCACCACGACCGCCCAGTAGACCGCGCCGTGGGTGAGCGAGATGACGTGGGTGACCGCCGTCGACTCGAACGTGCCGTCGGGCTGGGCGACCTCGGTGGAGGTGTAGAACTCGTGCCGGCCCAGCAGCAGGGCCAGCAGGTTGTTCTCCGGGAGGTAGCGCTGCACGCCCGCCAGCGCCGGGACGGCCCCCCAGACCACGGCCAGCACGCCGGAGAGGATGAGGTAGCCGAGCACCGTCCCGGCCGCGGCGATGGTGTGCCGGGTCAGCAGGGCCAGCCCGAAGCCGACGACGACCGCGGCGACGCCGACCAGCACCCCGCGGGCCGCCACGGCGGCCAGGTCGCCGAGCCCGTCCAGGGGGCCGCCGACCACCCGGGCGATGACGGCGGTGACGGCGAGCGCGAGGGCGGTCACCACCGCGGTCGAGACGGCCGCGACGAGGACCAGGGCGAGGACCTTGGCGGCGAAGACGCGGTTCCGCTCCGGCACGAAGGTGAGCCAGTTCGCGAGCGCCCCGCTGGACAGCTCGGCTCCGGTCACCGAGGCGCCGAGCAGCAGCAGGGCCAGCCCGCTGAACGCCACCGTGACGACGACGACCAGCTGGCCGGCGGCCTCGAACGTCGAGACGGAGCGGGCCACGTAGTCCTCGAGCCGCGGCGGCGGGTAGGCGCAGTCCTCGGCGCTCAGGCCCGAGTCGCGGCACTCCTGCTCGTACTGCTCGTGGTTCTCGTCGTAGTCCTCGACGGCCTGCTGGTAGGCGACCTGCGCCTGCGCGCGCTCGGCCGCGGTCACGGGTCGCATCGAGCCGGCGACCGCGAGCTGGCTCAGCGCCACCACCAGCAGCACGACGCCCAGGGCCACCCAGGTGAGCCGTCGGCTGCGGATCCGCAGCAGCTCGGCGCGCAGCAGGGCCGTCACCGGAGCTCCTCGCGGGCCGCGCGGGCGGGACCGGGCGCCGGCGGGAGCGGCGGTGGTGGTGCCGTCCGGCTCGCACCGAGGTGCTCCTCGGCGGTCAGGTCGAGGAACACCGACTCCAGGTCGGCCCGCACCGGCACCAGCTCGGCGACGTAGAGACCCTGCTGCGCGAGCAGCCAGGTGATCTGCGCCGGGTCGAAGCCGGGCTGGTCGTCGGCCCGCCGGACCTCCAACCGGCCCTCGGGCAGCGGGTGCGCGGTGAACCCGGCCGGCGCCAGCACCGCGGCCGCCCGGGCGGGGTCGGCCACCAGCACCCGGACGGACGGCCCGCCGACGCGGGCGCCGGCCAGGATCTCGCCGACCTCGCCCTCGGCGAGCAGCCGTCCGCGGCCGATGATCGACACCGTGTCGGCCACCTGCTGCACCTCGTTGAGGATGTGGCTGGAGACCAGCACCGTCTTGCCGCGGTCGGCGAGCCCGCGCATGGTCGCCCGGATCTCGTGGATGCCGGCGGGGTCGAGCCCGTTCGTGGGCTCGTCGAAGATCAGCAGGTCGGGGTCCTTGAGCAGGGTGGCGGCGATGGCCAGCCGCTGCTTCATGCCCAGGGAGTAGGTCCGGAAGCGGTCCCTGTCGCGGCCGGTCAGCCCCACCTCGTCGAGCACCTCGCCGACCCGCCGGGCCGGGGCGCCGATGCCGGTGGCCAGCAGCTCGAGGTTGCGCCGGCCGGAGAACGCGGGGAAGAACTTGGGCTGCTCGACGATCGCGCCGACCCGCCCGATGACCTGCGGCAGCGCACCCGGGATCTCGGCGTCGAAGATGCGGATCGCGCCGGAGTCGGCCGTGATCAGGCCCAGCATCATCCGGATCGTGGTCGTCTTGCCGGAGCCGTTGGGGCCGAGGAAGCCGTGGACGCCGCCCACCGGCACCTTGAGGTCCAGCCCGCCGACGGCCTGGAAGCGACCCTTCCGCGTCCGGTAGGTCTTGCGCAGGTCGGACACCTCGACGGCGTAGGCCGTCTCCTGTGCCAAGGCGCGTCGGGCAGCGTTCACCGGCACAGAGCGGCCTTTCTCGGCGGGGAGGGTCGGCCCACCCTAGCGGGGCAGGACGCCCCGCGGGCTCACGGAGCGCCGACCGTCAGCCCGTAGGTCACCCGCGGTGCCGCCGGGGCGGTCAGCAGGTCCGGCGACTGCTCGTAGGGCTGGAAGGCGAGCAGCTCCTCCAGGTGCGGCCGGAACAGGTGGGCGACCTCGGGCAGGCCCGGCGCCTCGCCGAGCTCGGCCGCGAGCGAGGTGACGCCCACGTCGCTCAGCCCGCACGGCACGATCCGGTCGAAGCCCGCCATGTCGGGGGCGACGTTGATGGCGAGCCCGTGCATGGTGGTGCCGCCCGCGACGCGGACGCCGATCGCGGCGATCTTGCGCTCGGGCCGCGCGGGTCCGCTTCCTGGGCCCGTCGGAGGATCCGCGGCGAGCCAGACCCCGGACCGGCCGCGCACCCGACCGGTGACCAGCCCGTACTCGGCGAACAGGCCGATCATCGCCTCCTCGAGGCGGCGCACGTAGTCCACGACGCCGACGGCCTCGGGCAGCCTGACGATCGGGTAGACCACCAGCTGGCCGGGCCCGTGCCAGGTGATCTTGCCGCCCCGGTCGACCTCGACGACGGGCACGTCGCCGCTGGTCGGCCGCTCGTGCGGCTCGGTCCGCTTGCCGGCGGTGTAGACCTCCGCGTGCTCCAGCACCAGGACGGTGTCCGGCGCGGTGCCCGCCGACACCTCCGCGTGCAGCCGGCGTTGCAGCTCCCAGGCGTCGGTGTAGTCCACCAGCTCGCTGCCCAGGCCGGGGTAGAGGAAGTCGAGGCTCATGCGGCGATCCTAGGTCCGCAGCGCGGAGGCGATCGTCGCGTGGACGTCGGGGGCCTGGAACACGTACCCGTCCCCCGTCAGCCGGGCCGGCACCGCCCAGCAGTCGCCGACCAGCTGCTCCGCCAGCTCCCCGAGCGCCCGCCGCAGCACGAAGGCCGGGGCCTTGAGCAGCCGCGGCCGGCGCAGGGCCCGGGCCAGCGCGTCGGTGAACGCGGCGTTGGTCGTCGGCTCGGGGATGGTCAGGTTGTAGGCCCCGCGCGCCCCCGGCGCCGCGGCGGCCCACAGGGTCACCCCGAGGTAGTCCTCGAGGCTGATCATCGGCATCCACTGCCGGCCCGAGCCGATCACCGTGCCGAGACCGGCCGACCAGGCCAGCTTCATCGGCACGAAGGCGCCCCCGCTGGCGGCCAGCACGGGGCTGGTGCGCAGGAAGGCGGTCCGCACGCCGGCGTCGACCGCCGGCTGCGCGGCGCCCTCCCAGGCGACCGTCAGCTGGGCGAGGAAGTCCGGGGCCGCCGGCGCGTCCTCGGTGGCCGGTGCGGTCCGTGGCTCGGTGCCGTAGCGCGCGATCCCGCTGGCCTGCAGGAAGGCGCGCGGGCGGCCGTCACCCGCCCGGGCCGCCAGGGCCCGGGCGAGCGTGCCGGTGGTCTCCAGGCGCGAGCTGAGCAGCAGCTCGCGACGCGCCGCGGTCCAGGGCTGGGTGAACACGCCCGCCCCGGCGAGGTCGACGACGACGTCCACGCCGTCGAGCACCGCCGGGTCCAGCAGCCCGGCCGCCGGGTCCCAGCGGCGCTCGCTGCCGGTCGCGGGCTCCCGCCGGACGAGCCGGACGACCTCGTGGCCCTCGGTGGCCAGCCGGACCCGCAGCGCGGTGCCGAGGAAGCCGGAGGCCCCGGCCAGCAACCAGGTGCTCATGGCGGTCCTAGACCCCGAACTCGCCCCCGAAGTCGCCCTCTTCCAGGCGCTGCTTCAGCGTCGACAGGAAGCGGGCGGCGTCGGCGCCGTCGACCATCCGGTGGTCGTAGGACAGCGACAGGTACATCATGTCGCGGACCGCGATGACCTCGCCGAGGTTCGGGTCCTGGATGACCACGGGCCGCTTGACGAGCGCGCCGGTGCCCAGGATCCCCACCTGCGGCTGGTTGATGATCGGGGTGTCCATCAGCGTCCCGGCCGACCCGTAGTTGGTGATGGTGAAGGTGCCGCCGCTGAGCTCGTCCGGCGTGACCTTGTTCTGCCGGGTCCGCGCCGCCAGGTCGGCGATCTTCTTCGCCAGGCCCCCGATGTTCAGGTCGCCCGCGTCCTTGATCACGGGGACCAGCAGGCCCTTCTCGGTGTCGACGGCGATCCCCAGGTGCTCCGAGGCCGGGTAGGTGACCTCGCCGGCCTCGGTGTCGATCGTCGCGTTGACCTTCGGGTAGACCTTCAGCGCCTCGACGGTCGCCTTGGCGATGAAGGGCAGGTAGGACAGGCTCGCGCCCTCCCGGGCCTTGAAGGCGTCCTTGGCCTGGGCGCGGATCCGGGAGATGGCGGTCAGGTCGACCTCCACCGTCGCCGTCAGCGTCGCCGACACCTGCTGGGACTCCACCATCCGCTTGGCGATGGTCTTCCGCAGCCGCGACATCTTCTCGGTCGTCCCGCGCAGCGAGCTGGGCTGGAGCGACGGTGCGGCCTTGGCGGGCGCCGGCGCGGCGGCGGCCGGGGCCGCCGGAGCGGGGGCGGGGGCGGCCTTCGCGGCCGCGGCCGCCGCCTTGGCCGCCTCGGCGGCGGCGAGCACGTCCTGCTTGCGGATCCGCCCGCCCACCCCGGTGCCCGTGACCGAGGCCAGGTCGACGTCGTGCTCCTTGGCGAGCTTGCGGACCAGCGGGGTCACGTACACGGCGTCGCCGTCCGCGGCCACGGGCGTCGGCGAGGTCCGGGTGGGCGCCGGGCCGTGCTGCTCGGGCTGGGCGTCCTCCCGGGCGGCGGGCTGCGCCGGGGGCGCAGCCTGAGGCTCGGGAGCACGGGGCTCGGGGGCCGGGATCGGGGCCTGACCGCCCTCGTCGCCGGCGTCGGCCTGCTGGTCGACGTCGGTCCCGTCGGTGACGGTGGCGGTCGCCGGGGCCTGCGGCTCGTCCTGGGTGGCCGCCGTGTTCGCGTCGTCGCCGTGCGGCTGCTCCGCGCTGCCGGCCGGTCCGGCGGCGTCGCCGCCACCGGTGCTGGCCGAGGCGTCGCCGACGACGGCGAGCACCGCACCCACCTCGACCGTCTCGTCCTCGGCCACCCGGATCTCCAGCACGGTGCCGGAGATCGGGGAGGGGATCTCGGTGTCGACCTTGTCGGTGGAGACCTCGAGCAGCGGCTCGTCGGTCTCGACGCTGTCGCCGACCTTCTTCAGCCAGCGGCTGACGGTGCCCTCGGTGACGCTCTCGCCCAGGGCGGGCAGGGTCACCTCGGTGCCGCCGCCAGCGCTGCCGCCGGCGGTCCGCTCGGCCGTCGGGGCCGGTGCGTCGTCCTGCGCGATCTCCGCGTCCGCGGCGCTCGCCGGCTCCGGCTCCGGGCTGGCCTCGGCCTGGGCCGGCTCGGCGCTCGGCGGCTCCGGCGCCGCGTCCCCGCCGCCCGCCTCGCTCTCCTCGCCGATGACGGCGAGCACCGCACCCACCTCGACGGAGTCGTCCTCCTGCGCCCGGATCTCCAGCAGCACCCCGGCGGCGGGGGAGGGGATCTCGGTGTCGACCTTGTCGGTGGAGACCTCCAGCAACGGCTCGTCGACGGCGACGGCGTCCCCGACCTGCTTCAGCCAGCGGGTGACGGTGCCTTCGGTGACGCTTTCGCCCAGGGCGGGGAGGGTTACATCAGTCGACATCGTGTCTTGGGACTCCTTCATCACGTGACCTGGTGCGGTTGCGGGTCAGCCTAGCCTTCGGGCGCCTGAGCCGGTCCAGGGCCGATCCCGGGGTGCCGCGGGCTCATCCTGCCCTAACCGTGGACGTGCAGAGGCCGGCCGGCCAGCGCCAGGTGGGCCTCGCCGAGGGCCTCGTGCTGGGTCGGGTGCGCGTGCTGCAGGCTGGCCACCTCCCCGGGATGGGCGTCCCAGCCGGTGATCAGCTGCGCCTCGCCGACCAGCTCGCCGACGCGCGAGCCCACCAGGTGCACGCCGACGACGGGGCCGTCGGCCCGGCGGACCAGCTTGACGAAGCCGGAGGTGCCGAGGATCTGCGAGCGGCCGTTGCCGGTGAGGTCGTAGGTGAGGGTCTCGACCTCCCCGTACGCCTCGCGCGCGGCCGCCTCGGTGAGCCCGACCGAGGCCACCTCCGGATCGGAGTAGGTGACCCGCGGCAGGTCCCGGTCCTGCGGGGGGACCGGTGCCGCGGCGAGGCGCCCGGCCCGGTGCGCGACCTCCTCGGCCACGAACAGGCCGTGCGCGAACCCGCGGTGGGCCAGCTGCAGGCCCGGCACCAGGTCGCCGACGGCGTAGACCCCGTCGACGCCGGTCGCCAGCCGCTCGTCCACCGCCACCAGGCCGCGGTCCAGCACGACGCCGGCCTCCTCGTAGCCCAGCCCGGCGCTGACCGCCACCCGCCCCACCGCGACCAGCAGGACGTCCGCCGCCAGGGCGCGGCCGTCGGCCAGGGTCACCTCCACCCCGGCCCCGGCCCGCCGGCAGGACTCCAGGGCGACGCCCGTCAGCACCTCGATGCCCCGAGCGCGGAACGCCTTCTCCAGGGCGGCGGACGAGGCCGGCTCCTCGGCGGCCAGCAGCCGGGGCAGCGCCTCGACGAGGGTCACCTCGACGCCGAGGGACCGCCAGGCGGAGGCGAACTCCGAGCCGATCACGCCGCCGCCCAGGACGACGGCCCGGCCCGGCAGGGTGGCGAGCCGCAGGGCCTCGTCGCTGGTCAGCACGACCTCGCCGTCCACCGCGACCCCGGGGAGGTGGCGCGGCGCGGAACCGGTGGCCAGCACCACCGCGGGAGCCCGGTACAGCTCGTCACCGACCTGCACCGCGGGGCCCTCGGCGTCGTGGACGAGGCGGCCGGACCCGGCGACGACGGTGATGCCGCGCGCCCGGACCAGTCCGGTCAACCCCTTGTAGAGGCGGGAGACGACGCCGTCGGCGTAGGTCTGCACGCCGGCGAGGTCGACCTTGTCCAGGGTGGTGTGGATCCCGAAGCGGCTGCCCTCGCGCGCGCTGTCGGCGACCTCGGCCGCGTGCAGCAGCGCCTTGGTGGGGATGCAGCCGCGGTGCAGGCAGGTGCCGCCGACCTTGTCCCTCTCCACCAGGGCGACGGTCAGCCCGAGCTGGGCCGCGCGCAGGGCGCAGGCGTACCCGCCGCTACCGGCACCGAGGACGACGAGGTCGAACACGTTCATCGGACCATCTTGTCAGGCGGCCATACTGGGACCATGGGTTGGTTGAACCGGACCGCGAGCCGGGTCAGGCGTGGCCGCAGCGTGGCCACCGGGAACCGGGTCGTCGACGACGCCGTCACCGCCCACCTCACCGAGTTCGCCCGGACCCGCCGCGGGGTCGAGGCCTACGTGGAGCCGCGCACCTCCGTCACCCAGGTGACGCTGCTGCTGGTCGCCTACGACGGCGAGTGGACCCGCCGGGTCGTGCCCTCGCCCGAGTGGGCGCACGCCTTCGCCGGTCACCTGCAGATCCCGGGCTACGACGCCGCCGTCGTCGGCTACCCGCAGCGGATGCGGGACTACAACACGCGCAACAAGCGGCACCCCGACCTCCGTTGAGCTCGGCCGGAAGACTTCTGCCCGCCGACCCATCCGATCGCCGCCCCGCTCCGAACCACGTCCAGGTGGTACGTCGACGTCGGAGTGGCCTGACACCTCTCCGGCGCCCAGGGGGTCGGCGTCCCACCCGCCGTGCCGGCGGGCGGTGTCGCTCATCAGGGATGGACTGAGCGCCACCAGGGCACCCGCCGGCACGGCTCCCGCCAGCCCGCGGGTGCTGAGGAACCCCCCCGCCGAACGGCCTGATCAGCGGCGGTTCCTCAGCACTCGCCCGCGTCCCGCCCGCTAGCGGCTCATCGCGCGGGCGAGGGCGATGAGGGTGCGGACGCCGACGCCGGTGCCGCCGGCGGAGACGTAGCCGTAGGGCTTGCCGTCCAGGAAGGCGGGTCCCGCGATGTCCAGGTGGGCCCAGGGGGTGCCCGTCTTCACGAACTCCCGGAGGAAGGCGGCCGCGACCAGCGCGCCACCGAAGCGGTCGCTGCCGGTGGACTTCAGGTCGGCCACCTTCGAGTCGAGCTTGCCGCGGGTCTCCCGGGGGATGGGCAGCTGCCAGAAGTCCTCGCCCGCCGCCTCGGCGGCGTCCAGCACGAGGTCGGCGGTCTCGTCGTCGGTGGCCATCAGACCGGCGGTGCGGTCGCCCAGCGCGACCATGCACGCGCCCGTCAGGGTGGCGACGTCGACGACGAGGTCCGGGTGGTCCTCGTTGGCGCGGGCCAGGGCGTCGGCCATCACCAGCCGGCCCTCGGCGTCGGAGTTGCCGTTCTCGACGGTCGTGCCGCCGTAGATCGTCAGCACGTCGGACGGGCGGTAGGCGGTGTCGGAGGGCAGGTTCTCCGCCAGCGCCCCGTAGGCCGTCACCTGCACCGGCAGCCCCAGCTTGGCGATGGCGTGCGTGGCGGCGAGCACCGCGGCGGCGCCGGCCATGTCGCACTTCATCGTGTACATGCTGTCGCCGGGCTTGAGGCTCAGGCCGCCCGAGTCGAAGGTGATGCCCTTGCCCACCAGGGCCAGGTGCCGCGTGGCGCCCTTGGGCCGGTAGCTGAGCCGCACCAGCCGCGGCGGGCGCGACGAGCCGCCACCGACCGCCAGCAGGCCGCCGTAGCCCCCCTTGACCAGGGCCGGGCCGTCCAGCACCTCGTAGCTGATCTTGCTGTCCTTGACCAGCGCCCGGACCTCCTCGGCCAGCGTCTCGGGGTACAGCAGGTTGGGCGGGATGTTGACCCACTCGCGGGCCGTCAGCACCGCGGCGGCCACCGTGGGCGCGGCCGTGGTGACGTCCTCGCCGTCGACGGTCGCGGTCGCCCCCGTGTGCAGGACGGTCACCGCCGTCACCGCCGGGGCCGGGGCCGGCTTGCCGCTCACCGGCGCGTAGCGGTAGACCCCGAGCAGCGCCCCCTCGGCGACCGCCTGCAGCTCGTCCACCGACGAGGTGCCGAACGCGAGGGCGGCGCGCAGCGGGCCGCCCTCCTCGGCGAGCGCCCCCAGGTAGGCGGTGCTGGCGCCGGCGGCGCGCCGCAGGTCCTCGGTGTCGGGCTCGCCCTCGCCGAGGCCCGTCACCACCAGCCGCGGTCCGCCGTCGACGGCCGGCAGGGTGCGCGTGCTGCCGGCGGAGGCCTTGGCCCCGACGGAGGCGGCCAGCTCGGCGACGCCGGTCCCGAGCTTGCGCTGGTAGGCCGCCTCGACCTCCTCGGGCAGGCCCTGCAGGCCCGACTCGGCCAGGCCGACGACCAGCACGTCGACCTCGCGCGGCAGACCGGCGGCGACGCTGAGGGAGGGGAGGACTGGAGTGCTCACGTACGACGTTCCTCTCGAGTGGTGCGGCGTCCGACCCGTCCGGCCGGCCGCGGTGCTCAGGCTAGCCGGGCGCTCTCGGGCTGTTGCGATAGGTTCGCCGGGACCGAGGACGAGGTGGAGGTGGCTGTGCGGGCCGACGGTGGGCAGGCTGACGAGGGGTCGCCGGCGACCGCGGGCACGGAGCTGCGGCGTTCACCGCTGCACGACCGGCACGTGCGGGCGGGGGCCAAGTTCGCGCCCTTCGGCGGGTGGTCGATGCCGCTGGAGTACGCCGGTGCCGGGGTGCTGGCCGAGCACGCGGCCGTCCGCACGGCGGTCGGGCTCTTCGACGTCAGCCACCTGGGCAAGGCGCGGGTCGCCGGGCCGGGCGCCGCCGCCTTCGTCAACCGCTGCCTCACCGCCGACCTCGACCGGATCGGTCCGGGCCAGGCGCAGTACACGCTGATCTGCGACGACGCCGGCGGCGTGGTCGACGACCTGATCGCCTACCTCGTCGGGCCCGAGGAGGTGTTCCTCATCCCCAACGCGGCCAACGGCGCGCAGGTCGTGGCCATGCTGCGCGCGGCCGCCCCGGAGGGCGTCGAGATCACCGACGAGCACGACGCCCACGCGGTGCTCGCCGTCCAGGGACCGCGCGCCGACGAGGTGCTCCGCGACGCCGGGCTGCCGGTCGGGCACGCCTACATGTCCTTCGCGGTCGTCGAGCACGCCGGCGCCCCCCTGATCGTCTGCCGGACCGGCTACACCGGTGAGCGCGGCTACGAGCTGGTGACGCCCTCGGCGGCGGCGCCGGCCGTCTGGGACGCCGTCGTCGCCGCCGGCGAGCCCCACGGGTTGCAGCTGGCCGGGCTCGGCGCCCGGGACACGCTGCGCACCGAGATGGGCTACCCGCTGCACGGCCAGGACCTCTCGCCGGTGATCACCCCGGTGCAGGCCCGGCTCGGCTGGGCCGTCGGCTGGAAGAAGCCGGAGTTCTTCGGCGCCGCCGCCCTCCGCGCCGAGAAGGAGGCGGGACCCAGCCGCGTGCTCCGCGGGCTGCGCGCCGTGGGTCGCGGCATCCCGCGCCCCGGCATGGTGGTCCGCGACACCGAGGGGGCGGCCGTCGGCCTCGTCACCTCCGGCACCTTCTCCCCGACGCTGAAGACGGGGATCGCGCTGGCCCTGCTGGACCCGCGGCTGGCCGACGGCGACGCCGTGACGGTCGACGTGCGGCAGCGCCGCGAGCAGTTCCTGCTGACCCGTCCGCCGTTCGTCGCCACCGGCGTCCGCGAGCCGTGAGCACCCCGGTGGTGCGCGGCCCCCGGCGCCGCGCGGTGCTCGCCCACGCCGTGGTCGTCCTGCTGGGCCTGCTGGTCCTGCTGTACCCGTTCACCGTCGGGGCCTCCCCGTCGGTGACCTGCCGCGGCACGGCGATGCGGCCGGGCGACGTCTGCGCCAAGGCCGGCGACTCCGGCACCCAGACCTACGAGCAGCGGGCGGCCGACGTCCGCAACGCGCGCCCGGTGATCGCGGTCGGCGGCCTGCTGCTGACCGGCTTCGGCGTCGTGCTGCTCGCCGGGGAGCTGCGCCGGCGCCCGGGCGCCGCGGCCGAGCAGCCCCGCTAGCGCTCGAACCGGGTCGGGCCGGTGCCGTCCAGGGCCGCGCGGATCCGCTGCTGCTGGCGCTCGTCCAGCGGCGGCAGCGCCGCCAGGTCCACCCAGGCCACCTCGGTGGACTCCTCGTCGCCCACCCGGGCCTCGCCGCCGACGTAGCGGCAGCGGAACACCGAGGTGAGGTACTGGCAGCGGTCCCCGTTCGGGTAGACCTGCTCGGGGTCGGCGACCAGCCACGCGAGGCGCTCGGCCACCGCGACCACGCAGGTCTCCTCGAGCAGCTCGCGCTCCATCGTGGTGGCCGGCTGCTCGCCCGGCTCGACGATGCCCGCCGGCAGGGACCACGCCGCGGTGTCGGAGCGCCGGACCAGCAGGAGGTGCCGGCGGCCGGGCTCCAGGTCGTCGCGCACGACCACGCCGCAGACCCCGGCCAGCAGCAGCAGGCCGTGCCCGTGGCCGCGGCGGAGCTCCAGGACGTAGGCGGGGGTCGGCACCCGTCGAGCCTAGGGGCGCCGACCCCTGCCGGGTCAGGCCGGGTCCAGGCCCATCGGCCCGTAGACCCGCCGGTCAGCCTCGTGCAGCGTCACGGCGCGCACGCCGCGCTCCCGCAGCTCGGGGTAGAACTCCCCGAGCCACGTCTCCGCCTCACCCTGGCTGGGGAACGTCCGGTCCAGCAGCCCCTCGCCGGGGTCGCGGTCGGCCGTCCAGTGCCAGGGGTGGGCGGGTGTGCTGCTCGCCGCCACGGCTCAGGTGAGCCGGGCGGTCGGCGAGGCCTGGCCCACCTGCGCGCCGTCGGCCTCGACGACGTCACCGAGGGCGTCGTCGATGCCCTGCAGCGTCTCGGCGGAGAGCTTCTTGCCGGCGGCCGCGGCGTTGTCGTGCACCTGCTCGGGCCGGGAGCCACCGGTGATCGCGGACGCGACGTTGTCGTTCTGCAGCACCCAGGCCACGGCGAGCTGGGCCATGCTCAGGCCCTCCGCCTCGGCCAGCGGGGCCAGCTGCTGGACGCGGGTGAGCACCTCGTCCTTGAGCGAGCCCTTGATGAAGTTGGCGCCGCCGCCGGCGGTGTCGGTGGCCCGGGAGCCCTCCGGCGCCGGCTGGCCCGGCTTGTACTTGCCGGTCAGGATGCCCTGGTCGATCGGGGAGAAGACCACCTGGCTGATGCCGAGCTCGCGCGAGGTCGGCACGACCTCGGCCTCGATGATCCGGTACAGCGCGTTGTACTTCGGCTGGTTGGAGATCAGCTGCACCCCCAGGTCCGCCGCCAGCGCGTGCCCGGCGCGGAGCTGGTCGGGCGTCCACTCGCTGACCCCGATGTACAGCGCCTTGCCGGCCCGCACCACGTCGGCGAACGCCTGCATCGTCTCCTCGAGCGGCGTCTCGTGGTCGTAGCGGTGCGCCTGGTAGAGGTCGACGTAGTCGGTGCGCAGCCGCTTCAGCGACGCGTTGATCGACTCCGCGATGTGCTTGCGTGACAGACCGGTGTCGTTCGGCCCCTTCGGGCCGGTGGGGAAGAAGACCTTGGTGAAGATCTCCAGGCTCTCCCGCCGCTCGCCGGCCAGGGCGTCGCCGAGGATCGTCTCGGCCTTGCCGTTGGCGTAGACGTCGGCCGTGTCGAACGTCGTGATGCCGGCCTCGAGGGCGGCCCGGACGCAGGCCGTGGCCTGGTCGGCCTCCACCTGCGAGCCGTGCGTCACCCAGTTGCCGTAGCTGATCTCGGAGACCTTGAGTCCGCTGTTGCCGAGATACCTGAACTCCATGCTTGACCTTCCGCGTCGAGGGCTGGGCGGCAGCGAGCCGCCCACCCCGACAGTCAACCGGGCGGCCCTGACACCCCTGCGGGCGGGTCTCCCCGACGCGCCCCCGTCAGTAGGTGTCGCCGCGCTTGAGGCGCGGCGCGGGCATCCGGAAGCGGCGGATCTGGATCGAGCGGTTGACGCCGTACATCAGCAGACCGCGGGTCGGCGTCCCCGGCATCCGCTCGGCCAGCACGCGCTTGAAGCCCCGCCACAGGAAGAAGCAGTCCACCAGCACCGCGAGGATGAAGACGTACATCAGGATGGTCGTGATGGCGCTGATGTTGGGGATGGCCACGGTGAGGAAGCTCAGCGCGAGGATGACCACGAGGCTGGGCAGCAGGAACTCACCGAGGCTGAACCGGGCGTCGACGTAGTCCCGCATCAGCGCCTTGTCCGGGGCGGCCTCGCGGGCGCTGAGCGTGCGCATCCGCTGCGTCCGGTTCTGCTGGGCCGAGGCCCGCCGGGCCTCCTTGGGGGTCAGCGTGCGGTTGACCCGCTCGCGCCGCGCCGCCTCCGCCTCGCGGCGGCTGGGGGTGGGCCGGTCCTTCTTCGCGCCCGCCGTCGGCGCGGGGGCCGGGGGCGGTGCCGTCGGGGTCGACTCGGTGCCCCCGCTGTTCCGTCGGAAGAGTGCCACCCCCGGATCCTCTCAGGGGTTTCCCCCGGAGACGAAACCCTGGCGCCGGGAGGGTTGCCGGGGCTGCGCCGCTGCGGAGGCGCGAGATACGGTGGGGCCCTGTGAGCGACGGTGTCGCCGCGGTACGGACAACCCGGGAAGGACCAGCTGACCCCCTATGAGCGGCATCTTTTCGCGCATCTCCATGATCTTCCGCGCCAAGACCGACCAGGCCCTGGACAAGATGGAGGATCCCCGCCAGACGCTGGACTACTCCTACCAGCGCCAGCTCGAGCTGCTGCAGAAGGTCCGCCGCGGGGTGGCCGACGTCGCCACCAGCCGCAAGCGGGTCGAGCTGCAGGCCACGCAGCTGAGCGGCCAGGCCGACAAGCTCACCCAGCAGGCGCAGAAGGCACTCGAGGTGGGCCGTGAGGACCTGGCTCGCGAGGCGCTCACCCGGCGCTCCGGGATCCAGCAGCAGATGACCGACCTGCAGACCCAGCACGCACAGCTGCAGGGCGAGGAGGAGAAGCTCACCCGGGCCAGCCAGCGGCTGCAGGCCAAGGTGGACGCCTTCCGCACCAAGAAGGAGACCATCAAGGCCTCCTACTCCGCCGCGGAGGCGCAGACCCGCATCAACGAGGCCTTCTCCGGCATCAGCGAGGAGATGGGCGACGTCGGCCTGGCCATCCAGCGGGCCGAGGACAAGACCCAGCAGATGCAGGCCCGGGCCGGCGCGATCGACGAGCTGCTGGCCAGCGGGGCGCTCGACGACCCGACGGGCACGGCGAAGGACGACATCACCCTCGAGCTCGAGCAGCTGGCCTCCACCAGCGAGGTCGAGGACGAGCTGGCCCGGATGCGGGCGTCGCTGCCGGCCGGCTCGGGCGGAGCCCAGCCGGCGATCACCGGCCAGCCGGCCGGTCAGGCGCAGCCCGTCCCGCCGGTGCAGGGCTACACCGCTCCCCAGACCCAGCCGGAGGCGCAGCCCGGAGCGGGGGACCTCCGATGATCGTCCGGATCCTCGGCGAGGGGCAGTGGCGGATCGAGGACGCCGTGGTGGCCGACCTCAACCGGCTCGACGACCAGGTCGAGGGTGCGGTCCGGACCGGTGACGCGGCCGAGCTCGAGCGCGCGCTGCACGCGCTGCTGGGCGAGGTGCGGACGCAGGGCCAGGTGGTGCCGGACGACGAGCTCTCGGACTCCGACCTCATCCTCCCGGCGGCCGACTCCACCCTGGAGGACGTGCGGGCGCTGCTCGACACGTCCGACGAGGGCCTGATCCCCGGCTGACATCGCAGCACCGACGACGACGACGAAGGCCGGCCCGGGCGCACCGGGCCGGCCTTCGTCGTCCCGGCGCCCGCCGGGGAGGCTCAGTCCTTGGCGGTCTCGCCCGGCAGCTCGAGCATCCGCTGCAGGGCGGCGAGGGCGAACCGCTCGGTCTCGGGGTCGACGGTGATCTGGTTGACCACCTGCCCGGCGGCGAGGTTCTCCAGCGCCCACACCAGGTGCGGCAGGTCGATCCGGTTCATCGTCGCGCAGTAGCAGACGTGCTGCTCGAGGAAGGTGATCTCCTGCTCCGGGTGCGCCCGGGCCAGCCGCTGCACCAGGTTGAGCTCGGTGCCGATGGCCCACCGGGACCCGGCGGGGGCGTGCTCGACGGCCTTGATGATGAACTCCGTTGAGCCGACGAGGTCGGCGGCGAGGACGACGTCGTGCTGGCACTCCGGGTGGACGAGGACCTGCACCCCGGGCACCCGCGCGCGGACGTCGTGGACGGCGTCCAGGGTGAAGCGGCCGTGCACCGAGCAGTGGCCCTTCCACAGGATCACCGTGGCCGCCCGCAGCTCCTCGGCGGTCAGCCCGCCGTCCGGCAGGTGCGGGTCGTACACGACGCAGTCCTCCAGCCCGAGCCCCAGCTCGAGCACCGCGGTGTTGCGGCCGAGGTGCTGGTCGGGCAGGAACAGCACCTTCTCCCCGCGGCCGAAGGCCCAGCGGAGGACCGAGGCGGCGTTGGAGGAGGTGCAGACGACGCCGTCGTGGCGGCCGCAGAAGGCCTTGATGTCGGCGGAGGAGTTCATGTAGGTCACGGGGACGGTGACGTCGGCGACACCGGCGTCGGCCAGCACGTCCCAGGCGTCCTCCACCTGCGCCAGCCGGGCCATGTCGGCCATCGAGCAGCCGGCGGCCAGGTCCGGCAGCACGACGGCCTGGCGGTCGGACGTCAAGATGTCCGCCGACTCGGCCATGAAGTGCACGCCGCAGAAGACGATGTACTCCGCGTCCGGGCGGGCGGCGGCCTCGCGGGCCAGCTTGAAGGAGTCACCGGTGACGTCGGCGAACTGGATGACCTCGTCGCGCTGGTAGTGGTGGCCCAGCACGAACAGCCGGTCGCCCAGGGCGGCCTTGGCCCGGCGGGCGCGCTCCACCAGGGCGGGGTCGGAGGCCGGCGGCAGCTCGCCGGGGCACTCGACGCCCCGCTCGGAGCGGGGGTCGGCCTCGCGGCCGAGGACGTGGAGCGACAGCGGTGTCGGCGTGCGGGCTCCTGCACGCGGGGTGGTGGTCACCACCGCAATCTACCGCCGGAGCGGGTGGCTGCCGTCGGCCGAGCGATGGGATCCGGCTCACAGCCGGCCGCCGCCGGCGGCTCGTCCCGTCGCCTGCCAGGATGGCCGCCGTGCGCGTCCTCGTCGCCGCCGACACCGTCGGTGCGCTCTCCAGCCGGCAGGCCGGGGAGGCGCTCGCGACGGGGTGGCCGCGGGCCAGGGTCGCCGTCGTCCCGCTGGGGACGGCCGGGGGCGGCTTCGTCCAGGCGGCCGCGGACCTGTGGGGCACCCGGACCGTGACCACCGGCCTGGACGGCGCCGTCGTCACCCGGGCGGACGGTCGCGAGGAGGTCGCGCTCCGGGTCGAGCAGGGCCCGCCGCCCGGCCCCGGGCTGCCGCTGGCGGCGACGTCGGTGCCGCTCGGGGCCGCGCTGGCCGCCCTGCTGGCCGAGCGCCGCCCGCGCCGCGTCCACGTCGACCTGACCGGGCTCGCGGTGCACGACGGGGGCGCGGGCCTGCTCGCCGCGCTCGGGGCGGAGGCCGACGTCGCGCTGGACGCCGGCGTCGCCGGTCTCACGGGGCTGAGCCGGCTGGACCTCCGCCCGGTGCGGGCGCGCCTGGGCGGCACCGAGCTGGTCGGTGTGGTGCCGGCTGACGCCCTCACCCTGCCGCTGCTCGGCCTGCGCGGCATCACCTCCCGCGGCCGCGACGCGGGGCTGGACCCGGCGGACCTGCTGCGCACGGACGCGGACCTGGAGCAGCTGGCCCGGCTGGCGGGGGAGGACCAGCCCGACGCCGGGCTGGGCAGCCGGCCGGGCGCCGGGGCGTGCGGTGGTCTCGGTCTCGCGGTCCTGGCGCTGGGCGGCCGGCTGGCCTCCGGGCCGGAGCTCGGGCTGGCCGCGGCCGCGCCCGGCGAGGGCCGTCCCGGCCCGGACCTGGTGGTCACCGCCTGCTCGGTCTTCGACTTCGCGGCACGCGGCGGGGGCGTGGTCGCCGCCGCGGCCGCCGCGGCGGCCGCGGCGCTGGCGCCCTGCGTGGTGGTCGCCGGCGAGGTGCTGATCGGCGCCCGCGAGATGCGGACGATGGGGGTGGAGGCGGCCTACGCCGTCCGCGAGACCACCGCGGACGTGCCCGCGGGCGGCGACGTCGGGGCGGCGGAGCTGGCGGCGACCGCGCACCGCGTCGGCCGCTCCTGGAGCTGGTGAGGACCGCCACACCGCTTGGACCGCCTCGGGGGCGGCTCTACACTGACTCGTGGGGAATAGCCGCGGCGAGCGTCCGGTTGTCCCCGCCGAGAGCGCCCAGACCAAGCGGGAGACGAATATGACGGCGACTGACCAGACCAACCTCGGGATGCCCACCGTGGCCGACGGGGTCCTGCTGACCGACGTGGCGGCCCAGAAGGTGAAGGCGCTGCTCGACGGCGAGGGCCGCGACGACCTCGCGCTGCGGGTGGCCGTGCAGCCCGGTGGCTGCTCGGGGCTGCGCTACCAGCTGTTCTTCGACGAGCGCAACCTCGAGGGCGACGTCGTCAAGGACTTCGGCGGCGTCAACGTGGTGACCGACCGGATGAGCGCGCCGTACCTGATGGGCGCCTCGATCGACTTCGTCGACACCATCGAGAAGCAGGGCTTCACGATCGACAACCCGAACGCGACCGGCTCCTGCGCCTGCGGCGACAGCTTCCACTGAGCGTCCGCGGCGCGCGCGCCGCGGCCACGAGCTGCAGAGCTCCCTGCCCCCACCGAGTCCGGGGACAGGGAGCTCTGTCGTTCCCGTCCCCGGGGCGGCGCCGGGCGACCCGGGTCACCGGGCGATCAGGTCCTGGACCAGGTCCGTGCGCGGGGCGAGCAGGGCGCGCTGCAGCGTGCGGCTGTGCTGCCGTCCGGCGCGCATCCGGCGGTGCTCGGCGGCGATGGTGCGCAGCACCCGGAAGCCGTCGCGGAAGGTGTTGAGGTTGCTCTCGCCGTGCACGCGGAGCTTCTCGACGCTGGGGACCTCGGTGATGCGGGCCCCGGCCGCGGCGAAGCGGCAGTTGATGACGGTCTCGATCTCGAACCCGTCGCCCCACAGCATGTGGCCGTCGAACGGCGCCGGGATCGAGACGTCGGGCAGCTCCAGCACGCCGACCAGGTCGCGCCAGAAGGCGTTGTAGCCGTAGCAGAGGTCGGTGAACCGGGTCCGGAAGCCGAGGTTGGCCACGAGGTTGAGGCCGTCGTTGCCCAGCTGACGGAGCCACGTGATGTCCTCGCTCCCTCCGCCGGCGGTGAACCGCGAGCCCTTGGCGAAGTCGGCGCCGTCGACGAGGGCCTGCACGAAGCGCGGGATCTCGGTCGGGTCGGCGGAGCAGTCGGCGTCGAACATCACGATGATGTCCCCGCTAGCGGCCAGGAAGCCGCAGGCCAGGGCGTTGCCCTTGCCCTTGCGGGTCTGGTGGACCAGCACCAGGTCGGGCCGGAGCGACCGGGCGACGGCGACGGTCCCGTCGCTGGAGTGGCCGTCGACGAGGACGATCTCGTAGGCGGCCGGCAGCTGCGGGAGCACGAGGCGGAGGTTCGCCGCCTCGTTCTTGGCGGGGATGACGATCGAGACGGTGGGGGCGCTGCTCATGGCGGGAAGGCTCCTGGGGATCGGGGGCCCGGCCAGCTGGCCGGGTGCTCGAAGCCTCGCCCGGCGACCTCTGGCGGCCCTCGGGCTCCCCGCCGGTCCTCCTCAGATGTCCCTCAGTTACCTCCGGGCCCGGCTCCCGGCCCGCGTGACGCGTCCTGAGCCGGCAGCGCGGATCCTGAGGGAGGTGCGCTGCGGCCGCTGAGGGAGCTCAGACGACGGCGACCAGCAGCCCGGCGGCGTCCACCCGGACGTCGACGGCCGCACCCTCCGCGAGCCCCGCCGCGGCCGAGCCGGGCAGCAGCACGACCAGCTCGGTGCCCTCGGCCGTCCGCACCCGCGCCCGGGACACCGCCCCCTGGAACGAGACCGCGACGACCCGGGCCGACCCCGTCGGGGTCCGCTCCAGCTGCAGCTGCTCAGGGCGGACCAGGGCCACGCCCCGGCCCCGCCCCAGCGATCCCTCGAGGGCGGGCAGCGTCGCGCCGAGCACGTGGACGCGCCCGTCGACCACCTCCGCCGGCACCCGGTTCATCAGCCCCACGAAGTCGGCGACGAAGGCGCTCCGGGGCTCCGCGTAGAGCACCTGCGGGACGTCCAGCTGCTCCAGCCGGCCCGCGTTCATCACCCCGACGCGGTCGGCCATGGCCAGCGCCTCGTCCTGGTCGTGGGTGACGAACAAGGTGGTGGTGCCCACCTCCAGCTGCACCCGGCGGATCTCGTCGCGCAGCTGGGCGCGGACCTTGGCGTCGAGGGCCGACAGCGGCTCGTCGAGCAGCAGCACCGACGGCTGGAAGGCCAGCGCGCGGGCCAGTGCCACCCGCTGCTGCTGGCCGCCGGAGAGCTGGCTGGCGTACCGGTCGGCCTGCGCGGCGAGACCGACGAGCTCCAGCATCTCCAGCGCCCGGGTGCGCCGCTGGCCGGCCCGCACGCCCCGCAGCTTCAGGCCGAACTCGACGTTGGCCCGCGCGGAGAGGTGGGGGAACAGCGAGTAGGCCTGGAAGACCATGCCCATGTCGCGCTTGTTCGCCGGCACCGCGGTGAGGTCGCGGCCGCCGACCACCACCCGGCCCGCCGTCGGCTCCTCCAGCCCGGCGAGGATGCGGAGCGCCGTCGTCTTCCCGCAGCCCGACGGTCCGAGCAGGGCCACCAGCTCCCCGGGCGCGAGGGTGAGGCTGAGGCCGTCGAGGGCCCGGACCTCGCCGTAGCGGCGGTGCAGGTCCTCCAACCGGACCTCCACCGAGCCCTGCTCGGTCGACGGTCGGGGTGCGGCGGTCATCGGGGCTCCTCGGACGGGGTGGGGGCGGCGGTGCCGGTCGGCGTCGGGGCGACCGCGGTCGCGACGACCCCGCCGCCGGACCGGCGTCGACCGCTGACGAACGACAGGCCCACCAGCAGCAGGGCGGCCACCAGGATGGAGGCCAGCGACGCGGCCACCGACTCCTGGGCGTTCGCCTTGCTCTGCAGCGCGATGGCGACCTGCAGGGTGTCGAAGTTCAGCAGCGAGGCGAAGGTGTACTCGCCCAGCACCAGGGCGATGGAGATGAACGACGCCGAGACCAGCGCCGTCCTGATGTTGGGCACGACGACGCGGACGATGACGGTCCACCAGCCGGCCCCCAGGCTGCGTGCCGCCTCGGCGAGCGTGGTGACGTCGATCGCCGCGAGACCGGCGTCCAGGGCGCGGTAGGCGTAGGGCAGCACCAGCACGACGTAGAGGAACGCGAGCCAGCTGGGGGTGTCGCCGAACAGGTAGGACAGCCAGGCGGTGACGTTGGTGAGCCCGACGATGATGACCAGCGGCGGCACCGTCAGGGGCAGCAGGCAGAGGAACTCCACGGTCCGGCCCAGCCGCGGCACCCGCAGCCGCACCCAGACCAGGGTGGGGACCAGCAGCACCAGCATCCCGACGACGGTGAGCAGCGAGAGCAGCAGCGACGTGCCGATCGCGTCCCGCAGCAGCGGGTCGGCGACCAGCAGCGCCCAGGCGGACCCGGTCCGGCCGCCGCCGTTGAAGACGCGGGTGCTGAAGTCCAGCATCGACAGCAGCGGGACGACGAAGAAGGCGCCGGTCAGCACGAGCACGGTGACCCGGAAGACCTGCAGCCGGGTCCGTGCCGCCCGGCGCGGCGAGCGCCCGGCGCTCACCCGAGCCACCGGGCGGTGCGCCGGACCAGCAGGCTGTAGCCGGTCATCACCAGGGCGACCACGACGACCATCTCCAGGGCCAGCGCGTAGGCGAAGTTGGCGTGGCCGAGGACGACCTCGCTGGTCAGCGCGGAGCGGATCCACAGCGGGATGATCGGGTTGCCCTGGCTGACGAGGGCGGCGGCGGTCGCGTACGCGGCGAACGCGTTGGCGAACAGCAGCAGCAGCGAGCCGAGGAAGGCCGGTGTCAGCAGCGGCAGGCCCACCAGCCGCCAGTACTGCCAGGTGCTGGCGCCCAGGTTCTCGGCCGCCTCCCGCCACTGCACGCGGATGCCGTCCAGGGCCGGCAGGAAGACGATGACCATCAGCGGGATCTGGAAGTAGGCGTAGACCAGCACCAGCCCCCGCAGGCTGAAGAGCCAGGTGCTGCTGGTCAGGCCGGTGCCGAGGTTGGCGTCGAGCCAGACCGACAGCACGCCGGAGATCCCCAGGGTGGCGATGAACGCGAACGCCAGCGTGACGCCGCCGAACTGGGCCAGCACCCCGCAGACGCTGGTGACCAGCCTCCGGAGGGCGCCGTCGGCGGGTCCGGTCACCACGGCGTAGGCGAGCAGCGCGCCGACCACCCCGCCGATCACGGCGGTCACCGCCGACAGCACCAGGCTGGCGGCCAGCGACCTCAGGACGGCGGGGTCGGCGAGGTCGCCGATCACCGCCAGGCTGGGTCGGCCGTCCTCGACGAAGGCGCCGACGACCACCGTCAGCGTCGGGACGACCAGGAAGACCACGAGGTAGGCGAGGAACGGCACCACCCCGAGCACGGGCAGCGCCCGGGCGACCACCGGGCGCCGGGTCGGCGCGGTGGCCGGGCCCGGGGCCGGGGCGGGGACGGCGCTCATCGCCGTTCCCGGGTCGGGCCGCCCACTCAGCCGGTCACCTTCGCCCACTCCTGGCTCAGCAGCTCCGACGCCTTCGTGCTCTGCTCGGCGGTCAGCAGCACCGGGGTGCCCGAGACCTCCGGCAGCTTGGCGTAGGCGGCGGCGTCGAGGGTGCCTGCCTCCTGCATGGCGTCGGCGCGCACCGGGCGTGCACCACCGCCGAGGTAGAGGTTCTGGCCCTCGTCGGAGTACAGGAACTCCTGCCACAGCCGCGCGGCCGCCGGGTGCGGGGCGTCCTTGTTGATCGCCTGGTAGTAGTAGCCGCCGACCTGGGCGTTCTCCGGCACCACCACCTTCCAGCTGGAGAGCTTGGACGTCACCGCGGCGTTGGTGTAGTCCCAGTCGATGACGACCGGGGTCTGACCGGACTCGATGGTGGCCGGGGTGGGGTCGACGGGCAGGAAGTTGCCGGCGTCGGCCAGCTTGCCGAAGAACGAGATGCCCGGCGCGATGTCGTCGGCGGAGCCGCCGGTGGCCACGGACGCCATGACCACGCCGCTGAAGGCGGCGCCGGCCGTGGTCGGGTCGCCGTTCAGCGCGACCTTGCCCTTGAGCTCGGGCTCCAGCAGGTCCTCGACGCTGGTGATGTCGGGCACCTTGGCCGCGTCGTAACCGATCGACATGTAGCCGCCGTAGTCGTTCACCCAGGTCCCGTCCGGGTCCTTGAAGGCGGCGTCGACGGAGTCGAACGTGGCGACCTTGTAGGGCGCGAACATCGCGGTGTTGGCCAGCGCGACCGACTGGCCGAGGTCGAAGACGTCTGGCGCCCGGTCGGTCCCCTTGAGCTGGGTGGCGGCGTTGATCTCCTCCTGGCTGTTCGCGTCCGGCTGGGCCGACTTGACCTCGATGCCGTACTTCGTGCCGAAGGCCTTGATGATGTCGTCGTAGTTCGCCCAGTCCGGCGGCAGGGCGATGACGTTGAGCGTCCCCTCCGCCTTGGCCGCGGCGACGAGGGCGTCCATCCCGCCGAGGGCCTCGGCGGAGGTCGCGCCCGCGGCGCCGGAGGAGGACGACGACGGCTCGGCGGCCGGCGGGGCGCAGCCGGCCCCGGCCAGGACCAGGCCGGCCACGGCGGCGGCGACGATGCTGGTGCGGATTCTGTTCACGGCTTCCCCTCGATCGAGCTGAGCTGGAGCGGGGCGGAGGACGCCCTGCTGGGTCCAGCGTGGCACGCGCCGACCGGACCGGCAGCGGGGCCTGCTGCCCCGTCCGGGGAGTTCACCGAGATGTCGCCTGCCCGGGGTGTCCCGGTGGGAGTCAGCGGTCGCGGCGGACCTCGAAGGCCGGCGGCGCGCTCCGCACCAGCGTCTGCCCGCGCATCCGGCACCAGGCGGCGACGTCCGGGGCCGCGGCCGGGTCGTCGGCCAGCAGCCGGAGCACCCCGCCGAGCGGCAGCGCGGGGAGCCGGCCGGCCAGGGCGATCACCGGCAGCGGGCAGCGCTGGCCCCGGCAGTCCAGCTCCTCCACCTGCGCGCTCGAGCCGGGCTGCGCGCTCACCGCGGGCTCCCGGGGGCGCCGAGGGTGGCGCGGATGCGCGCCACGACGTCGGGCAGCACGGCGAGGAACGCCTCCACCTGCCCGGCGGTGCTGCGGCGGGTCAGCCCGATCCGCACGTTCCCGTGCGTGAGCAGACCCATCGCGGCCAGCACGTGCGACGGGTGCTCGCTGTTCGCGCTGCAGGCCGAGCCGCTGGTGACGGCGAAACCGGCCCGGTCGAGCTCCAGGGTCAGGGTCTCCCCGTCCACGTAGAGGGCGGAGAAGGTGAGCAGGTGCGGGACCCGGTCCACCGGGTCGCCGGCCACCTCGACGTCGGGGACGCCGGCGAGGACCCCGGCCCGCAGCCGGTCGACCAGGCCCCGCTGGCGGTCCCCGACCGCCCGGCCGGACCGCAGCCAGACCTCGAGCGCGGCGGCCGCGGCGTGGATCGCGGGGACGTCGGGCGGCCCCGGCCAGCGCCCGGCCTGGTGGTCGTCGGTGAGGTAGGGGGCGCGCCAGCGGGCACCCTTGCGCAGCACCAGGACGCCGACCGACGGCGGTCCACCGAAGGCCTGGGCGCCGGCGGTCAGCACCGTCCCGGCGGGCAGGTGCCGCAGGTCCAGGCGGCCCAGCGCGGTCGACACGTCGAGGACCAGCGGCACCCCGGCGGCGGCACAGGCCTCGGCGGCCGCGTCGACCGGCTGCCGCGTGCCCACCTCGTGGTTCGCCACCGCCAAGCAGGCCAGCGCCACCCCCGGGGCGGCCACGGCGGCCCGCCAGCGCTCCAGGTCCAGGTGGCCGTACCGGTCGACGGGCACCCCGACGCGCCGGCCGGCTGCATCCGCGGCGCTCAGCACGGAGGAATGATCGATCGTGCTCGTCACGACGACCTCTCCCACCCGGCGACGCCCTCGCGCCAGCCCGGCGACGGCGGCGTGAGCGGCGTGCACACCCGACGCCGGGAACACGACCTCGTCGGGGCGGGCGCCGAGGGCGTCCGCCACGGTCTGCCGGGCCGCGTCCAGGGCCTGGGCGGCCAGCCGTCCGGGACGGTGCAGCTGGCCCGGGTCACCCCAGCCGGACGCCTGCGCGGCGAGCCAGGCCTGCTGCGCCTCGGGCAGCACCGGCTCCGCCGTGGACGCGTCCCAGAACACCTCGGTCACCGGCTCCGCCACACGCCGAAACCTACGCCCCCGCCGACTCGGCGGCCCTCTCCGACTGGGTTAGGGTGACCACGGAGGATCGGGGGCGAGCCGCGTGCCCGCCGCTCCCCGCTCTTCCCCTGATGCACAGCTTCGACGAAAGGCACGACGTGGTCACCAGCCAACGGCCTGGCCGGCGGACGAGGACGCGCGTGGTGGCGTCAGCCGCCACGGCCGCCCTGCTGTTCCTGGCCGGGTGCTCCGCGGACACGACGGCTCAGCTCAAGCGGATCGGGCTGCCCGAGGCCGCGAGTGACCGCGCCCCGGCGATCGGGGACCTCTGGATCGGCAGCTGGATCGCCGCCGGGATCGTCGGCGTGTTCGTGTGGGGCCTGATCGGCTGGGCGGTGATCAAGTACCGCTCCGACAACAACGACATGCCCAAGCAGAACCGCTACAACCTGCCGATGGAGATCTTCTACACCACGGCCCCGTTCGTGATCATCGGCGTGCTGTTCTACTACACGATCCTCGCGCAGAACACGGTGACGGCCCGCAGTGCCGAGCCCGAGGTGACCGTCAACGTCACGGCGCAGAAGTGGTCGTGGGTCTTCAACTACAAGTCGGCGGACAACCCCGACGTCGGCGAGGACGTGTGGGAGGGCGGCACCATCCAGCAGACGCCCGACCTCTACCTGCCGGTGGGTAAGAGCGTCCGGTTCAACCTCCGCGCGGCCGACGTCAACCACTCGTTCTGGGTGCCGTCGTTCTACTACAAGCTCGACGTCGTCGCCGGGCGCAACAACAACTTCGAGATGACCCCCACCAAGGAGGGCGTCTTCCGCGGCAAGTGCGCCGAGCTGTGCGGGACGTACCACTCGGCGATGCTGTTCAACGTGCACATCGTCTCCGAGGAGGAGTACGAGGCGCACCTCCGCGGTCTCGCCGAGGCGGGCAACATCGGTGAGGCCCGCGGCCCCAAGGACGTCGACCCGCAGGGCGAGGCCAAGCAGGACCAGGGAGAGGAGGTCGGCCAGCGATGACCACCTTGCAGCGCACGGCCACGACCAGCGAGATCGCCGCACCCACGCGCCAGCTGGGGACGCTCTCGTGGAAGTGGATCACCACCACCGACCACAAGCTGATCGGCAACCTCTACTTCATCACCTCGATGGGCTTCTTCCTGCTGGGCGGGGTGCTGGCGCTGGGCATCCGGGCCGAGCTGGCCTTCCCGGGGCTGCAGTACCTGTCGCGGGAGACCTACAACCAGTTCTTCACCATGCACGGCACGATCATGCTGCTGCTGTTCGCGACGCCGCTGTTCGCCGGGTTCGCCAACGCGATCATGCCGCTGCAGATCGGCGCGCCCGACGTGGCGTTCCCGCGGCTGAACATGCTGTCGTACTGGCTGTACCTCTTCGGCGGCCTGGTCACGGTCTCGGGCTTCCTGTCCCCGTCGGGCGCGGCCAGCTTCGGCTGGTTCGCCTACACCCCGCTGAGCGACTCGGTGAACTCCCCGGGCGTCGGCGGTGACCTGTGGATCATGGGCCTGTACATGGCGGGTCTGGGCACGATCCTCGGTGCGGTGAACTTCGTCACGACGATCCTCTGCATGCGGGCGCCCGGCATGACCATGTTCCGCATGCCGATCTTCACCTGGAACATCCTGGTGACCTCGATCCTCGTGCTGATCGCCTTCCCGATCCTGGCGGCCGCGCTGCTGGTGCTGGAGGCGGACCGGACGCTCGGGGCCCACGTCTTCGACGCCGCGAACGGCGGTCCGATCCTGTGGCAGCACCTGTTCTGGTTCTTCGGGCACCCCGAGGTGTACATCATCGCGCTGCCGTTCTTCGGCATCATCACCGAGATCCTGCCGGTGTTCAGCCGCAAGCCGATCTTCGGCTACGTCGGCCTGGTCGGTGCGACGCTGATGATCGCCGCCCTCTCGGTAGCGGTCTGGGCCCACCACATGTACGTGACCGGTGCGGTGAACCTGCCGTTCTTCTCCTTCATGACGTTCCTCATCGCGGTGCCGACGGGAGTCAAGTTCTTCAACTGGATCGGCACGATGTGGGGCGGCAACATCGCCATGCGGACGCCGATGCTGTGGGCGATCGGCTTCCTCACCACGTTCCTGTTCGGTGGCCTCACCGGCGTCATCCTCGGCAGCCCGCCGCTGGACTTCCAGCTCTCGGACTCCTACTTCGTCGTCGCGCACTTCCACTACGTCGTGTTCGGCACCGTGGTGTTCGCGATGTTCGCCGGGTTCTACTTCTGGTGGCCCAAGTTCACCGGCCGGATGCTGGACGAGACGCTGGGCAAGATCCACTTCTGGCTGCTGTTCATCGGCTTCCACGTGACCTTCCTGGTCCAGCACTGGCTCGGGGTGGAGGGCATGCCCCGGCGCTACGCCGACTACCTGCCGAACGAGGGCTTCACGGTCCTCAACCAGGTGTCCTCGGCCGGCGCGTTCCTGCTCGGCGCCTCGATGATCCCGTTCTTCTGGAACGTCTGGAAGTCGCGCAACGCCCCGCTCGTCAACAACGACGACCCGTGGGGCTGGGGCCGGTCGCTGGAGTGGGCGACGTCGTCGCCCCCGCCGCGGCACAACTTCAGCTCCATCCCGCGGATCCGCTCCGAGTCCCCGGCCTTCGACCTGCACCACCCCGAGGTCGCCCTCAGCGAGTACGAGGGCACCTCGGGCAAGATGTTCGAGGACAGCATGGTCGACTCCCCGGACGACAGCGGTCGCGCCGAGGAGCTCAAGGCCCGCGTGGAGGGGACGACGGACGACCCGGCGGCCCACCACGAGCGCGGCAACCCCAGCCAGTCCCCGCGTCCTGAGGACGGTCGTCTGTGAAGATCGGTTCGCTCATCTTCTTGGCCCTCATGGCCTTCTACGCGGTGATCACGCCGGTGTACTGGATCCTGTCCCACGACTACACGGGGACGACGGCGCTGACGCTGACGTTCTTCCTCACCCTGATGATCGCCGGCTACCTCGGCCTCGTCTCCCGGCGCCTGGACCGGGCCCCGGAGGACAAGCGGGGCGGCGAGATCGCGGAAGGCGCCGGCGAGCTCGGCTTCTTCCCGCCGCAGAGCAAGTGGCCGCTGTTCGTCGCGCTGACCGCGACCCTGGTCTTCCTCGGCCCGGTGTTCGGCTGGTGGCTGACGATCCTCGGCTTCGGCTTCGGGGCGGTCAGCATCACGGGCCTGCTGTACGAGTTCTACCGCGGGGACCACGCGCACTGAATTGTTCTTGAGCTGCGCTCGCGCTGGGGGTGCTGAAGACCTGAACCGGAGAGGGCCGGGACGAGACGAAGAACGTGTCTCGTCCCGGCCCTCTCCGGTTCAGGCCGCACCCCTCCGACGCTCGCGCCGCGTCCTTGGTCCCTGAGCCTCGTCCTTCCGTCCCCGAGCTCGTCGAGGGGCTCAGCCCAGCTCGTCCCTCCGGCGTTCGAGGTGGGCGCGTTCGGCCGCGTTGGCGCAGTGGGTGAGGGCTTCGGTGAAGGCGGTGCGAGCCTCGTCGGGGCGGCCGGCGCGGGTGAGGAGCTCGGCGCGGGCGGCGGGGAGGCGGTGGCCCGGGAGGTCGAGGGTGTCCAGCAGGGCCAGGCCGGCCAGGGGGCCGTCGGCTTCGGCGACCGCGACGGCGCGGTTCAGGCGGACGACCGGGGAGCCGGTGAGGGCCTCCAGCTCGGCGTAGTGGGTGGCGATCCGGGCCCAGTCGGTGTCCGCGGCCGTCCGCGCCACGGCGTGCTCGGCGGCGATCAGGGCCTCGAGCAGGGCGGGCCGGGCGGGGGCGTGCACCTGGGGGAGCAGCAGGTCGAGCGCCTCGGCGGCCTCGGCGGCGTGCCAGCGGGACCGGTCCTGGTCGGGGAGCAGGACGAGCCGGCCGTCCACCACGCGCGCGTCGCGCCGCGCGTGCTGCAGCAGCATGAGCGCCAGCCGGGCGTCGAGGTCGTCGGTGCCCGGGGAGCCGGGGGTGACCAGGGTGCGGACCAGCCGGAGCAGCCGGATCGCCTCGGCCGCCAGGGCCGGGCGCAGGACCTCGGAGCCGGAGGTCGGGGCGTAGCCGGCCGTGAAGGCCAGGTAGGCGACGTCCGCCACGACCCGCAGCCGCTCGCGCAGCTCGGGCCCGGGCGGGAGTGCGAACGGCTGGCCGGCCAGCCGTTTGCGGGTCCGGGTCAGCCGGGCGGCCATCGTCGGCGTGCTCACCAGGAACAGCCGGGCGATGTCCTCGGTCGGCACGCCGAGCACCAGCCGGAGCGTCAGGGCGGCGGCGGCTTCGGGGACCAGCCGGGGCGACGCGCAGAGCAGGACCAGCCGGAGCCGTTCGTCCAGCACCGGCTCCCCGTCGTCGGCCATCACCCGCTGCGCCTGCTGCTGCAGCGCAGCCTCGACGGCCAGCACCGGGAGGCGGCGCGCCGCGACCGCCTCGGCCCGCAGCCGGTCGAGGACCCGCCGGCGGGCTGCGGTGAGCAGCCACGCCGGCGGGTTGAGGGGGACCCCGTCCTCCGGCCAGGTGCGGGCCGCCGCCTCGAAGGCGTCGGCCAACCCGTCCTCCGCCAGCTCCAGCCGTCGGTACTGCGCGACCAGCAGGGCCAGCAGGCGTCCCCACTCGGACCGCCAGACGTCCGCCAGGACGGCCGCCCCGTCACCGCTCACCCCGCGTCGATCTCCACCGCCGGACGCACCTCGATGGTGTAGCCGGCGGGCAGCAGCCGGCAGAGGTCGACGGCGGTGCCGACGCTGTCCACGTCGAGCAGGTAGAACCCGCCCAGCTGCTCCACGGTCTCGGCGTAGGGCCCGTCGGTGACCTGCCGCTGCCCGTCGACCGTGCGCAGCGTCCGGGCCTCCGACGTGCGCGCCAGCGCCTCGCCGCCCACGATCGATCCGCGGTCCGCGACCGCCGTCGAGAAGCTGTCGTGGGCGGCGAACACGGCCGTCCGCTCGGCCTCGGTCGCCCGGTCCCAGGCGTCCGGGTCGGTCTCGGTCAGCAGCACCAGGACCTTCACGGGGCGCTCGTCCCGCCCGCGGTGGGCCGCACCTCGACGGCGCCGTCGCCGTCGGCCAGCAGGCCGGCCACCTGCAGCAGGTCGTCGAGGTCGTCGGTGCGCACCAGGTAGAAGCCCGTCAGCTGCTCGGCGCTCTCCGCGTAGGGGCCCTCGGTGACGGCCACGGCGTCCCCCGTCCGCCGCACCACCCACGAGTGGCGGCTGTGCACGAGCTCGGCGCCGCCCGTGACCCTGTGCCCGCGCTCCTCGAGGCGCTGGGCGAACGCGCGGTGCACCGCGTACACCGCCTCACGCCGCTCGGGGGTGCTCTGCTCCCAGGCGTCCTCGTCGCCGGGCAGCAGGATCGCGTACTCCGTCATGTCGGGTCCCTCTCGTCGTCGGAAGTCTGTCACTGCGATGACGGGCGGTCCGGCCCCGGATCGACAGCGGTGCGCGAGCTCTTCTGGCCGCCGGTCCCGCCCACTATCGTTCCAGCCATGTGCCGCAACATCCGACCGCTGAACAACTTCGACCCGCCGGCCTCCTCGAGCGAGGTGCACGACGCCGCCCTGCAGTACGTGCGGAAGATCGCCGGGGTCACCAAGCCGTCGAAGGCGAACGAGGAGGCGTTCGAGCGCGCGGTCCACGACATCGCGCACGCGACCGAGCACCTGCTCGCCGACCTGGTCAGCCACGGGCCGGCGAAGAACCGCGAGGAGGAGGCGGCGAAGGCGCGCGCCCGCTCCGCCAAGCGGTTCGCGTCCGCCTGACCGCCGCCGGACGGACCGCGCCGGCTCAGCCCGCCGCGGGCCGGTGGGCGGCCGCGTGGTGCTGGGCCAGCAGGTCCCCGCCCAGGTCGTACCGCCGGTCCCGCCAGACGCAGTGCACGTGGTTGCCGGACTCCTGGGTGTTGTCGTACTCCAGGACGAAGGTCGGCCCGCTGACGGCGTAGTAGTGCCCCTCGCCGCGCTGCAGGCCCCCGGACCAGGTGAAGTGGACGTCGCCCCAGCCCGCGTCCTGGGCCGCCGTCCAGGCCGCGTCCGCGACGACGGCGGGGGAGCGGTCCAGGTACTGCCGGACGAGCGCCTCCAGCAGCTCGCCCTGCCGGCGGTCCATCGCGCTCCGGGGCAGCCCGCGGGCGGGGAAGCCGGTGACCGCCGGGTCCTGGCGGGTGAGCAGGTCGTCCGGGGCGGCGCCCGGCGTGACCGCCCGGGCTCGCTGGTCGTCCTCGAGCACCAGGACGAGCTGGCGGCCCAGGTCCTGCTCCCGCGGCAGGGACTGGAAGCCGCGGTGCAGGCCGCTCGCCACCTCGGCCGGCTGGGCGCCGACGAACTGGGGGGCGGTGACGACGGCGTCGCCGACCAGGGTCGCCTGGGCGACCAGGTGGTGGCCGCTGATCCGCCAGGACCACGGCGCGTCCGACCCGGGCCGGCCGAGCACCCGCACCCAGTAGGGCGCGTCGAGGTGCGGGACGGCGACGTGGTCGGACCGGCTCGTCTCGCGGCGGATCTCCTCCGTGCGCAGCACCAGCGCGAGGTCGGAGCGGCCGCGGGGGCTTAACGCCGTCTCCAGCAGGTCCTGAGCCCGGTCCCGCTGCTCCGCCGTCAGCCGGCCCAGCCGCAGCCCTGGCCGGTCGCCGGGCAGGTAGGTCCACGCGTGCCACTCGGCGGTGGAGAACGGTCCGGCGACGGCTCGGCGCTGGTCCGCGTCCAGGGCGTCGAGCAGGTCGGTCGCCGCCCGGCGCATCGCGCGGGCCAGCGGGGCCGTCGAGGTGGTCACGAGCGCACGCTAGCCGCTGCCCCCAACCGCCGGGGGCGGCCCCGCGTCACCAGCCGGCGTGCACCGGCCGGCCCTCGTCGTAGCCGGAGCCGGACTGCACGCCGACCACCGCGAGCTCGGCGAACTCCTCGAGGCTGCTGGCCCCGGCGTAGGTGCAGCTGCTCCGGACGCCGGCGACGATGGAGTCCACCAGGTCCTCGACGCTGGGACGCTCCGGGTCGAGGTACATCCGGCCCGTCGAGATGCCCTCCTCGAACAGGGCCGCCCGGGCCCGGTCGAAGCCTGAGGAGTCGCGGGTGCGGAGCTTGACCGCGCGGGCCGACGCCATCCCGTAGGACTCCTTGTACTGGCGGCCCTGGGCATCGGTCATCAGGTCACCGGTGCTCTCGTAGGTGCCGGCGAACCACGAGCCGATCATCACGCTGCCCGCCCCGGCGGCGAGGGCCAGCGCGACGTCGCGCGGGTACCGGACCCCGCCGTCGGCCCAGATCGAGCGGCCGACCGACCGGGCCGCCTCCGCGCACTCCAGGACGGCGCTGAACTGGGGCCGGCCGACGCCGGTCATCATCCGGGTGGTGCACATGGCGCCGGGTCCGACGCCGACCTTCACCACGTCGGCGCCCGCGTCCACGAGGTCGAGCACCCCGGCGGCGGAGACCACGTTGCCGGCGACCAGCGGCACCCGCCGGCCCCCGCGCTCCAGCTGGCCGTCGCGCACCTCGCGCACGCTCTTCAGCGCCTGCAGCATCTTCTCCTGGTGGCCGTGCGCGGTGTCGACGACGAGCACGTCGATGCCCGCGGCGAGCAGCGCCTCCGCACGGCCCGCCACGTCGCCGTTGATGCCGACGGCGGCGCCCGTCAGCAAGCGGCCGTCGGCGTCGAGCGCCGGCCGGTAGAGGGTCGAGCGGAGGGCGGCCTTCCGGGTGACCACGCCCTGCAGCCGGCCGTCCTCCACCACCAGGGCGGCGTTCAGGTGGCGGCTGCTGAGGGCGTCGAAGATCGCGGTCGCCGAGGTGCCGGCGGGCACCGTGAGCACGTCGTCCGACATCACCTCGTGCACCTGCGCGAAGCGGTCGGCGCCGGCCGCGTCGGCCTCGCTGACGGTGCCGAGCGGCCGGCCGTCCTCGACCACCACGACGAGGCCGTGGGCACGCTTGTGCAGCAGCGACAGCGCCTCCCCGACGGTGCTGTGCGGGGCGACCGAGACGGCGGTGTCGTACAGCGGGGAGGACCCCTTGACCTTCGCCGTCACGTCGGCGACCACGTCGGTCGGGATGTCCTGCGGGATGATGGCGACGCCGCCCCGGCGCGCCACCGTCTCGGCCATCCGGCGGCCGGCGACGGCCGTCATGTTGGCCACCACCAGCGGCAGGGTGGTGCCGATGCCGTCGGTGCTGGCCAGGTCGACGTCCAGGCGCGAGGTCACCGACGAGCGGCGCGGCACCATGAAGACGTCGGAGTAGGTCAGGTCGTGGGCGGGCGGGGGGCTCAGGAAGCGCACGACGTCCATCATCCCCCGTCGACGCCGGTCTTGGCGATCCTGCTCACCCGCGATCGGCTCTCCGTTCGCCGGTTCGGCGGACGTCTCACGGGTACGATCACGAGTCGGGGAGTGCGGGGTCCGCAGGGCCGTGCACGAAGACGTTGCGGGGGAATCCAGCATGCAGGGACGGTCGACGCGGTGGAGCCGCGCGCTCACCGGGGTGGCGGCCGCCGTCGCCCTGGTGGCCGGGACGGCCACGCCGGCCGAGGCGGCCGTCCCGACGGTCCGGGAGCGCAGCTCGGCCGTCGTCACCGCCGACGGCCTGCCCACGGTGCAGGTCGACGGGGTCGTGTGGACGCAGGTGGTGGTCGGCGGCACCGTCTACGCCGCCGGTGACTTCACGACCGCCCGCCCAGCCGGCGCCGCGCCGAAGACCTCGACCACGGCGCGCCGGAACCTGCTGGCCTACAACCTCAGCACCGGCAAGCTGACCACCACCTTCAAGCCGGCCGCGCTGAACGGCCAGGTGAAGGCGCTGGCCGTCTCCGGCGACCGCACGACCATCTTCGCCGGCGGCGACTTCACCCTGGTCGGTTCCAGCAAGCGGCTCCGGTTCGCCGCCTTCGACGCGAAGACCGGCGCCCTCCGCAAGGCGGCGCCCGCCTTCAACACGCGCGTGAACGCGCTCGCGGTGGTGGGCAGCAACGTCTACGTCGGGGGCTGGTTCACCCGCGTCGGCACCACCGCGCGCTCCCGTGTCGCCGCCGTCAACGGCACCACGGGGAAGCTCACCAGCTGGGCGCCCAAGCCCTCCGGTGCGGTGAACGCCCTGGTCGCCACCCCCGACCAGAAGAAGGTCGTCATCGGCGGCGGCTTCGACAAGATCGGCACCACCGCCGCCCGCGGGATGGGCGCGGTCGACGTCACGACCGGCAAGGTCAAGCCGTGGCGGATCAACACCGTCGTCCGGGACTACGGCTCGAAGTCGGCGATCCTCAGCCTCACGGCGGACGCCGACACCGTCTACGGCAGCGGCTACGCCTACGGCGGCGGCAACTTCGAGGGTGCGTTCGCGGCGAACCCCGCCGACGGGTCGGTGAAGTGGCTGCAGGACTGCCACGGCGACACCTACGGCGTCGCGCCGATCGGCGAGCTCGTCTACGTCGTCGGGCACGCCCACACCTGCCAGAACATCGGCGGCTTCCCGGAGGCGACGAAGCGGCAGTGGTACCGGGCCCTGGTGGTGTCGAAGAAGGCCGCCGGCACGGTGGCCACGAACGCCCAGCCGGGCGCGCACTACGGCAACTTCGCCGGCCAGCCGGCGCCGGCGCTCTCCAGCTGGTTCCCCGAGCTCACGCCGGGCACCTTCACCGGCACCAGCCAGTCCGCCTGGAGCGTGGTCGGCAACGCGACCTACGTCGCCGCCGCCGGCGAGTTCACCGCGGTGAACGGGAAGCCGCAGCAGGGTCTGGTCCGGTTCGCCGTGCGCACCGCCATCCGCACGCCCGGGCAGGGCCCCCTGCTGACCGACGCCAGCACCGCCCCCGTGCTCCGGCAGCAGCCGGCCGGCGTCGTCGTCGAGGCCCGCACCAACGCCGACCGGGACCAGCGCCTGCTCAGCTACGCCGTCGTCCGGCGGGAGCGGCGCGCGGACGGGACCGACGGGCCGGGCGTCGCGGTCGGGACGCCGAAGACGGCCGCCTCGGACTTCTGGAACCGGCTGACGCTGAGCTGGACCGACAGCACCGTCGAGCCCGGGCGGGTGTACCGCTACGAGGTCGCCGTGACCGACGCCGACGGCCACCGGGTGACCAGCCCGACCACCGAGATCTCGACGCCGACGTCGACGACCAGCACGCCCACCGGCGACGGCTGACGGTCCACCCGGGTGCCTCCCCGGCGTCGTCTACGTTGGGGCCCATGGACGACGACAACTCCACCAAGGGCGCCTACGTGACCACGGGCAGCGAGTTCACCCGCGACACCAACTACATCGCCACCCGGATCACCCGGGACGGCCGCGACGGCTACCCCGTCGAGGCCGGCCGGTACCGGCTGGTCGCCGCCCGCGCGTGCCCCTGGGCCAACCGGACGCTGATCGTCCGCCGGCTGCTGGGGCTGGAGGACGCCATCTCGCTGGGGCTGACCGGACCCACGCACGACAAGCGGAGCTGGACCTTCGACCTCGACGAGGGCGGCCGCGACCCGGTGCTCGGCTACGAGCGGCTGCAGGAGGCCTACTTCGCGCGCTTCCCCGACTACGAGCGCGGGATCACCGTCCCGGCGGTGGTGGACGTCCCGACGGGGCAGGTGGTCACCAACAACTACCCCCAGATCACCCTCGACTTCTCCACCGAGTGGACCGACTTCCACCGCGACGGCGCCCCGGAGCTCTACCCCGAGCGGCACCGCGACGAGATCGACGAGGTCGCCCAGCGGGTGTTCACCGAGGTCAACAACGGCGTGTACCGCTGCGGCTTCGCCGGCTCCCAGGAGGCCTACGACAAGGCCTACGACCGGCTGTTCACCGCCCTCGACTGGTTGGAGGAGCGGCTGTCCGGCCAGCGCTACCTGGTGGGGGACACCATCACCGAGGCCGACGTGCGGCTGTTCACCACGCTGGCCCGCTTCGACCCCGTCTACCACGGCCACTTCAAGTGCAACCGGCAGAAGCTCAGCGAGTTCTCGGCGCTGTGGGGGTACGCGCGCGACCTGTTCCAGACCCCGGGGTTCGGCGACACCACCGACTTCGTGCAGATCAAGCAGCACTACTACGTCGTCCACGTCGACATCAACCCGACCCAGATCGTCCCGAAGGGCCCCGACCTGGCGGGCTGGCTGACCTCCCACGGCCGCGAGCAGCTGGGCGGCCGGCCGTTCGGCGACGGCACCCCGCCGCCCCCGCCGCGGCCCGCCGAGGTCGTCCCCGCCGGGCACGGCGCCGGGGCGGCCTGACCTCCAGCGCTCAGCCGGCGGGCGGCGGGCCGAGGTCGACCTCAGCAGCAGGTCCGGGTGGCCCTCGACCCGCAGGGTCACCGGCTCCAGCCGCCGCCAGCCGCAACGCCGGCGAAACAATCGCTCGCTACGGTGACGCCGTCCGCACCGCTCACCGGCGACCGCGAAGGGGATCACGGCGATGAATCTGGCTCCGTCGGAGACCGAGAAGCTGCTGCAGGCCGTGGCCGGGATGGTGGCCCGGGACCGGCTCGCCCGCGGCGTCAAGCTGAACTACCCCGAGTCCGTCGCCCTGCTCGCCACCTGGGTGGTCGAGCGCGCCCGCGAGGGGGTGGGCGTGGAGGAGCTGATGAGCTCCGGCCGCGAGGTGCTCGGACGCGACGCGGTGATGCCCGGTGTCGCCGAGATGGTCAGCGACGTGCAGGTCGAGGCGACCTTCCCCGACGGCCGCAAGCTCGTCACCCTGCACGAGCCCATCCAGTAGCAGGCCCATCCAGCAGCAGGCCGGTCCGGCAGCGGCCCGATCAGCAGCACAGCCCCGAGGAGCAGGCATGGCGGGAACCTCCAGCGACGGCCCCGGTGCGGTCCGGGTCCGGCCCGGCACGATCGAGATCAACGCCGACCGCGGGCCGGACGAGCGGGGTGAGCTGACCGTCACCAACACCGCCGACCGGCCGATCCAGATCGGCTCGCACGTGCACCTGCCCGACGTCAACACCGGGCTCGACTTCGACCGCGCCGCCGCGTACGGCTTCCGGCTGGACATCGCCGCCGGCACCTCCGTGCGCTTCGAGCCGGGGGCGTCGCGCACCGTCGCGACCGTCCGCCTCCGCGGCCGCCGGCGCGTGCCGGGTCTCCAGCTCCGGGGACCTCAGCCGTCCGGAGCTCCGCTGCCCGCGCAAGGGGCCTGAGGTGGCCCGGCTGGACCGCGCCGACTACGCCGCCCTGTACGGGCCCACGACCGGCGACCAGATCCGCCTCGGCGACACCGACCTGTGGATCGAGGTCGAGCAGGACCTGACCGCCGGCGGCGAGGAGTCGGTGTTCGGCGGCGGCAAGTCGATCCGGGAGTCGGGCAACCAGGCGCTGCTGACCTCCGCCGAGGGTGCCCTCGACACCGTCATCACCAACGCGGTCGTCCTCGACCACTGGGGCGTCGTGCGCGCGGACGTCGGCATCCGCCACGGCCGCATCGTGGGGCTGGGTCGCAGCGGCAACCCCGACATCGCCGACGGCGTCGACCCGGCCCTCGTGATCGGGCCGGGCACCGACGTCATCTCCGGCGAGGGCCGCATCCTCACCGCCGGCGGCTTCGACTCCCACGTGCACTTCCTGTCCCCGTCGCAGGTGCACGAGGCGCTGGCGACGGGCCTGACGACGCTGGGCGGCGGCGGGACCGGCCCCTCGGAGGGTTCCAAGGCCACCACCGTGACCCCGGGCGCCTGGCACCTGCGGCAGGCCCACCGCGCGCTCGACGGCTTCCCCGTCAACCTGCTGCTGCTCGGCAAGGGCAACACCGTCTCCCGCGGCGCGTTCGAGGAGCAGGCCCTGGCCGGCGCCGGCGGGTACAAGGTGCACGAGGACTGGGGCTCCACCCCGGCGGCGATCGACGCCGCCCTGCGCGGGGCGGAGGAGTGGGGGCTGCAGGTGGCCCTGCACGCCGACTCGCTCAACGAGTCCGGCTTCGTCGCCGACACCGTCCGGGCCATCGCCGGCCGCAGCATCGCGGCCTTCCACGTCGAGGGCGCGGGCGGTGGGCACGCGCCCGACATCCTCACCATCGCCGGGCTGCCCCACGTCCTCCCCGGCTCCACCAACCCGACCCTGCCGCACACCGTCAACACGGTCGCGGAGCACCTCGACATGCTGATGGTCTGCCACCACCTCAACCCGGCCGTGCCCGAGGACCTGGCGTTCGCCGAGTCCCGGATCCGCGCGACCACCATCGCCGCCGAGGACCACCTGCACGACCTCGGGGCCATCTCCATCACCTCCTCCGACGCCCAGGCGATGGGCCGCATCGGGGAGGTGATCACCCGCACCTGGCAGGTGGCGCACGTGATGAAGCACGTCCGGGGCGCGCTGCCCGGCGGGCTGCCCGCCGACAACTTCCGGGCCCGCCGCTACGTCGCCAAGTACACGATCAACCCGGCGGTCTCCCACGGCGTCGACCACGAGATCGGCTCGGTCGAGGTGGGCAAGCTGGCCGACCTGGTGCTCTGGGACCCACGGTTCTTCGGCCACCGGCCGGACCTGGTGATCAAGGGCGGCGGCATCGTCGTCGGCGCCCTCGGCGACCCGAACGCCTCGATCCCCACCCCGCAGCCGGTCCTCATGCGGCCGGCGCTCTACCACGCCAGCGGCGCCGCCCGGTCGCAGACCTACGTGGCTCCGGCGGCGCTGGAGAACGGGCTGGCCGACGCCCTCGGCCTGCAGCACCAGCTGGTGGCCGTGCGCCCGACGCGCGACGTCGGCAAGGCCGCGATGGTCCTCAACGACGCCCTGCCGAGCATCGTCATCGACCCCGAGACCCACCGCATCGAGGTCGACGGCGACGAGATCCGTCCCGCCCCGGCCACCGTGCTGCCGCTCGCCCAGCTGTACTCCCTCTTCTGATGAGCCCGCTCGGATGACCGCCCCGTACCTGAGCCTGCTGCTGGCGGACGGGCGGCTGCCCACCGGGGCGCACACCCAGTCCGCCGGGGTGGAGCCCGCCTTCCAGGCCGGGATGGCCGTGTCCGCGGTACCGGACTACCTGACCGTCCGGCTGCGCACGGTCACCGAGGTGGAGGCGGCCACGGCGGTGCTGGCCCGCCGGACCTGGCTCGACGGCGCCCCGGACCGGCTGGCCGGGCTGGTCACGCTCGACGCCGCCTGGCGGGCGCGGACGGTGTCCGACGTCCTCCGCGACGCCGCCGACCTGCTGGGCCGCAGCTACCTGCGGCTGGCGGCCGCCGTCTGGGACCTGGCGGCCCTCGTCGGAGCCGGGCGGGTGTGGTGCCGCGCGGTCGTCGTCGGCGTGACCGCCGCCGAGGCGGGCCTGTCGGCGGCGGAGACGGCGCGGCTGGTGGCGTTCGAGGACGTGCAGACCGTCCTCGCCGCCGCCCTCAAGCTGGCCCCCTTCGACCCGGCGCTCGGCGTCGCCTGGGCCGTCCGCGCCCAGCCCGAGGTGGAGGGGCTCGTCGCCCGGGTCGCCGACCTCACCCGTGCCGCCGACCTCCCGGCCCCGACCGCCCCGCTGCTCGAGCAGTGGGGTCAGCAGCACCGCGACAGCGAAAGGCGGCTCTTCCGTGCCTGACCTCCACCTCCCGTCCACCGCCGGCTCCCCACCGGGCCCGGGGCCGCGCGCCCTGCGGCTCGGCGTCGCCGGTCCCGTCGGCACCGGCAAGAGCTCGCTGATCGCGATGGTCTGCCGTGAGCTCGGCCACGAGCTCAGCCTCGCCGTGATCACCAACGACATCTACACCGACGAGGACGCCCGCTTCCTCCGCTCGGCCGGCGTCCTCGACCCCGAGCGGATCCGCGCGGTGGAGACCGGCGCCTGCCCGCACACCGCCATCCGCGACGACATCAGCCAGAACCTGCTGGCCGTGGAGGACCTGGAGCGGGACTTCGCGCCCGTGGACGTCGTCCTGGTGGAGTCCGGCGGGGACAACCTCACCGCCACCTTCAGCCCGGCGCTCGTCGACGCCCAGTTCTTCGTGCTCGACGTGGCGGGCGGCGGGGACGTGGCCCGCAAGGGCGGGCCCGGGATCGCCCGGGCCGACGTGCTGGTGGTCAACAAGACCGACCTGGCCCCGCACGTCGGGGTGGACGTGGCGCAGATGGTGCACGACGCCGAGCACGCCCGCGACGGCCGCACGGTGATCGCGCTGTCCCGCACCGATCCCGCCTCGGTGGCCCAGCTGCGGGGCTGGGTGCTGGCGACGCTCGAGCGGTTCCGCTCCGGCGGTCTCGTGCCGGCCGACCCCGGGCCGATGGCCCCGCACGTCCACGCCGGGGCGGACGGAGCGGTCCAGCACCTGCACGCCGGCGGCCTGCTGCACAGCCACTGATGCTGCTCCCGGCCGGTCCGGTGGCCCGGACGCCCCCGACGGTGGTGCGGGTCCGCCGCGAGCACGGCCGGCTCCGGACCGTGCTGCGCGGCGGGCTGCTCCGGCCGCAGCGGCTGCACGGCCCGGACGACCGCTGCCGGGTCGGGCTGCTGGCGGCGACGGCCCTGCTGCTCGGTGGTGACGTCGTCGAGCTCGAGGTCGACGTCGGGCCCGGGGTCACCCTCGACCTGGTCGACGTGGCGGGGACGGTCGCCTACGACGGTCGTGGCGTGCCCGCCGACTGGCGGGTCGACGTCCGGGTGGCCGACGGTGGCCGGCTGCGCTGGGCGGGGGAGCCCTTCGTCGTCGCCGACGGCGCCGACGTGACGCGGAGCCTGGACCTCGCCGTCGCGGACGGCGGCCGGGCGCTGCTGCGGGAGACGCTGGTGCTCGGCCGGACCGGGCAGCAGGGGGGCCGGCTGCGCAGTCGCACGGAGGTCCGGCGCGGGGGCCGGCCGGTGCTCGTCGAGGACGCCCGGCTGGACCCGGCGACCCACCGCCGGCTGCCCGGGATGCTCGGCGAGCTGCGCGTCCTGGACAGCCTGCTGGCCGTCGGCGCCGACCTGCCGGAACCGCCGGTCGGGCCGACGGGGCACCGGGCCAGCCGCTTCTCGCTGCCCGAGCCGGGCTGCGCCCTGGGCCGGGCCCTGCTGCCCGACCTGGCCTCCTCGCCGGTGCACCGCTGGTGGGCGGCGACCGGCGAGACCGTCGACTAGCCGCCGGCGCTCGGCGTGGCGGAGGCGGCCGGGGTCGGGACGGCGCTCGGCGTGCCGGCGCTGGGGGCCGGGGTGGAGGGTGCCGGTGCCTCGGTGGGCGGTGCCGACGACGGCTCGAGGGTCGCCTCCGGGGTGCTGCTCGGCGCGGCCGTCGCGTCCTCGGACGGCTCCGCCGGGGCGCTCGGGGTGGCCGACGGCGACGCGACCGACGGCGAGCTCTCCGACGAGGCGGGGGAGGGGCTGGCGGCCGGCTGCGGGGCGGCGGCGGGACCCGGCTCGACCACCCGACCCACGGTCGTGCCGCCACCGCCGGACAGGGCACTGCCCGTGGCCAGCTCGAGCCCGGTCAGGGTGATGCCGGCCAGCGCGAAGGCCGCCACGGCGGCGACGAGCACGGTGCGCCAGGACAGCCGCGACCACCAGCCGCGCCGGGCGGTCCCGCCCGCGGCCGGGCCGGCCACCCGCCCCTGGAAGACCGTCCGCACCCGCTGGTGGGTCGAGCGCAGCGAGGCGGTGTAGAGGCTGCTGGCCACGGCGGCGACCACGCTGGCCAGGGCCGCGCCCACGACGGTGCCGGCGACGCTGAGCCGGGAACCGAGGTAGGCGGCGGTCATCGCCGCCAGCGCGCCGGCCAGCACCTGCGTGGCCGACAGGTCCGTCCGGGGCTTCGCCGGCTCCGCGTCGCGGCCGTCGCGGGGGGTGGGGTCCTGCAGGGGTCGGGTGTCGGTGCTCAACTGTCCTCAGCTCGTGTCGGTCGTGGGGGCGGGCGGCCGCGTGGTGCGGCTCGCGTCCACCCCCGGCCCAACGCAGCAGGATCCCGGATCGTTGTCACCGCGGTGGTGACGTGAGCAACCCCACAGCCTCCCGGGAACGCGACAGCGCCCCCGGTCCGAGGACCGGGGGCGCTGTCGGGCGTGCCTACTGGTGGGTGACGTTCTGCTGCGTCCCCGCCGTGATCGAGTGGTGGCCGTTGCTGCTGCCGTTCCCCTCGTGGCCGGCGGTCAGCGCGTGGTCGTCGTCGTGACCGTGGTGCTGCGCCTCCTCCAGCTCGGCCCGCGTCGGCTTGCGCAGGTCGTCCTGGAAGTAGAACCGGGTGGCCCGGCGCCGCAGCTGCTCGATCCGCATCTCCTTCGCCTTGACGTCGCCGTCCTGGGCCGGGAGCAGCGCGGGCAGCTGCTTGTGCTGGGTGAGGGTGTAGGCCTCCCCGACCGAGATCGGAGCGTGCCGCTCGGAGTAGGAGCCCGAGGGGTCCCGCTCGATGACGCCGGTCTCGGCACCGTGCAGCAGCCGCTCCTCGTCGGCCCGCTGGAGGCCGATGCAGATCCGCTTGGTGATGATGAAGGCGAGCACGGGGGCCACGAAGACCGCGACCCGCAGGAAGTAGGTCACCGCGTTCAACGAGACCCGGAACTGGGTGGCGACCAGGTCGTTGCCCCCGCCGATCCAGAGCATGCCGTAGCAGGTCATCGCCGCCACACCGAAGGCGGTGCGGGTGGGGGCGTTCCGCGGACGGTCGGCGATGTGGTGCTCCGACTTGTCCTTGGTGACCCACTGCTCGATGAACGGGTAGACCGCCATCAGGCCGAAGAAGAGACCCATCAGGCCGAGACCCGGGATCGCGACGTTCCACGACCAGGTGGTGCCGCCGAGGTGCCACTCCCAGTTCGGCATGATCCGGATGCCGCCCTCGACGAAGCCCATGTACCAGTCCGGCTGCGAACCGGCGGTGACCTCGGCCGGGTTGTAGGGCCCGTAGGTCCACACCGGGTTGATCTGCATCAGCCCGCCCATGAGGGTCAGCAGGCCGAAGACGATGAAGAAGAAGCCACCGGCCTTGGCGGCGTACACCGGGAAGACGGGGTAGCCGACGACGTTGCCCTCGTTGCGGCCCGGGCCGGGGAACTGGGTGTGCTTGTGGTAGACCACCAGCGCCAGGTGCGCCGCGATCAACCCGAGGATGATCGCCGGCAGCAGCAGGACGTGCACGATGTAGAGCCGCGACACGATCAGGCTGCCCGGGAACTCCCCGCCGAAGACGAAGAACTCGGCCCAGGTGCCGATCAGCGGGATCGAGCGGACGAGGCCGTCGACGAAGCGCAGGCCGGTGCCCGACAGCAGGTCGTCCGGCAGCGAGTAGCCCGCGAAGCCCTCGATCAGGCCCATCATCAGCATGGCGACGCCGATGACCCAGTTGATCTCGCGCGGCTTGCGGAAGGCGCCGGTGAAGAAGACGCGCAGGCTGTGCGCCAGCATCGCGGCCAGGAACAGCGCGGCCGCCCAGTGGTGCATCTGGCGGACCAGCAGCCCGCCGCGGATGTCGAAGGAGAGCGCCAGCGTGGAGGCGTAGGACTCCGACATGCTGACGCCGCGGAGCAGCTGGTAGGTGCCCTCGTACTCGATCTCGGCCATCGACGGCTTGTACCAGAACGAGAGGAACGTGCCGGTGATCAGCAGGATGATGAACGAGTAGAGCGCGATCTCCCCGAGCAGGAACGACCAGTGGTCGGGGAAGACCTTGCGGATGAAGGGCCGGCTCAGGGTCGCGATGCCCAGTCGTTCGTCGGCCCAGCGCGCGGGGCCGGAGGCCGCCTTGAAGACGGGACCCAGCTCCTTCTGCGGGACGTGCGCCTCGACGGCCTTCTGGTCGTCGACGGTCGTGGCTGGCTTAGCCATCAGTGGTCATTCTCCTTTGAAGTCCCCGCGGGAGTCGCGCTCGAAGTAGCTCGGGCCGACCGGCACGGTGAATCCTTGACGCGCGACGAGGAAGCCCTCGGCGTCGGTGGTGATGGGTAGCTGCGGCAGCGCGCGCGCCGCCGGGCCGAAGACCACGAGGCCGGAGTCACCGAGGTCGAAGGTCGACTGGTGGCAGGGGCACAGGAGGTGGTGGGTCTGCTGCTCCCACAGGCTGATGGGGCAGCCCACGTGCGTGCAGATCTTGGAGTAGCAGAGGATGCCCCCGACTTGCCAGTCGCGGCGCTCCTCGGGGATCTTGATGTCGTTCGGGTCCATCCGGACGATGATGATCGAGGCCTTGGCCTTCTCCTGCAGGTACTCGGTCCCGTGGAACTCCTGCAGGTTCTCCGGCTGGGCGTTCACGAGCTGGCCGATCACCATCTCGCTGGCCTTGATCGGCTCGTAGGTGACGTCGTGGACGAGGCGGATGCCTTCCTTCCAGATCGTCGACTCGATCGTCGCCGCCCGGACCCGCTTCGTCGGGTAGGGGCCGAGGTCGGCGAAGCTGACGATCAGGGGCAGGCCGAGGGCGGCGAGCGCGCCCCCGAGGCTGTAGCCGAGGATCTTGCGCCGGCGGATGCCGGACTCGTTCGTCCCGGCGTCCAGCTCGCGCAGGACGTACTCGACGTCCTCCTGGGTGGAGGCCGCACCGTGCCGGTGGTCGACCATCTCGTGGTCGTCCATCAGCTGGCGGCCCCACTGGACCGCACCGACGCCGATCAGCATCAGGGCGAGCCCGGCGGTGACGCCGAGGCCGATGTTCTTCGCGTTCTGCCCCAGGAAGACGGCGTCGCGCGGGACCGCGAAGTAGATGACCACGAAGAGGACCGCCAGCACCGGCACGAGGCCGAACATGGTGGCCACCTGGCGGGTGGCGCGGTCGGCGGCGCGGTCGTCGACGTCGCTCAGCCGGGGCAGGTGCTCCGGCAGACCGGGGTCGGGGACGGGGTAGCGCTCGACGTCGCGAGCGGTCTCCAGCTCGGCACGCTGCTGCGCCTCCACGTCCACCTCGTGCCCGCTGTCGCGGGGGACCAGGTCACTCACTTCGCCTTCGCTCCCTTCGCGGCGATCCAGACGGCGATCGCCGAGAGTCCGCCGATGCCGATGATCCAGCCCCACAGGCCTTCGCTGACCGGGCCGAGCCCGCCCAGCTCCAGGCCGCCCTGGCTGGGCTCCTCGTGCAGGGTGTTGAGGTAGGCGATGATCTCGCGCTTGTCCTCGGGCTTCAGCACGCCGTCGGAGAAGACCGGCATCTGCTGCGGGCCGGTGATCAGCGCCTCGTAGATGTGCTGGTTGCTGACGCCGTACAGCGACGGGGCGTACTTGCCACCCGGCAGTGCGCCGCCGGCGCCCTCGAAGTTGTGGCAGGCCGAGCAGTTGGTGCGGAAGAGCTCACCCCCGCGGGCGATCTCCTCCTCGCTCAGGCCGGCCGGGTCGTACTGGGACGGGTCGGGGATCTCCGGGCCAGGACCCATCGTCGCGACGAAGGCGGCCAGGGCGGCGACCTCTTCCGGGGTGTACCGGTTGGGCTTGACCGGGGCCTGGGCCTCGGGCCGCGCCATCGGCATCCGGCCGGTGCCGACCTGGAACTCGACCGCGGCGGCGCCGACGCCGGCCAGCGGCGGGCCCTGGATCTCCCCGCTGGCCTGGCCCTCGCCGTTCAGGCCGTGGCAGGAGGAGCAGCCGACGGCGAAGAGGGCCCGGCCCTCCTCGACCTGCTGGCTGGTGCCGGTGTCGGCCGACGACTGGCCGGCCGGCGCGAGCACCGTGTAGAAGGCGCCCATGACGAAGAGCCCCAGCACCAGCAGCAGCGCCTTGGCTGCCGGGTGCCGTCGTCGGGAGGACAGGAATCGCACGTGAGGGTCCCTCTCAGGGTGATCGCTCTTGCTGTGGGGCTGACAGGTATTCGGTTGTGGGGGGTGCGGCGGATGCGGCGCGGAGTCCGCGGGATCCGGTCAGCGCAGCAGGTAGATCACGCCGAAGAGAGCGATCCAGACGACGTCGACGAAGTGCCAGTAGTAGGACACTACAACGGCGCTGACGGCCTGCTCGTGGGTGAAGGTGCGGGCCAGGTAGGTGCGTCCGAGGAGCAGCACGAAGGCGATCAGACCGCCCGTCACGTGCAGGCCGTGGAAGCCGGTCGCGAGGTAGAAGACGGACCCGTAGACGTCGGAGGACAGCGTCAGGCCCTCCGAGATCAGCCCGGCGTACTCGTACACCTGGCCGCCGATGAAGAAGGCGCCCATGACGAACGTGAGGATGTACCACTCGCGCAGCCCCCACCGGCCGAGGGCGAGCGGGCCGCCGCCGCGGGAGACCTGGCCGCGCTCGGCGGCGAAGACGCCCATCTGGCAGGTGAAGGAGCTGGCCACCAGCACCGTCGTGTTGACGACCGCGAAGGGCACGTTCAACAGCTCGGTCTGCTGGGCCCACAGGCTCTCGAAGCCGCCGCCCGCCGCCTGGGAGTTCGTCACGTTGCGGATCGTGAAGTACGCCGCGAACAGGGCCGCGAAGAACATCAGCTCGGAGGCGAGCCAGACGATGGTGCCGACGGCCACCATGTCCGGGCGGCCGGGCCGACCCCGCAGACGGGACTGGGGGATCGCGTGCAGGGCGCCCTCCGGCTTGGTCATCGAGCCGGAGACGGCGTGCGTGTGAGTGGCCACGCGCACATTATTGCCTCACGACCCGAAGCCGTCACCCTGGGCGCGCCCCGGGAGGGGCTGAGCCGCGGCCGTGCGGCCGGTGCGCTCAGATGCCGCCGTAGGTGTCCAGGCGGGCGTGGGCCCGGAAGGTGGAGACGAGGATCACCACGCCGGCCAGGGTCAGCGGCACCCAGCCCACCCCGAGACCGGCGACGACGCCCGCCGAGCGCAGCATCGCGAGGCCGGCCCAGAGCGGGACGAACCCCAGCGCCAGGACCCAGCCGGCCAGGTGCAGCGGCCACCAGAAGAACTTGTTGATCTCGTCGACGACGAGCGCCCAGCAGAGCAGCACCGCGAGCACGGCGCCGATCTGGTGCATGGACGCCCCGAGGTTGAACACGTTGAGCGCCAGGGGCAGGCGCGCGGGGTCGGCGGCGGGCAGCCACTGCGGGTCGACGCCGCGGACCAGCGTCGCCGCCGGGAAGAGCGTCAGCCGCGCGTCGACCACCTGCACGGTGAAGTCGAGGTACTGCATCCGCAGGTACGGCAGCAGGGCTCCGAGCCCGACCAGGACGACGGAGACGGCCGCGGGGACGACGCGTCCACGGGTCAGGGTCACTCCTCGCAGCTGCACCCGACCAGTATCGCGGGCCGTCCCGGCGGCGCCGTGCAACCCGGCGGTGCGCACGGTGGTCGGGGGGTGCCGGGGCGCTAGGCTCGTGCCCGCCGTCCGAGGAGAGTGGAGACGATCGACGCCATGAGCAGCACCCCGCAGCCGTCCGCCGAGGTGGCCACCGTCCTGCTCTACGCCTCCGACCGGCTGACGCGCGAGAACATCCGGCTGGCGCTGGGCCGCAAGGTCGCCCGGGACCTGCCCGTGCAGGTGCTCGAGGTCGCCACCCAGGCCGCCGTCATCACCGCGCTGGACGCCGGCGGCGTCGACCTCGCCATCCTGGACGGCGAGGCCGTCCCCGGGGGGATGGGGCTGTGCCGCCAGCTCAAGGACGAGATCTTCCGCTGCCCGCCCGTGCTGGTGCTCACCGGCCGCCGCGACGACGCCTGGCTGGCCACCTGGTCCCGGGCCGACGGCGTGCTGGAGCACCCCGTGGACCCGGTGCGGCTGCCCGAGGTGGTCGCCGGCCTGCTGCGCAGCGCCGCCGCGACCTCGCCCAGCCGGTGACCAGCTGGCCCGTGCTGCTCGGGGCCCTGGTGCAGGGCCAGGACCAGAGCCGCGACGCGACCGCCTGGGCGATGGAGCAGATCCTGGGCGGCGCGGCGACGCCCGGGCAGATCGCCGCCTTCGTCGTCGCCCTGCGGGCCAAGGGGGAGACGGTCGAGGAGATCGCCGGGCTCGCGGACACCATGCTCGACTTCGCCACCTCGATCGAGCTCGGCGGCCCGGCCGTCGACGTCGTCGGCTCGGGGGGCGACCGCTCGAACACCGTCAACATCTCCTCGATGGCCGCGCTGGTCGCGGCCGGCGCGGGCGCCCGCGTGGTCAAGCACGGGAACCGGGCCGCCTCCTCGGCCTGCGGCTCCGCCGACGTGCTCGAGGCGCTGGGCGTGGTGCTCGACCTGCCGCCGGAGGCCCAGCAGGGCGTGGCCGACGCCGCCGGGATCGCGTTCCTCTTCGCCCCGCACTACCACCCGGCGCTGCGGCACGCCGGACCGGTGCGCCGCGAGCTGGGGATCCCCACGACCTTCAACTACCTCGGGCCGCTGACCAACCCGGCGCAGCCCGGCGCCCAGGCCGTCGGTGTCGCCGACGAGCGGATGGCCGCCCTGGTCGCCGGCGTCTTCGCCGCACGCGGCCACCAGGGGCTGGTCGTGCACGGCGGCGACGGCCTCGACGAGCTGACCACGACGACCAGCTCGCGGGTCTGGGTGCACGTCGGGGGTGCGGTCACCGAGACCGCGCTGGACCCGCTGGACCTCGGCCTCGCCCGCGCGGACGCCGACGACCTCACCGGGGGCGACCCCGCCCACAACGCGCAGGTGGTCCACGACGTGCTCGCCGGCCGGCCGGGACCCGTGCACGACGTCGTGGTGCTGAACGCGGCCGCGACCCTGGTGGCCTTCCACGGGCCCGACCCGGCGCGGCTGACCGAGCAGCTCGGCGAGCAGCTGGTCGCCGCCGAGGAGGCGATCGCCTCCGGCCGCGCCGCCGAGACGCTGGCCCGCTGGGTCGACGTGACCCGCAGCGCCGTCAGCTGACGGCGAGCGACGCCAGCGCGTCCGCGGCCTGCCGCGCCAGCCCGGGGTCGGCGTCGTCCGGCACCGAGGTGGCGGCGAGCACGACCGACCCGTCCTCCAGGCCGACCAGCACCACCGCGACGTCGTCGTAGCGGCTGGGCAGGTCCGGCAGCCGGTAGTGCACCCGGGCGGTGACCAGCACGCCGGCGTGGTTGTCCACCGCGTGGTCGGCCACCTCGACGCCGGTGACCTGCACCGGGGCGGAGCGGAACAGCAGCCGGTCCAGCTGGGCGGTGACCGCCCGGCCGCGGGCGGCGAGGTCGCCGCCCGCGCCGACGTCGGGGTGCAGCCGGCCGAGCAGCACCGCAGCGGCCCACGACGTCGCGCCGTGGGAGCGGGTGTGCACCGGCGCCCAGGCGAGGAAGCAGGCGTCGAGCAGCTGGGGGATGCTCATCGGGTCGGGCCGGGTCCGGTAGGGGGCGTCGGGCAGGGTCATCGAGACCGGGCCGACGGTGGCCACCCGGCTGGACTGGTCGAGGCGGCCGACCGCGGCGCTGCTGGCCGGAGCGGCCGCCGGGGTGGCGGCGCCGGGGGAGCGCGCACCCCGCTGGACCCCCGAGCGGTCGCCCCAGATCGCCAGCCCGAGGCCGACGGTGGCGCTGAGGAACAGGGCCAGGCAGACCAGCAGGGCGACGACGGTGCGGAAGGGGGACGGGCGGCGACGGGTGACGTCGTCCTCGGGCCGGGCGGGGGAGTGCAGCCGCGGGGTGGGGGCGCGAGGGGACTCGCTGATCGCCGCGGTCCAGTCGGCGCCGTCCCACCACCGGTAGAGGTCGGGGGTGCCGGCGGGGTCGGGATACCAGCCGGGCCGCGGGGCAGCGCTCACCGGGTGAGCCTAGTCGGGTGGGCCACCCCCGGCTCCTGGCCGCGGGCGGGCGTGCCGCTGGGAGCGCCGCGACATACTGCACGGGTGATCTCGCGCGACCTGGCCGCCGCCCTGGCCCCCCTGCTCCCCTGGACGCCGCACAACGGCGACCAGTTCTACATCCCGCGCGAGGAGATCGCCGAGTCGGTGTTCACCGTCAGCGACATGGTGGTGGAGCGGGTGACCCTGCAGGGCGAGACCCGCTTCCACTTCAACGGCACCGTGGAGTGGGCGTTGGACTCCGTCGAGGCCGACCTGGTGGTCTGGCTGCCGCGGGAGGAGCAGCTCCGCGAGCTGGTGGGGACCTGGTTCCTCTCGCTCGACGCGACGCCCGAGGGCTTCGTCGTCACGGTCAGCGGGCCCGGGCGCGCCCACCACACCGACCCCGAGCCCGAGGCCGCGGACGCCTACGGCCGGGCGCTGCTCTACGTGCTCACGGCCGCCGCGCCGGCGACGGCCTGACCGCGGCTCAGCCGGTCCAGCGGGTCAGCACCGCGAGGTAGGCCCCGAGGAGCATCGACGGGGCGTAGGCGAAACCGCCCCGGCGCCGCCGGACCAGCTGGACGAGGCCGACGACCCCGCCGACCAGCGTCCCGGTGAGCAGGGCCAGCAGCAGCAGCCGCCAGCCGTGCGCCGCCGCCGCGGCGCCCAGCAGCGGGGCGTAGCGGACGTCGCCGAAGCCGAACCCGCCCCGGGACGCGGTCCAGACGAGCAGGTAGAGCGCACCCGCCACCGCCGCCCCGACCGCACTGCGGACCAGCTGCGCCCAGCCGCCGCCGAGCGCGGCCCCGGTCAGCGCGGCCACCGCCATCGCGGCCCAGGTGAGCTGCACCAGGCGCAGCGGCAGCCAGGTGGTCGCCAGGTCGACGCCGGCCAGCAGCACCCCGCCGACGGCCAGCACCGTCCACAGCGGCTGCACCGTGGCAGGCAGGGCCGTCCAGGCGACGGCGGCCGCCGACGCCGAGCCGAGCCCCACGGCCAGCAGGAAGCGGGGCGTCGGCAGCTCGGCGTAGCCCGGCGGGTCCTCCGCCGTCGGCTCCGGCAGCCGGCGCAGCAGTGGTCCGGCCACCGCCGCCGTGACCAGTCCGGTGACCAGCACGGCCAGCGGCACGAGCAGCTGCGCCGGGGTCACCCGCCGATCCTACGGATCCGGGGCGGGGGACGGCCCGCTCCCGGACCCGCCCTCATGCCGCCACCCCGAGCGGCACCGGGGGCGCCTCGACGGCGCCGGGGCGGGTCCGGGAGGCGGTCAGCAGCCGCAGCGCCACGAGCGCGCTGCACCAGGCGGTGCCGGGGTGGGCCAGCTCGTCGAGCGACGACGCTGCCACCCCGAGCTCCACGGCCAGCGCCGGCGGACCGCCGCCGCGACCGGCGAGCATCCGCCGCAGCCGCAGCCGGGACTCCGCGGCCGGCACCTGGCGGGTGCGCAGGTCCCGCACGTCGGTGGCCCCGACCCGGATCAGGGCCCGGGCGTGGGCCGGGCTGATCCGGCGCACCGGCCGACCGTTCCGGCCGCGGACCAGCGACGTCGCCATCCGCGGGGGCACGCCGGCCAGCACCGCGACCTCGGTCGCGTCCAGCCCGCCGACGTCCATCAGGTGCCGCAGGTGGGCCCGGAACGGTCCGGCCTCCACCCAGGGCGCTGCTGCAGCCACCATCTCGTCCTCCTGGTCGTGGGTCCTCACCCAGGAGGGCCCGCGGAGGGGCGGCGTTGTTAACGGCCCGGTCGGCGCCGGAACCGACGGAGGGCCGGTCCCCTGACGGGGACCGGCCCTCCGGTGGTGCTGCTGCTCAGCCCTGGGCGCGCGTGAAACCGGCCCGCTCGGCCGCGTCCTCGCTGTCGAACCAGACCTCGGCCTTGGTCTGGTCGTAGCCGCCGCCGTCCGGAACGTGGTACTTCATCGAGTTCTCGTTGCCCTTGATGACGAAGCCCTCGGGCGGCTCGGTGCCGGTGTAGGACCCCTCGCCGTAGGTCGAGGAGCTCGGCTTGAGGACCGTCACCGGGGTGATCTCCTCCTCGACGACCGTGCTCGTCTCGACCGTGCTCGTCTCGACCGCGCCGGTCTCGACGGTGTCGTCCGCCGTGGCGACCGGCTCGTCGGACGGGGTGGTGGTGGTCGGCGTGGTCGCGGCGTGGGTGGCCGGCGCGGGCGTCGACGGGCGGGCCGCCTGCCAGCCGGAGTCCTGGCCGCCGCCCAGCAGCTTGCGGACGACGACGACGGCGACACCCGCGAGGGCGGCGACGACGGCGATCCGCTTCACCCAGCTGCCGCCCTTCTTCTCCTCCGGCAGCGCGAGCTCGCCCCGGGCCGCGGCGACGGTGGCCCGGCCCCGCTTGACGACCTCGACCGCCAGCGGGGAGGCGGCGGCCGCGCTGAGCGCGGTGCCCGCCCGGGGCAGCAGCTCGTCGGACACGCGGTCGCGAGCCGTCTCGAGGGCGGGCCCGACCTTGCTCACGGCGTCCTGCGCCACGGCGGCACCGCCGGCGACCACGGGGGCGATGCGGAGCGAGGCGGCCTCGGTCAGCGGGGCCACCCGGTCGGCGGCGGCCTGGGCGTACGGGGCGACGGCGCCGACGGCCTGGCCGGCCAGCGGCGCGGCCTTCTCGTAGGCCTGGTGGGCCAGCGGTCCGGCCGCGGCGGCCAGCGGCACGGCCCGCTCGTAGGCCTGGTGGGCCAGCGGCACGGCGGCCGCCGCCACGCCGGCGGCGAGCGGGACGGCTCGGCCGTAGACCTGGTGGGCGAGCGGGAGGGCGGCTCCGGCGGCGGCCGCGGCTCCGGTGGCCAGCGGGCCGGCCTTGGCGGCCACGCCCTGGTAGAGCGGGGCGATCCGCTCCGCGGCTGAGTGCGCCAGCGGGACGAACCTCTCCGTCGTCGTGGTGGTCGTGACGGTCTCGGTGACGGGCGGGACCTTGCTCCGAGCGGCGTCGACGCGGTTTTTGCGCTTCACGTTTCCTCCGTTGTCTGCACGGGCGACTTCCGGTTCGCCGTGACGGCCACCGTACCGCCGGGAGGTCCGGGTTGGTCGGGGTGGGGCGGGGGCGTCGGGGCGGCCACGGTTGGCGGCGTCTGGGAGGATGGCCGGCGGAAACGACCAGGAACGACGACACAGGAAGGTGCCGACGTGGCACAGACCGCCATCCTCCACACCAACCGCGGCGACATCACGATCAACCTCTTCGCCGACCACGCCCCGAAGACCGTCGCCAACTTCGTGGGCCTCGCGACCGGGACCCAGGAGTACACGGACCCGCGCACCGGTGCCTCCACCACCGGCAAGTTCTACGACGGCGTGATCTTCCACCGGATCATCGACGGCTTCATGATCCAGGGCGGCGACCCGCTCGGCACCGGCACCGGTGGCCCGGGCTACACCTTCGCCGACGAGTTCCACCCCGAGCTGGCCTTCACCAAGCCCTACCTGCTGGCCATGGCCAACGCCGGTCCCGGCACCAACGGCTCCCAGTTCTTCATCACCCTCGGCCCAACGCCGCACCTGAACCGCCGGCACACCATCTTCGGCGAGGTGGCCGACCAGGCCAGCCGCGACGTCGTCGACGCGATCGGCAACGTCCGCACCGGGCGCAACGACCGCCCCGTCGACGACGTCGTGATCCAGTCGGTCGACATCGCCGGGTGAGCGCCAACCCCACCGGGCCCGACTTCACTGCGCCCGGCTTCCTCGGCTGCTACCGGCATCCGGAGCGGATGACGGGCATCAGCTGCCAGCGCTGCGGCAAGCCGATCTGCGGCGAGTGCATGGAGCCGGCCTCGGTGGGGTTCCAGTGCCCGTCGTGCGTCCACCGTGGCCGGGCCGGCACCCGCCCGGCGCGGACGCGGTTCGGCGCCACGGTGCGGCCGGACAGCGGCGTGGTCACCAAGGCCCTGATGGTCGTCCTCGCCGGGGTCTGGCTGCTCGACTTCGTCACCGGCGGGCTGGCCACCCGCCTCCTCTTCATGGACAACGCGGCGGTGGCCGCCGGCCAGGTGTGGCGGCTGCTGACCGCGTCGCTCAGCTCCGGCAGCTTCCTCGGGGTGCTGATGAACCTCGTGGTGCTCTGGCTCGCGGGCCGGGCCCTCGAGTCCGAGCTGGGCCGCTGGCGCTTCCTCGCCCTCTACCTGACGGCGGGGCTGGGCGGCACCACCCTCTTCTTCGTCTTCGGCCCGCCCTTCGGCGGGGCGCTGGCCGCCTCCGCCGCGGTCGTCGGGCTGCTGGCCGCGAACGCCATCGGCAAGCGCAAGGCGGGGGAGGACGTCCGCGGCGACGTGGGCCTGCTGCTCCTGCTCGTGCTGTACGCGCTGCTCGTCGGCTTCAGCGGCTACGGCTGGCTCACCCTGGTCGGCGGCATCCTCGTCGGCGCGCTGAGCGGCTGGGTGCTGGCCCATGCACCGCGCCGCCGCCGCTCGTTGCTGCAGGTGACCGGACTGCTCGGCGTCGTCGCGCTCTGCGCGGTGGCCGTGGCCCTGCGGGTCAGCCTGTTCTGACGGCGCGGCCGGTCGGTCCCGCTCGCGGCGGCCGACCGGGTGGGCCGGTCAGGCCTGGCTGAGCGACGGGATGCTCACCGGCTCGAGCCCGGGGGAGCGCAGCGTCAGCCAGCCGGCCACCAGGGTGGCCAGCAGCACCAGCAGCAGCGTCGCCACCAGCCCCGTCAGGGCCCGGTCGGACAGCCGGGGCCGGCGCGACGCCGGCGCGGAGGGCGGGTGCTCAGCCGCCAAGGGAGAACGCCGCCTCGAGGTCGTGCGCGGAGTAGGCCCGGAAGGCGATGTGGGTCTCGGTGCTCAGCACCCCGGGCACCTTGTTCAGGCTGTCGGCCACGACGTCGGCCACCTGGTCGTGCTGCGCGACCCGGATCAGCGCGATCAGGTCGATCGCCCCCGTCACCGAGTACACCTCGCTGACCCCGCTGAGGGCGGCGATGGCCTCGGCCACCTCCGGGATCCGGGCGACCTCGGCCTTGACGAACACGATGGCGGTGACCATGCCGCTCATCCTAGGGGCCGGCCCCGGCGCGACCCCTGCCGTCAGCTGATGCCCGACTCGACGACCTCGCGCAGGCCCGCCAGCACCGGGACGTCGCCGGCCAGCTCGACGTCGCCGAGCGGCGGCCGGCCCCACAGCCAGCAGTCCAGGTCGCCGGCCGCCGCCGCGACCGTGGCCGCCGTCGGCAGGCCGTGGTCCTCCGGCGCGATGAACAGCGTCGGTCCGCTGCCGGGCACGCCCTCCTGGACCGCGCCCGTGTAGCGGGCGAGCGTGACCAGCCAGCGGTCGTCGGTGTCGGTGCTGTGCAGCCGCACCGTCGCGACCGCGTCGACCTCGAGCTCGGCTCCCTCGGGCGCCCCGCCGAACATCACCCGCAGGGCCTCGTCGACGCCGTCCGCGGCGAGCGCCGGGTCGAGCGGGGTCCGGTCACCGGCGGTGCACTCGGCGTCGACCCGGTGCACGAGCGCCTCGTGCGCCTGCCGGCGGAGCACGAAGCCCGCGCTCTGGTCGTCGGCCCAGGTCCAGACGGGGGTGGTGGGCGGCGTGCGCCGCAGGGTCCGGGCCAGCGCGTCGGTGCTGCGCCGGGACAGCGCCAGCAGGGCCGCCCGGTCGTCCGGACGGAGGACCTCCGGGCCCCGCAGCGTCTCCGGGTCGGTGCAGCGCTGCTCGACCACCCGGCCCCAGAACGACTGGACCTCGGTCAGGTGCCAGAGCAGGTCGTCGGCGTCCCAGCCGGGGCAGGTGGGGACCGGGGTCGCCGGGTCGACGGCGGCCAGCAGGGCACGGAACCGGGCCGTCTCGGCGGTGATGTGGCGCAGGTGGTCGAGCGCGACGGACATGCGGCTCACCCTAGTGCGGCGGCGGCCGCGGGCCGGGGCGTGGCCCGGGCACCGAGGGCGTGCTCGACGAGGGTGTCGTGGTCGACCACCGCGTGCAGCGGCCACATCCAGTCCCCGGTCACCTCCATCAGCCGGACCCCGGGCCGCTCCAGCCAGTCGGCGATCCGCTCGGTCTCCTCGATGGTGGCCGCGGGCAGCGGGTCGGGCGCCGGCCGGACGGTCTCGGCGGTCGCCTGCAGCGCGCGGGCCACCGCCTGCGGCACGTCGTGCGGCCGGGCCACCCCGGCCGCGGCGAGCCGGCCGTGGCGGACCACGTGGATCTCCCAGTCCGGGCCCTCCCGCCGGGCCGCGACGATCTCGCTGCAGGACGCGAGAGCCCGGACGCGGTGGTAGCGGGCGCCGGTGCGGGTCAGGGTCTCCAGCCGCCGCCGGATGGTGGCCGCCTCCTCGAAGCGCTGCTGGTCGACCAGCCGGACGAGCCGGTGCGAGACCCCGGCGACGGCGGGCCGGGCGTCGCGGGACAGCACGGCCCGCACCTGCTCCACCACGCCGGCGTAGTCGTCCCGGGTGATGCTGCCGTCGCAGGGGGCGCAGCAGCGGCCCATCCCGGCGAGGGCGCAGGCCGTCCCGGTGCCCGCCAGGCTGAGCCGCGGCGTGCACTGGCGCAGCGGGAAGCTGTCGTAGACCGCCATCACGACGTCGTCCGCCGCCTGCCGGCGGGAGAACGGTCCGAAGTAGGTGGCGCCGTCGTCCTTGACCGCGCGGACGACCGAGAGCCGGGGGAACGGCTCGTCGGTCACCTTCAGCCACTGGACCCGCTCGGGGTACTTGGAGCGCCGGTTGTAGCGCGGCGCGTGGGCGGCGATCAGCCGCAGCTCCACCACCTCGGCCTGCAGCGGCGTGGCGCACGGCACCGGCTCCACCCCGGTCGCCACCCGCACCATCTCCTCCATCCGCGGCCGCTTCTCGGCGGCGGTGAAGTAGGTGCGCACCCGGGTCCGGATGTTCTTGGACTTGCCCACGTAGAGGACCTGGCGCTCGCCGCCGTGCTCGGCGACGAACAGGTACACCCCGGGCTCATCCGGCAGGTCGGCCGCCCAGGTCCGCTTGGCGCGCCGCTGCGGCGACACCTTGCGGCTGAACTCCTGCAGGTCCTCCAGGGTGTGCACCCCGAGGTTGCCCACCCGCTCCATCAGCCCGTGCAGCACGTCCACGGTCGCCCGGGCGTCGGTGAGCGCGCGGTGGTCGGGCGTGACGGCCGCCCGGAAGTGGGCGGCGAGGGTCCCCAGCTTGCAGTTGCGGACCTCGTCGCGGAGCAGGATCTGCCGGGCCAGGGTCGCGGTGTCCACGACCGACCAGCGCGGCGCGGGGTAGTCCAGCGCGGCGCAGGCGCGGCGCAGGAAGCCGGTGTCGAACGGGGCGTTGTGGGCCACGAGCACGCAGCCCTCGGCGAAGGTCAGGAACGCGGGCAGCACCTCGTCCAGCGCCGGCGCCCCGGCCACCATCGCGTTGGTGATCCCGGTGAGCACGGCGATCAGCGGCGGGATGTGGGCCTGCGGGTTGACCAGCGTCTGGAACTCACCCAGCACCTCACCGCCGCGCACCTTGACGGCCCCGACCTCGGTGATCCGGTCGGTCTCGCCACTGCCCGTGGTCTCCAGGTCGACGACGCAGAAGACGACGTCGGCCAGCGGGGTGCCGAGGTCCTCGAAGGAGGCCTGCAGGGGGGATCCGGGTGCCACGCCGGGAACCCTAGGGACGCCCGCTGACAGTTCCGGTCGCCCGCCGGGGCCGGTCAGCAGCGGGAATCGGGGGACGCGGGGCAGGACAGCCGGCCGGTTCAGGGGCGGGCCAGCACCTCGCCGTGCAGCACGGCGAACCACGCGTCCTCCCGCCGCCCCCACGCCCGCCAGGCCGCCGCCAGCCCGGCGAGCCCGGCCGGGTCGGTGAGGCCGAGATCGACCCCCTGCCGGCCGAACGCCGACTCCGTCAGCCGCTCCGCCCAGGTGCCGGTCCACCAGCCCAGGTCCTCGGGGTCGGCGAAGCACCACACCGAGGCCGACGCGACGACGTCCGTCAGCCCGGCGGCGCGGGCCCAGCCCACGAGCCGCCGGCCCGCGTCGGGCTCGCCCCCGTTGGCGCGGGCGACGGACCGGTAGAGCTCGAGCCACCGGCTCAGGCCCGCGTCGTCGGGGTACCAGGTCATCGCGGCGTAGTCGGCGTCGCGGACCGCCACCAGCCCGTCGGGGGCGCAGGCGTCCGCCATCGCCCGCAGGGCACCGACCGGGTCGGCCAGGTGCTGCAGCACCTGGTGCGCGTGCACGACGTCGAAGCCCGAGCCGGCCGACGCCAGGTCGTAGGCGCTGCCCTGGACGGCGGTCAGGTTGGTGAGCCCCCGCTCGGCCGCCAGGGCGGCCGTGGCGTCGACGGCGGCCACGGCGCCGTCCAGCCCCACGACCTCGCCCGGGGCGAGCAGGGCGGCGAGGTCGGCGGTGATGGTGCCGGCCCCGGAGCCGACGTCCAGCAGCCGCAGCCCGGGCCGAAGGTGCGGGAGCAGGAAGCCGGCCGAGTTCTCCCCCGTCCGCCAGCGGTGCGAGCGCAGGACGGAGGCGTGGTGGCCGTGGGAGTAGGTCTCGGCGTCGGGGGCCCGGGGAGCATCCACCCCGAAAGTGTCAGACCCGTCCCGCACAGTTCTCGACGCGGGGGTGGACATGAGCCCCCACGACGGACCGGCGACCGCCGCCCGTCGCGGGGACCCGAGGTGGAGGAGGACGAGATGGACGTGCTGCATGTGGACTGTGCCAGCTGTGTGGCCCGGGGGCCGGCGGCCTGCGGCGACTGCGTGATCAGCGTGCTGCTGGGGTCGCCGCCCCAGGGCGTCGACCTGGACGACGACGAGCAGGCGGCGCTGTCCGCGCTCGCCGACCAGGGACTGGTGCCGCCGCTGCGGCTCGTGCCGGGTGCGCGGCGTGGACGGGCCAGCCAGAGCCCGCTCAGCTGGCAGGACTACGCATGACCGGGGCCCCGGCTTGCCTGTGATCTGATCGTGACCTAAGGTGACTCCGACTCCGGGAGAGTCGCTGGTCCGGCGGAAGCCGACCCGGCTCGTGTGCGGTGTCGTACACTTGAAGCTCTGACTGGTGGCTCGCCGAGCCGCCCGACCCAGAGCTGGGACCCGGACGACCCACCCGGACCGCTGGGTGGTCACGACTGCTGCAAGGGGAGAGCTCGCTTGACGTCACACCGCCGCGAGGCCGACCACGACCTCCGCGCCGTCCGGGCCACCCGGACCGTGCGGAAGTCGGTCATCGGTCTGTCCACGCTGGCGCTGACGGTCGCGACCTTCCTCCCCGGTGCCTCCACCGCGTCGGCCGCGCCGACGGCGGTGACGATCGCCGAGGCGAAGGCGCAGATCGAGCAGCTCGAGGTCGAGTCCGCCGCCATCGACCAGGAGTGGGTGGGCGTCAAGGAGCAGCTGGACGCGGGCCGCGCCAAGCTGGCCCGCAAGCAGGCTGACGTGCGGACGCAGACGGCGAAGGTCGCCCGCGTGAAGCGGCAGGTCGGTCAGGTCGCGCTGGCGCAGTTCCAGAACCGCAACGTGGACACGGCGGCACAGATCTTCTTCAACTCCGACTCCGACAACTTCATGAGCCAGATCTCCACCGTCGAGAAGGTCAGCGAGAACCAGAACACGGTGCTCCAGGACTTCCAGGAGCAGCAGGCGGCCCTGGCCGAGCTGCAGCACTCCAGCGAGACCGACCTCGCCACCCTCACCGAGCAGGAGAAGAAGCTCGCGGAGCTGCGGGCCGACTCCGACGCGAAGGTCGCCGAGTCCAAGAAGGTGCTGGCCCGGCTGACGGCCGCCGAGCGTGCGGCCATCGCCGCGGCCGAGAAGAAGGCGGCCGAGGAGGCCAAGAAGAAGGCCGAGGCCGCCGCCGCGAGCTCCTCCTCGACCACCACGACGGGCAGCACGAGCGGGTCGACCACGACCACTCCCGACACCACCTCCGGGACCAGCGCGGTCAGCGGCAGCAGCCGCGGCGCGAAGGCGGTCTCGTTCGCGAAGGCCCAGCTCGGCAAGCCCTACCGGTTCGGGGCGACGGGTCCGGCCGCCTACGACTGCTCCGGCCTCACCGGGGCGGCCTGGAAGGCCGCCGGGGTCACCCTGCCGCGCACCTCGCAGAGCCAGATCGGCGCCGGCCGGTCCGTCAGCCGCAGCGAGCTGCAGCCCGGCGACCTCGTCTTCTACTACAGCGGCATCAGCCACGTCGCCCTCTACGTGGGCAACGGCCAGATCATCCACGCCCCGAACTCCCGCAGCAGCGTCAAGTACGCCGACGTCGACTCGATGCCGTGGGCCGGGGCGCGCCGCCCGGGCTGACCGTCCCCCGCACCACCCGCTGGTCGCGTGCCCTGGGCGCGCTGGCCGTCGCCGCGGCGCTGCTGACCGCCTGCAGCAGTCCCACGCCCCCTGCTCCCAGGCCGACGCCTGCCGCCACCGTCCCGGCCGCCGACCCAGCCGCGCAGTCCGTCGTCGACACGCTGGTGCAGGCCGGCCGGACCGGCGACCGGGCTGCGTTCGACGCCGCCACCAGCACCGTCGACCCCACCTTCGCCGACCGGGCACGCCTGCTCTACGGGAACCTCGTCGGGCTGCCGTGGGCGGTCCTCGACGTGCGGCTCCGCGCCGACCGTGAACCCGTGCGCGGCCGGCTGCGCGAGCTCCTCGGGCCCGACGCCTGGCAGCAGCCGGCCACCGTCCGGTGGCGGCTGGTGGGGGAGACGGCGACGGCGGAGCACACCGTCTGGCTCACCTTCGACCTCGACGGCGACCGGCCGCAGCTGGCCGGCACCACCCCGCCGGAGGACCCCGACGACCCCGACGGCGCCGTCCGCCCCCAACCGGTCTGGTGGACGGGTCCCGTGTCCGCCGCGAGCCGGGACGGCGTCACGGTGCTCGCCGGTCCCGGCCAGTCCGCTGACGCCTGGCTGGACCGGGCGGTCGCTGCGGCCGCCGTGGTGCGGGAGCGGGTGAGGGCCGGGGACGCCGCCCGCTGGGGCGGGGGGCTCGTCGTCGAGGTGCCGGCGAGCCGCACCGCCTTCGAGGCCGAGCTCGGTGCCGATCCCGGCAGCTACACGGGCATCGCCGCCGTGACGCTCGGCGAGGGGTCCGGCGCGGGGTCGGCGCTCCGCGTCGTCGTCAACCCCGACGTCACCCGGGTCCTCGCCCCGCTGGGGGTCGCGGTCGTGCTGACCCACGAGACGGTGCACGTCGCCACCCGCTCGCCCGACTCCCCGGCGCCCACCTGGCTCGTCGAGGGGCTGGCCGACGAGGTCGCGCTGGCCGCGAACCCCGCGGCGGCCGACGGCGTGGCCGAGCCCCTGCTGGCGCGGGTCCGGGCCGACGGCGCCCCGGAGGCGCTGCCCGGCGACGAGGCGTTCCTCGCCGGTGCGGACGACCTCGCCGTCAGCTACGCCGCGGCCTGGACGGCCTGCCGCTACGTCGCCGAGACCTGGTCGGAGGAGGACCTGCAGCGGCTCTACACCGCCGTCGACGGCGGCCAGCGGCTCGACGCGGCCCTGCAGGCCACGCTCGGCACGGACGAGGCCCGGTTCACCGCCGGCTGGCGGGCGGCGCTGGCCCGGCAGGCGCGGTCCTGACGTGGGCCGCACCCTCGTCGTCACCAACGACTTCCCGCCGCGGATCGGCGGCATCGAGTCCTTCGTCGCCGACCTGTGCCACCTGCTCGACGACGACGTCGTGGTGCTCGCCTCCGGCCCGCCGGGCGCCGCCGCGACCGACACGGCGCGCGGGTACCCGGTGCTGCGGCGGGGCGGGCTGCTGCTGCCGACCCCTGCCGTGGCCCGGGACGCGGCCCGGCTGCTGCGGAGCACGGGGGCGGACCGAGTGCTCTTCGGGGCGGCGGCGCCGCTGGGCCTGCTGGCCCCGGCGCTGCGTCGGGCCGGGGCCCGGCACGTCGTCGGGCTGACCCACGGGCACGAGGTGTGGTGGGCGCGGGTGCCGGCCGCCCGGGCAGTGCTCCGCCGCGTCGGCGACGGCTGCGACCACCTCACCACCATCTCCGACCACACCACGGCCGCCGTCGCCGCCGCGCTGTCCCCGGCCGCCCGCCGCCGGCTGCTGCGGCTGCCGCCCCCGGTCGACCTCGACCGGTTCACCCCGGCCCCCGACGACGCGCTCGGTGCGCGACCGGTGCGCTGCGTCGCCGTCGGCCGCTTCGTCCGGCAGAAGGGCTTCGACACCCTGCTCCGGGCCTGGCGCACGGTGCTCGACGGCTGGCCGGCCGCCGCGGCGGCCCCGGAGCTGGTCCTGGTCGGCGACGGGCCGGAGCGGGCGGCCCTGACCCGGCTGGCCGGTGCGCTGGGACTCGCGCCGACCGTGCGGATGACCGGTGCGCTGGACCGCGACGCGGTGCTGGCCGAGCTCCGGGCGGCACGGGTGTTCGCCCTGCCGGTGCGCAGCCGCTGGGGCGGGCTGTACGCGGAGGGGCTCGGGCTGGCCGCGGTGGAGGCGGCGGCCTGCGGGCTGCCCGTCGTCGTCGGCCGCTCCGGCGGGGCCCCCGAGACCGTCGTCGACGGCCGCACCGGCGCGGTGGTCGAGCCCGACGACCCGGCCGCCGTCGCGGGAGCGGTGCGGACCCTGCTCCTGGACCCCGCCCGGGCCGCCGCCCTGGGCGCGGCCGGACGTCGTCACGTCGCCGCCCGCTACGGTGCGGACGCCGCCCGCCGGACGCTCCGGGCCGCGCTCGAGCTCGGCTGAACCCGCCCCCCGGTCGGCGTCCGGGGCGGGGTCGGGAGCCGGTACCCTGAGCAGCGCACCGAGGTCCTCAGCACGAGCGGGGCCGCTCATCCCGGGCGGCCGACGACCCGGGGAGAGGCGGCACGTGCCCGACCAGACGAGCGGCTCCATCGCCATCGCGGCCCCGCCCGAGGCGGTGATGGCCGTCATCTCCGACGTGGAGCAGTACCCCGCCTGGGTGGACTCGATGAGCAGCGCTGAGGTCCTGACCTCCGCCAGCGGGCGGCCCGAGACGGTGCGCATGGTCCTCGACCACCCCGTCGTCCAGGACGACTACGTCCTGCGGTACCAGTGGGAGCCCGCGGTGGTCAGCTGGCGGCTCGTCGAGGGCGACCTGCTCAAGACCATGGACGGCTCCTACACCGTCGAGCCGGCGGGTGCGGGCACGAACGTGACCTACCGGCTGACCGTCGACGCGAACCTGCCGATGATCGGGATGTTCCGCCGCAAGGCCGAGAAGACGATCATCGACGGCGCCCTCCGGGGCCTCAAGCGCCGGGTGGAGGGCTGACCACCGCACCGGCGGGCGGGCTGCGACGCCCCACCGCCTGGCCGGTCCCGCCGGTGCTGAGCATCGGCATCGACATCGGCGGCACGAAGGTCGCCGCCGGCGTGGTCGACGAGCAGGGCGTCATCCTCGAGCGGCTGCAGGAGCCGACACCGTCGCACAGCCCCGTCGCGGTCGAGGACGCGATCGTCCGGCTCGTCCGGCAGCTGCGCTCGCGGCACCGGGTCGACGCGGTGGGCATCGGTGCCGCCGGCTGGGTCGACAACGAGCAGGCCGTCGTCCGGTTCTCCCCGCACCTCGCGTGGCGCTCCGAGCCGTTGAAGGCGCGGCTCGTCGAGCGGGTCGACCTGCCGCTGATCGTGGACAACGACGCCAACGCCGCCGCCTGGGCGGAGTACCGGTTCGGCGCGGGCCGCGGCTCCTCGGTGATGGTCTGCATCACCCTGGGCACCGGCATCGGCGGCGGCCTGGTGATCAACCGGCAGCTGTTCCGCGGCACCTACGGGATGGCGGGGGAGTGGGGCCACATGATCGCGGTGCCCGGCGGGCACTGGTGCGAGTGCGGCAACCGCGGCTGCTGGGAGCAGTACGCCTCGGGCAACTCCCTCGTCCGCGAGGCCCGGGCGCTGGCCCGGACCAACTCCCCGACCGCCTTCCGGCTGCTGGAGATGGTGGGCGGTGACCCGGACGAGATCACCGGCCCGGACGTCACCGCCGCCGCCATCGCCGGCGAGCCCAACTCCGTCGAGCTGCTGGCCGACGTCGGCACCTGGCTGGGGCGCGGCATCGCCAACCTCGCGGCGGCCCTGGACCCGGAGGTGGTCGTCATCGGCGGCGGCGTCAGCGCGGCGGGCGACCTGCTGCTGCTGCCCGCCCGGCAGGCCTTCAGCCGGACGCTGACCGGGCGCGGGTTCCGCGAGGAGGCCCGGCTGGAGCTCGCGCACTTCCGGAACGACGCCGGACTCATCGGCGCCGCCGACCTGGCCCGGCACGCCATGGTCGAGCCGCCCGACTCGGCCCGCTTCGGCTTCTGGCCCCGACGTCGCAAGCAGAAGGTCCGCCGCGTGCGGACCCGCCGCGAGCGCCGCGAGCGCTGGGCCACCCGGGCCTGACGGCTCCGCGGTCCGCTCGCCCCCTCTCCTGCGTCGAGGTGGGTCCCCCACTTCACACCCCTGGCGTGGTCCGCGCACCCTCTGCACGGGGTGTGAAGCCCACCGCAGGGGTGTGAAGTGGGGGACCGGGCTCGGCCCGGGACCCCGGCGCCGGCCGCGGACCGCCCGGGGGGTGCGCCGGCGGTCACCGGTCCCCGGTGGCGCCCGGGGGACGGGTGGCTAGAGGACCGCGCCGTCGCCGGAGCCGGGGGGGCGGTGGCGGGGGAGCCGGGCGACCAGCACCGCGAAGCCGCCCAGGAAGCCGAGGACGGCGACCCAGCCGACCCAGGACGGGAAGCGGGCGCCGAAGGCGGCGGCCAGCACCACCAGGGCGGCCCAGCCGATGCCCAGCCAGCCGAGCAGCGCGGGCAGGGCCGGCGGGTCCAGCGGGGGGAGCGGCTCGGGCACGTACGGCTCGGGCTCCTCCTCGGCCGGCTCGCCCGGGGGGCGGCGCTCGTCCTCGGCCGGGAACTGGAACAGCGGCAGCTGCTCCCAGCGGCGGCCCGCGTCGTCGACGGCGGGGGTCTCGGCCGGTGGTTCCGTCGTGGTCGCTGCCGCCGCGGCGTCGCCGGCTGCCACGTCGGAGGCCCGCTCGGCGGTGAGGTGGTAGCCGGCCATCATCTCGGCGAAGGCGCGGTCGAAGGCGGCGCGGTCGTCCTCGCTCGGCCTGGTCATGCTCGGTCCCCCACGTGTCGGCGGAAGAAGTCCGCGGAGCCGCGGAAGATGTCGTCCGCGTCGTAGTCCAGCGTGGCTACATGGTAGCTGCGTTCCAGGGTGACGACCTCCAGGTCGGGGGTGCGCACACCCGCCCGGATGAGGGCCAGCGACGACGGGTCGACGACGTGGTCCTGCCGAGACCAGTACACCTGGGTCGGCGAGGTCACCCGGTCCAGGCCGGCCCGCACGTCGGCCCACAGCTCGGTCTGCGAGTGCAGCGCCCGCAGCGGGTTGCGGGTGTAGCCGAACTCGCCCTCGCCCGGCTTGGCGATGTCGCCGGCGATGCCCCGCAGCGACGGCACCACGCTGAGCAGCCGGGAGAACCGGATGCGGGGGTCGGTGATGTTGATGCACGGGTTGACCAGGGCCAGGGCGGCCACCGCGTCGCCGTGCTGCTCGGCCAGCCGCAGCGCCAGCGCCCCGCCCATCGACAGGCCGGCTACGCCGACCCGCTCGCACTGCCGGGTCAGGTCGACGAACGCCCGGTCGACCGCGGCGTACCAGTCGGTCCACTGCGTCCGGTTCAGCTCCTGCCAGCTGGTGCCGTGCCCCGGGAGCCGGGGCAGCACGACCCGGAAGCCCGCCGCCTCCAGGTGCTCGGCCCAGGGGCGCATCGAGTGGGGTGTGCCCGTGAAGCCGTGGCAGAGCAGGACCCCGTACGGGCCGGAGCCGCCGGCGTACGGCTGAGCCTGCGGCACGACCGGGGCCGACGTCGGGGCCGGTCCCGCGGGCCGGCCGTACCCGGTCAGCCGGCCCAGCAGGCCGCGGACCGCGGAGGACGGCGCTGACGTCGACGCGGGGCTCACCGGGGCATGGTGCCACGGACTCCTGCGGCAGCGCGACGGTTCGGCGCGGGTCGGCGCTCGCCGGGCAGGTCGGCCGCGGCGGTCGCGGCACACTAGGCTGCCCACGTCTCCTCGACCGGCGGAGGGCCTCTCCACCGGGCCACGGAGCGTTGAGGTCGCGGAGGTCGGGTTGCTCTACTGGGTGCTGAAGTGGTTCCTCTTCCTCCCCGTGATCAAGGTGGCGTTCCGGCCCTGGATCGAGGGGAAGGAGAACATCCCGTCGTCGGGACCGGCGATCCTGGTGGCGAACCACGTCTCCGCGGGCGACACCTACCTGATCCCGGCGCTGATCCCGCGCCGGCTGGCCTTCCCCGCCAAGGCGGAGGCCTTCGCCGGCACCGGCGTGCGCGGACGGGTGCTGAAGTGGTTCCTCGAGGGCGTCGGCATGCTGCCGATGGACCGCTCGGGCGGCCGGGCCAGCGCCAGCAGCATGACGAGCGTGCTCGACGTGCTGGAGCGCGGCGAGCTGCTCGGCATCTTCCCCGAGGGCACCCGCTCGCCCGACGGCCGGCTGCACAAGGGCAAGACCGGCGTCGCCCGGCTGGTCCTGCAGGCCCGGGTCCCGGTGCTCCCGGTCGGTGTCGTCGACACCCAGTTCGTCAAGCTGCCGTTGCTCGGCATCCCGGTGATGCGCCGTCCCGGGGTCCGGATCGGCCGGCCGATGGACTTCGACCGCTACGCCGGGGCGGGCAACGACCGCGACGTCCTGCGGTGGGTGACCGACGAGATCATGGCGGCGGTGCAGGAGCTGTCGGGCCAGACCTACGTCGACGCCTACGCCGCCTCGGTCAAGAGCGCCGCCGCGGAGGGCCGCGTCTTCCCCACCACGGTGCTGGAGCGCCCGGGAGCCGGCCGTCCGGTGCCGCCCGTGCCCGCGCCGGTGCCCCGACCGGCCGAGGTCACCCCGTGAGCGGGACCCCGTGAGCCGGGCCGGCGACGCCGAGGACCCCGCACCGAGCGACGTGGTCTCGGTCTCGGCCGACGGCCGGGTCACCCTGGAGCGGGGCCGGGGCGGCGGGGGGCGCGGCATCTACTGGGTGCTGAAGAACGTCCTCCTCGGCCCCGCCATCGACAAGATCTTCCGGCCGGTCGTCGAGGGCCGGGACCACGTGCCCGCCACCGGACCGGCCATCCTGGCCAGCAACCACCTGTCCTTCGCGGACTGGCTGTTCATGCCGCTGGTCCTCGACCGGCGGGTGACCTTCGTCGCCAAGTCCGACTACTTCACCGGCGTGGGGGTCAAGGGCTGGGCGCAGCGCCGGTTCTTCGCCGGCACCGGCCAGGTGCCGATCGACCGCACGGGCGGGCGGGCCAGCGAGGGCGCCCTGCGGGCCGGGCTCAAGGTGCTGGAGCGCGGCGAGCTGTTCGGCATCTACCCCGAGGGCACCCGCAGCCACGACGGCCGGCTGTACAAGGGCCGCACCGGCGTCGCCCGGATGGCCCTGCTGGCCAAGGTGCCGGTGGTGCCGACCGCGGTGATCGGCACCGACGTCATCGCCCCGCCCGGCAAGATCATCACCAAGATCGTCAGCCCCACCGTCCGGTTCGGCGCGCCCCTGGACTTCTCCCGCTACGAGGGCCTGGAGAGCGACCGCTTCATCCTGCGCTCGATCACCGACGAGATCATGTACGCGATCATGGAGCTGTCCGGGCAGGAGTACGTCGACCTCTACGCGCCCGCCGCCAAGGAGGCCGCCGCCAAGGAGGCGGCCGCCGCCGAGCGGGACGAGATCTCACCGCAGGCCTGAGCCGGTGCGACCTGCCCCGACCACGGGCGGTGGCCGTAGTCTTCGGCCATGGGGGCCACCGAGGCGCTGGCAGCGCCGCCCGACCCGGACGGGGCGGGTGAGGAGTCCGGCGTCGCCGAGCTCCTCCCGCTGGTCCGGCGCATCGTGCACGCCCGGGTCGCGGACCGGGCCGCGGCCGAGGACCTGGTCCAGGAGACCCTCGTCAAGGTCCTCGCCGCCTCCCACCGGGTCGAGCCCGGCATGCTCGAGCCCTACGCCATCGTCACCGCCCGCAACGTCGTCGCGTCGATGTGGAAGGAACGGGACCGGCACCGGCGCAACGTCCACCGGGTGGTGGACCTCGTGCCGGTGGAGGCACCCGACGCCGACCTGCTCCGCGAGGAGGAGCGCGGCGCCGTCGCCGCCGCCCTGGACCGGCTGAGCGAGCGCGAGCGGCGGACGCTGCTGGCCCACGAGGTGGCCGGCCAGGACACCCGCTCGCTGGGCACCGAGCTGGGGCTGTCCGCCGGGGCCGTCGCCGCCCAGCTCAACCGCAGCCGCGCCCGGCTGCGCGTGGAGTACCTGCTGGCGCTGCAGGACGAGGAGCCGCCCACCGGCCGCTGCCGCCCCGTGCTGTTCGCGCTCTCGCTGGGGGACCGGCGCCGGCAGCGCGAGCTCGACGCCGCCCGGCACCTGCTGGAGTGCGACTTCTGCGCCGACCTGAGCCAGCCGCTGCTGGAGCGCTCCCCGGAGACCGACACCGTGGTCACCGTGCGGATCGAGGGCGACCCCGACATCGTGGCCGCCCGCCGGGTGGCGCGCGAGCTGGCGGGGCGGATCGGCTTCTCCCGGACCGACCTGACGCTGGTGGCGACCGCGGTCTCCGAGATCGCCCGCAACATCGTGCGCTTCGCCGGTCGCGGCGAGGTGGTCGTGGAGCTCCTCGAGCAGCCGCGGCCGGGGATCCGGGTGGTCGCGCGCGACGCGGGTCCGGGGATCGCGGACGTCGAGCGCGCGCTGGCCGACGGCTACAGCACCTACCACGGGCTCGGCCTGGGGCTGCCCGGCGCCCGACGGCTGATGGACGAGTTCGCGGTCGTCTCGGAGGTCGACCGCGGCACGACGGTGACCATGACCAAGTGGCAGAGGGAAGGGACGGCATGAGCGAGGGCGACGGCGGGACGACGGAGTTCGCACGGGTCCACCACGAGGACGAGGACGTGGAGCAGCTGCTGCCGCAGCTGGTCGCGCACCTGCGCGAGCACCGCAGCCGGCTCCGCGAGGAGTGGGCCGGCCGGATCCAGGACTCGCACCTGCTGCGGTCGATGACGCCGCAGGAGGTGGGCGCCGAGACCACCTCGGTCTACGACAACTACGTCGAGGTGCTCGAGACCGGCAGCGTGGAGGCCCTCCAGCACTACGCGCGCGACCTGTCCGAGCGGATCATCCCCCGCGGCGTCGAGACCCACGAGGTGGTCGGCATCGTCCTGCTGCTGCGCGACGTGCTGGCCCGCTCGCTGTTCGAGAAGTACCAGCGCGACTTCGACCTGCTCAACCGGGTGCTCGACGCCTACGAGCCCGCCGCCAACCGGATCGCCAACACGGTGGCGGTCAGCTTCGTCGACGAGCGCGAGCGGGTCATCCGCCAGCAGCAGGACTCCATCCGGGAGCTGTCGACGCCGGTGCTGCCCGTGCGGGAGCGGCTGCTGATCCTGCCGATCATCGGCGTGCTCGACACCGAGCGCGCCCGCCAGCTCACCGAGCAGCTGCTGCGCGGCATCCGCACCCACCGGGCGAAGGTCGTGGTCATCGACATCACCGGCGCCCCGGACGTCGACGAGGCGGTGGCCAACCACCTGGTCCGCACCGTCGACGCCTCCCGGCTGATGGGCGCGAGCGTCATCATCACCGGGCTGTCCCCGGAGATCGCGCAGACGCTGGTCACCATCGGGGTCGACCTGAGCAAGATGAACACCATCGGCGACCTGCAGGGTGGTCTGGAGGAGGCCGAGCGGCTGCTCGGCTTCACGGTCATCCGCGAGGACGGCTCACCGTGACCGACGACGGCCCGGCGCTGGTCTCGATCCTGCGGCAGGGGTCGCAGCTGATCGCGTCCATCCACACGGCCCTGGACGACACCCAGATGCTGCGGTTCCAGCAGGACCTCGTCCACCAGATCGGTGAGCACCGGGCGCGCGGGGTCGTCATCGACGTCGCGGCCCTCGACGTGCTGGACTCGTTCGGGTCGCGGACGCTGCGCGACATCGCGGAGATGGCCCGGCTGCGGGGTGCGGCGACCGTGATCGTCGGGATCCAGCCCGAGGTGGCCTTCGCCATGGTGTCCCTGGGCATGGACACGGGCAGCGTGCACACCGCGCTCGATCTCGAGGAGGGCCTGGCCTACCTCGGCGGGCAGCCGGCGACCGCCGCCCGCGCCCGCTCGGCCCAGCGGCGATGAGCAGCCTCGCGGACCTCCGCCGCGACTACCGCGCCGCCTTCCTGCGCTACCTGCCCCGCCGGGCCGAGGCGCCGCTGCGGGCGGGTTACGAGATCGGCCGCGCCGCCGTCGTCGACGGCCTGAGCATCCTCGACCTCGCCCAGGTGCACCACGAGGTGCTGCTCGAGGTGATCACGACCGTCCGCCGCGACGAGCTGGGCGACGTCGCGGCCGCCGCCTCGGAGTTCTTCGTCGAGGTGCTGGCCACCTACGAGATGGCCCAGCGCAGCCTGCCGCCCCGTCGCTGACCGGGCCGCGGCCGCCCGCGCCCGCGGACGGACGCCTCCACCCCCGCGTCATGACGCGGCCCGGCCGGGCCCGCCCCGGGCGGCCCAGCCGTCACCGTCCGTCCCTGTCGTCGGCCGTGCCGGGCCCCCCGGGCGCCGGTCCGCGTCATGACCGGGGAGCCGAGGCGTCTCAGGGGTGACGGCTCCACCGACGCGTGGCGTGTCCGGGGCGTGGGGAGCGTTCCCGTCGACCGGCGTGGCGGTGGAGCCGTCGAACTGCGGCTGCGGGGCGCCGCACCCCCTGGGGCGTTCCGCAGCCGCAGCCACCGGGAGCGGGCAGGTGCGCGACCCGGAAGCCGACGAGAGAGGCCGACGATGTCCTGGTTCCCCGACGCGGGCGGGCCGTGCGGTGCGTGACGACGTCCTGCGGGAGGCGCTGGTCCGGCTCTACACCGCGGACTACGGGGCCCACTGCCCGCTGACGTCCGCGGCGGCCGTCCTCCCCGGGTGCGGGTCGGAGCTCCGGGCGCGCTGCCGGGCGGAACTGCAGGCCCGGCTGCGGGCGGACGCGGACGGGCTGCGGGTCTGGCTCGCCCAGACCGCGCGCGAGCTGTTCCTCAGCGAGCCGGCGCTCCGCCGCGGCCTCGGCCTGGAGGACGCGGCCGACTTCTGGGGCTGGTTCGACCGCGCCCTGTGGGCGGTACCCGGCTCCGGCGACGGCCCGGGCGTCCAGCGGCCCCCGGTCGGGGCGGCGACCACGTCCTGACAATCGGGCGGTCCCGGCGGCCCCCGGCGTCTAGAGTGTGCGGATGCTCGATGCGTCCCCGGTCCCCTCGCTGGACGAGCTGCATGCTCTGAACCCGCTCCAGCAGCCGACCTATGCCGACCAGGGCGCCCTCGCTGACGTGATCGGCAAGCTGCGCACCCTGCCGCCGCTGGTCTTCGCCGGCGAGTGCGACGAGCTGCGGGCCAAGATGGCCAGCGTCGCCGCGGGGGAGGCCTTCCTGCTGCAGGGCGGTGACTGCGCCGAGACGTTCGAGGGCGTGACGGCCGACAACATCCAGAACAAGCTGCGCACGCTGCTGTCGATGGCCGTCGTGCTCACCTACGCGGCGCAGGTGCCGATCGTCAAGGTCGGCCGGATGGCCGGTCAGTACGCCAAGCCCCGCAGCTCCGGCTCCGAGACCCGCGACGGCGTCACGCTGCCGGCCTACCGGGGCGACGCGGTCAACGGTTTCGCCTTCAGCCCCGCGTCGCGCGAGCCCGACCCGCAGCGGCTGCTCGGCGTCTACAACGCCTCGTCGGCGACGCTCAACCTGACCCGGGCCTTCGTGACCGGCGGCTTCGCCCACCTGCGGCGGGTGCACAGCTGGAACGCGAACTTCGTCCTCAGCTCGGGCGCCGGTGTCCGCTACCAGGACTTGGCCGACGAGATCGACCGGGCGCTGGCCTTCATGGTGGCCTGCGGGATCGACGACGACGCCTTCCGCACCGTCGACTTCTACTCCAGCCACGAGGCCCTGGTGATGGAGTACGAGCACGCGCTGACCCGGATCGACTCCCGCACCCGGCAGCCCTACGGCACGTCCGGGCACTTCCTGTGGATCGGCGAGCGGACCCGGCAGCTGGACGGCGCGCACGTCGAGCTGATGCGGCACATCCGCAACCCGCTGGGCGTGAAGCTGGGACCGACGACGACGGCCGACACCGCCCTGGAGCTCGCCGACCGGCTGGACCCGGACCACGAGCCGGGCCGGATCACCTTCATCACCCGGATGGGGGCCGGCAAGGTCCGCGACATCCTGCCCGAGGTGGTGGCCAAGGTGACCGCCAGCGGCCGTCAGGTGGCCTGGGTCTGCGACCCGATGCACGGCAACACCTTCGAGGCCCGCAACGGCTACAAGACCCGCGCCTTCTCCGACGTGGTGGAGGAGCTCAACGGCTTCTTCGACGTGCACGAGGAGCTCGGCACCTGGCCGGGCGGGGTGCACGTCGAGCTCACCGGCGACGACGTCACCGAGTGCGTCGGCGGCAGCGACGACCTCGTCGAGGCCGACCTCGTGAACCGCTACGAGACGCTCTGCGACCCGCGGCTCAACCGCAACCAGTCGCTGGAGCTGGCCTTCCTGGTGGCCGAGCGGCTCACCAGCGGCCGGATCCGCCGAGCCAAGGCCGTCCAGGCCGCCGCGGTCTGACGCCCAGCCCGCCTCGGACCTGCGGGAACGAGGGCCGAGCGGCACCGGTCGCTGCTGGACCGTGACGGACGGCGGTGCTCCACCAGGATCCCTGCTGTGCCCGGGCTCGTCGTGCTGGCCGCCGCGCTGGCGCTCCGGACCGGCCGGCCGGCCGAGCAGCCACCGGCATGGCCGGCCGCGGCCCCGATCCGACGGGGAGCCCGACCACCTGCCGGGCGTCGGCCCGCCGCGTCCGTGCCGCCGGGTAGAACAGAGGGCGTGATCGATCTGCGCTCCGACACCGTCACCCGACCCACCGCCGCGATGCGGGCCGCGATGGCCGAGGCCCCCGTCGGCGACGACGTCTACGGGGAGGACCCGACCGTCCTCGAGCTGGAGCGGCGGACGGCGGCGCTGCTGGGCCACGAGGCGGGGCTCTACTGCGCCACCGGCTCGCTGGCCAACCTGCTCGGCGTCCGGATGCTCGTGGAGCCGGGCCAGGAGGTCCTGTGCGACGTCGCCGCCCACGTGGCCCGCGCCGAGATGGGGGCGCACGCGGCCGTGCACGGCCTGACGATGCGGACGTGGCCGTCGGACCACGGACGGCTGGAGGCCGAGCGGGTGGCCGAGATCCTGTCGCCGGCCGCCGGTCCCTACCTGGTCTCGACCGCCGCCGTCGCGGTGGAGAACACGCACAACTTCGGCGGCGGCACCATCCAGCCGCTGGAGCAGCTCGAGGCCGTCGGCGCCCTCTGCCGGGAGCACGGCCTGGGCTACCACCTCGACGGCGCGCGGCTGTGGAACGCGCACGTGGCGAGCGGCGTGCCGCTCGAGGTCTACGGCCGGCTGTTCGACACCGTCAGCGTCTGCTTCTCCAAGGGCCTCGGCGCCCCCGTCGGCTCGGTGCTCGTGGGCAGCGCGGAGAACATGGCCCGCGCCCGGGTGCAGCGGAAGCGGCTCGGTGGCGGCTGGCGGCAGGCCGGGATGCTGGCCGCGGGCGCCCTGCACGCGCTCGACCACCACGTCGCCCGGCTGGCCGAGGACCACGCGGCGGCCCGCGCCCTGGCCGAGGCCGTCGCCGAGCACGCCCCCGCGGCCGTGGACGTCGACGCGCTCGAGACCAACATCGTCGTGCTCTCGACCGGCGACCGGCCCGCCGCTCCCGTGGCGGCGGCCGCCGCCGAGCAGGGGGTCCTGGTCTCCGCACTCGGTCCCCGGATGGTCCGGGTGGTCACCCACCTCGACGTGACCGCCGAGGAGTGCACGAGCGCCGGCAAGGTGCTCGGCGCGCTGCTCGGCGGCTAGCCGGACCACCCCGGCGGGCGGTCGTTCAAGGGGTGACGCGGCGGTAGTCCCGGCCGGCGGAGCGGGTGAGGCGGTTCTCCTCGACCAGGAACCGGCGGACGCTGGCCACGTCGTCGGTGACCTCGGCCAGGGCGGCGTTCACCTCGCCCTCGGTCAGGGCCCGGTCGGCGGGCAGCAGCTGGACCAGCAGGGCGGCCAGCCGCTCCCGCTCGTCCACGCGGGCCAGCACCGGGAGCCCCGTCAGCCGGCCGTGCCGGAACAGCCGGCCGAGCGCCGGGTCCGCGGCCAGCAGTGCGGTGACGGGCAGCGCGGCCAGCAGCGCCCCGGCGGTCTCCTCGAGGACCTGGACCCGCGGCCGCACCCGGTGCGCGGCGACGGTGACCAGGCCGGCTGCCTCGAGCGCCGCGAGGTGGCGGGCCGTCGTGCGGAGGTCCGTGCCCTGGTCCGCCGCGAGCGCCGGGACCGTGCAGCCCTGCGTCGGCTCCTCCAGCCGCAGGACGCCGCCGAGCAGCGCGGCCCGCTGCCGGTCCGCCAGGACCGCCAGCTGCTGCGCGGCCCGGCTGAGCAGGGTGGCGGACGGGGCGGCGTCGTCGTCGGTCACGGCCGCAGTCTCTCCCGCCGGGGAGGCGGACGCCATCGGTTTCGCCGCGGGCGGGCTGCCGTAGGTTGACGCCATGCGCATCGCCCACCTCGGCCACGCCGCCGTCCTGATCGAGACCGCCGACGCCCGGATCCTGCTGGACCCGGGGAACCTGTCGACGGGCTGGCACGGGCTCACCGACCTCGACGCCGTCCTGGTCACCCACGGCCACCCCGACCACCTCGACCCCGAGCACCTGCCGGCCCTGCTGGCGGCCAACCCGTCCGCCCGGGTGCTGCTGGAGCCGTCGGTGCTGCAGCAGGTGCAGGCCGGCGACCTGCCGCCGCTCGGGGAGGGCGCGGCCGCCCTGGCGCCGGAGGAGCAGACCGCCGTGGGTGACGTGCTGGTCACCGCGGTCGGCGGTCAGCACGCCGTCATCCACCGCGACATCCCCCGGATCGGCAACGTCGGCTTCGTGCTGCGGTCCGAGGGGGAGCCGACGTTCTTCCACCCCGGCGACTCCTACGAGACCGCGCCGAGCGGGGTCGACGTCGTCGCCATGCCCTCCTACGGGCCCTGGGGCGCGCTCAAGGAGACGGTGGACTGGGTGCGCGCCGTGGGGGCGCTCGAGGGGTTCCCGATCCACGACGAGCTGCTCAACGACCGCGGCCGCGGGCTGATCTCGGGCCGCGTCGACGCCATGACCGGCACCCGGGTGCTCGACCTGCGCGGCGGTGCGAGCCATGACTTCTGAGGACGGACGCGCTGCGGGGCGCGGGATGCGCGTCGTCATCGCCGGGGGTCACGGCCAGATCGCCCTGCTCACCGCCCGGCTGCTGGCCGACGCCGGGCACCGGCCCGTCGGCCTGATCCGCAACCCCGCCCAGGGCGGGGACCTGGTCGCCGCCGGGGCCGAGCCGGCCGTCGTCGACCTCGAGCACAGCGACGTCGACACGGTGGCCGCGCTGCTGAGCGGGGCCGACGCCGTCGTCTTCGCCGCGGGGGCGGGCCCGAACAGCGGGGCGGCCCGCAAGCTCACCCTCGACCGGGACGGTGCCGTCCTGCTGGCCGACGCGGCCGAGCGGGCCGGGGTCCGGCGCTACGTGATGGTCTCCTCGATGGGCGCCGACACCTTCGACGCCGGCTCCGAGGACGTCTTCCAGGTCTACCAGCGGGCCAAGAGCGAGGCGGACGCCGACCTCCGCCGCCGCGACCTGGACTGGACCGTCGTCCGGCCGGGCGGGCTGACCGACGAGGCGCCGACCGGTCGCGTCCGGGTGGCCGTCGAGACCGGGCGGGGCACCGTGCCGCGGGCCGACGTGGCCGCGGTGCTCGCCGCCCTGCTGAGCACGGGGGCGGGCGTCGGCGCACAGTTCGAGCTGGTCAGCGGGGACACGCCCGTGGCGGAGGCCGTCGCTGCGCTCTGACCCCTCAGGGCGCGTCGGGGGCGTTGCGCGTGACGCAGAAGACCTGCCCGGCCGGGTCGCGCAGGGCGACGAAGCCGTCGCCCTCGTGCAGCGGCGCGGCGCCCCGGTCCTGGAGCAGTGTGACGTCGGCCGCGAGGTCCTCCGAGCCGAGGTCGAGGTGCAGCCGGGTCGGGCCGCCGTCGTCGTCGTCCAGCCGCTGCAGCAGCACCTGCAGGGGGTGGCCGGGCGACGGGACCAGCCGGCCGAGGAACTCGGGGTCGTCGACGGGCACCTCTCGCCAGGCCAGCGCCGCCCGCCAGAACGCGGCGTCGACGTCCACCAGCCGCGGCGGCAGGTCCAGGCAGACCTGCACCAGCCGTCGGCGGGTGCCCGAGGGTCCCGTGACCGGCGCCGGCCGGGTCCGGGGACGGGCGGCCAGCAGGCAGAGCTCCAGCCCGCCGGGGGAGCGCACGGTCCACCAGTCGGCGGTCCGGCGCACGTCGGTGGCCCCCAGGGCCAGCAGCCGGGCGTGCTCGGCGTCGACGTCGTCGACCTCGAGGTCGAGGTGCCGGCCGGCCGGGCCGTCGACCTGCTGGAGGTGCACGTACGCGTCGCCGTCGGGTGGGCTGAAGCTGCGCAGCTCCGGGTGGTCCGGCCACGGGCCGCCGAGCGGCCAGCCGAGGGCGGTGGCCCAGAAGCCGCCCGTGGGCTCGGCGGCCGGCACGTCGAGCACGACGTGCAGCCAGCCGGCGGTCACCGGAGCTCCGGGGTGGGCTGCGCCCCGAGCGGGGCGTGCGCCGGTGCCGGGGGCAGCGGTGCGGTCAGCGCGTCCACGCGGAAGGCCGGCGGGGAGATCTGGAGGTTCTTCCACACGAAGGAGGGCACCCGGGCGAGGAAGTCGTGGGCGAAGTCGGCGCAGAAGGCGAGCGTCTCGGTGTCGTGGGAGGAGACGAGGAACCGCATCAGGTTCCCCTCGATCCGGAGGCCCGGCGGCCGGACGGCCATCAGGAACTCCATGGTGCGCGGGTGGATGACGTCGTAGGCGAGCCGGGCGCTGGCCGAGCGGACCTTGAACCGGTCGTTGAACTCCTCGCTCTCGAACCGGATGCGCTCGCCGCCCCAGCCGCCGTCGACGCTGAGCTGCGGGAGCGCGAAGGGCAGCCAGACCCCGGCGACGACCTCGTCGTGGTGCTCGGTGACGGTCCGCGTCTGGCTGCGGCCCTGGCTGTCGGTGCTGGTCTCGGTGCGGTGGGTCTTCCAGCGGTGCACCAGCCCTTCGACGGGGAGCCCGCCGTTGTCGCCGCGGACGACCTGCTCAGTGGTGTGCCCGAAGCCGGCGGTGGTCAGGCCGAAGCGGGCGATCGCGCTGTCGTCGGAGCCCACCAGCACCCAGTCGGGCCGGCCGTGGAAGGTGAACCCGGGGGCCACCGGGGGCCGGGACCAGGGGGCGACGGCGGCGGGGTCGACGGCCAGCACCACCGGGGCCAGCGCCTCGAGGTACGCCTGCAGGGCGTCGGGGTCCTTCGGGGCGCCCACCGCCACCAGCTGGGCACCGTCGACGCTGACGTCGACCGGGTGACCGGCCCGGCCGAAGGCGGCGAGGGCGGCGAGCACCGCGGGGCTCAGCAGCGCCCGGGCGTAGCCGGGGTCGGCGGCGTGCACCTGCAGGGCCGGGTCGAGAGGGACCGCGGGCAGCCGGACGCCGGCCCGGACGGGTCCCGCGCTGACGAACAGGTCGGGCAGGGTGGCGGGCAGCCGCAGGCTCGCCAGGCGGGCGTCGAAGCGGGGTCCGCCGCTCTTCACCTCGTACTCGAAGACCCGGAAGGGCACGCCCGCGCGCGTGGTGCCGGCGATACCCTCGTCGACGGCCCGGACCAGGCCGAGACCGAAGGGCGGGGCGTGGTGGTCGAGCACCGACTCCAGGGACGGGGCGCTCTCGAAGGCCCAGCCGCGCTCCCGGAGGCTGGCGACGTAGCGGTGCCGGCGGACCAGCAGGAGCACCCCGAGGACCACGCCCACCAGGAGCAGGCCGAGCAGGACGTAGACCACCGGGCCCCCGTTCACGACGTCTCGCGGCCCACGTCGACGGGGGTCGCCGGGCCGGTCGGGCCGGCGTCGGCACGGCCGCGGCGGCGCCGCGGGGCGAGCTCCACGAGGTACATGGCGGCGAGGATAGCGAGCCCACCGGCCACCATCCTGGACGTCAGCCGGTCGTCGCCGAGGGTCACGGCGAAGGCCGCGGCCCACACCGGCTCCATGGCCATCACGACGGCGGCGCGCGCGGCCTCCACCCGGGCCTGGGCCCAGGTCTGCAGCACCATGGTGAGCGCGCCGGCGACGACGGCGAGGTACAGCACGGCCAGCCAGTCGCCCGTCGACGCGGGCAGCTGCAGGCCCGGGCTGCCCGCGCCGGGCCAGACCGCGGCCACCGTGCAGACCGCGGTGATGACGACCATCTGCACCAGGCTGAGCGGCAGCGCCTCGCCGGGGGTGGACAGCCGGCCCATCGCGATGATGTGGCCGGCGTAGACCAGGGCCGACAGCAGGGTGAGCAGCTCGCCGGGGCCGAGGGCGAAGCCGTTCAGGCTCAGCACCCCGAGCCCGACGGTGGCCAGCCCGGAGGCCGCCCAGGTGGTGGCGCTGACCCGGGTCCGCAGCAGCAGCGCGGCCAGCAGGGGCGTCGCCACGACGTAGAGGCCGGTGATGAAGCCCGAGACGCTGGCCGAGGTCAGGGCGAGCCCGGCGGTCTGCAGGATCTGGGCGACCCCGTAGAGCAGTCCCAGCAGCAGGCCCGAGCGCAGGGTCGCCCGGCTCATCCGCAGCCGGCGCCCGGCCAGCAGCACGAGGGCGAGGCTGCCGATCCCGAACCGCAGGGCCAGCATGTCCGCGACGGGCAGCCGGACCAGCAGGTCCTTGATCAGGAAGAAGGTCGACCCCCAGGCCGCGGTCATGGCCAGCAGGGCCAGCAGCGGGGCGAGGTCGGACCGGCGACGGAGGGGGGACGGCACCCGCCCAGCCTAGGGGTGGGGTGCCGGCCCGGGATCAGACGACGTAGAGGGTGATCGTCGAGCCCTTCGGTGCCTGCGAGCGGGCCTTCGGGTCGGTGGAGACGACGAAGCCGACGCCGATGTAGTTGACCGCCGCCGCCTGCACCCGGGTCCGGAAGCCGGCGTCCTGCATCACCTTCTCGGCGGCCCGGACCCCCATCGCCCGGACGTTCGGCACGGTGACCAGGACGGGTCCGAGCGAGCGGGCGAGCTCGACCTCGTCGCCCTTCTGCCCGGTGCCGGGCCCGGGCGACTGGCTGATGACCCGGCCGACCGGCACCTCGTCGGAGTGGGCGGTCGTGACCGTGACCAGGAAGCCGGCCTTCTCGAGCGCCGCGACGGCGTCGTCGACGCCCTTGCCGGTCCAGTCGGCGATCTTGACCGGCTTCGGGCCGCGGGACACCGTCAGCGCGACGGCGGTGCCGGGCTTGACCGGGGTCCCGGCCGCGGCCGAGGCCCCGGTCACGGTGCCGGCCGGCACGGTGTCGCTCCAGGCCTCGGTGACCTCGCCGGCGCTGAGCCGCCCGTTCGCCAGGGCCGCCGCGGCCTCGGCCCGCGGCAGCCCGACGAGGGTGGGCACGGGGTAGCGCTCGGGGCCCCGGGAGACGACGGCGTCGATCGGGCCGCCGTCGAGGATCTTCGCGCCGGGGCCCGGCTCGGTCGAGATGACGGCGCCGCGGGGAACCGACTCGCTGTAGGCCTCGTCGACCCGCAGGTCCAGCCCGGCCCGGTCGGCGACCTGCTCGGCGTCGGCGCGGGTCAGGCTGGCCAGCGCGGGCGCCGTGGTGAAGCGGCCCTCGGTCAGGTACCAGCCGGCCAGCAGCGCCAGGGTGGTGAGCAGCAGCACCAGCAGCACGGCCAACCAGCCGCGGCGGCGGCGGCGGGCCTGCCGCTCCCGCTGGGCGGCGGCCCGGCCGAGCCCCGAGGGGCGGGGAGCCACCGGCACGACGGGCGGCGGGGCCGAGGCCGCGGTGGGCCGGAGGGCCTCGACGTGGGCCGGTCCGGGTCCGGCCGTCGGCGGTGCCGGGGCGGGCGGCGGGGCGTCGGCGGCCGGCGAGCGCGGGGTGGCCGGGGCGCCACCGGTGGTCAGCGGCGCCGCCGCGACCCACTGGGTGGGCTCGCCGTCGGCGTCGTCCACGGGCTGCGTGCGCAGCACGCTGAGGTCCTGGGTGAGCTCGGGGTCGTCGACGACGCCGTCGCGCAGGGCCGCCCGGACCCGGCGCACCTGGGTGAGCAGCACCCGGGCGTCGTGCGGGCGGCTGTCGGCGTCGCGGGCGGTGGCCCCGGCGACCAGGGCGTCGAGGTAGGGCGGGATCCGGCCGGAGCGGTTCACCGCCGACGGCGCCGGGACGTCGTTGTGGACGTGGGCGTAGGCGACCTGGATGGGGGTCTCGCCGGTGTGCGGCTTGCGGCCGGTGAGCAGCTCGAACAGCACGACCCCTGCGCTGTACACGTCGGAGCGGGCGTCGGCGCGGCCCGAGAGCACCAGCTCGGGCGGCAGGTAGGACACCGTGCCGATCAGCATCCCCTGGGTGGCCGTCGAGGTCTGCGCGGAGACGGCCTTGGCCAGGCCGAAATCGGCGACCTTGATCTGCCCGCGGTCGCTGATCAGCACGTTCTCGGGCTTGACGTCGCGGTGCACCAGCCCGGCGTCGTGGGCGGCGGCCAGCGCGGCGAGCACCGGCTCGAACACCTCCAGGGCCCGGGTGGGCGCCATCGGCGCCTCGCGCAGGATGACGTCGCGCAAGGTGGGGCCCTCGACGTACTCCATGACGATGTAGGGCCGCAGGGTGTGGCCGTCCAGCACGGCCTGGCCCTGGTCGAACACCGAGACGACGTTCGGGTGGGAGAGCCGGGCCGCGGCGCGGGCCTCGCGGTCGAACTTCTTGGCGAACTCGACGTCGTCGCCGAGCCCGACGTGCATGACCTTGACGGCGACGGTGCGGGTCAGCCGGGTGTCCACGGCCTGGTAGACGGTGGCCATGCCGCCCCGGGCGAGACGCTGGGTGATCTGGTAGCGACCGTCGAGGACCTGGCCGACCAGGGGGTCGCCGACGCTCGTCATGGTCACGCCTGCTCCAGACACGGTGGGGACGATGGCCGTGTGGGCCTCGGCCGCGAGCATAGGCCGGTCGGGGCGCTCGCCCGGGGAGGGCACGCCGTCGCCCGTCCGCCCGTCGCCGTCCACCGGTCGAGGATGCCGGACGCTCCTGTGCGTCCCGGGCGTTCTCGGGGGAGGACCGGGGTCACCGGCCCGGCGGTCCGGGTCACCCCCGACGGGCCGGGCTAGTCCTCACCGCGCAGCGCGGTCACGACCGCGGCGATGTCGTCCTCGCCGTGCCCGGCGGCCGACGCGGTGGCGTAGCAGTCGCGGACGGCGCCGAGCAGCCGCGACGGGAGCCCCCGGGCCTCGGCGGCGGCCAGGATGAGGCCGAGGTCCTTGAGCCCGCCGTCCAGCCCGAAGGCGGGGGAGAAGGCGCCCTGCAGCATGGCCGGCCCCTTCGTCTGCGCGTAGGCGCTGTCGGTGGCCGTGCCGCGGATGGCCTCGAGGAAGAGCTCCGGGTCGACGCCCTGCGCCTGGGCCAGGACGAGCGACTGCGCCGTCGCCGCCGTCAGCGTCAGCACCCAGGTGTTCGCGGCGAGCTTGAGCGCCGACGCCGCCCCCGCGCGGTCGCCGGCCCAGACGACGCGCGCCGCGACGGCGTCCAGCACCGGCGCGACCCGGGCCCGCAGCGCCGGGTCGCCGCTGGCCAGCACGACGAGGGTGCCGTCCTCGGCGGGCTTCCGGGTGCCGAGGACGGGGGCGTCGAGGAAGGCCAGCCCGTGCTCGGCGGCGAGGGCGGCCAGCTCCGCCGTCCCCACCGGGCCGACGGTCCCCGTCTGCAGCCACACGGCGCCCAGGCCGACGGCCCCGACGGCCTCCGCCATCACCGCGCGGGTGGCCTCGAGGTCGAACAGCATGGTCAGCACGACGTCCGCGCCGGCCACGGCCTCCGCGGGGGAGCGCGCCGCGGTCGCGCCGGCGGCGACCAGGGCGTCGGTCCTCCCGGGTGAGCGGTTCCAGACCCGGACGGCGTGCCCCGCCGCCAGCAGGCTGGCGGCCATCGGCGCGCCCATCGTCCCGGTCCCCAGCACGGCCACGTCTGTCATGGTGTCTGTTCTACCCGCTGGCCCCGCGGCGCCCGCATCCGGGAATAATTGAACGCTCAATCGTCGTTGCGTCGGCAACCAGGAGGAGACAGACATGGAGTTCGGACTCACCACCTTCGCCGAGATCAACGACCCGGCCGTGTCGCCGGGCGAGCGGCTCCGCGAGGTCGTCGAGGAGGCGGTGCTGGCCGACCAGCTCGGCCTCGACGTCTACGGGATCGGGGAGCACCACCGGCCCGACATGGCCGCGTCGGCCCCCGAGATCGTGCTGGCCACCATCGCCGGCCGCACCGAGAAGATCCACCTGAGCAGCGCGGTGACCGTGCTCAGCTCGGCGGACCCGGTGCGCGCCTTCCAGAACTTCGCCACCCTCGACCTCCTCTCCAGCGGCCGGGCGGAGCTGATGGCGGGCCGCGGCTCCTTCACCGAGTCCTTCCCGCTGTTCGGCTACTCCCTCGGCGACTACGACGAGCTGTTCGCCGAGAAGCTCGACCTGCTGCTGGCGCTCCGGGCGGAGGGCCCCACCACCTGGTCGGGCCAGTTCCGCGCCCCGCTGGACGGCGTGGTCGTGCACCCGCGGCCCGAGGGCCGGCCGCTCCCGGTCTGGGTCGCCGTCGGGGGGACCCCGAACTCGATCGTCCGGGCCGGCACGCTGGGTCTGCCCATGGCGCTGGCGATCATCGGTGGCCAGCCCGCCGGCTTCGCCCCGCACGCCGACCTCTACCGGCGCGCCCTCGAGCACGGCGGCCACCCGGCCAGCACCCCGCTGGCGGTGCACGCGCACGGCTACGTCGCCGGCGACGAGCAGGCCGCCCGCGCCGACTTCCTGCCCGGCTACAAGGCCACCTTCGACAAGCTCGGCCGGGAGCGCGGCTGGGCCCCGATGTCCCGCGCCCAGATCGAGGGCCTGATCGGCCCCGAGGGAGCCCTCTTCTTCGGTCACCCCGAGCGGGTGGCGGACAAGATCGTCGCCCTGCACGACCTGCTGGGTCTCGACCGCTTCGAGATGCACGTCAGCCACGTCGACCACGCGAGGACGATGCGCTCCATCGAGCTCTTCGCGACCGAGGTGGTCCCGCTGGTCCAGGCCCGGTTGGCGGTACCGGCCACCGTCTGAGGGGCCGCGCGCGCCGTCGGTCGCCCGGCGCCGCTCGCTAGGGTGACCGCGTGAGCGCACTGATGGGCCTCGAGGCGCGGCTGCGGCTGGCCCGGCTGTTCCTGCGGACCGACGCCCGCCGCCGGCAGGGCGACCTGGCCGCGTTCCTGACGGCCGCCTTCGCCGGCGGGGTCGACGTGGTCCAGATCAGGCAGGACGGTCTGGACGTGGTGACCGGCCGCGAGGTCCTCGAGACGGCGCGTCGAGCCGCCGCGTCCGCCCAGGCTGTCGTCGGGGTGCTGGGCGACCCCGCCTGGGCGGGTGCCCTGCAGGCCGACCTGCTGCACGTCGGGGCCGCCGGGGGCAGCTCCGCGGAGGCGCGCGCGCCGCTGCACGCCTCGGCCCTGCTCGGCCGCTCCACCCGGCGCGCCACGGACGTCGGCGCGGCGCTCGCGGACGACGCGCTCGACTACTTCTCCGTCGGACCGGTGCACGCCGCCCCGGGACTGGAGCTGGTCCGCCACGCGGCCCGGGTGGCCCCCGTCTTCGACGTGGCTGCCAAGCCCTGGTTCGCCGTCGGCGGGGTCACCGAGGCCTCCCTGGTGCGGGTGCTGGACGCCGGCGCCCGCCGGGTCTGCGTCGAGACGGCGCTGACGGCCGCCGACGACCCGCAGGAGGCCGCGGCCCGGCTGGCCCGCCCGCTGGCCGAGGCCTGGCGCGCCGACCCGGCCGCGGCGCGCTACGGGTTCGCCGCCGCGGCCAGCCGCGGCCGCCCGCGGTGACCGGTCGGCTCAGGGCCGTCGCCGCCGTCGGCGCGCTGCTCGTCCTGGTCCTGCTCGCCCTCTGGGGCAGCACCGGCACCCAGACCGCCGAGCCGCCGGCCGCCGGCACCGCCGGTCGGGGGACGGCCACCGGCGGCGCCACCCCCGCCCCGACCGGCGGCGGCACGGACCGGGAGTCCGGGCTGCCGCTGGTCGCCCTCGCGTCGCTGCCCCGGGAGGCGCAGCAGACCGTCCGGCTCATCGACGCCGGCGGCCCGTTCCCCTACGACCGCGACGGCGTCACCTTCGGCAACCGGGAGGCGCTGCTGCCCAGCCGGCCGCGCGGCTACTACCGCGAGTACACGGTCCCCACGCCGGGCGAGGACGACCGCGGCGCCCGGCGGATCGTCGCCGGGGACGACGGCCGCCAGCTGTTCTGGACCGACGACCACTACGCCTCCTTCGCCCGGGTGCAGCGGTGACCGGCGACCGGCCGCCGCTGACGCCCGGCGTCTACCGGATGGCCGACGCCGCGACGGTGGCGCAGCGGCTGGCCTCGAGCGGCTGGGACGCCCGCCCGGTGGGCGCCGCCCGCACGACGCCCGCGCTCTACGCGTCGCTGGCCGCCGCCCTGGCGCTGCCGTCCTGGTTCGGCGCCAACCTCGACGCCCTCTGGGACTGCCTGGCCGACCTCGACCGGCCGACCGCGCTGGTGCTGGCCGGCTGGGACGGCTTCGCCCGCGCCCAGCCGCGCCAGGCCCGCCGCCTGCTGGAGCTGTTCGCCGAGCGCGCTGCCCAGGACCCGCCCTTCGTCGTGGTGCTCGCGGCCGGCTGAGCCGGCGGCCGGCCCCTCAGAACTGCCGGCGGACCGCGGCCTCGGCCAGCGCGGTGAGCCCGCGACGGCCCTCGTCGGTGACCGGCGCGGTCCCCAGCGCGGCCAGCGCCCGCGCGAGGCCGTCGGCGATCATCGCCTCCACGGCGTCCACCGCCCCCGAGCTGACGATGACGTCCTGCAGCGCGGCCACGCCGTCGGCGTCGAGGTCCGGGTCGCCGAGCCGGGCGGCCAGCAGGGCGCGGCCGGCGGCGTCGGCGCCGGCGTAGGCGTGGGCGACCAGCACGGTCCGCTTGCCCTCCCGCAGGTCGTCGCCGGCCGGCTTGCCGGTCACGGCGCTGTCGCCGAAGACGCCCAGCAGGTCGTCGCGGAACTGGAACGCCCGGCCCGCGGGCGACCCGTACGCGGCCAGTGCGTCCTGCAGCCCCGGGTCGGCGCCGCCGAGGGCCGCGCCCAGCTGGCAGGGCCGCTGGACGGTGTAGCGCGCGGACTTGTACTCCACCACCCGGCCCGCCTCGGCGAGCGCGGCCGCGGGGTCGGCCCGCAGCGGCTGCGCCTGGGCGACGATGTCGAGGTACTGCCCGCAGGTGACCTCGGTGCGCATCGCCTCGGCGACCGGGGTGGCGCGGGCCAGGGCGTCGGCGGCCATCCCGGAGCGCAGCAGCAGCTCGGCGGACCACATCAGCAGCAGGTCCCCGAGCAGGATCGCCGCGGCCCGGCCGAACGCGCCGGCGTCGCCCAGCCGCCCGGCGGCGGTGTGCTGGGCCTCGAACTGGCGGTGGGCGGCCGGTCGCCCGCGGCGCAGGTCGGAGGAGTCCATCACGTCGTCGTGCACGAGGGCGGAGACGTGCAGCAGGTCCAGGCTCGCGGCCGCCCGCAGCAGGGGCTCCGCCGTCGCGGCGTCCGGCAGCCCGGCGGCGGCGACGTAGCCCCAGACGCAGAACGCGGGCCGCAGCCGCTTGCCCCCGTCCAGCAGCTCCGCGGCCAGGGTGCGCAGCGGCGCCAGCTCGGGTCCCATCCCCGCCAGCACCGGCTCCTGCCCGGCCAGGAAGGCCGTCACCGTGGAGCCGACCGCCTCCCGGAAGGACGGCCCGAGCGGCGCGTCCGCGTCCAGCAGCGGGGCGGGGCCGGGTGGGTGGTGCTCAGCGGCGGACCGGGCAGGGGATCGGGTGACCACATGCTGAGCCTACGGAGGGGGTGCCGGGGGCCGACCTATGGTGTTCGCATGCCGGGCCGGACTGCGTCACCACCGCGTCCGCGGACCCCCACGGTGGCCGAGCTGCTGGCCACCGCCGGCCGGCCCCTGTTCTCCTTCGAGCTGTTCCCGCCCCGCGACGAGGCCGGCTCGCGCCAGCTGTGGCAGACGGTCCGGGAGCTCGAGGCGCTGGGGGCGGACTTCGTCTCCGTCACCTACGGGGCCAGCGGCTCCACCCGCGAGCGGACGATCGGCGCGACCGAGCAGATCGCGCTCACCACCACGCTGCGCACCGTCGCCCACCTCACCTGCGCCAGCCAGAGCCGCGAGCAGCTGCGCCGGGTCGTCGGCGCCTACGCCGCGGCCGGGGTCCGGCACGTGCTCGCCATCCGCGGGGACATGCCCGGCGGGCCGCGGGAGCCGTGGGTGAAGCACCCGGACGGCCTCGACAACGCGACCGAGCTGGTCCGCCTGGTCCGCGAGCTGGGGGACTTCTGCGTCGGGGTGGGCGCGTTCCCCGACCCGCACCCGTCGTCCTGCGACGCCGACCTCGACGCGCGGATCCTGGTCGAGAAGGCCCGGGCCGGCGCCAGCTACGCCATCACCCAGCTGTTCTTCCGGCCCGAGGACTACTTCGCGCTGGTCGCCCGGGTCCGCGCCCTGGGCTGCGACCTGCCGATCATCCCGGGCATCATGCCCATCACCAACGTCCGCCAGGTCGCCCGGTTCGCCGAGCTCTCCGGGGCCGCGCTGCCCGAGGCGGTGGTCGACCGCGTCGAGGCCGTCGCCGGCGACGACGACGCGGTCCGCCGCGTGGGCACGGCGATCGGCACCGAGCTGTCCGAGGCGCTGCTCGACGGCGGCGCCCCGGGTCTGCACTTCTACACCCAGAACCGCTCCCGGGCTACCCGAGAGATCTACGCCAACCTGGCGAGCCGGCTCCTGCCGCGTCGAGGGTGACCAGGCGCTGCGTCGGCCGCGTCAGCGCCACGTAGAGCGACCGCACCCCACCGGGCGACTCGGCCACCAGCCGGTCCGGGTCCACCACCAGCACCCCGTCGTACTCCAGGCCCTTGGACTCGAGCGAGGTCACGACGGCGAGCCGCTCGGCCCCGGGGAGGGCGGCCGCGTCGAGGGCGGCGCGGACGCCGTCCCGGGCGGTCGGGGGGCAGATGACGCCGACGGTGCCCTCCACCTGCGTCAGCAGGTCGGCCACCGCGTCGACGGCGGCGGGCTCGACGCCCCGCTCGTCGGCGACCAGCAGCAGCGGTGCGACGCCGGTGGAGCGGACGGCCTTGGGCAGGTCGGCCTCCGGGTAGGCCTGCACGACGACGGAGGCGGCCAGGTCGAAGACCTCGGCCGGGCTGCGGTAGTTGGTGCTCATCCGGAACCGGCGGACCGGGGCCGTCCCGACCAGCTCCTGGAGCGCCCGGTCGGTCTCGGCCGCGTCCGGCCACGAGCTCTGGGCCGGGTCGCCGACGATCGTCCAGGAGGCCCCCGCCCCCCGGCGGCGGAGCATCCGCCACTGCATGGGCGTGATGTCCTGCGCCTCGTCCACCAGCACGTGGCTGTAGGTCTCGTGCGGCTCGGCGAACGGGTCGACCTCGCGGACCGGGGTCAGCCGGTCGGCGGTGGTCACCACCTCGGCGTACTCGGCGTCGTCGGGCAGGAAGAGCGGCTCGTCGCGGTCCTCGGTCTCCGTGACCGGCCCCAGCAGGCTGACCAGCTCGTCGAGCAGCGCGCCGTCGGCGACGGTCCAGTCGGCCGTGCGGGCGAGGTCGGCCGTCCGCGGGTAGGAGGCGGCCAGCCGGTCCTGCTCGGCCTCGCTGAGGGTGGAGCCGGCGAGCCGGGCCAGCAGCCCGCGGTCGCCCAGCCGGGCCAGGGCGGTCGGCGCGCTCACCCCGGGCCACCAGGCCAGCAGGAACATGGTGAAGGCGGCCGTGTCGGTGACCGCGTCGTCGAACTCGTCGCGCTCCAGGTCCAGCTCGGCCGGCCGGCCCCGCCACAGCGCCTGCAGCAGCGCCTTCTCGGCGGCCTCCCGGCCGGCGTTCAGCTTGTGGTGCGCGAGCACGTCGGCGCGGATCCGCTCCAGGGCGTCCACCCGCAGCACCAGCACGTGCCCCTTGAGGGTCAACCGGAGCTCGAGCGGGACCGCCTGCGGCGGCTCCTGCACGAGCCGGCGGAGCACCCGGACCATCCGCAGGCTGCCCTTGACCGCCGACGTCGGGGCGTCGTCCACCCGGTCACCGGCCAGCCGGACGACGTCCGCGGCCACCGTGCCGACCGGGCGCAGGGTCACCGACTCCTCGCCGAGGGAGGGCAGCACCCGCTCGATGTAGTTCATGAACACCAGGCTGGGCCCCACCACGAGCACGCCGCCCGAGGTGAAGCGGCGGCGGTTGGAGTAGAGCAGGTAGGCCGCGCGGTGCAGGGCGACGACGGTCTTCCCGGTGCCGGGACCGCCGGAGATCATCGTGAAGCCCTGGTAGGGGGCCCGGATCGCCTCGTCCTGCTCGCCCTGGATGGTGGCGACGATGTCGCGCATCGTGTGCCCGCGGGCGCGGGAGAGCGCGGCCATCAGGGCACCCTCGCCGACGACGGCCAGGTCGTCGCGGGCGTTCTCGCCGTCCAGCAGGTCGTCCTCGATGCCGACCACCCGCTGGCCCTGGCAGCGCAGCACGCGGCGGCGGACCACCTGCATCGGGTCGTGCGGGGTGGCCCGGTAGAACGGCTCCGCGGCCCGGGCACGCCAGTCGATCACCAGCGGCTCGTAGTCGGCGTCGCGCACGCCGATCCGGCCCACGTAGCGGACCTCGCCGTCGGTCCGGTCCAGCCGGCCGAAGACGAGGCCCTCGTGCTCGGCGTCCAGCACCGCGAGCCGCTTGGCGGCCTGGAAGGCGAAGACGTCGCGCTCGTAGAGGCCGGTGCCGTCCTCCTCGCGGACGTAGGAGCCGCGGTCGGACTGGTAGAGCGAGCGGCCCGCGGAGGCCACCTCCTGGGCGGTGCGGGTGGCGTCGGCCAGCCGCGCGTAGACCAGGTCCACGTGCGCCTGCTCGGCCGCCACCTCGCGCTCCACGAGGTCCGGGGAGGCCGGCCCGCCCGACTCGTCGGCGGGACGCCGGCTGTCCTCGGGCTCGTCGGGAGCGGTCACTCGGTGCACGGAAGTCAAAGAGTCTCGTCCTCAGTCAGGAAAGCGAACGTCTCACTATACGGGGACGGGGCGCGTTCCGGAGGCGCTGGAGTGGCTGGAGTGACGACCGCGTCGCTCACCCGAGGGCGTCGTGGCACGCGTAGGAGGCGAGGGCACCGGACAGCACGACCTGCGACGGACCGTTCCCGCCGGCGGAGGCGGCGCTGGCCAGGTGCAGCCCGGGCAGGCCCGGGGTGACGGGCGGGCGCTGCAGCCAGCTCCGCCAGCCCCGCCAGGCCGCGCCGGCGGACGGGTTCGGCCCGGCCCGGCCGAAGTCGTGCCGGCTGACCACCGTGGCCCCGTCGACCGTCCCGTCCCCCACCGGCCGGGCCCAGCTGACGACGGGGGTGCCGTCGACGTCCAGCTCGACGGTCTCGGTGACCGCCCGCGCGGGCCGGTCGAGGCGGCCGTGCTCGACGGCCGGCGCCGCGGCGGGGTGCAGCCGGTGGGTGCGCCGGCGCAGCGCCGGTGCGGCGTCGGGTGGCAGCAGCGCGTCGACCAGCTGCCACGGGTCGGTGGTCACGACGACGGCCGCGGCCCGGCGGAGGCCGTCCGGCACCCGGACGCCGACCACCCGGCCGTCCTCGACCTCGAGTCCGGTGACCGGCGTGCCCCGGTGCACCACCACCCGGCGGGTGGCCAGCCGTGCCGCCAGCACCTCGACGAGCACCGACGAGCGCCCGGTGTCGGAGGGCCGGGCGGCGGGGTCGCTCGCCGCCACGTGCCAGTGCCCGAACCGCCGGCTGACGCTGAGGTCGACCGCGACGAAGGCCGGCGTCCGCTCCGGGCGGGACCCGTGCCGGTGGGCCAGGCTGCGGACGAGCGCCTCCAGGTGCGGTTCCTGCAGCCGTGCGGCCAGCCAGGCCAGGCTGCGACGGGCGTGCAGCCGGGCCAGCACCGGCCGGGAGAGCTGGCGGCGCTCCTGCAGCGGGTACTCCAGACCCAGCGGCCGGAGCGTCTGCCACACCTCGTCGAGCTCGTCGAGCAGGTCGCGCCAACGGTCGGCGGCGGCGGCGCCGTAGGCCGCCCGGAGGGTGGCCTGCTGGGCGCCCCGCTCGGTGGGCAGGTCCAGCAGGCTGCCGTCGGCGAAGCGGTAGCGGACGGGCGGGGCGGGCACCAGCGCGTGCCCCGACCGGGCCAGCTCCGCCTCCAGCGGCCGGCCGCTCTTGCGGAACAGGTCCCGCCACGGGGCGGGGAAGGGGAGCAGCCCGGGTGCCGCGTCCACCGGGCCGACCCCGGGGAGGTCGCCGGGGGCCCAGCGGCCGCCCAGGACGTCCGCCCGCTCGAACAGCTCGACGGGGTGGCCCGCCTTGGCGAGGCGCGCCGCGGCGGCCATCCCGGCCACGCCGCCGCCGACGACGACCACCGGCGCGGGAGGGGCGGACATGGGCACGAGCGTAGGCGGTGGCGCGGGCTGCCAGGCTGGGCGCATGGACCCCGAGCAGCCGCCCGCCACCGCCCCCCGGGCGGGGGCGCGGGTCGAGATCACCTACTGCACCCAGTGCCGCTGGCTGCTCCGGGCGACCTGGCTCGCCTCGGAGCTGCTGACCACCTTCACGACGGACCTCGGGGAGGTGGCCCTGGTGCCCGGCACCGGGGGTGTCTTCCGGGTCCGCCTCGACGACGACGTGGTGTGGGACCGGGCCGTCGACGGCGGCTTCCCCGAGCTGGCCGACCTCAAGCGCGTCGTGCGGGACCGGGTGGCGCCCGGCCGGAGCCTCGGGCACACGGACCGGGCGGCCGCCGCCCGGGCGACACCCCCGGCCGGCTGACCCCGGCCGGCTGACCCGGCCGCCGACGCGGGCGCCGGCACCCCTTGACGTGTCAGAGCCGCGGTGTAGATTGTTCCCCAGATCGAACAGGCGTTCGATTCCACCCTCCGCTCTTGGGGAAGCAGCGGCGGACGGGTCGACCGCCTGCAGGATGCGGCGTCGTGTTCGCGGCACGCGCTCCTGGCACGCCTCGACGCGGACGGACCTCGACCCCCGTCCGCGTCGGGGTGGCCCGTCCGTCCGCGACCCACCCGACCGTGCCACCGGCCCCTGCCGGCGTCCGGTCGTGCCCCCGCCCTGCCGCTCGCCCCGTCCGTTCGTCCTGCCCGCCCCGTCCACCAAGCCTGCTGAAGGAGCCTCCGTGCCTGCTCTGAGGAGCGTCGCCGTGCTCGACCCGTCCGCGTCCGCCGCCCGCCTGCCCGTCCCGAGCCGCCCCGTCGGTGCCGACGACCGGGAGCCCGTCGAGGTCCGCACCGAAGCGGTCGACGGGGTCGTGACCCCCACCCAGCTGCTGCGCGACGGGCGGCTGTGGGTCGTCCGCGCGGCCGCGGCGCTGCCGGGACCCCTGGTCCGCTGGCGGGTCGACGCGACCCCGGGGCCCGGGGTGCCGGCCGTGCCGTTGGAGCTCAGCGATCAGCACGGACGTTGGACGCTGGTCGAGGTGTCCGCCGCGGGGACCGGGTCGCCGTCGTGGTCGTGAGCGTGGTGGCACCGGTCCGGCTGGCCGAGCGGCAGGCGTCCCGGGCCCAGGGGCGGCGGGCCGTCGCGACGGACCTGGCGCGCGCCCGCGCCGCCCTCGACGAGGCGGCGGCGGCCGCCAGCCCCGCCGAGCGGTACCTGGCGACCCACGCCGCGGCCCTCCGCGTGGCGGCCGTCGTGCTCGCGGTGCGGGCCCGGCCCGCGCCCGGGGCCCGGCCGCGCAACGCCTGGTGGCTGCTGGCCGAGGTGGCGCCCGAGCTGGGGGAGTGGGCCGCCTTCTACGCCGCCACCGGGTCGCGTCGGGACGCGCTGCTCGCCGGCTCGACCGGCGCGGTCAGCACGCGTGAGGCGGACGACCTGCTGCGCGACACGGAGGGATTCCTCGCCCTGGTCCAGCACGCGGTGGCCCCGCCCGGACCGGCGGCCGCCCGGCCGGGTGCGGAGTCGTCGTGACCGCCGCTCGCGCGCCCGTCCCGACGCGGGGGCATGCCCTAGGCTGCCGCTCGACGGCGGGCTCTCCCGGATCCCGCCCACCCGGCACGCAGGAGGAGACGATGGCCGAGCCCCGACGCCGGCGGTCGGTCTCGGCGACGTTCCTGCTGGAGCTGCTGGCCGGTCAGCTCCGCGGGCTCGACCCGGCCGGGAGCCCCCTGGAGGTCGTCGACCTCGGGGGCGGCACCGGGGGCGTGGCCACGGCGCTGGCCGGCTACGGCCACCGCGTCACCGTCATCGACCCCAGCCCGGACGCCCTCGCCTCGCTCGGACGACGCACCGCCGAGGCCGGGCTCGGGAACCGCATCCGCGCCCGGCAGGGTGACGCCGCCGACCTGGTCGACGTGGTCGGCGAGCGCTCGGTCGACGTCGTCGTCTGCCACCGGGTGCTGGAGGTGGTGGAGTCGCCGCCGGAGGCGCTCGCCGCCGTCGCGTCGGTGCTGCGGCCGGGTGGCGCGCTCAGCCTGCTGGCCTCGCAGCGCAAGGCCGCCGTGCTCGGGCACGCCCTGGCCGGGCACATCGGCCTGGCCCGCCGGGCCTGGGCCGACACCCAGCGCTTCGACCACGACGGCCTGGTCGCGCTGCTCGACGGTGCCGGCTTCACCCTGCAGGCCAGCCACGGCATCGGGGCGCTGGCCGACCACGTCGCGGAGTCGGTGCTGGAGGCGCAGCCCGGCGCCTTCGCCGAGCTGAGCGCGCTGGAGGCGGAGGTGAGCACCGACCCGGCCTTCCGGGCCCTGGCGCCGCAGGTGCACCTGTTCGCCCGGGTGGGGCTGACCACCCCCGCCGCCGTCGACTGAGCCCGGTGCGGCGGTGAGCAGCGCGGGCCCCTCGACCGGTCCGATCATCATGCACGTCGACATGGACGCCTTCTACGCCTCCGTCGCGCTGCGGGAGCGCCCCGACCTGCGGGGCACCCCCGTCGTGGTGGGCGGGGAGCACCGCGGCGTCGTCCTGTCGGCCACCTACGAGGCCCGGGCGCTGGGCGTGCGGTCGGGCATGTCGTCGACGCAGGCCCGGCGGCTGGCGCCCGCGGCGACCTTCGTGCCGCCCGACTTCGACCGCTACAGCGAGGTCTCCCGCGCCATCGTCGCCGTGTTCGGCACGGTGTCCGCCGTCGTCGAGTCCGCCTCGATCGACGAGGCCTTCCTCGACCTGACCGGCTCGGTGCGGATGTTCGGCCCGCCCGCCGAGATCGGCGAGCACGTCCGCGCCGTCGTCGCCGACGAGCAGGGCATCACCTGCTCGGTCGGCATCGGTCCCACCAAGTTCGTGGCCAAGATGGGCAGCCGCGCCGCCAAGCCGGACGGTCTGGTGGAGGTCCCGCCGGGTGCGGTCGCCTCCTTCCTGCACCCGCTGCCGGTGGAGGCCATGTGGGGTGTCGGCCCGTCGACCGCCCGACGGCTGCACGGCCTGGGGCTGGAGACCGTGGGGGACCTCGCAGGCACCCCCGTGTCGACGCTGCGGCAGACCTTCGGTCCGCACAGCGGCCGGGTGCTGCACGAGCTGGCCCACGGGCGGGACCGCCGGCGGGTGGTCCCCACCGAGCCCGAGCGCAGCGTCGGCTCGCAGGAGACCCTGGGCCGGGACACCGACGACCCGGACGTCGTCCGCCGGGAGCTGCTGCGGATGGCGGACCGGACGGCCGGCCGGATGCGCAAGGCCGGCCTGGTGGGCCGGGTGGTCGCGGTCTCGCTGCGGTTCTCCGACTTCACCGAGGTGACCCGCTCGACCACGCTGCCCACCCCGACCGACGTCACCGAGGAGATCTACGAGGCGGCGGTGGCCCTGCACGACAAGCTGGGCCTGGACCGTGCCCGGATCCGCCGCGTGGGGGTGCGGGTGGAGGGCGTCGCCCCCGCCGGGCAGGCCTACCGGCAGCCGCAGCTGACCGACCCCGAGCACGGCTGGCAGGAGGCCGACCAGGCCGTCGACGCCGCCGTCGCCAGGTTCGGGCCGGCCGCCGTCCAGCGACTGGCGCTCAAGCGCCGACACTGATCGGTCGATTCCGTTTCCCTTAGCGGATCTGCCACCTAAACTGAACTCGACTCGCCCAGCAGGGCGGCGCTGGATGCACGAGACGTCCGGGCTGCAGGTCCAGGGGTACCTCCTGGCCCGGCGCCGGAGGCGACGTACGATGGCGGGGAGTCAACGACGAGACCGGCGGGAGGTGGGTCCGATGGCCCTCTCGGACGAGGAGCAGCGGCTCCTGGCGCAGATGGAGGCCGCCCTGGCGGCCGAGGACCCCAAGCTGGTCAACGCCTTGCGCGGGACCGGGGTGCGCCGGGTCCACCGTCGTCGAGCCGCGGTCGCGGGCGTCGGCTTCTTCGTGGGACTGGCCCTCCTGGTCGTCGGCATCACGCTGGACCGCGAGGTGCTGGGTGTCGTCGTGAGCGTGCTCGGCTTCGTCGTCATGGTCGCCGCCTCGGTCGTGGCCATCTACTCCTGGCAGCACGTCGGGGGCGTGGGCGCCGACCCGGCGCAGACCCCCGACCGGGCCACCACCGCCCAGGGTTCCCGTTCCGCGGGCGACCAGGGCTTCATGAACAAGATGGAGGAGCGCTGGCGCAAGCGCCGCGACGAGTCGGGGTTCTGACCCGACCTCCAGGAACCACCCGACGCACCTGCTCCTCGAGCAGGTGCGTCGTCGCGTCTCCGCCCGCGCCCCGGTGACGAGCCGTCGCCGGGTCCTCGGCCTCGGCCTGGCCGGGGTCGGCCCGGCCGCGCTCGGGCTGTCCGCGGGCTGCCGTGCCCGTCCCACCCCGACCGACGAGGAGAGCCCGGTGCCCCGCTACCGCTACGGCGACCACCCCAGCCAGTACGCCGAGCTCAGCCTGCCGGCCGGCACGGGTCGTGTCCCCGTCGTCGTGGTCGTCCACGGCGGCTTCTGGCGGGACGCCTACGACGCCGAGCTGGGTCGCCCGCTGGCCGCCGACCTCGTGCCGCGCGGCTGGGCCGCCCTGGTGGTGGAGTACCGCCGCGTCGGCAGCAGCCCGACCGACGGCGGGGGCGGGTGGCCGCAGACCGCGCTCGACGTCGCCGCCGCCGTCGACGGCTTGGCCGGACCGGGGCAGGAGCGGGCCGGCGGTCGGCTGGACCTGGACCGCGTGGTCGCGCTGGGCCACTCGGCCGGCGGCCAGCTGGCCGGCTGGCTGGCCGCCCGGCCGGGCCTCCCCGCCGGGGCGCCCGGGGCCGGTCCCGCCGTCCGGCTCCGCGGCTTCGTGGCGCAGGCCGGCGTCCTCGACCTGGTGACCGCCGCGCGCGAAGGGGTCGGCGGAGCCGCGGTGCCCGACCTGATGGGGGGCGGTCCGGACGCCCGCGCCGCGGACTACGCGCTGGCCTCGCCGACGGCCCGGCTGCCGCTCGGCGTCCCGTCGGTCTGCGTGCACGGCACCGCCGACAGCACCGTCCCCCACCGGCAGTCGGCGGCCTTCGTCGCCGCGGCGCGGGCGGCCGGCGACGTCAGCGAGCTGCGCTCCTGCGCCGGCGACCACTTCGAGCCCGTCACCGTCGGCAGTGACGCCTGGGCGCTGTGCACGGACGCGCTCGACGGCCTGCTGGCCGGCTGACGAAACGGCGCCGGCGGGAGCTCCACCGAGCCCGGGTCAGGCGTCCGGGTCCTCGCGGCCGGCCCGGCGGAACAGGGAGCGGGGCACCAGCAGCCCCAGCAGCCGGCGCCGGCGACTGAGCGGCGCGACGATGCCGCGGCGGATCTCGTGGGTCAGGGCGGGCAGGGTGGCGGTGTCGGCGTCGAGCGTGCGCGCGTAGCGCGACCGCTCCACCAGGGTGGCCACCTGCCCCATGGCCGCCGACTCCTCGGCGTCCAGCCGGTCCCCGAGCTGGCGGCCGATGGCGTGCGGGGAGCCCGAGGGCCAGGTCCCGCCGTGGTCGAGCACCGTGTCGCGGATCTCGGCCCACGCCGCCTCCACCTGCTCGTCGCCGAGCTGGTCACCGGCGAGCCGGGCACTGCGGCGGCGGAGCCGCACGGTCGCCGGCAGCGCGAGCACCACCAGGGCCAGCAGGCCGATCCCCGAGCCCAGCAGCGTCCGGGCCCAGGGGAAGCCGACGGCCGTGTCCCCGGTGCCCTGCTGGTCGGCCGGCACGTCCTGGGGGGCAGCGGTCGGCGCTGCGGTGCTGGCGCTGGGGGCGGCGGTCGGTTCGGCGCTCGCGGAGTCGCTCGGGTCGTCGGCACCCTGCAGGGTCCACGGCGGGGCCGACCCGGTCACGCTGCCGGGGGTCGGCTCGAAGCGGACCCACCCGTAGCCGGAGAAGTACAGCTCCGGCCAGGCGTGCATGTCGCGGATCGAGACCCGCCAGCTGTTGCCCTCGCGCTGGCCGGGCAGGAAGCCGACGGAGACCCGCGACGGGATGCCGACCACGCGGGCCATCATGGCCATCGACGCCGCGAACTGCTCGCAGTACCCACGCCGGTCGCGGAGCAGGAAGTTCTGCAGGGCCCGGTAGCCGCTGCCCGGCAGCGGCTCCGTGCTGTAGGTGAAGGTGCTGCCGCGCAGGTACGTCTGGATCGCCGCCGCCTGGTCGGCCGGGCTGTCGGCGCCCTCGGTCACCTTCCGGGAGAGGTCGATGAGGTCCTGCGGCAGGTCTTCGGGGATGGCGTCGGTGATGGCGTCGTCCAGCGGGGTGCCGGCGATGGCCCCCTCCAGCTGCTCGCGGCTCGGAGCCAGGTCGACGCTCTGCACGCTGTAGCTGAGGTCGGCCAGCGCCTGCGCCTCGTTCTCGCCGTTCACCACGGTCAGCGAGTTCGCGTCGTAGCGCCAGTCGCCCTCGGCCTGGAAGCTGCGCGGCGCGTAGGGCAGCGGCAGGTACTGGGAGCGGAAGTCCTTGACGGTGATGCGCGTGCTGCGCAGCTCGTCGGGCTGGTCCGTCAGCCCCGGCACCGCGGGCAGGTCCGTGCCGGAGTTCAACCGGATCGGCACGCTGCTCCAGCCGCCGGCGTCGAACTGCGGCAGCGACGCGAGCCGGAGGTAGACCCCGCTGGACTCGCTGGTCTGGTAGGTGATGACCTCCTGGTCCTGCGGCTGGTTCAGGTTGCGCCGCAGGTCCAGGGCGGGGTCGGTCAGCTGCAGCGGTCCGTTCCCGCCCGTCCCGCTGCCGAACCCGAAGCCGGGCAGGCTCAGCGTCGGCAGCAGCCCGCCGAGCAGCAGGGTGCCGACCAGGGCGGGGACGCCGATCAGCGCCGCGGCCCGCCAGACGACCGGGGTGGCGCCGATCGACTCCGCCGTGTCGCGGGAGAGCCCGCGCGTCCAGCGGCCGGAGCTGTTGAGCCCGTCGGCGACGAGGACCCCGAGGTAGCCGAGCGCGACCAGCAGGAAGCTCGTGACGCCGGTGTCGGTCCCGAGCGCGAGGGCGGGCACGAGGAAGAGGGTGGCCGTCGGCGCGATGGCCCAGGCCGGCCGGGCGAGCCCGGCCGCGAGCAGGTCGGTGAGCACGAAGAGCGCGGCCACGATGGTGGCGAAGATCAGCGTCACGCCGTCGTCCGGGTCCATCGGCGTGCCCTGGGTCTGCATGTGCAGCACGCCGCCCTGCCACAGACCGGCGTAGTGCTGGTACCAGGGCAGCCCCAGGCCGGCCATGGTCAGGCTCAGCCCGACGCTGAGCAGCGCCGTGCCGAACAGCTGGGCGGCCAGCACCACCCCGCTGCCCAGCCGGGCCCGGCGGAGCAGGGCGGTGGTCACGCCCAGCACGGCCAGGAAGAACCAGGCCGCACCGAGGTAGGAGAGGTCGGAGGTGAGCGGGGCCAGGGTGAACCCGGCCAGGAAGAGGGCGAGGACGACGGCCAGCGTCATCCGGTCGGTCGCGCGCATCAGACCCCCACCGGTGTGTTCTCCAGGGCGGCCCAGGCGTCGGCCACCCCCATCCCGCGCGGCACCTGCACCACCCGCCACTGGTTCTCGCGGAGGATCCGCGCCGCCAGCTCCTGCTCCTCGCGACGGCGCGGGGAGGCCGGGGTGTCGGCGAAGGTGTCGACGTCCAGCAGCAGCGCCAGGCCCTGGGCCCGGTTGCGCTGCAGCCGCAGCAACCCGTTGGCGTCCTCGGCGTCCAGCCGGCCGAGGACGGCGACCACCAGCTGACCGGGCCGGTCCGCCGCGGCGGACTCGATCGCGTAGTGCAGGCTCGAGGTGATCTTCGGGGTCAGGTCGGTGAGCCGGCTGATCACCGCCTCGGCGGAGGCGGCGCTGTGCTGGCCGAGCACGCTGCTGACGTGCAGGGGGCCGTCGGCCTCGAACACCTCGACGGTGTAGCCCTCGTCGAGGAAGTGCAGGGCCACCGACGCGGCCGCCGAGACCGCCCACTCCAGGGAGCTCTGCAGCCCGGCGCCGGCGTGGGCGGTCGAGCGCGAGTCGAGGATGATGCTGGCGCTGGGGTCCCAGGCCTGCTCCTCGCGGCGCACCATCAGCTGCCCGCGGTGGGCGGTGGAGCGCCAGTGGATGCGGCGGACCTCGTCGCCCTGGCGGTACTCGCGCACCAGCGCGTCGTCCTGGCCCACCACCCCGATCCGGTGCGGCCGGGCCTCACCGGTGCTGCCCCCGCCGCCCGTCGAGCGGATCGGCGAGAGCGGCACGACCTGCGGCGTGACCATCACCTCGCTGGTGGCCACGAACTGTCGGTCGAGCTGGACCAGCCCGAACGGGTCGGTCGTGCGGACCAGCAGGGGGCCGGTGTGGAACCGGCCGCGCACCCGGCCGAGCAGCGGGTACTCGACCTCGCGCCGCCAGCTGAGCCCGGCCTTGTCGACGAGGAAGCGGGGCCGCGGGCCCAGCTCGCGCGGGACGTCGTCCTCGAGCATGAGGATGCCGGCGGGCAGCCGGCCGTCCTGGCCCAGCGTGATCCGGCCGCGCATCGGCGAGCCGAGCGGGACCTGGGACGGTTCGACGGAGCGCTCGCAGGAGAGCCGGAGCCGCGCGCGGGAGACCAGCAGGGCGGCGACGAGCGGCAGCGCCAGCACCAGCAGCGCCAGCCGCATCACGTCGCGCTGCCCGGCGACCATCGCGGTGAGCAGGGCGAGCACGCCCACGACGACGAACAGCCGGCCGCGGGCGGTGAGGAGGCGCCAGGGGCGGCCCACGGTCAGCGCCGGTCCGGCAGGTGCACCGAGGAGATGGCCTGGGCGATGATGTCGGTCACCGTGCGCCGGGCCAGCTGGGCATCGGTGGAGGGCAGCACCCGGTGGGCCAGCACGGCGACCCCGAGGGCGGCCACGTCGTCGGGGGTGACGTAGTCCCGGCCGGCCAGCGCGGCGTAGGCGCGGGTGGCCCGGAGCAGCTGCAGGGTGGCGCGCGGCGAGGCGCCCAACCGGAGCTCGCGCGAGCTGCGGGTCGCGTTCACCACCTGCACGAGGTACTGCTTGACCGCCGGGCTGACGTAGACCGTCTTGACGGCGTCGATCAGGCCCCGCAGCGTCTCGGCGTCGGTGACGGGGGTGAGCGCGGCGAGCGGGTCGGTGGTGCCGTGCGAGTCGAGCATGTCGAGCTCGGCCGTCGGGGTGGGGTAGCCCATCTGGATGCGGGCCATGAAGCGGTCGCGCTGCGCCTCGGGGAGGGGGTAGGTGCCCTCCATCTCGATGGGGTTCTGGGTGGCCACCACCATGAACGGCGCCTCGAGCAGGTAGGTCGTCCCGTCGACGCTGACCTGCCGCTCCTCCATCGACTCCAGCAGCGCGGACTGCGTCTTCGGCGAGGCGCGGTTGATCTCGTCGCCCACCACGATGTTGGCGAAGATGCCGCCGGGCTTGAACTCGAAGTCGCGCGTCTCCTGGTTGAAGATCGAGACGCCGGTGATGTCGGAGGGGAGCAGGTCCGGGGTGAACTGCACCCGGCGGACCGAGCAGGCGATCGAACGTCCGAGGGCCTTGGCCAGCATCGTCTTGCCGACCCCGGGGACGTCCTCCACGAGGAGGTGGCCCTCGGCCAGCAGGACCACCAGGGCGAGGTCGACCGAGGCCCGCTTGCCCTCGATGACGCTCTCGATGGCCGACCGGACCTCGCCCATGACGCTGACGACGTCTCCCAGGGAGTACGTCGTCGTCACGTCGTCGAGGTCGGTGTTCTCGTAGCTCAGACTCACTCTGCCTCCGTCCGGACCGGGACGTGGCCGGGGTGGGTCCCCCGGTCGTCGCTGTCCCCGCGCCCGCGCGCAGCCCGGTGGCCGTGTCGCGGTCGTCGTCATCGTATGCGCCGACGGGAAGGAGTGGCGCCCGTTCCTCCGGCCCCCGCGTGCTACCCGCTCGGGGGGTGCGGACACGCTCCGGGGTTGCCAGGGGAGCGCCTGGAGGTCAAAGTGGAGCGAAGTGGAGTAGAGTGGCGGAAAGTGGAGCGAAGGGTGGGTGAGTGGCGGTGTTCCTCGGCACGCACACCCCGAAGCTCGACGAGAAAGGACGACTGATCCTTCCGGCGAAGTTCCGAGACGAGCTGGCGGACGGCCTGGTGATCACGCGGTTCCAGGAGCGCTGCCTGGCGATCTGGCCGATCGCGACGTTCGTCGAGGTGGCCCAGTCGGTGCGGGGGACGTCGTCCAGCCAGCAGGTCCGGGACTACCAGCGCATGCTCGCGTCGGGAGCCTCGGACGAGACGCCGGACAAGCAGGGGCGGATCACCATCCCGCCGCACCTGCGGGCCTACGCGTCGCTGGAGAAGGACTGCGTGGTGGTGGGGGCCATCAACCGGGTGGAGGTGTGGGACGCCGCCGCCTGGGAGCAGTACGCGAACGCCAAGGAGTCGGCGTTCGCCGACCTGGACGAGGGCGTCTTCCCCGGCGCCTGAGCCCCGCTCCCAGCAGGACAGCACGACCCGGCAGCACAGCACCACCAGCAGGACGGCACGACGAGCACGGCAGCACCGAGCACGCGACGCGTGCGCAGAGGCTTCAACCCGAGCGTCCGACTCCCTGGCGCACCTTCCCCGGTGCCAGGTAGTGACGCTCGGACCTCGGGTTGAAACCCCTGCGCACGGATCGCGCGAACTGAAGGGTCGAGATGGCGCAGTCCGAGATCGAGGACGTCCCGAGCACGGACCGGCGCGTCCGGCACGCGGCCCGCGACGGCCTGTCGGCGGCCGCGGTGTCCCTCGCCGGCTCGGTGGCCCTGACCCTCGCCCTGGCGCTGGTCCTCCGGTGGGTCGGATGAGCCGGGGTCGCCGGTGAGCGCGGCCGGCCCCGTCCACGTCCCCGTGATGCTGGAGGAGATCCTCGCGCTGCTGACGCCGGCCCTCGAGCCCACCCCGGAGCACCCGCACCCCGTCCTGGTCGACGGCACCCTCGGCCTGGCCGGGCACGCGTCCGCCCTCCTCGAGGCGTGCCCGCAGGCCCACCTGGTCGGGCTGGACCGTGATCCCGAGGCGCTGGCCCGGGCGCGGGAGCGGCTGGCCCCGTTCGCCGACCGCGTCACCCTCGTCGAGGCGGTCTACGACGAGCTGCCGGCGGTGCTGGCCGGGCTCGGCCGGCCGCGGGTGCAGGCGGTGCTGCTGGACCTGGGGCTGTCCTCCCTGCAGATCGACGACCCCGCCCGCGGCTTCGCCTACGCCCAGGACGCGCCGCTGGACATGCGGATGGGCCGCCAGGAGCTCACCGCGGCCGAGGTGCTCAACACCTACAGCGCGCCCGCGCTGGCCACCGTGCTGCGCCGCTACGGCGAGGAGCGCTTCGCCGACCGGATCGCCCGCCGGGTGGTCAGCGAGCGCGAGCGCGAGCCGTTCACCACCTCGGCGCGGCTGGTCGAGCTGCTCTACGCGGCCATCCCGGCCGCGACCCGCAAGACGGGCGGGCACCCCGCCAAGCGCACCTTCCAGGCGCTGCGGATCGAGGTCAACGGCGAGCTCGCCGCCCTGGAGTCCGTGCTGCCCAGCGCCGTGGCCGCCCTCGCCGTCGGCGGCCGCATCGCCGTCCTGGCCTACCACTCGCTGGAGGACCGGCCGGTCAAGCAGGTGCTCGCGGCCGCCGCCAGCGACCGCGCCCCGCGCGACCTGCCCGTCGTGCCGGCCGGCCTCGGACCCGAGCTCCGGCTGCTCACCCGCGGCGCCGTCCGGCCCGGCGAGGCCGAGTCCGCCACCAACCCGCGAGCCGCCTCGGCGCGGCTCCGGGCCGCCGTACGCATCGACGAGCCCGGCGGCCTGCGCCGGGCCCGACAGGAGGTAGGCGCATGAGCGCGTTGTGGGCACCCGTTGACGATCCCCGGGAGACCCAGGCCGGCGGTCGTCGCGACCCGGGTCTGCGGGCCGTCGGACGACCGGCGCCGCGGCTGTCCCGCGCGCCTTTCCTGCTCGTGCTGATCGCCGTGTTCGGCTTGGGCATGGCCGGTCTGCTGATGTTGAACACCACCCTGCAGAACCAGGCGTTCTCCTCGCGGGCGCTGGACCGCCAGGCGACCGAGCTGGCCTACACCCAGGCCGACCTCGAGAGCCAGATCGACGTGCTGACCGCACCGCCGGAGCTGGCCCGCCAGGCCTCCGCGCTGGGCATGCGGCCCAACCCCTACCCGGCCCTCCTCGAGCTGCCCAGCGGCGACGTGATCGGTGACCCGCGGCCGGTGGCGGGCGGTGAGGTGCCGAGCATGGTCATCAAGACCCCGGCCGAGGTCGCCGCCGAGAAGGCCGCGGCCAGGGCCAAGGCGAAGGCCGACGCCGCGAAGGCCGAGGCGAAGGCGGAGCGGGCGGCCGCCGAGGCCGCGGCCGAGAAGAAGGCGGCCGAGAAGAAGGCGGCCGAGAAGAAGGCGGCCGCGGACCAGGAGGCGGCGAAGAAGGAGAAGGCCGCCGAGAAGCCACGCGGGCAGGACGAGGAGGGGCAGGGCTGATGGCCGAGCGCCGACCGCACCCCACCGCAGCCGGCCGCGCGCCCCGGCACCCCGCCACCAGCCAGCGGACCGCGACCCCCGGTGCCCGCGGCGGCGCCCCCCGCCCGGCCGCCGCCCGGGCCGACGCACGCTCCGAGCGCCCCGTCCGCCGCCCCCAGGACGACCGTCGGGCGCCCGCGACCCGCCGCTCCGCCGGAGGTCGTCCCGGCGCCCGGCCCAGCAGTCGCAGGGGTGGCCCGCCGGCGCCCCCGCGCACTCCGCTGCGGTTGCCGCTGGCGTCCTCCCCGCGCCGGTTGCACGCCGTGCTCATCGTCATCGCCGTCGGCCTGTCGCTCTGCGGCGGCCGGCTGCTGCAGCTGCAGGGCTTCGACTCCGCGGCCTACGCCGCGACCTCGGCGGACCTGCTGACCCGCAAGCTGCCCCTGCTGCCCTCGCGGGGCACCATCACCGACCGGAACGGCGAGGTGCTGGCCTCCACCCAGCCCGCCGTCGCGGTGACCGCTGACCCGACGCTGACGACCCCCCGGGCCGCGGAGATCGCCGACGTGCTGAGCGGCTACCTGCAGATGCCGGCGGCCGACCTCGTACCGCTGCTGACCAAGCCCGACACCCACTTCGTCTACCTGAAGAAGAAGGTCCCGGCCCTCACCTACAGCGCCCTGTCGTCGGCGCTGGCGCAGAAGGGCGTCTACGGCGTCTTCCGGGAGAGCGACCCGATCCGCACCTACCCGGCCGGCACGGTGGGCTCGTCGGTGGTCGGCTTCGTCGGGGCCGACGGCAAGGGCCTGGCCGGCATGGAGCTGGAGCTGGACCGCGAGCTGGCCGGCGTCGAGGGCACCGAGACCTACGAGAGCGCGCCGAACGGCAGCCGGATCCCGCTGGGGGAGAGCTCCACCACCCCGGCCCAGAACGGCGTCGACGTGCAGCTGACGCTCGACTCCGAGCTGCAGTTCATGGCCCAGCAGCGGCTGGCGGCGCAGGTGCAGAAGATGGGCGCCGACTCCGGCTTCGCCATCACCCTCGACGTGAAGACCGGCCAGGTGCTGGTGCTGGCCAACGCGCCGACCTTCAACTCCGCGGCGCCGCAGAAGGCCGACGCGGACGACCGCGGCAACCGCGCCGTGCTGGCGCCCTACGAGCCCGGCAGCGTGGAGAAGGTGCTGACCTCGGCGGCGCTGATCGACTCGGGCACCGCGAACCCGGCCACCAGGGTCGAGATCCCGGGCCGGCTGCCGTCCGGTGGCGCCTCGATCAAGGACCACTTCGTGCACGGCGACATCCGCCTCAACATGCGCGGCATCATCGCCAACTCCTCGAACATCGGCACGGCGCTGCTGACCCGCCAGCTCGACAAGCAGACCCTGCACGACTACCTCGCCAGCTTCGGGCTGGGCCGCCCGACCGGCATCGAGGTGCCCGGCGAGGCCTCGGGCATCCTGCCCGGCGGGGACATGAGCGACTCCCAGCGCGACCAGATCGCCTTCGGCCAGGCGCTGTCGGTGTCCGGGATCCAGGAGGCCGCGGCGATCGCCGGCATCGTCAACGACGGCGTCTACAACCCGCCGACGCTCGTCAAGCAGAAGACCGACGCGGCCGGCGCCGTCCTGCCGAACCCGCAGGAGGCGCCGCGGCGGGTCATCTCCAGCGCCAGCTCGGCCGCCGTCCGCGACCTGATGGCCTCGGTCACCGACAGCCCCAACGGGGTGCAGAACCTGCGGCTGGACGCCTACACCAGCGGCGGCAAGACCGGCACGGCCCAGCGGGCCGACCCGAAGTGCGGCTGCTACCGCGGCTACGTCACGTCCTACGTGGGCTTCGCCCCCCTGGACGACCCCCGGCTGCTGACCTACGTCGTGCTGACCAACCCGCGCAACGGCGACACCGGCACCAGCGTCGCCACACCCGTCTTCAAGGACATCATGAACCAGGCGCTGCCGCGCTACTCGGTGGCGCCGGACGGCGACACGAAGCGCAAGGCGCTGCCGACGGAATGGTGAGGGACACCGGGACGCTCGGTAGCGTCGGGGCCGTGCCACCCGTCCCGACTCTGCGTCCCCGCCTCGGCCGGCCGCTGCCCCTGCGCGCGCTGGCCGCCGAGCTGGGGGAGGAGCCGCGGCTGGTGGCGCCGGCCGGCGCCGACCCCGCGGTCACCGGCATCACCCTGGACTCCCGGCTGGTCCTGCCGGGCGACCTGTACGTCGCCCTGCCCGGCCAGCACCACCACGGCGCGGCGTTCTCCGCCGCCGCGCGGGCCGCCGGAGCCGTCGCCGTGCTGACCGACCCCGCCGGCCGGGCCGACGCCGAGGCGGCCGGGCTGCCGGTGCTGGTCACGGCCCGCGCCCGGCCGCTGATGGCGCACGCCGCGGCCGCGGTCTACGGGCACCCCGCCGAGCGGCTCACCATGCACGCCGTCACCGGCACCAACGGCAAGACGACCACCACGTTCCTGCTCGACGCGGCGCTCCGGGCCGCGGGGCACCGGGTGGGCACGGTCGGCACCATCGGCTTCCTCCTCGACGGCCGACCGCTGCCCGCCGGCCGGACCACCATCACCACGCCGGAGTCGCCGGAGCTGCAGGCCCTGCTCGCCCACCTGCTGGAGGCCGGCGCGGACAGCGTCGCGATGGAGGTGTCCTCGCACGCCCTGGTCCTGGGCCGGGCCGACGCCATCACCTTCGACGTCGCCGCCTTCACCAACCTCGGCCGGGACCACCTCGACTTCCACGGCGACGAGGAGTCCTACTTCGCCGCCAAGGCCCAGCTGTTCACCCCGGAGCGGACGCGGCAGGTCGTCCTCAGCGTCGACGACGCGGGTGGTCGTCGGATGCTCGACCAGGTCCGCCGCACCCCGGAGCTCACCCTGCGCACGGTCAGCCTGTCCGACCCGGACGCCGACTACCTGCTGCTCGACGCGCGCCCGGCTCCCGACGGCCGCACCGCCGTCACCGCCCGCGCCGACGGGCGCCGGCTCGACCTGGTGCTGCCGCTGCCGGGCGACTTCAACGTGCGGAACGCCCTGACGGCGCTGGCCATGGTCGCCCTGGCCGGCGGCGACGTGGCCGCGGCCGCCGCCGGCCTGGCCGACGTCGACGTGCCGGGCCGGATGCAGCGGGTCGCGCTGGGTCCCGGCGCCCCCACCGTCGTCGTCGACTTCGCCCACACGCCGCAGGCCGTCGCCGCCGCCCTCGGTGCGGTCCGCGACCGGCGGGTGGTCGCCGTCCTCGGCTGCGGCGGCGACCGCGACCCGGCCAAGCGGCGCCCCATGGGTGAGGCCGCGGCCCGGGGGGCCGCCGTCGTCGTGGTCACCGACGACAACCCGCGCTCGGAGGACCCGGCCGCCATCCGCGCCGAGGTGCTGGCGGGCGCGCGCGCCGCCGGCGGCCCGGCGGAGGTCCACGACGGCGGCGACCGCGCGTCGGCCATCCGGCTCGCCCTGTCGCTGGCCGGCCCCGACGACGTGGTGGCCGTGCTCGGCAAGGGCCACGAGACCGGCCAGGAGGTCGCGGGCACCGTGCTGCCCTTCGCCGACGCCGACGTGGCCCGCGCGGCCTGGGCCGCGCTCGGCGGCCCGCCCGCCGCCCCCGCCGGAGGTCCGCGGTGATCGGGCTGAGCGTCGCCGAGGTCGCCGAGGTCGTCGGCGCCGAGCTGACCGCCGGGGACCCGGACGCCCTCGTCACCTCCGTGGTCGCGGACTCCCGCGCCGTCGTCCCCGGTGCGCTGTTCGTCGCGCTGGCCGGCTCGCGCGTGGACGGCCACGACCTCGTCGTCAGCTCGTGGCGGGGCGGTGCCGTCGCGGCGCTGACCGGCCGGGACGTGCCGCCCGCCCCCTGCCTGCCCGTCGACGACCAGGTCACCGCGCTCGGCCGGGTGGCCCGCCGGGTGGTCGACCGCGGCGTCGCGGGCGGCCTGCAGGTCGTCGGCATCACCGGGTCGCAGGGCAAGACCTCCACCAAGGACCTGCTGGCGCAGGTGCTCGAGGGCGTCGGGCCCACGGTCGCCCCGGTCGGCAACCTCAACAACGAGCTGGGCGTGCCGCTGACCGTCTGCCGGGTCGAGCCGGGGACCCGCTTCCTCGTGGCCGAGCTGGGCGCCCGTGGGGTCGGGCACATCGCCTACCTGTGCGACGTCGTCGCGCCCCGGGTCGGGGTGGTGCTCAACGTCGGCCAGGCGCACGTCGGCGAGTTCGGCGGCCAGGACGCCATCGCCCGCGCCAAGGGGGAGCTGGTCGAGGCGCTGCCCGCCACCGGCGTGGCCGTCCTCAACGCCGAAGACCCGCGGGTCTGGGCCATGCGCTCCCGCACCGTCGCCCCGGTGCTGGCCTTCGCCGGCTCCGGCGGCCCACCGCCCCCCGGCGGGCCGGCGCTGTGGGCCGAGGACCTGACCGCCGACCGGCTCGGCCGCCACGCCTTCGCCCTGCACGCACGGGACGCCGCCGGCGCCACCGCGGCCGCCCCGGTGGTGCTGCGGCTGACCGGCCGGCACCAGGTGCCCAACGCGGTGGCCGCCGCCGCGGCGGCCGTGGCCCTCGGGCTGCCGCTGGACGTCGTCGCCGCCGCGCTGAGCGCGGCCGGCCCCCGTTCCCGCTGGCGGATGGAGCTGCACGAGCGCGCCGACGGCGTCGTGGTGGTCAACGACAGCTACAACGCCAACCCCGACTCCATGCGGGCCGCGGTGGGCACCCTGGTCGAGCTGGGCCGCTCCACCGGCGGCCGCACCGTCGCCGTCGTGGGCGACATGCTCGAGCTCGGCGACAGCGCCGAGGCCGAGCACGCCGACCTCGGGCGGCACCTCGCCGAGCACCAGGTCGGCCGCGTGCTGGCCCTCGGCGAGCACGCCGGCACCGTCGTCCGGGCCGCCGTGGAGGCCGGGCTCCCGCCCGGCGCCGCGACCGCCCCGCAGGACAAGGAGGAGGCCCTCGCCGTCCTCCGGGCCGAGCTCGGTCCCGGCGACGTGGTGCTGGTGAAGGCGTCCCGTGGCTTAGCCTTGGACACCGTGGCCGAGGCCCTCGTCGCTCCCGACGCGGTCCCCGGCGCGCTCGAGCACCCGTCCGCCGCCAGTGAGGAACCCGCGTGAAGACCATCGTTTTCGCGGGCTCGCTCGCCCTCCTGGGCACCCTGCTGGGCACGCGGCTCGCCATCACGCTGCTGGTCAAGAAGGGCTACGGCCAGCTGATCCGCGACGACGGGCCCACCACCCACCACGTCAAGCGCGGCACCCCGACGATGGGCGGGTTGGTCATCATCGCCGCCGTCCTGGTCGCCTACTTCGGCGCGCACCTGCTCACCTGGACGCTCCCGTCGGCCTCGGCCCTGCTGGTGCTGTTCCTGTTCACCGGCCTCGGCGTCGTCGGCTTCCTCGACGACTACATCAAGATCAGCAAGCAGCGCTCGCTCGGCCTGCGCAGCAAGGCCAAGATCATCGGCCAGTCGGTCGTCGCGATCATCTTCGCCCTGCTCGCCCTCCAGTTCCCCGACGAGCGGGGCGTCACCCCGGCCTCACCGGCGATCTCGTTCCTGCGCGACATCAAGGGCCTGGACGCGCTGCCGGTGGTGGTCGTCGTGCTGTGGGTGATGCTGCTGATCGCCGCGGCCAGCAACGGCGTCAACCTCACCGACGGGCTCGACGGCCTCGCCGCCGGCACCTGCGTGATGATCTTCGGCGCCTACGCCCTCATCAACATCTGGCAGTACAACCAGTCCTGCGCCTACACGGCCTCCGCCGGACCCAAGTGCTACGAGGTGCGCGACCCCTACGACCTCGCGGTGGTGGCGATCGCCCTGGCCGGCGCCTGCTTCGGGTTCCTCTGGTGGAACGCCGAGCCGGCCAAGATCTTCATGGGCGACACCGGCTCGCTGTCCCTGGGCGGCGCGCTCGCCGGCATGGCCATCTTCACCCGCACCGAGCTGCTGCTGCTGATCATCGGCGGCCTGCTGGTGATCGAGGTCGGGTCGGTCATCCTGCAGACCAGCTACTTCAAGCTGACCCGGCGGATGTACGGCACGCCGCGGCGGCTGTTCAAGATGACCCCGTTCCACCACCACTTCGAGCTGCTCAACTGGGCCCAGGTGACCATCGTCATGCGTTTCTGGATCATCGCCGGGCTCTTCGTCTCCGGTGGGCTCGGCCTGTTCTACGCGGAGTGGGTGGCCGGGACATGAGGTCTCCTGGGTCGTCACGGGGGGCGAGGACCGTCGGACCGCTCCCGAGCGGCGCGAGGGCCGAGATGGTCGGGGTCGTCGCATGACCCGGCCGGGTTGGCTCCCCGCTGCGGACGGGGCGTCGCCCTGGGAGCAGGCGCACGTCGTCGTCGCCGGGATCGGGGTGTCGGGGTTCGCCGCGGCCGACGGGCTGCTGCAGTTCGGCGCCCGGGTGACCGTGCTCGACGAGCGGGCCGACGAGGTCGGCACCGACAAGGGTGCGCTGCTGGAGGTGCTCGGCGGGACGGTCCGGCTGGGGCCCGGCTCGACGGCGGCGCTGCCCGAGGACGCCGACCTGGTCATCACCACGGGCTGGGCGCCCGGCAACCCGCTGCTCGTGGCGGCCGCCGCGCGGGACGTGCCGATCTGGAGCGAGGTCGAGCTGGCCTGGCGGCTGAGCCGTCCCGCCAAGGTCATCCCCTGGCTGGGCGTGACCGGCACCAACGGCAAGACCACCACCACGCAGATGCTCGAGGCGATGCTCGCCGCCTCGGGGCTGCGGACGGCGGCGGTCGGCAACATCGGCCGTCCGATCATGGAGATCGTCCTCGACCCCGAGCCCTACGACGTGCTGGCGGTCGAGCTGTCCAGCCACCAGCTGCACTGGTCGAACTCCCTGGCCCTGCACTCGGCGGCCGTCCTCAACCTGCAGCCCGACCACCTCGAGTGGCACGGCTCCTTCGAGGCCTACGCCGCGGCGAAGGCCTCGATCTACGAGCGCGTCTCCACCAGCTGCGTCTACAACGTGCAGGACCCGGCCACCGAGCGGATGGTCGAGGACGCCGAGGTGGTGGAGGGCGCCCGCGCCATCGGTTTCACGCTCGGCACGCCCGCACCCTCGATGCTCGGCGTCGTCGACGACCTGCTGGTCGACCGGGCGTTCATCGAGCAGCGCCGGGACTCGGCGCTGGAGCTGGCCAAGCTGTCCGACATCTCCCCGCTGGCCCCGCACAACGTCGCCAACGCGCTGGCCGCCGCCGCGCTGGCCCGCTCGTTCGGGGTGCTGCCGCTGGCCGTCCGCGACGGGCTGCGCAGCGTCACCCTGGGCTCGCACAAGATCCAGACCGTGACCGAGCGGGACGGGATCCGCTGGGTCGACGACTCCAAGGCCACCAACCCCCACGCGGCGGACGCGGCGCTGCGGGCGTTCGGCTCCACCACCCCGGACGACCCGGCCGGCAAGGTGGTCTGGATCGCCGGCGGGCAGGCCAAGGGGACCAGCTTCGACGAGCTCGTGACCGCGCACGCCGGCCGGCTGCGCGCTGCCGTGCTGCTCGGCGTCGACCGCGACGTGATCGCCGGGGCGCTGGCTCGACACGCCCCCGATGTCCCCGTCGAGATGATCGGGGCCACCGACACTGGTGCCATGGTGCAGGCCGTCACGGCGGCTGCCTCGATGGCTCGGCCCGGTGACACGGTGCTGCTCGCCCCGGGGTGCGCCAGCAAGGACATGTACACCGACTACGCCGCGCGCGGCCACGCGTTCGTCCGGGCGATCCGGCACCTGACCTCCGGGTCGGGCGGGACGGGTGGCGCGGCGTAGGCGAGCACGAAGGAGCAGCAGGCGTGGCGACAACAGTTCCCTCCCGGGGTGGCGTTCCGGCCCCCCGCACCGCGGGGACGCCGCGCAGCTCCGTCAAGCGGGAGCGGCTCGCCACCGGCCGCCGCAGTGCCGGCGCCCTGCACGAGACGCTCGGCTGGCTCCGCGCGGTGCTCGACCGGCCGCTGACCAGCTACCACCTCGTCCTCGCCTCGGTCTCCCTGCTGCTCGTCCTCGGGCTGATGATGGTGCTGTCGGCGTCCAGCGTCAGCGCCTACCTCAACGAGGGCGACTCCTACTACTACGTCAAGCGGCAGGCGATCTTCCTCGTCGCCGGGCTGGTCGCCGCCGTCGTGATCGCCCGCCTGCCGCTCGGCACCCTGCGGATGCTCGGCTGGGCCGGCGTCGGTCTCGCGGCCGTGCTGCTGACCCTCACCTACACCGGGCTGGGCAAGACCATCAACGGCAACCGGAACTGGCTCTACCTGGGGTCGGAGTCGTTCTCCATCCAGCCGGCCGAGTTCGCGAAGCTGGCCATGATCGTGTGGGGCGCGGACGTGCTGGCGCGCAAGCAGCGGCTGCTCGACCAGCCCAAGCACCTGCTGGTGCCCTACCTGCCGGTCTGCGGGCTGCTCATCCTGCTCGTCGTCTTCCAGGGCGACGCCGGCACGGCCGTGGTGATGGCCGGGATCGTCGCCGGGGTGCTGTGGATCGTCGGGGCCCCGCTCCGCGTCCTCGGCGCGCTGGCCGGCGTCGGCGTCCTCGGGGTGGTCGGCCTCTTCGCCTCCAGCCCCAACCGGATGCGCCGGCTGGCCGCCTTCCTCGACCCGACCGCCGACCTGGGCGGGGCCAACGACCAGTCGCAGGCCGGCATGTACGCCATCGCCTCGGGCGGCTGGTGGGGCGTCGGCCTGGGCGCCAGCCGGCAGAAGTGGGGGAGCCTGCCCGAGGCGCACACCGACTTCATCTTCGCCGTGCTCGGTGAGGAGTTCGGGCTGTTCGGCAGCCTCGTCGTGCTCGGGCTGTTCCTCGTCCTCGGCTACGCCGGCGTGCGGATCGCCACCCGCTCCGACGAGCCCTTCGCCCGCTACGCCGCCGGAGGGGTCACCGCCTGGTTCATGATCCAGGCGCTGATCAACCTGGCCGTCGTGCTGCGGCTGGTCCCGATCGCCGGGGTGCCGCTGCCCCTGGTGTCCTACGGCGGCTCGGCACTGGTGGCCAACCTGCTGGCCGTCGGCGTGCTGCTGGCCTGCGCGCGCCGGGAGCCCGGGGCCCGCGCCCTGCTGGCCCAGCGGCCCGAGCGGCACCGCCCGCGGGTGAGCACCGTCGTCGGCTCGCGGGGTCCCCGGTGACCTCCGCCGCGCCCTCGGTCGTCCTCGCGGGCGGCGGGACCTCCGGGCACACCTCGCCGCTGATCGCGACCGCCGCCGAGCTCGAGCGGCTGCGGCCCGGCGTCAGGGTCACCGCCGTGGGCACGGCCCGCGGGCTCGAGACCCGGGTCGTACCCGCCGCTGGCCTGACCCTCGAGCTCATCCCGCCCGTCCCGCTGCCCCGCCGGCCCGGCGTCGACCAGGCCCTGGTCGGCGTCCGGCTCTGGCAGGCCGTGGCCGCGGCCGTCACCCTGCTCCGGCGGGTCGAGGCCGACGTCGTGCTCGGGTTCGGCGGCTACGTCTCCACCCCGGTGTACCTGGCCGCCCGCCGGCTGGGCCTGCCGATCGTGCTGCACGAGCAGAACGCGGTGCCGGGGCTGGCCAACAAGCTGGCCGCCCGGCTCACCCGGCACGTGTACACCGCCTTCCCGGACACCCCGCTGCCGCACGCCCGCTACCTGGGCCTGCCGCTGCGGCGGGGGATCACCGAGCTGGACCGCGCGGCCGCGCGCTCCGACGCCCGCAGCCGGGCCGGGCTGGACCCCGAGCGGACGACGCTGCTGGTCAGCGGCGGTTCGCAGGGTGCGGCGAGCATCAACCGCGCCGTGCTCGGCGCCCGCGACTCCCTGCTGGCCGCGGGCATCCAGGTGCTGCACGTGCTGGGGCCGAAGAACCTGACCGACGAGACCCGGCCGACGGTCGACCTCGCCACCGGCGCGGGCTACCACCCCGTCGGCTACGTCGACGCCATGGAGGACGCCTACGCGGCCGCGGACCTGATGCTCGGGCGCTGCGGGGCCAGCACGGTGCTGGAGACCGCCGTGGTCGGCCTGCCCGCCGTGTTCGTGCCCTACCCGCACGGCAACGGTGAGCAGGCTCGCAACGCGGCCCTCGTCGTCGACGCGGGGGGCGGCCTGCTGCTGCCCGACGCCGCGTGCACGGCGACGTGGGTCGCCCGGACGGTGCCGGCCCTGCTGGCCGACGCCGCGCGGCTGCGCGGGATGACGGACGCCCTCCGCGGCGTTGCCCGGGTGGACGCCGCGTCGCAGCTGGCGCGCAGAACCCTGGAGGTGGTGGCCTGATGGCGCTGGTGGAACCGGTCGAGCTGGTGCCGGCCCAGGAGCTGGGTCCGGTGCACTTCATCGCCATCGGCGGGTCCGGGATGAACGGCATCGCCTCGATGCTGGTCCAGCTGGGCGTCGAGGTGAGCGGCAGCGACCGCAACGACTCCGCCTACCTGCGCTCGCTGGAGGCGGCCGGCGCCCGGGTGCACGTGGGCCACGCGGCCGAGCAGCTGGGCGACGCGCGCACCGTCGTCGCCTCCTCCGCCATCCGGCCCGAGAACCCGGAGCTCGCCGAGGCCCGGCGCCGGGGGCTGCGGGTGCTGCACCGCAGCGCCGCCCTCGGCTCGCTGATGCTCGGCCGCCGCGGGGTCGCCGTCGCCGGCACCCACGGCAAGACGACGACGACGGGCATGCTCGCGCACGTCCTCACCGGCTGCGGGCTCGACCCGTCCTTCGTCATCGGCGGCGCCCTGACGGGCACCAAGACGGGCGGCCACCTCGGCGGCGGCGACGTCATGGTGGTCGAGGCCGACGAGAGCGACGGCTCGTTCCTGCAGTACCCGGCCGAGGTGGCCGTCGTCACCAACGTCGACGCCGACCACCTCAGCAACTGGGGGACCGCGGAGCACTACGCCGACGGCTTCCTGCGCTTCGCGACCGGCCCGGCCGTCCGGCTGCTCGTGGTGAGCGCTGACGACCCGGGCGCGGTCCTGCTGACCGAGCGCGTCCGCCGCGCCCAGGCCGACGGCCGGGCCCCGGAGGGGCTGGAGGTCGTCACCTTCGGCGTGTCGCCGGACGCCGACGTGCGGATCGCGGGCACCGCCTTCGCCGGCACCGGCTCCCAGTTCAGCCTGCACCGGCGGGGGGCGGGCGGTCCCGTGGCGATGGCCGTGCCCGGTCACTACAACGTGCTGAACGCCGCCGCCACCTACGCCGTCGCCACCTGGCTGGGCGCCGACGAGGCCCGGGTCCGGACCGAGCTCGGCGGCTACGCGGGCACCAACCGCCGCTTCCAGCTGGTCGGCACCGTCGACGGCGTCCGGGTCTACGACGACTACGCCCACCACCCGACCGAGGTGCACCACACCCTGGTCGCGGCGCGGACGGGGGTGGGGGAGCACGGCCGGGTCGTCGTCTGCTTCCAGCCCCACCTCTACACCCGGACCCGGGACTTCTGGCCCCAGCTGGCCGCGGCCCTCGAGCTGGCCGACGAGGCCGTCGTGATGGACGTCTGCGGCGACCGGGAGGACCCCATCGCCGGCGTCGACGGGGCCCTCGTCGCCGACGCCGTCAGCCCGGGCACGGCGCACGTCACCTACGTGCCCGACTGGGACGCGGCGGCGCCGACGGTCGCCGCCCTCGCCCGGCCGGGCGACCTGGTCATCACCGTCGGCTGCGGGGACGTCACGAAGGTGGCCCCGCAGATCGTCGCCCAGCTGGAGCAGCGCGCAGGAGGAGGCCGATGAGCCCGACCGCCACCGGGACCCCGGCCCGGCCGTCCAGCCCGCCGACCCCACGGCCCCGGCCCGACCTGCGGCGCGAGCTCGACCGGCGCCGGGCCACCCGACGGCGGCTGGTGGCCGCCGGGGTGGTGGCCCTGGTCGTGGTCCTCGCCGGCGTGCTGGTGTGGCTGGTCACCGCCTCGTCCGTGCTCGCGGCCCGGGAGGTCACCGTCACCGGGCAGCGCGAGCTGACCGAGACCCAGGTGCGCGACGCCGTCGCCGTCCCGCTCGGTGTGCCGCTGGCCCGCCAGGACGTGGACGCCATCGCCCGCCGGGCCACCACGCTGCCGCAGGTCGCCTCGGCCACCGTGGAGCGCCGCTGGCCGCACACCGTCGAGGTGGCGGTCGTCGAGCGCGAGCCGCTGCTCGCGATCCGGCAGCCGGACGGTTTCGCCCTGGTCGACCTCCGCGGCGTCGCCTACGAGACGCGGTCCGCGGTGCCCGACGGGGTGCTGCGCGCCGACGCCGACCCGGGCGCCGTGCCCCTGCTCACCGACCTCGCCGTGGTCGCCGAGTCGCTGCCCACGGAGCTGCGCGACGACGTGCAGCGGATCCGGGCGACCTCCGCCGACGACATCGTGCTGGAGCTGCGGTCGGGGACCACCGTCCGCTGGGGTGACGCGCGGGAGTCCCCGCTCAAGGCGCAGATCGTCGACGCGCTCCGCACGAAGACCACCCGCACCATCGACGTCTCGGCCCCGCACACGCCCGCCGTCCGCTGAGCCGCGGGAGCGTCCTGCGCGAGCGGGCGTGAAGGTATACCTCAGGTCGAGCATTCGGGGCGTTTTGGCGGATGCCGGGCGTGTCTGGCGCCTGCGGGTGGACAGCCGCCCGCCGGTCTCGGATAGCCTCGTGCCACGCCGGTCCGTCCGTCCCAGGCCCCTTCCCCGTTGACTGAAGGTCGAGACTTCTCCGCGCGCCCCCCATGTCGTCAGCACGGAAGTCGAGGCGGAATACCCGTGGTCTCTGCATCACAGAACTACCTGGCCATCATCAAGGTCGTCGGGGTCGGCGGCGGCGGCGTCAACGCCGTCAACCGGATGATCGAGGCCGGACTTCGGGGAGTCGAGTTCATCGCCGTCAACACCGACGCCCAGGCGCTGCTGATGAGCGACGCCGACGTCAAGCTGGACATCGGCCGCGAGCTCACCCGCGGCCTCGGGGCCGGCGCCGACCCGGACAAGGGCCGCCAGGCCGCGGAGGACCACGCCCAGGACATCGAGGACGCGCTGAAGGGCGCCGACATGGTCTTCGTCACCGCCGGCGAGGGGGGTGGGACCGGGACCGGAGGGGCGCCCGTCGTCGCCCGCATCGCCCGCGCCCTCGGCGCCCTGACCATCGGCGTGGTCACCCGGCCGTTCTCCTTCGAGGGCAAGCGCCGCGCCACCCAGGCCGAGTCCGGCATCGCCGGCCTCCGCGAAGAGGTCGACACCCTCATCGTCATCCCGAACGACAAGCTGCTGCAGATGGTCGACCACCAGATCGCCATCCTCGACGCCTTCAAGCAGGCCGACCAGGTGCTGATGCAGGGTGTCTCGGGCATCACCGACCTCATCACCACCCCCGGCCTGATCAACCTGGACTTCGCCGACGTCAAGGCGGTCATGTCCAACGCCGGGTCCGCGCTGATGGGCATCGGCTCGGCCCGGGGCGAGGACCGCGCCCGGGCGGCGGCCGAGATGGCCGTCTCGTCCCCGCTGCTGGAGGCGAGCATCGACGGTGCCCGCGGGGTGCTGCTCTCGATCGCCGGTGGCTCCGACCTCGGCCTGTTCGAGGTCTCGGCCGCGGCCAACCTGATCCAGGCCGCCGCGCACGAGGACGCGAACATCATCTTCGGCACGGTCATCGACGACGCCCTCGGCGACGAGGTCAAGGTCACGGTCATCGCGGCGGGCTTCGAGGGCGGCCAGCCGCCGCGCCGGCAGCCGGGCATCAGCCGGAACGCCGACCTCCGACCGAGCGGTCAGGGCGCGCGCCCGGGCGGCGGCCCGGCGCCCACCGCCCCGCAGAACGGCGGTGCCCCGACCCCCGCCCCCGCCCCGCAGCCGGCCCCGGCCGCAGCGCCCGCCGGCCACGCCCCCACCGGCCCCGCCGGTGCACCCGTGTTCCGGCCGACGCCGCAGCAGCAGGCGGCCGCCCCGCGGTCGACCCGTCCGGCCGACGACGACGACCTGGACATCCCCGACTTCATGAAGTGAGCCGGTCGCCCGGCGGCGCGCCCACCCCGGTCCGGCGGACCGGGGTGGACCCGCGTGTCGGGGAGGACCTGGCTCGCTTCGCGGCCACCGGCCGGTAGCGTCGGCGGCAGCGACGCGGGGGACCCGGCCGGCGACGCCGGACCCGTCCCCCACCCGACCGGCCCGCGAGGGCTGGTCCAGCACGAGCACCTTCGAGACGGCAGAGGCAGGACGACCACATGGCGGAGAAACTGAAGCGGGCAGCCGCGTGGCTGGGTCTGGTCACCGACGACCGGTACGCGGACTACGACGACGCCGACGCCACGGAGCGCACCGAGGGCATCAGCCGCGAGGAGCTGCTGGGGGCGCAGGAGAAGCGGCCCGCCAGCGTCACGCCCCTCGAGACCCGGCGCACCACCCCGCCGGCGGCCCACGGCTCCACCCCCGTCTCGATCCCGAGCGCCGCCCCGGCGCCCAACCCGACCCCCCGGACGGCCGACGTGTCCCGCATCATCACCGTCCACCCGCGCACCTACAACGAGGCGCGGACCATCGGCGAGCACTACCGCGACGGCGTCCCGGTGATCATGAACCTGACCGAGATGGAGGACGTGGACGCCAAGCGTCTCGTCGACTTCGCCGCCGGGCTGATCTTCGGCCTGCGCGGCACCATCGAGCGCGTCACCAGCAAGGTGTTCCTGCTGTCCCCGCAGAACGTCACCGTGACCGCCGAGGACAAGGAGCGGATCGCCGCCGGGGGCTTCTTCAACCAGAGCTGAGCCGGCCGCGGCCGGTCCGGTCCGCCCGGCCGGCGCGCACCCGTGCCACCCGTTGCCCGGGGGCCTACCCTGGGAGCAACGGAGTGCCGCTCGACCTCGACTGGCCGTAGCAGAACAGGGTTCCTCACCGTGGTAATCGTCGGATCGCTCATCCTCGTGGTGCTGAGGATCTTCCTCGTGTTCCTCTTCGCGCGGATGATCCTCTCCTGGGTCCCCGTGCTCGTCCGCGACTGGGAGCCCCGCGGCCCCCTCCTCGTGGCCGCCGAGTTCGTCTACTCCGTCACGGACCCCCCGCTGCGCGCCCTGCGCAAGGTGCTGCGCCCCGTCCGGATCGGGACGGTCATGCTCGACCTCGCCTTCATCGGGCTGTTCATCCTGGTGAGCCTGCTGATGCGGGTCGTCGCGCTGGTCTTCTTCGGTCTGTGACCCGGCCGCGCCCGGCGCGGCCCGTTGCTGCGTGATCCCCGGAGCCAGCCGGTAGGGTGACCCGGTTGGGTGAACCTGCCCAGCGCCCCTGTGAGATCGCGAGGTGGACGATGACTCTGTCGTTGGACGACGTGCGCAACAAGCGCTTCCGGATGGCCCGCAAGTCCGGCTACGAGGTCCTGGAGGTCGACGAGTTCGTCGACGAGGTGGAGGCCACCTTCGAGCAGCTGTTCGAGGAGAACCGGAACCTCAAGAAGCAGGTCGAGTCGCTGAAGTCGACCGGCTCGGCCGCCAGCACGCCCGCCGAGGACGCGAAGCCCGTGGTGGCCGAGCGCCAGCCGGCCGCCAGCAGCCCGGCCCCCGGCACGGCTCCCGCGCCGGTCGTCAGCGCCCCCGCGCAGCCCGTCGAGCGGCTCGTCGTCACCGCCAGCAAGGAGGCCAGCTCCGCGGTCGTCCGGCTGGTCGAGCTGTCGACGGACCAGGCCGAGCGGCTGGTGGCCGAGGCCGCCGCCGAGGCCGCCCAGATCCGCGAGCAGGCCTCGACGGCCGCCGCCGAGGAGACGTCCGAGGCCCACGCCCGCGCCCAGAAGGTCGAGACCGAGGCCCGCGCCCACGCCGAGCGGCTGCAGGCCGACGCGCTGGGCCGCGCGGAGTCGCTCGACCGGGAGATCGAGACGCGGCGCACCCAGATGTTCGGGGAGCTGGAGAAGCAGCGCGACGAGCTCACCGCGACCGTGCAGGCGCTCCGCAGCTTCGAGGCGACCTACCGCAGCAACCTCACCCGCCACCTGCAGAGCCAGATCGAGGTGCTCGCCAGCGGCCACGAGGAGCCGGCCGACCCGCCGGCCGCGCTGGACGCCGCCCCGACCGCTCCGCGGACCACCGGTGGCGCGTCCGCCGCCGACGGCGCGGAGCCGGGGGCCGACCCGGCCGCGGACGACGCCCCCACCGCCGGTGGGGGATCGGCCACCAGCAGCGACACCCCGCGCCTGGACGCGCTGCTCGGCGACCAGCGCTGACCCCGGCACGCACACGGCCCGGAACCACGGGCCCTGTGCGCTGCCCGGTGTCCCGCTCAGCAGATTCTTCGCCCTCCGGTGGTCCCGCGGGTCCTCCGGACATTGAGTTGCGGCCGATCACCGCCTACTGTCTCTGCGTCACTCCAACCCTCAGGGGGAACCCCATGTCAACCGCCAAGGCGACCACCGCCGGCGACGGCGCTGCGACCACGACCCGCACCGGTGCGCGGCAGGCCCCCGCGATCCACGCACTCCCGGTCAACGAGACCGTGATCGCCGACCACGTCGAGGCTGCGAACGCCGCCGAGCTGCCGGTGCGCGAGGGTGAGGACCCCTGGACCGAGGCGGAGCTCGCCGAGGTGATCGAGGTGCTCGAGGCCGACATCGTCCGCTTCCGCGAGCAGCTCGCGACCTCCACCGCCGAGCTGGTCGGGCTGCTGCGCGACGGCACCGAGGGCGCCGGCCGCGACCCCGCCGACGTCGGCTCCGCCAACTTCGAGCGGGACGCCGAGATGTCGTTGGCCAACAACGCCCGCGAGATGCTCGACCAGTCCAAGCTGGCCCTGCGGCACATCCAGCTGGGCACCTACGGCAGCTGCGACAACTGCGGCCAGCCCATCGGCAAGGGGCGTCTGCAGGCGTTCCCCCGCGCGACCTTGTGCGTGAAGTGCAAGCAGCGCGAGGAGCGACGGTAGCGCCTCCGCCGCAGCCCGCGGCCCCCGTCCTGACGGCGGCGCACCGCCGCCGGCTGCGGGGGCTGTTCGCCGTCGTGGCCCTGACCGGGCTCGTCCTCGACGTGGTGACCAAGGTCGTCGCCGTCGGCCAGCTCGAGCCGGGCCGGCCGGTCCCGCTGCTCGGTGGGCTGCTGACCCTGCTGCTGATCCGCAACCCGGGCGCCGCCTTCAGCACCGGGGAGGGGATCACCCCGGTGTTCGCGCTCGCCGCCTGCGCGGTGCTGGTCTTCGTCGTCGCCCGCCTGGTCCCGAAGCTCGGCCACCCGGCCTGGTCGGTGGCCCTCGGGCTGCTCTCCGCCGGCGTGGCGGGCAACCTCGTCGACCGGTTCGCCCGGCAGCCGGGGCCGCTGCGGGGCCACGTCGTCGACTTCCTGCAGCTGCCGCACTGGCCCATCTTCAACGTGGCCGACATGTGCATCACCGCGGCCGCGGTGCTGATCATGGTGCTGGCCGTGGTCAAGAACGTGGGGATCGGCGGCGAGCGCTACCCGCGCGGGGCCACCCCCGCCCAGTCGGCGGCCACCGCCCCGTCGGCCGGCCGGGCCGTCGTCGACGACGGGCCGCGGCGCGAGGTCGAGGATGCCTGAGACCCGCGTGGTCCTCGTCCCCGACGGGCTCGAGGGGGAGCGCGTCGACGCAGCCGTCGCCCGGATGCTGGGCCTCTCGCGCAGCCGGACGGCCGACCTGATCGGTCGCGGTCAGGTCCGGGTCGACGGCACGACCGTCGCCAAGTCCGACCGCGTGCTGGGCGGTGCCATGCTCGAGGTCGAGCTGGACGACCAGGAGGAGCGCACCGCTCGCGTCGTCCCCCGGACCGTCGAGGGCGTCGGCATCGTGCACGACGACGAGGACATCGTGGTGGTGGACAAGCCGGTCGGCGTCGCCGCCCACCCCAGCGTGGGCTGGGACGGCCCGGACGTGCTGGCGCACCTGGCCGGGGCCGGCTTCCGCATCTCCACCTCCGGTGTGCCCGAGCGGAAGGGGATCGTGCAGCGCCTGGACGTCGGCACGTCGGGGCTCATGGTGGTGGCCAAGAGCGAGCGCGCCTACACCGTGCTCAAGCGTGCCTTCAAGTCACGGACGGTCGACAAGACCTACCACACGCTGGTGCAGGGCCACCCGGACCCGTTCACGGGCACCGTCGACGCCCCCATCGGCCGGCACCCCGGCGCCGACTACAAGATGGCGGTCGTCGAGGGCGGCCGGCACAGCGTCACCCACTACGAGACCCTGGACGCCTTCGTCGGCACCACGCTGCTCGAGGTCACGCTGGAGACGGGTCGCACCCACCAGATCCGGGTGCACATGGCGGCGATCAAGCACCCCTGCGCCGGCGACCCCACCTACGGTGGCGACCCGGTGCTCGCCGCCAGGCTCGGCCTGCAGCGGCAGTGGCTGCACGCCGTCCGGCTCGGGTTCGTGCACCCGACCACCGGCGAGCCCGTCGCGTTCACCTCGCCCTACCCGGCGGACCTGCAGCACGCGCTCGACGTCGTCCGCGCCGCCTGACGCGACCGCGCAACGGACCAGTGCCCCGGTTGGTCTCGCCGGGCCCAGGGGGTCCGGCTAGGGTCAGGCCGTGCGTAGAGCCAAAATTGTCTGCACGCTGGGGCCTGCGTCCTCAGCGCCCGAGCGCCTCATCGAGCTGGTCCAGGCCGGCATGGATGTCGCCCGTCTGAACATGAGCCACGGTGAGTACGCCGACCACGAGGCCAACCTGGCGAACGTCCGGGTGGCCGCGGCCGCCGTCGGTCGTCCGGTCGGCGTCCTGGCCGACCTCCAGGGGCCGAAGATCCGCCTCGGCCGCTTCGCCAGCGGCAAGGAGGTGCTCGAGGTCGGCGCCACCTTCACCATCACCGTCGACGACATCGCCGGTGACGTGACCCGCTGCTCCACCACCTTCAAGGGCCTGCCCGGCGACGTGAACCCGGGCGACCGGATCCTCATCGACGACGGCCGGCTGATGCTGCAGGCCACCTCGGTCACCGCGACCGACGTCGTCACGGAGGTCATCGTCGGCGGTCCGGTCAGCAACAACAAGGGCATCAACCTGCCCGGGGTGGCCGTCAGCGTCCCCGCCATGAGCGAGAAGGACAGCGACGACCTGCGCTGGGCCCTGCGGCACGGCGTCGACATGGTCGCGCTGTCCTTCGTCCGCAGCGCGCAGGACGTCGAGATCGTCCACCAGATCATGGACGAGGAGGGACGTCGCGTCCCCGTCATCGCCAAGATCGAGAAGCCGCAGGCCGTCGAGAACCTCGACGAGATCATCGACGCGTTCGACGCGCTGATGGTGGCCCGCGGCGACCTGGGCGTCGAGCTGCCGCTCGAGGACGTGCCGCTGGTCCAGAAGCGGATCGTCACCGCAGCCCGGCGCTGGGCCAAGCCGGTCATCGTGGCCACCCAGATGCTCGAGTCGATGATCTCCGCACCCCGCCCCACCCGCGCGGAGGCCTCCGACGTCGCCAACGCCGTCCTCGACGGCGCCGACGCGGTCATGCTCTCCGGCGAGACCAGCGTGGGCGAGTACCCGGTGGTCACCGTCGAGACCATGGCCCGGATCGTCTCGACCACCGAGGCGCACGGCCAGGAGCAGATGCAGGACATCGACTGGGACCCGCACACCACCAGCGGCGTCATCACCAAGGCCGCGGCCGAGGTGGGGGAGCGGATCGACGCCAAGTTCCTCGTGGCCTTCACCCACTCGGGCGACTCGGCCCGCCGGCTGGCCCGGCTGCGCTCCGAGATCCCCGTCCTGGCCTTCACCCCGGTGGAGCAGACCCAGGCGGCCCTGACCCTCAGCTGGGGCGTCGTGTCCTTCCTGGTCCCGATGGTCAACCACACCGACGACATGATCCGGCAGGTCGACAAGGCCCTCATCGAGACCGGCATGATCGCCGAGGGCGAGCGGGTCGTCATCGTCGCCGGCTCACCTCCCGGCGTCGCCGGGCACACCAACATGGTGCGGGTGCGGCGGATCGGCGCTCCGCTGTAATTCTGTCCTCGCTCCGCTCGGACGCGGATCGGGCCGTGACCCCTGTCGACGTCGTCGGGCGTGAACGGAAAAGCGTGTTCACGCCCTCCTCCTCTCGACAGGGGCGCCCGATCCGTGTGCCCCGGCAGTGATCAGATCGCTGAACGCCCTCGGTCCCGTCAGGGACCGGGGGCGTTCTGCTCGTCGCGGCCGAGGAGCCTCGCAGACCAGGAGGTTCGACCCCCGGCACCCAGGCACGAAGCCGCGCTGGGGCCCGAGCAGGCGGGGCGCCCTCGTGGTCCGCACCGCCGGCGGAGATGACCCACGCAGCGCGGTGCACGATCTGGTGCCGGGGAGGGGATTCGAACCCCCATGTCCTTGCAGACAGACGGTTTTGAGCCGTCCGCGTATACCCTTCCGCCACCCCGGCGAGGGGAGCGCGCGGGCCGTGGCCGACGCGGGAGCGCCTCATTCTGCCACAGCGGGACGGACCGTTCCGGCGTCCTCCGGCGGGCTCGACCGCGACAAACCCGTAACACGGCCTGGCTAAGGTGTCCTGCGTGACGAACGCAGAAGTTGGTACGACGGACAGTGCGAAGACGCGCGTGGTCGTCGCGGAGGACGAGGTCCTGATCCGTCTGGACCTGGTCGAGATGCTCACCGAAGAGGGCTACGAGGTGGTCGGCCAGGCCGGCGACGGGGAGGCGGCGGTGGCTCTCACCACCGATCTCAAGCCCGACCTCGTGGTGATGGACGTGAAGATGCCCAAGATGGACGGCATCAGCGCGGCCGAGCAGATCGCCACCGCGCGGATCGCCCCCGTGGTCATGCTGACCGCGTTCAGCCAGCGGGAGCTGGTGGACCGGGCCAGCGCGGCCGGGGCGATGGCCTACGTGGTGAAGCCCTTCAGCAAGTCCGACCTGGTGCCGGCCATCGAGGTGGCGCGCGCCCGGTTCGCCGAGATCCAGGCGGTGGAGGCCGAGGTCAGCGACCTGACCGAGCGGCTGGAGTCGCGGAAGGCGGTCGACCGCGCCAAGGGTCTGCTGCAGACCGGACTGGGTCTCACCGAGCCCGAGGCCTTCCGCTGGATCCAGAAGACGGCTATGGATCTCCGCAAGTCGATGCGCGAGGTGGCCGAAGGAGTCATCGAGCACGGGTCCGGCGGCAAGAAGAAGTAGCGCCCCGCCCGCCACCGCGCAGGCAGGTAACGAACATGCAACACGAGGGGATCAGGGCCCTCAACAGGGGGAGGCGGACGTAGGGTTCCGTCCAGTTCGCCGGGCCCTGCCCGGACGGACCCTGCGCCACGTAGCAGCTCAACTTGGAGGAAATGTGCGTAAGCAACTCGTGCTCACGGGGGCCACACTGCTGGCGACCGTCCTGGCCGTCTCGTCCTGCGGGACCCGGGCCGAAGAGGCGACCGGCGGCAGCGGCGAGACCGCGACCAAGGTCGCGAAGATCGGCGTCATCGCCCCGCTCTCCGGTGACCTGTCCGCACTGGGTCTCGGCATCCAGAACGCGGTCGACCTGGCGGTCAAGCAGGCCAACGAGAAGGGCACCATCCCGGGCTGGACGCTCGAGATCGACCCCCAGGACGACCAGGCCCTGCCGGACACCGGCAAGAACGCGGCCACCAAGCTGGCCGGGGACGACGAGGTGGTCGGCGTCGTCGGCACCCTGAACTCCTCCGTCGCCCAGTCGGTGCAGCCCGTCCTCAGTGGCGCGAACATCGCGCAGGTCTCGCCCGCCAACACCAACCCGACGCTGACCAAGGGCGCCGACCCGGCCAGCCCCAAGCGCTCGTACCCCGGCTACTTCCGGACCTGCACCACCGACGACGTGCAGGGACCGTTCGCGGCCCGGTACCTCCTCGACCAGGGCATCAAGAAGGTCGCCACGATCCACGACAAGAAGGCCTACGGCCAGGGCCTCGTCGCCGCCTTCACCGACGCGTTCAAGTCGGGCGGCGGCACCATCGTCCAGGCCGAGACGATCAACCCGGACGACAAGGACTTCTCCGCGGTCATCAGCAAGGTCAAGGGCGCCGGCCCCGAGGCCGTCTACTACGGCGGTGAGTTCCCGCAGTCGGGCCCGCTGGCGCAGCAGGCCCGGGCCGCCGGCCTCGACGTCCCCGTCATGGGCGGCGACGGCATGTACACCCCCAGCTACATCGAGCTGGCCGGCAAGACCTCCGAGGGTGACCTCGCCACCTCCGTCGGCGCCCCGGTCGAGACCCTCGACTCGGCCAAGCAGTTCGTGACCGACTACGCGGCCGGTGGCTACGACCAGCCCTACGAGGCGTACGGCGCCTACGCCTACGACGCGGCCAACGCCATCATCAACGGCCTCAAGGTGTCGCTGGCCAGTGCCGCCGACGCCAAGTCCGCCCGGCAGGCCACGATCGACGCGATCGGCAAGGTGTCCTTCGACGGCGCCTCCGGCCCCGTCGCGTTCGACGAGTTCGGGGACAACACGACCAAGATCCTCACCGTCTACAAGGTGACGGACGGCAAGTGGAAGGCCGACAAGACCGGTAGCTAGTCCGGAGCGGCGGACGGTGCCCAGCACCATCCGCCTTCCTCACTCCTGCACCAGACGAGGAGGCAGTCGACGTGCTCGCTGCCTCCTCGTGCTCTGTCCGGGGCGGACACCGCCGCGGCTGCACACGACAACCACGCAACGGAAGGGGGCACGGGTGGACGTCTTGCAACAGCTGATCAACGGCCTCTCGCTGGGAGCCTTGTACGCCTTGATCGCGGTGGGCTACACCGTCGTCTACGGCATCGTCCAGCTGATCAACTTCGCGCACGGCGAGATCTTCATGATGGGCGCCTTCGGCTCGCTCACCGTGTGGCTCGTCCTCGGCCGGCAGAGCGGGTCGACCGGCCTCTGGCTGCTGCCCCTGATGCTCATCGGCGGCATCGCCGTCGCCGTCGGGGTGGCCCTGCTCACCGAGCGCTTCGCCTACCGGCCGCTGCGGAACGCCCCGCGGCTGGCCCCGCTGATCACCGCCATCGGCGTCTCCATCTTCCTCCAGGAGTTCGTCCGGCTCTTCTTCGGCCGGATCCCGACCTTCCCGGACTCCCTGCGGGCCATCTCGTTCCCGCAGATCGACGTCGTGACCGGCCCGGCGTTCACCCCCGGGGGCGTCGTCATCCAGCGGGCGGCCCTGTTCACCCTGATCTCGCTGGTCGTGTGCGCGGCGATCCTGTTCTTCTTCGTCAACAAGACGCGGCTGGGACGGGCCATGCAGGCCACGTCGCAGGACCCGGACACGTCGCGCCTGATGGGCATCAACGTCGACAAGATCATCATGGTCGCCTTCGCGCTCGGCGCTGCTCTGGCCGCGGTGGCCGGGCTGGCGTACGGGTTGCGCTACACCAACATCGACTTCAAGATCGGCTTCCTCGCCGGCCTGAAGGCGTTCACCGCCGCCGTCCTCGGGGGCATCGGCAACATCAACGGCGCCGTCGTGGGCGGCCTGGTGCTCGGCGTGGTCGAGGTGCTCGCGACCTCGTACATCCCCGGCACCTTCGGCGGCTCGGCCTGGAAGGACGTGTGGGCTTTCGTGCTGCTCATCCTCGTGCTGGTCTTCCGTCCGCAAGGTCTGCTCGGTGCGAGGGTGGTGGACCGGGCATGAGGCGTCCCGTGCTGGTCACCCCCGCGCTGCAGGAACGGCACGGGTCCCGTGGCCGTCTCCTCGCCCTCGTCGGCGGCGCTGTCCTGGTCGTGTCGGGCCTGCTGCCCTGGGCCTACAGCTTCGACGCCCTCGACGGCATGACGCTGCTCGGCAACCCCTCGCCCCTGCAGGTCATGGGCATGGTCCTGGGGCTGCTCGTCCTCGCCGGCCTGCTCGGCCCGCGGTTCCTGCCGGCCCGCCGCGGACGACCCCGCGTCGGCTGGCTGCGTGCCGCCCGGGCGGCCGCGGCCGGCGCCCTGGTGTTCACCCTCCTCATCGTCGCCTCGATCGCCGCCGAGCTCGGCGGGCTCGTGAACGTCAACTACGGCGGCTGGATCGCCCTCGTGGGCGCGCTGCTGGCCTTCGCCGGCACCCGGCTCGTCGCCCCCGACCCGCTCCCGACGCTCTACACCGCGCAGACCCGGGACTGGCTCGAGCTGCTCGCCATCGTCGTGGTGATGGCGGCCGCGCTGTTCGGCATCGCCTACGCGCTGGACACCGACGACGCCGGGGCCTTCGTCAGCTTCATCGCCTTCGCCGGCACCGTGATCGCCGCGCTCTTCGCGCTCGGCGTGATGGGCTGGCTGTCCGCGGTGTCGCAGCGGCACCGGAAGGTCCTGATCCTGGCCTCCTTCCTGGTGGCCTTCCTGTTCCCGTTCACCCAGGACGGCTCGGACGCCAACATGTCGATCGCCACGCAGGTGATCATCTTCGCGGCGGCCGCCATGGGCCTGAACATCGTCGTCGGTCTCGCCGGACTGCTGGACCTCGGCTACATCGCCTTCCTGGGGGCGGGCGCCTTCGTGGCCGCCATCCTCTCCCGGTCGGCGTTCTCGACGCTGGACTGGCACCCGCCCTTCATCGTCGTGGTGCTGATCAGCGGCCTGGTCTCGGCGACCCTCGGCCTCATCATCGGCACCCCGACCCTGCGGGTGTCCGGTGACTACCTGGCCATCGTCACGCTGGCGTTCGGGGAGATCTTCCGGATCACCATGATCAACCTGGACGGGGAGGCGGGCCCGAACCTGACCCGCGGCTCCAACGGCATCCCGGCCATCCCGGACCTCGAGCTCTTCGGGTTCGACTTCGGCGACCCGCACGTGCTGCTGGGGATCCCGCTGGGCCGGTTCTCCAACTACTACTTCCTGCTCCTCGTGGTGATCGCGCTGATCATCCTGGTGTTCACCCGGCTCAACAACTCCCGCATCGGGCGCGGCTGGGTCGCGATCCGCGAGGACGAGAAGGCCGCCGAGGCGATGGGCGTCAACGTCTTCGGGCTCAAGCTCTTCGCCTTCGCGGGCGGCGCGTTCCTGGCCGGCGTCGCGGGGTCGGTCAAGGCTCACCAGGACGTCTCGGTGACGCCGGACCAGTACAACTTCCTGCAGTCGGCCTTCCTGCTGGCGGCCATCGTGCTGGGCGGCATGGGCACGGTCCTCGGGGTGCTGGTCGGCGCGACGCTGCTGATCCTGCTGCCCGAGAAGCTCCGGTTCGTCAGCGAGTTCCGGCTGCTGCTGTTCGGTCTGACGCTGATCGTCATGATGCGCTTCCGGCCCGAGGGGCTGATCGCCAGCCGCCGACGGCAGCTGGAGTTCCACGAGGACGACGACGAGCTCGCCGAGCGCATCGACGACCAGATCCAACCCAGCACCCTGAAGGGGGCGACGACATGACGGCGGTGGACACGGCCCCGGCCGACGGCCGGACCGGCGAGGCCATGCTGGTGGCCGAGGACGTGACGATGCGGTTCGGCGGCCTCACGGCGGTCGACTCGGTCAACTTCCGGGTCAACCGCGGCGAGATCATGGGCCTGATCGGGCCGAACGGCGCCGGCAAGACGACGTTCTTCAACTGCCTCACGGGGCTCTACCTGCCGACCAGCGGCCGGGTCGTGTTCGACGGGGCCGTGCTGCCGCCGAAGCCGCGCAAGGTGGTGCTGGCCGGCATGGCCCGCACCTTCCAGAACATCCGGCTCTTCGGCAACATGACGGCGCTCGAGAACGTCATGGTCGGCCGCTACTGCCGCACGTCCGCGGGACCGTTCACCTCCATCATCCGGGGCCCCAAGTTCCGGCGCGAGGAGGCGGCGACCCGGCAGCGGGCGCAGGAGCTGCTCGACTTCGTCGGGCTCGGCCACACCACGGACAGCCTGGCCCGCAACCTGCCCTACGGCGACCAGCGCCGCCTCGAGATCGCCCGCGCCCTGGCGACGGACCCGAAGCTGCTGCTGCTCGACGAGCCGACCGCCGGGATGAACCCGCAGGAGACCCGGCAGGCCGAGGAGCTGATCTTCAAGATCCGCGACCTGGGGCTGGCCATCGTGGTGATCGAGCACGACATGCGGTTCATCTTCACCCTCTGCGACCGGGTGCTCTGCCTGGTGCAGGGCAAGGCGCTGATCGAGGGCACGCCGGCCGAGGTGCAGTCCGACCCGCGGGTCATCGAGGCCTACATCGGGACGGGCCCGGACGACGCGTCCGAGCTGGAGAAGGAGCTGGAGTCGTGACCGCGATGCTCGAGGTCAAGAACCTGAAGGTCGCCTACGGCCGGGTGCGCGCGGTCAAGGGCATCAGCTTCAGCGTCGAGCAGGGCCAGGTGGTGACCCTCGTCGGCACCAACGGCGCCGGCAAGACCACCACCCTGCGCACCATCTCCGGGCTGCTGCGCCCGGAGGAGGGCGAGATCTGGTTCGAGGGCGAGCGCATCGACGCGGTGCCGGCCCACGAGGTCACCACGCGCGGCCTCGCCCACTCACCCGAGGGCCGGCGGATCTTCCCGCGGCTGACGGTGGAGGACAACCTGCGGCTCGGCGCGTTCGCCCGCAAGGACAAGGCGGGCATCGCCCAGGACCTGGAGCGGGTCTTCGACCTGTTCGAGATCCTGCGGGCCCGGCGCGCCCAGCCGGCCGGCACGTTCTCCGGCGGGGAGCAGCAGATGCTCGCCATCGGCCGGGCCATGATGAGCCGCCCGAAGCTGCTGATGCTGGACGAGCCGTCGATGGGGCTGTCCCCGTTGATGATGCAGCGGATCATGTCGACGATCACCGAGCTGAAGTCGGAGGGCGTCACCATCCTGCTCGTCGAGCAGAACGCGCAGGCGGCGCTGTCCCTGGCCGACTACGGGTACGTGCTCGAGGTCGGCTCGATCGTCCTCGAGGACACCGGGGCGAAGCTGCTGACCGACGACAACGTCCGCAAGGCCTACCTCGGCGAGGACTGAGCGGGCCGAACCCTCACCTTGTCCCCGTCGTCGGTCGGTGCGAGCCTGGCGGCGGGGGAGGGAGGACGCCGTGCGCACGGAACCGAGCCAGCGGTGGGTCCGGGGCTACGTCGGGGACGTCGCCGTGGTGGACACCCGGACGCCGCTGCTGTTCTGGGAGGACGCGTTCCCGGTCCCGGGCTACGCCTACGACCGGGCCGACGTCCGGGAGGACCTGCTGCGTCCGACGACCGTCCCGCCGCCGGAGCAGCCCTGGTTCTTCCTGCCCCAGGGCCCGGTGTCGGTCTGGTACGACCTGGTGGTCGACGGCCGCACCCTGCCGCACGCCGCCTGGACGCGGGACGACCCGGCGGTGGCGGACCGGCTGGTGGTGAGCTGGCAGCCGGGCCTGCTCGACCGCTGGCTGGAGGAGGACGAGGAGGTGGCCGGCCACCCGCGCGACCCGCACAAGCGGGTCGACGCGCTGCCGAGCAGCCGGCACGTGGTCGTGAGCCTCGACGGTGTCGTGCTGGCGGACTCGCGGTCGCCGGTGCTGCTGTTCGAGACGGGACTGCCGACCCGGTACTACCTGCCGCCGGCGGACGTCCACCTCGACGCCCTCACCCCCAGCCGCACCCGCAGCCACTGCCCGTACAAGGGTGACGCGGACCGCTACTGGGACGTGACCGACCACCCCGACGGCGCCGGCCTGGCCTGGTCGTACACCGACCCGTACCCGGCCGTCGCGCGGATCCGGGACCGGGTGGCCTTCTACGACGAGCTGGTCGACGTCACCGTCGACGGGGTCCGCCAGCCCCGGCCCACGTCCCCGTTCAGCACGGCCGCCCACCGCCCCGCCAGCTGACTCAGCGGGGGTCGACCAGCTGGCAGGTCAGCCGTGCCGTGCAGACCCGGCGGCCCTCGTCGTCGACCAGCACCACCTCGTAGCTGGCGACGGAGCGGCCGAGCCGCAGCGCCGTCGCGGTGCCGGTCACCCAGCCGCTGCGGACCGAGCGGTGGTGGGTGGCGTTGAGGTCGACGCCGACCGCGACCCGGTCGGGCTGGGCGTGCGCCGCGGCCCCGATCGAGCCGAGCGTCTCCACCAGCACGCACGAGGCACCGCCGTGCCAGAGCCCCATCGGCTGCGTGTTGCCCTCCACCGGCATCCGCCCGACGATCCGCTCGGGCGTCAGCTCGAGCACCTGCAGTCCCATCTTGGTGTCCAGGGCGCTGGTCATCCCGGCGTACCAGGCGGGGACGGGCGGGTGGTCGGGGGTGCTCACCGGCTCAGCCTAAGCATGCCCGGGCGTTGTCAGCGGCCGCGGATAGAGTCGGGCCGTGCCCGCGCGAACCGCTCCCTCCTCCCGAGCCGCCAAGAACGCCGCCGCCGCGGCCGCGGCCCCGCCGTCGCGCCCCAAGCTGCTGCTCATCGACGGCCACTCGGTGGCCTACCGCGCCTTCTTCGCCCTGCCGGTGGAGAACTTCTCGACGGCGACCGGCCAGCACACCAACGGCGTGTTCGGCTTCACCTCGATGCTCATCAACGTCCTGCGCGACGAGGCCCCGACGCACGTGGGCGTCGCCTTCGACGTCTCCCGGCAGACCTTCCGGTCCGAGATCTACACCGAGTACAAGGCGAACCGCAGCGCGACGCCCGACGAGTTCAAGGGTCAGGTCGACCTGGTCCGGGAGGTGCTGAAGGCCCTCAACATCCCCTACGTGCAGAAGCCCGGGTTCGAGGCCGACGACGTGATCGGCACGCTCGCCACCCAGGCGGAGGCGCAGGGCTTCGACGTGCTGATCTGCACCGGCGACCGCGACGCCTTCCAGCTGGTCACCGACAACGTCACCGTGCTCTACCCGCGCAAGGGCGTCTCGGACCTCGCCCGGATGACCCCGGCGACGGTGGAGGAGAAGTACTTCGCGACCCCGGCGATGTACCCCGACCTGGCCGCGCTGGTCGGGGAGACCAGCGACAACCTGCCGGGCGTCCCCGGCGTCGGGCCGAAGACGGCGGTGAAGTGGCTGCAGCAGTACGGCAGCCTGGAGGAGCTCGTGGCGCACGCGGGCGAGCTGAAGGGCAAGGCCGCCGCCGAGTTCCAGGCCCGGACCGAGGACGTGCTCCGGAACCGGCAGATCAACGCGCTGGTCCGCGACCTCGAGCTGGACCTGACCGTGGACGACCTGGAGCGGCAGCCCTGGGACCGCGAGGCCACCCACACGCTGTTCGACGGGCTCGAGTTCCGGGTCCTGCGGGACCGGCTGCTGGAGGCGCTGCCCAACGAGGAGGAGCTCGTGGCCGAGGGCGGCTTCGAGCTGACCGGGGAGGTGCTGGCGCAGGACGCGCTGGCGGCCTGGCTGGTCGAGCACGCCGCCGGGGAGCGGACCGGGGTCGACGTCGTCGGCCACTGGGGCTCCGGGACGGGCGACATCAGCGCGCTGGCCCTCGCCGCCGCGGACGGGGCCGCCGCGCAGGTCGACGTCCAGCAGCTGACGCCGGCCGACGACCAGGCCCTGAGCCGCTGGCTGGCCGATCCCACGCACCGCAAGGCCATGCACGACGCGAAGGGGCCGCTGCTGGCCATCTGGGCCCGCGGCTGGGACCTGGACGGGCTCACCTCCGACACCCAGCTGGCCGCCTACCTCACCCGCCCCGACCAGCGCACCTTCGACCTCGCCGACCTCACGGTGCGCTACCTCAAGCGCGAGCTGAAGGTCGAGGGCCTGCCCGACGCGCTGGAGACCGACCAGCTGGTGCTCGACTTCGGCGACGACGACTCGGGCACCCGGCTGGCCGCCGAGGCGGCCATGGTCCGGGCGCGCGCCGTCATCGACCTCGCCGACGCGCTCGACGCCGAGATCGCCCAGCGCAACGGCACCAGCCTGCTCAACGGGGTCGAGCTGCCGCTGCTGCGGACGCTCGCCCGGATGGAGCAGACGGGGGTGGCTGTCGACCTCGACCACCTGCAGGCGCTGGAGTCCGACTTCGGGGCCAAGGTCACCCAGGCGGCGGCCGACGCCTACGAGGTGCTCGGCAAGCAGATCAACCTCGGCTCCCCGAAGCAGCTGCAGGTGGTGCTGTTCGAGGAGCTGGGGATGCCGAAGACCCGCCGCACCCGGACGGGCTACACCACCGACGCCGACGCCCTGCAGGCCCTCTACGCCAAGACCGAGCACCCGTTCCTGGCGCACCTGCTGGTGCACCGCGACGCCATCCGGCTCAAGCAGACCGTGGAGGGCCTGCTCAAGTCGGTGGCCGAGGACGGCCGCATCCACACCACCTACGTGCAGACCATCGCGGCGACGGGCCGGCTGTCCAGCACCGACCCCAACCTGCAGAACATCCCCATCCGCACCGAGGAGGGCCGGCGGATCCGCGAGGCCTTCGTCGTGGGCCCCGGGTACGAGTCGCTGATGTCGGCGGACTACTCCCAGATCGAGATGCGGATCATGGCGCACGCCAGCGAGGACGCCAGCCTCATCGAGGCGTTCCGCTCGGGGATGGACTTCCACACCGTGACGGCCTCCCGGGTCTTCGGCGTCGAGCCGGACGCGGTCACGCCGGCCGAGCGGGCCAAGATCAAGGCGATGAACTACGGCCTGGCCTACGGGCTGAGCGCCTTCGGCCTCAGCCAGCAGCTCACCATCGACACCTCCGAGGCGAAGGCCTTGATGGAGGAGTACTTCGAGCGGTTCGGCGGCGTGCGGGACTACCTGCACTCCCTCGTCGCGGACGCCCGCAAGACCGAGTACACCGAGACGATCCTCGGCCGCCGCCGCTACCTGCCCGACCTGATGAGCGACAACCGGCAGCGCCGGGAGATGGCCGAGCGGATGGCGCTCAACGCGCCCATCCAGGGCTCGGCCGCCGACATCATCAAGGTCGCCATGCTCGACGTGGAGCGGGCGCTGGGCGACGCCGGGATGCGCAGCCGGATGCTGCTCCAGGTGCACGACGAGCTGGTCTTCGAGGTCGCGACGGGGGAGCGGCAGGCGCTGGAGCAGCTGGTCCGGGACAAGATGGGCCAGGCGGTCGAGATGACGGTGCCGCTCGACGTCTCCGTCGGCGTGGGCCGCTCGTGGCACGAGGCGGCCCACTGAGCCCGGTGGCCGCTAGGTCGCCGTCGGGCCCACCGGCGACCAGCTGAAGGCCTCCCGGTACCAGCCGTCGTCGGCGGCCCAGGAGCGGAGCGCGTCGAAGGCCGCGTCGGTGTTCGGGACGGTCGCGACGAGCCGCTCGCCGTCGCCGGAGCGCACCTCCACGGCCCACCGGCCGCCCGGCACCCGGGTGGCCTCCGCCCGCGGCACCGCGGGGTCGGCGACCCGTTCCAGCAGCACCGACGTCGGCGCCTCCCACAGCAGCGGTCGCAGGCTCTCGGGGGTCAGCGGGTCGGCCACCCGTCCGGCGTCGTCGGTCCCTCGGAAGCCGGTCACGGTGTCTCCTCCTGCGGTTCGGTCTCGGCGGACGCCGACGACGTCCACCGCGAGGGTAGGTGCGGCCGCGCGGTCCGCACCGGGCACGCGGGGGGACGGGCTCCCGGCGTTTGACCCTGCCTCAGCCCGAACGTATCCTGAGATGTCGCTGTGGCCTGCGCGACCTCGGACGGAGCAGGTCGCGCGTGCCGGGGTTGAAGTCGGTTGTCGGTCGGGTCTGGGTCCAAGTCACCACGTGTGGGTTTGTGCAGCAGAAGGTCGGGCAGCAGGTCTCTCCGCGGTGAGCGGCTGCAGCACACCGGAACACCCACACCTTCCACTATCGGAGCCCTACTACATGACGTCCTCCCTCGAGGCACCCCCGCAGGTCGCAGTCGACGACTTCGACTCGGCCGAGGCTTTCCTGGCCGCGATCGACGCGACCATCAAGTACTTCAACGACGGTGACATCGTCACCGGCACCGTCGTCAAGGTCGACCGTGACGAGGTCCTGCTGGACATCGGCTACAAGACCGAGGGGGTCATCCCCTCCAAAGAGCTCTCCATCAAGCACGACGTCGACCCGTTCGAGGTCGTCAGCGTCGGTGACGTGATCGAGGCCCTCGTCCAGCAGAAGGAGGACAAGGAGGGCCGGCTGATCCTGTCCAAGAAGCGGGCTCAGTACGAGCGCGCCTGGGGCACGATCGAGAAGATCAAGGAAGAGGACGGGGTCGTCACCGGCCACGTCATCGAGGTCGTCAAGGGTGGCCTCATCATCGACATCGGCCTGCGCGGCTTCCTGCCCGCGTCGCTGGTGGAGATGCGGCGCGTCCGCGACCTGCAGCCCTACGTGGGCATGGAGCTCGAGGCCAAGATCATCGAGCTGGACAAGAACCGCAACAACGTGGTCCTGTCCCGTCGTGCCTGGCTGGAGCAGACGCAGTCCGAGGTCCGCCAGAACTTCCTCACCCAGCTGCAGAAGGGCCAGATCCGCAAGGGTGTCGTGTCCTCGATCGTCAACTTCGGTGCCTTCGTGGACCTCGGTGGCGTCGACGGCCTCGTGCACGTCTCGGAGCTGTCCTGGAAGCACATCGACCACCCCTCCGAGGTCGTCGAGGTCGGCCAGGAGGTCACCGTCGAGGTGCTGGACGTCGACATGGACCGCGAGCGCGTGTCCCTGTCGCTGAAGGCGACGCAGGAGGACCCGTGGCAGGCCTTCGCCCGGACCCACCAGATCGGCCAGATCGTGCCCGGCAAGGTCACGAAGCTGGTCCCGTTCGGTGCGTTCGTGCGGGTCGAGGAGGGCATCGAGGGTCTGGTGCACGTCTCCGAGCTGGCCGAGCGCCACGTCGAGATCCCCGAGCAGGTCGTCACGGTCAACGACGACGTCCTGGTCAAGATCATCGACATCGACCTGGAGCGTCGCCGCATCTCGCTGTCGCTGAAGCAGGCCAACGAGGGTGTGGACATCAACTCCGAGGAGTTCGACCCCACGCTCTACGGCATGGCGGCGTCCTACGACGACCAGGGCAACTACCTGTACCCGGAGGGCTTCGACTCCGAGACGGGCGAGTGGCTCGAGGGCTTCGACGACCAGCGCGCAGCCTGGGAGCAGCAGTACGCCGAGGCGCACGCCCGCTGGGAGGCGCACAAGAAGCAGGTCGAGGACGCGGAGAACTCCGAGGTGGCCGCGGCCGTCCCGGCCAGCTACTCCTCCACGACCGGTGCCGCCGGTGCTCCGGCGCCCGCCGAGGCGCCCAGCGGAGCCGTCGTGCCGGAGGGCTCGCTGGCCTCCGACGAGGCCCTGCAGGCCCTGCGCGAGAAGCTGACGGGCGGCGCCTCCTGAGGCACCACCCGCGGCTGACCCGGCGCTGAGCCGGTCGCCCCGCTGAGCTCGACCACGAGGCCCTCCCACCGTCCGGTGGGAGGGCCTCGTGCCGTTCCCGGTCGGGGCCGGTGGCGCTGCCTAGGCTGGGCACCATGCTGCGGGTGGGTCTGACGGGCGGGATCGCCTCGGGGAAGAGCACGGTCGCCGCGGAGCTGGCGCGGCGGGGGGCGGTGCTGGTCGACGCCGACGCGCTGGCCCGCGAGGTGGTCGAGCCGGGGACCCCCGGGCTCGACGCCGTGGTGCACCGCTTCGGACCGGAGGTGCTGGACGGTGAGCGGCTGGACCGGGCGGCTCTCGGCCGGCGCGTCTTCGCCGACGCGGAGGCCCGGCGCGACCTGGAGCGGATCATCCACCCGCGGGTCCGGGCCCGCGCGGCCCAGCTGGAGGCGGCGGCCGACGCCGACGCGGTCGTCGTGCACGTCATCCCGCTGCTCGTGGAGACGGGGCAGGCCGACGACTTCGACCTCTGCGTGGTGGTCGACCTCGAGCCCGACACCCAGCTCCGCCGGCTCCGGGAGCGGAACGGGCTGACCGCGGAGGAGGCCCGGGCCCGGGTCGAGGCGCAGGCGAGCCGGGCCGAGCGGCTCGCCGCCGCCGACTGGGTGATCGACAACGAGGGCAGCCCCGCGGACCTCCGCCGCCAGGTCGACACGCTCTGGTCCGAGCTCGCGGCGGGTGGCGCGGCCGGCTGACATACTCCTGTCGGCGCTGGCCGGGCGGGGACACCACGGCCCCGCTCCGTGCACCCAGGCGCCGGCTCTGGCCGGCCCGTCGAGAGGGGACGAAACACAGTGGGATGCCCACGCTGCGGGGCCGCGCTCCCCGACGTCGCGCACTTCTGCCACGTCTGCGGGCTGGACGAGCGGTCCGGTGACAGCGGCCGCCGGCACTCCTTCGCCGTCAAGCCCGACGAGCCCGTCGCCTCGTTCGCCCTGATCTCCTCGATCATGCCGCGCGGGGCCGGGCAGCGCCCGCAGACCTACCGGCTGGCGCTCACCGTGGCCCTGGCGGTCGCGCTGGTGGCCGCCCTCTTCGGGGCGATGCCCATCGCGGTGCTGGTCGCCGCGTTCGCCATCCCCGTCGTCTACGTCGTCTACCTCTACGACGTGAACCTGTGGGAGGACGAGCCCCTCCCGGTGACGGCCCTGGCCTTCCTGCTCACCGGCGGGCTGGCCCTGGTGTTCACCGTGCTCTGGACCTTCCTGCGCGGGCCGGTGCCGTTGGCCCCGACCGGCCTGGACGGCACGGTCGGCGCCGCCCCGCGGCTGGGCACCTTCGTGCTGGTCGCCCTGCTGGTGCCGGTGGTGGGCGAGCTCATCCGGCAGGTCGGGCCGGTGATGCTGGCCAGCCGCCCACGGTTCGACGACCTGATGGACGGTCTCACCTTCGGGGTGGTGAGCGGCGTCGCGTACGCCTGCTTCGACACCCTGGTCCGGCACTGGGACCTGCTGACCGGCGGCCTGCAGGACCAGAACGCGGGCCTGTGGGCGTCGCTGGTCTTCCTCGAGGGCTTCGTCAAGCCGCTCGTGATGGGCTCGGCGACCGGGCTGGCCTGCGCGGAGTTCTCCGGTCTCGGCCGTGGCTACGACGGCTTCACCCCCCGCTACGTCCGCGCCGTGGTCCTGGCCGTGCTGGCCAACATCGCCTACCAGGCCGGCACCTACCTGTTCTCGTTCGCCGGCAGCCCCACGCTCGGCGTGCTGCTGGGCGTGCTCTGGGGCCTGCTGATCCTCGGTGTCTTGATCCTGCGGCTGCGGACCGTGCTGCACGTCGGGTTGATGGAGGCCGCTCTCGAGCGGTCGGCCCGCGAGCGGGGCGTCGGCGAAACCGGCGAGCTCGCGTTCTGCGCGCGGTGCGAGATGCCGTTGCAGGAGCACGCCGCCTTCTGCACCGCCTGCGGCACCGCGGTCCGCGTCCAGGCCAAGCCCGAGCGCACCGGCGCCAGCGAGCCGGCCCTGACGGGAGCCGGTGGCGCCGCCGGCGGCGTCGGTCCGGACGGGTCCGTCTCCCGCACCCCATTGGCAGGACCGCCACCGCCGACCGGGGACACGACCGAGGTCCGTGCCCGCGTCGAGGACGAGGAGGGGCGGGCATGACGCAGCAGCCAGGCCCCTGGGGCCAGGGACAGGGCGGGCCGCCGCCCCAGGGGCCGTCGGGTCCACCGCCGGGCTACCCGCCGGGGCCGCCGGGCTACGGCGGTCAGCCCGGGTTCGGGCCGGGCCAGCCGGGTTACGGGGGCCAGCCGGGTTACGGGGGCCAGCCGGGCTACGGGCAGCAGCCCGGGTACGGCCAGCGGCCGCCGCCCGGGTACGGCGGCCCGGGCTACCCCCAGCAGCCCCCGCCGGGCTACGGGGCGGGGGCGGGTGGACCCAGGCCGCCGAGGAGGAAGAGCACCGGGCTGATCCTGGGCCTGGTCGGCGGGGCGCTGGCCCTGCTGGTGCTGATCGGTGGCATCGCCCTCGTGTTCGGGGGTGACGACGGCGACCAGCCGACGACCACCATCAGCCCCGGTGCCCCCACCGCGCCCCCGGACGAGCCGACGGCAGAACCCAGCCCGGAGCCGAGGGCGTCCCGCAGCCCCGGGCCCAGCGCCTCCAGCAGCCCCGAGCCCGACCCGACCCCGTCCTCCGGCGGGCAGCCCGGCGGCGACGCCGTCGACCTCGGCAACGACATCGTGCTCGTGCCCGCCGACGGCTGGGACGTCACGAAGAAGGCCAAGGGGCTGGCCCAGCTCTCGAACGGCTCGGAGATGTTCCTGGGCCAGGCGGTCGAGCTGGAGACCGGGACCAACCCGGGCCAGCTCTGCACCGCCTGGCACAAGCAGGTGGCCGAGGGCGCAGGCGACGCCGAGCTCGCGGAGCCGAAGAAGGTTGACCTCGGCTCCACGAAGGTGAGCGGCGCCACCTGCCTGGCGCAGGTCACCGTGTCCGGTGGCCAGGGCTCCAGCGAGGTGCTCGTCTACTCCGTGGTGTCGGTGCGCAAGAGCGACGGCGTGACGGTGCTCGCCACCGTCTACTTCACCGAGGACTCGGACGCCGACGAGGTCAACACGGACTTCTCGGCCATGGCGACCTCCATGCTCGAGACGCAGGTCGCCGGCTGACCGACGGCCTCCGCGAGGGCGTCCCCGTCCCGTCCGGGGCGCCCTCGCCCGCATCCGCCCGGGGCGGGTCCGGGGCCGCGGGAACTGTCGGTGGCCAGACGTAGGCTTCCCGCATGCGTCCCTTGGAAGACCTGCAACGTGTCGTGGCGCCCCTGCACGTCGAGAGCGACTTCGAGCCGGCGGGGGACCAGCCGGCGGCGATCGCCGAGCTCGAGCGCCGGATCAACGCCGGCGAGCAGGACGTCGTCCTGCTCGGCGCCACCGGGACTGGCAAGACGGCCACCATCGCCTGGCTGGCCGAGCGGGTGCAACGGCCGATCCTGGTCATGCAGCCGAACAAGACGCTGGCGGCCCAGTTCGCGAACGAGCTGCGGCACTTCTTCCCGAAGAACGCCGTCGAGTACTTCGTCTCCTACTACGACTACTACCAGCCCGAGGCCTACGTCCCGCAGACGGACACCTACATCGAGAAGGACTCCTCCCTCAACGAGGAGGTCGAGCGGCTCCGGCACTCGGCCACCAACTCGCTGCTGACCCGCCGCGACGTCGTCGTCGTCGCGACCGTCTCGGCCATCTACGGCCTCGGCACCCCGCAGGAGTACGTGGACCGGATGGTCGCGCTGGAGGTGGGCCAGGAGATCGAGCGGGACACCCTGCTCCGCCAGCTGGTCGGCATCCAGTACGCGCGCAACGACCTCGCCGGCACCCGAGGCACCTTCCGGGTCCGCGGCGACACCCTCGAGGTGTTCCCGATGTACGAGGAGCTGGCCGTCCGGGTGGAGTTCTTCGGCGACGAGATCGAGAAGCTCAGCACGCTGCACCCGCTCACCGGTGAGGTCGTGACCGAGGACCAGCACATCTACCTGTTCCCGGCCAGCCACTACGTGGCCGGCCCGGAGCGCATGGAGAAGGCGATCGGCCGCATCGAGCACGAGCTGGGGGAGCGGCTGGCCGAGCTCGAGTCGCAGCACAAGCTGCTCGAGGCCCAGCGGCTGCGGATGCGCACGAGCTACGACATCGAGATGATGCGGCAGATCGGCACCTGCTCCGGCATCGAGAACTACTCCAGCCACATCGACGGCCGGGGCCGGGGCACGGCTCCGTACTGCCTGCTCGACTACTTCCCCGAGGACTTCCTGCTCGTCGTGGACGAGTCGCACGTCACCATCCCGCAGATCGGCGGCATGTACGAGGGCGACATGTCCCGCAAGCGGACGCTGGTCGACCACGGTTTCCGGCTGCCCAGCGCGATGGACAACCGGCCGCTGCGCTTCGAGGAGTTCGTCGAGCGGATCGGCCAGACGGTGTACCTGTCGGCCACGCCCGGCAACTACGAGCTGGCCAAGGGCGACGGCTTCGTCCAGCAGATCATCCGCCCGACCGGGCTGGTCGACCCCGAGGTCATCGTCAAGCCCACGCAGGGCCAGATCGACGACCTGATGGGTGAGATCCGGCTCCGGGTCGAGCGCGGCGAGCGGGTGCTGGTCACCACGCTGACCAAGAAGATGTCGGAGGACCTCACCGACTACCTGCTCGAGAACGGCATCCGCACCCGGTACCTGCACTCCGAGGTCGACACCCTGCAACGGGTGGCGCTGCTGCGCGAGCTGCGGATGGGCGAGTACGACGTCCTGGTCGGCATCAACCTGCTCCGTGAGGGACTCGACCTGCCCGAGGTGTCGCTCGTCGCCATCCTCGACGCCGACAAGGAGGGCTTCCTCCGCAGCGCCAAGAGCCTGATCCAGACGATCGGCCGCGCGGCCCGCAACGTGTCGGGCCAGGTGCACATGTACGCCGACTCCATCACCGACTCGATGGCCCAGGCCATCGACGAGACCAACCGGCGACGCGACATCCAGATCGCCTACAACCTCGAGCACGGCATCGACCCCAAGCCGCTGCAGAAGAAGATCGCCGACATCACCGACATGCTGGCCCGGGAGGACGCCGACACCGAGCAGCTGCTCAGCGGCCGGCCGCAGGGCAAGGGCAAGTCGCCGGTGCCGGCCCTCGGGCCCAAGGCCGGCGCCGACCACGGCCGGAAGCTCGGCGGCATGCCGGCGGGCGAGCTGGCCGACCTGGTGCAGGAGCTGACCACCCAGATGCACGGGGCCGCGGCCGACCTGCAGTTCGAGGTCGCCGCCCGGCTGCGCGACGAGGTCTCCGAGCTGAAGAAGGAGCTGCGGCAGATGGTGGAGGCCAGCCGCTAGGGCAGGACGTGGTCGAGAGCCCCCCAACCGGGCTGCCATACTGGCCTGCGGAGGGGAGTATTCCCTCGCGTCGGCATCGTCATCACGGACGTGCGTTGGGCGGGCCGATGCCCGACCTGTGCGCCCCGGTGCCCCGGTCAACCTCGGTTGGCGGAAGAGACCTCCGAGACCTCGACGTCTGCTGACCCGTCTCGGAAGGTACCCCGATGGAAGTCCACCCCTATGCCTGGGCCATCACCGTGGTGGTGATGGTCGCGATCCTCGCGGTCGACGTGTTCGTCATCGGCCGGCGGCCGCACGAGCCCTCCACCAAGGAGGCCTCGCTCGCCATCGGCGTGTTCGTCGGCCTCGCGGTGCTCTTCGGCCTGGGGGTCTGGTTCGTCTCGGGCGGTCAGTACGCCGGCGAGTTCTTCGCCGGCTGGATCACCGAGTACAGCCTCTCGGTCGACAACCTCTTCATCTTCCTCATCATCATGAGCAAGCTGAAGGTCCCGCGCGAGCTGCAGCAGTTCGCTCTCCTGGTCGGCATCATCCTCGCCCTGATCTTCCGCGGCATCTTCATCGCCGTCGGCGCCGCGGCGATCGAGCGGTTCGCCTGGGTGTTCTTCATCTTCGGCGCGTTCCTCGTCTACACCGCGGTCAAGCTCTTCCTCGACTACCGCAAGCACGACGACGACGAGGAGGCCCCCGACAACGCGCTGCTGCGCCTCGTGCGGCGCCGGTTCAACGCGACGGAGGACTTCCGCGGCACCAAGCTCACGGTCAAGGAGCAGGGCAAGCGGTTCATCACGCCGATGTTCTTCGTGATCGTCGCCCTCGGCAGCACCGACCTGCTGTTCGCGCTGGACTCCATCCCGGCGATCTACGGCCTCACCCAGGAGCCGTACCTGGTGTTCACCGCCAACGTCTTCGCCCTCATGGGCCTGCGCCAGCTCTACTTCCTCATCGGCGGCCTGCTGAAGAAGCTCGTGTACCTGTCGCTGGGGCTCTCGGTCATCCTCGCCTTCATCGGCGTCAAGCTCGTGCTGCACGCCCTGCACGAGTACCACTGGGCCGACTGGGCCCCCTGGGGCGGGGAGATCCCGATCTGGTTCTCGCTGCTGGTCATCGTCGGCACCCTCGCCGTCACGACCGTGGCCAGCCTGGTGAAGTCGCGGAACGAGGCGGGCGACGACACCGATCCGCTGACCGAGGGGGACGCCGGCCAGCGTCCCGCGGGCATCGCCGACCGGGGGACCCCGCCGGCCGCCTCCTGACCCGGAGGCACCACCACGGACGCGCAGCGGCCGGGCCCACCCAGGGTGGACCCGGCCGCTGCTGCGTGCGCCGGCCTCAGGCCGCGAGCGATCCCGCCTGAGCGGCAGCCGGCTCGATGGCTTGGCGGACCAGGGCGGCGACGTCCGACATCGGCCGCACGTCGATCGCCTCCAGCACGTCCGCCGGGACGTCGTCCAGGTCGGGCTCGTTGCGCTTCGGCACGAAGACCGTCGTGAGCCCGGCGCGCTGGGCGGCGAGCAGCTTCTGCTTGAGCCCGCCGATCGGCAGCACCCGGCCGTTCAGCGTGACCTCGCCGGTCATCCCGACCTCCCCGCGGACCGGACGGCCGACGGCCATCGAGGTCAGGGCGGTCACCATGGTGACCCCCGCCGAGGGCCCGTCCTTCGGCACCGCACCCGCCGGCACGTGCACGTGGATCGGCCCGTACAGCACGGCCGTGTCGGTGATCCCCAGCTCGGGGGCGTGGGCCCGGACGTAGGAGAGCGCGATCTGCGCCGACTCCTTCATCACGTCACCCAGCTGCCCGGTGAGGGTCAGCCCGCCCGACCCGCTCCCCGATCCCTCGACGGCCGGGACCGCGCTCGCCTCGATGAACAGCACGTCGCCACCGAGGCCGGTCACGGCCAGGCCGGTGGCCACGCCCGGCACGGAGGTCCGCTCATGGGCGTCGGGGGTGAACCGGGGCCGGCCGAGGTACTCGCGCAGCGTCGAGGTGTCGATGACCAGCTGCTCCGGGGCGTCGGCCCGGGCCAGCCGCGTCGCCGCCTTGCGGAGCGCCTTGGCCAGCAGCCGCTCGAGCTGCCGGACCCCCGGTTCGCGGGTGTAGTCGGCGGCGATCTCGCGCAGGGCGTCGTCGTCCACGCGCACCTCGTCCGTGGTCAGCGCGGCGAGGCCGAGCTGGCGGGGCAGCAGGTACTGGCGGGCGATGGCGATCTTGTCGTCCTCGGTGTAGCCGTCCAGCTGGACGAGCTCCATCCGGTCCAGCAGGGCCTGCGGGATCGTCTCGACGACGTTGGCGGTCGCCAGGAAGACCACGTCCGACAGGTCGAGGTCGACCTCCAGGTAGTGGTCGCGGAACGTGTGGTTCTGCGCCGGGTCGAGGACCTCGAGCAGCGCGGCCGCGGGGTCGCCGCGGTAGTCGGCGCCCACCTTGTCGATCTCGTCGAGCAGGATGACCGGGTTCATGGAGCCGGCCTCGCTGATGGCCCGGACGATCCGGCCCGGCAGCGCACCCACGTAGGTGCGCCGGTGACCCCGGATCTCCGCCTCGTCACGGACGCCACCGAGGGCGACGCGGACGAACTTCCGGCCGAGGGCCTTGGCGACCGACTCGCCGAGGGAGGTCTTGCCCACCCCGGGCGGGCCGACGAGGGCCATCACGGCGCCCGACCCGCGACCGCCCACGACCTCCAGGTGCCGCTCGGCGCGGCGGGAGCGGACGGCCAGGTACTCGACGATGCGGTCCTTGACGTCCTCCAGCCCGTGGTGGTCGGCGTCCAGGACCTCGCGGGCGGCGCCGACGTCGGTCGTGTCGGTGGTGCGGGTGCCCCAGGGCAGCTCGAGGACGCTGTCGAGCCAGGTGCGCAGGTAGCCCGTCTCGGGGCTCTGGTCGCTGGCCCGCTCCAGCTTCGCGACCTCGCGCAGGGCCGCCTTGCGGACGTCGTCCGGCAGCGCGGCCTCCTCGACGCGGGTCCGGTAGTCCTGGGCGCCGTCGGGCTCGTCCTCGCCGAGCTCCTTGCGGATGGCCGCGAGCTGCTGGCGGAGCAGGAACTCCCGCTGGCTCTTCTCCATGCCCTCGCGCACGTCGTCGGCGATCTTGTCGTTGACCTCGGTCTCGGCCAGGTGGTCCTTCGCCCAGGCGACGAGCACGCGCAGGCGCTCGGCGACGTCGGGGGTCTCCAGGAGCTGGCGCTTCTGGGCGTCGGTCAGCCACGACGCGTAGCCGGCGAGGTCGGCCAGGGCGGAGGGGTCGGTGACCTTGTTGACGGTGTCGATGACCTGCCAGGCGTCGCGCCGCTGCAGGGTGGCGACGACCAGCGCCTTGTACTCGGCGGCGAGCTTCGTCACCTCCTCGCTGTCGTGGCCGGTGGTGCCGAGCTCCTCGGCCTCCACCCAGAGCGCGGTGCCGGGGCCGGAGACACCGGACCCGATGCGGACGCGCTGCTCGGCGCGGATGACGGCCGCGGCCTCGCCGTTGGCGAGCCGGCCGATCTGGACGATCGAGGCCTCGACGCCGTAGGAGGCGTAGCGGTCCTCGAGCCGGGGGGCGACGAGCAGGTGGCCGTCGCTGTGGGAGCTGGCGGCGTCGACGGCCGCCTTGGCGGCGTCGTCGAGCTCGATCGGCACCACCATGCCGGGCAGGACGACGAGGTCGGTCAGGAACAGAACGGGGAGCCGGGTGGTGGACATGAGGCTTACCTCCAGGAATGGGGCCGCTCCTGCATTGAGCGACATCGACTCAAGGCTGGGGGCGGAGGTCTTTCTTCCGCCGTCCGCCGTGGGCGAACAGGGGCACCAGCCGCGACCTCCTGCCGCCCCCGCTCCACCGGGGCTGTGGACGGCAGCCCCGCGGCGAGGTAGACCTGGGGGCGGCGGACCGGTGACCGGCCGGGAACCTGACGTCGACCGCGGATGCCGGCCTGGAGGTGATGTGCACCTGTGGCGCCCGCCGCGAGCCGCGGCCCTCCGTCCGTTCGTCGACTCCGTCGAGTACGTCGAGGACACCCCCGCCACGCTGCAGGAGCGGATGGTCCCCGGCGGCGGGATCTCGCTCGTGGTCATGCTGCGGGAGGCGGGCTTCACCCGTGCCGACGTCGGGGGCCCGCAGTGGGTCGACGGTGCCTGCCTCACCGGCGCGCAGCAGCACGCCCAGGTGGTGTCGACCGCGCCCCAGCGCGGCATGGTCGCGGTCAACTTCGCTCCCGGTGGCGCCGCACCCTTCGTCCCGTTCCCCCTGCACGCGGCCACCGGCGGCTACCCGTCCCTCGGTGAGGTCTGGGGCCGGGAGGGAGAGCTCGTCCGGGAACGGATGGCGGGCCTGACGCCGGACCGCATGCTCGACCTCGCCGAGGAGATCCTCCTGTCGCACGCGGTGGGCGAGCTCACCCGCGACCGGGCCCTCGACCTGGCCCTGCGGTCGCTCGACGCGGGGGCCCCGGTCGGTGTCGTCGTCGAGCGCTTCGGGACGACGGCCAAGCCGTTCATCCGCCGCTTCCGGGCCGCGACCGGCCTCACTCCCAAGACCTACGCCCGACTCCGGCGGCTGCAGCGGGTGCTGCACTCGCTGCCACCCGACGGCAGGGTCGACTGGTCGCGGATCGCTGCCGATCAGGGCTACCACGACCAGTCCCACCTGATCCACGACTTCAAGGCGATCACCGGCCTCACACCGTCGCAGTACCGCCCGCGGTCCGTCGACGCACCGAACCACCTGCCGTGCTGATCCACCTTTCTCCAAGACTCGCCACGCCGGCGCCGGCAGGCTCACCTCATGACTTCTCCCACGCACGGCTGGATCTGCTACCTCGAGATCCCGGCCGACGACGTCCCACGGTCGTCGGCGTTCTACCGCGACAGCTTCGGCTGGCGCCTGCGACAGCACGACGACGGGACCGTCGCGTTCGACGACGGCCGCGAGGGCCGCGTCGTGAGCGGCATGTGGGTGACGGGACGACCGCCGATGGCCGAGCCCGGCATCGTCATCTCGATCATGGTCGACGACGTCGTCGCCGCCTCCGCGCGGATCGAGGACTCCGGCGGGGTGATCGTGCGCCCCTTCGACCCGGACGGAGCCGAGAAGATCGCGTGGTTCCGGGACCCCGGCGGCAACGTCCTGGGGATCTACCAGGAGCCCTGAAGGCGCGCGGGACTCGACCCTCGGTGGTCGGCACGCGCCGCCGGTGACGGCGCATGACACACGTCACCGCCGGGCCGGGAGGCCGTCACGCGCGGCGGTGACGGCGCGCACTAGCGGGTCGGGTCGGCCCGGGGGACGGTGGGGACATGACCGCTGCTGCCCCGTCCGCCACCTCCCGGACCGGCCCACCTCCCGAGGACGACCTCGCCGTCGAGGTCCGCGGGCTGCGCCGGCGCTACCGCGGCCCGGGGCGTCGCCGCGGTGCCGACGAGGGCTTCGAGGCCGTCCGCGGCGTCGACCTCGACGTCCGCCGCGGCGAGCTGCTGGCCCTGCTGGGCACCAACGGGGCCGGCAAGACGTCGACGCTGGAGGTGGTCGAGGGGCTCGCGCCGCCCTCCTCGGGGACCGTCCGCGTCCTCGGGCTGGACCCGTACGCCGACCGGGCCCGGGTCCGGCCCCGGATCGGCATCATGCTGCAGGAGGGCGGCTTTCCCGGCGCGCTCACCGTGACGGAGATGGCCACCCTCTGGCACCGGACGCTGGACCGGCCGCGCAGCGTGGCCGAGGTGCTGCGGCTGGTGGTGCTCGAGCACCGGGCGGGCGCCGCCATCGAGAGCCTCTCCGGGGGAGAGCGCCGTCGGCTGGACCTCGCGCTCGCCCTGATGGGTCGGCCCGAGGTGCTGTTCCTCGACGAGCCGACCACCGGCCTGGACCCGCAGAGCCGGCGCACCACGTGGGACCTGGTCCGCGGGCTGCTGGACGCCGGCACCACCGTGCTGCTCACCACCCACCACCTGGAGGAGGCCGAGGAGCTGGCGGACCGGATCGCCATCCTGCACGAGGGTGCCGTGGCCACCGCGGGGACGCTGCACGACGTCGTGGCGCGCCAACCGACCCGCATCTCGTTCGCCGTCGACGACCCGGCGCAGCTCGACACCCTGCGGCCCGTGCTCGGTGCGGCCGTGGGCCTGGACCAGCAGGGCGGCCGCCGTCGGGCCCGGCTGGAGACCTTCGACGCGCCGGCCGCGCTCGCGGCACTCCTCCGCTGGTCCGAGGGCCGCAGCGAGCTCGCCGACCTCACCGTGCTGCCCGGCACCCTCGAGCAGGCCTTCCTCGACGTCGCCCGGGGTCCCGCGGCGACCCCGCCCCCGCCGGGAGCTCCCCGATGACCCCCACACCGTCCGGCCCTGCACCCGCCGGGCAGGCACCCGCCGGCCCCGCGCGGCCGGCCGGGCCGGCGCCGACGTCGCCGCTGCGGACCGAGACCCGCCGGGCGCTCGCCCTGGCCCGGGCCGAGGCGACCCTGCTGCTCCGCAACCGCACGGCCCTGTTCACGGCACTGACGATGCCGCTGTTCTTCGTCGTCCTCTTCGCCGCCCTGCCCAGCGGGGTCACCGGGCCGGCGGCGGTGACGAGCCTCGTCACCGGCTCGGCCCTGCTGTTCGTCGTCTACTACACCCTGGTCACCTCCGTGGTCGCCCGCCGCGAGCAGCACACCCTCAAGCGGCTGCACACGTCCCCGGCCCGCCCGGCCACGGTGCTGGTCGGGATGGCGCTGCCACTGCTCGTGCTGCTGGTCGGGCAGGTGGTGCTCGGCCTGGTGGCGGCCGGCGTGCTGACGGGGCTGGGCGCACCGCCCCGCCTCGGGTTGCTGGTCCCGGCGGTGCTGCTCGGCGGGGCCGTCTGGAGCGTCCTGGCGCTCGTGTCGACGGTCTTCACCCGCTCGGTGGAGTCGGCGCAGCTGTCGACGATGCCGCTGATCCTGGTGGCCCTGCTGTTCTCGGGGCTGTCCCTGCCGCTCGGGCTGCTGCCCGGCGCCCTGCAGGTGCTGGCCCAGCTGACGCCGATGTTCCCCGTCGTCGACCTCGTGGCGCTGGCGTTCACGGACGTGCGGGTGACGGCGGAGACGGTCGCCGGTGGTGCCCTCGTCCGGGCGGTGCTGGTCGACGGGGCCGTGCTCCTCGGCTGGGTGGCGGTCGGGGTGGCCCTGCTGCGACGGCAGTTCCGCTGGGAGCCCCGCCGGTGAACCGACCGGTCGGCGGGCCGGCGTCTGCGCCCGCGGCTGGCAGGATCGTGGTGTGAGCAGCACCAGCAGCCTCGGCACGGACACGCGCCGGCTCGAGCTCTACATCCGGAGCTCGCTCTACGTGCTGCTGCTCTGCGAGCCGCTCCTGCTGGTGACGGCCTTCGTCGACCGACCGGCCCTGGCTGTCGTGGCCGTCCTGCACACCGCCGCGAACTCCCTCGTCTGCCGCTGGTCCATGACCGGCCGCCAGCGGCCCAGCTTCCGGCTCGGCGCCCTGCCCACGGCCGGGCTGGTCGGGTGGGCGGTGCTGTCCCTCGGGCTGGCCGCCGCCACCGCCGACGCCACGCTGGGTGACCTGCCGCTGCCGCTGGCGGTCGTCGTCGTCGGGACGAGCCTCGGCAGCATCGCCTGCGCCCTGCGGCACCGGGTGCTGGTGGCCGCCGCACTGGTCGGCGCGGTGGCGTCCGGGCTCGCCCTCGTCGGGCTGGGCGGGGTCCCCGCGGGGAGCGCCGTGCCCCTGGTCGTCGCCTGCGCGCTGCTCCTGCTGGGCCTGGTCTACACGTTCTGGTCGTCCGGCTGGATGGTCCGGGTGGTCCGCGAGCTGGTCGAGGCCCGGCACCGGGCCGCCCAGCTGGCGGTCGCCGAGGAGCGGCTGCGCATCTCCCGCGACCTGCACGACCTGTTCGGCCGCACGCTGGCCGCGGTCGCGGTCAAGAGCGCCCTGGCCGGCGAGCTGCTCCGCCGGGACCGGCCCGAGCAGGCCGCGGACGAGATCGCCGCGGTCCGCGCGCTCGCCGAGCAGGCCGGGGGTGAGGTCCGCCAGGTCGTCCGCGGCGTCCGGCGGGTCGACCTCGCCGAGGAGCTGGCCGGGGCCCGGGCCCTGCTCGACTCGGCGGGCATCCGCTGCGTGGTGCACGCCGCCGGGGCGGAGCGGCTGGCTCCCGACGCCGCCGCCGCCCTGGCGTGGACGCTGCGGGAAGCCGTCACCAACGTCATCCGGCACAGCCGGGCGGGGGAGTGCGTCATCACCCTCGCCGCCGAGGACCCCGTCCGGCTCGTGGTGACCAACGACGGCGCGCCGGTCTCCGCTGCGCCGTCGGGGCCGGGAGGCCGGGGGACCGGTCTCGCGGGGATGGCGGAACGGCTGGCCGCCGTCGACGGCGAGCTGGTGCGGCACCACGCGGGCGGGCGCTTCACCGTCGAGGCCCGGCTGCCCGCGGCCCGCGCGCACCGCGCGGAGGTGCCCGCGTGACCACCCGGGTGCTGCTCGCCGACGACGAGACGCTGCTCCGCGACGCACTGGCGGCGCTGCTGGCGCTCGAGCCCACCCTCGACGTCGTGGCCGTCGCCGCCTCCGGCCCCGAGGCGCTCGCGCTGGCCCGGCGGCAGCGGCCCGACGTCGCGCTGCTCGACCTGCAGATGCCGGGGCTGGACGGCATCGCCGTCGCCGAGGAGCTGCGCACCCTGGTGCCCGGGTGCGCCAGCGTCATCCTCACCTCCCACGGCCGGCCGGGGTACCTGAAGAGCGCGCTGTCGGCCGGGGTCCGCGGCTTCCTGCCGAAGACGGTGGCCGGGTCCGTGCTGGTGTCGGTGATCGCGACGGTGGCGTCCGGCGGGCGCTACGTCGACCCGCAGCTCGCCGCCGAGGCGATCGGCGCGGGCGACTCGCCGCTGACCCCGCGGGAGGCCGACGTCCTCGGCCTGGCCGCCGAGGGCAGCCCCGTCGACGAGATCGCCGCGCGGGCCGCGCTCTCACCCGGCACGGTGCGCAACTACCTCTCCTCGGCGGTCAGCAAGCTGGGAGCCGCCAACCGCCACGAGGCCGTGCACCGGGCGCGCGAGCGGGGCTGGATCTAGCCACGGCGCGGCCCGGACGTTGGTGCGACGCCTCCCCGTCCCGACCTGGTGAGCGTCCCGTTGGTCGGGCGACGTCGCGCCCCCAGCATGTGGCCGGCGCCGGAGCGGCGCAGGTGTCTCAAGTGCCCATTGACGCGGATCCTCCGCAACGGGTACAAGGCGGGGTGGTCAGCCCTAGACTGCCCCTGTGACCGGGCTCACAGCGGACGTCGCTGCCGGCGTGGGGCAGGTGGGTCTCCGGCTCGCCGTGGCCCTCGCCGACGTGCCGACCCTGCGCACCGCGACCGGGACGACCCTGCCGGTGCTGGCCGCCGTCACGGGGGCACCGGTGGTGGTCTTCGCCGTCGCGGGCACCCGCGCGGCGGGCGCCCGCTGCTGGCCCGAGGCCCCGGACTGGAGCGCGGCCTTCGAGGCCGAGCTGGCCGCCGTCTGGGAGAGCGGCCCCCTCACCACCTACTGCCGCCGGGTCGGCGTCGTCCCGCCCTTCCGGGTGGACGACCTGGTGCGCGAGCTCGGCTGGGAGAGCCTGCCGCTCCGCGCGCCCGGAGGTGAGCTGCTGCGGTTCGCGGCCTACCTGGCCGTGGCGGTCCTGGGCGAGACGGTGTGCGGCTACGTCGTCGGGCGGGTGGACCGTCCGGTGGACGACGACGAGCTGGACGGGCTGGCCCGCCTGCAGCCGGCGGTCGTCGCCTCGCACGGGCGCTTCCTGCACGCGCCGGACCCGACCGTGCGGCTGACCAGCCGGCAGCACCAGATCCTCCAGCTCATGCAGGGCGGCCTGACCGCCGGGGCCATCGCGTCCCGGCTCGGGATCAGCGAGAGCACCGTGGGCAAGCACCTGCGGGACCTGTACGCCCGCCTGGACGCCCACGACCGGGTGTCGGCGATCCGCGAGGCCCGCGCCCGCGGGCTGCTGGACGGCGTCGGCGGGGAGGACTGGCAGGACGTGCTGATGCCCTGACCGGTCGGGTCAGGCGCGGCGCAGGCCCGGACGGCGGCCGACGGCGAGGACCGCGGCGCCCACCGCCAGCGCGCCGACGGCCGGGGTGCCGATCTCCAGCGCCCGGAGCAGCCCCTCACCGGTGGCGAGCAGCCCGAGCCCCAGGGCCGCGACGGCCTGCACGAGGTAGCCCACGGTGTAGGCCGCGGACAGCACGCCGGCCCGGTGGTGGCCGGGGGCGCTCGCGGTGACCAGGCCGAGCCCGCCCGAGAACAGCAGGCTGTAGCCGGCCCCGACGACCACGGACGAGGCGAGGAACAGGGCCACCGTGTGCAGGTTCGCGGCCACCAGCAGCAGTCCGAGACCCAGCAGCGCCGCGGGTGGTCCCAGCACCAGCGCCCGCCGCGGGGCGAGGTTGCGGGCGAGCAGTGCCACGACGCCGATCACCACGGCGGAGACCGAGATGATCGCCCCGCTGACCAGCGCGTCGGTGGAGCCGACGAGGTCGCGGGCGATCTGGGCGCCCAGCGCGAGGTAGACCGCACCCAGGGCGTAGGCCCCGGAGACGGCCAGCGTCCCCGCGCTGAACAGCCGGCGCGCCCCGGCCGGCACGTGCGGCCGACGGGGCCGCCAGCGCTCGGTGGCCGGGGTCACCGGCCCCGGCAGGAACCAGGCCGCCCCGGCGGTGACCAGGGTGACCAGCAGCAGCACCCCGAAGGTGAGGTGCCGGGGGGAGGGCGCGTGCTCGACGAGCGCCCCGCCGACCAGGGTGGCCAGGGCCAGGCCGGTCGCCGTGGCCGCGGTCGTGACGGCGCTCGCCCGGCCGGGCCGGCCCGACGGTTCGAGCTCGGCGACCGCTGCCGTGGCCGGGCTCAGCGACAGGCCCACGCCGACGCCCATCAGCGCGCGGGCGACCAGCACCCAGCCCAGGTCACCGGCCAGCGCGAAGGTGAGCGAGCCCAGGGCCAGCACGCCGAGGCCCAGCAGGATCACCAGCCGCCGGCCGAGGACGTCGGAGAGGTTGCCGAACAGCAGCAGGACGGGGATGAGCACCAGCGGGTAGACCGCGAAGATCAGCGTCGTGGTGGCGGGGGCCAGGTGCCAGGCCTGGGCGTAGAGCGGGTAGACGACGGTCGGCGCACCGCTGGCCCACAGGGCGAGACCCGCGACGCCGGCCGCGGTCCAGAAGCTGGCGGTGGGGCTGAGCGTGGACATCGGTCCTCCTCGGTGCGTGCGGTCCCGCCGCGACGCGACGCTGCACCTCGGTGGCGCACACCGTAGCACCTGGGTAGGAAAACCCTATCCAGACGGGGTACGATCGGGTTCATGGAGACCCCGCCGAGCGACCCCGGGGCCGCGCTGGTCCGGTGCTCGATCGCCCGCAGCCTCGAGGTGGTCGGGCAGAAGTGGTGCCTGCTGGTCGTGCGGGAGGCGTTGCTGGGGGTGACCCGCTTCGCGGAGTTCCGGAGCCGGCTCGGCGTCGCCCCGGACGTGCTGTCCGCCCGGCTCAGCAGCCTCGTCGAGCACGGTGTGCTGGAACGGCGCCGCTACCGCGCGCCGGGCGAGCGGGAGCGTGACGAGTACGTGCTGACGCCCGCCGGCCGGGACCTGGTGCCGGTGCTCACGGCGATGCTCGAGTGGGGGGACGCGCACCGCCCGACCGGCCTGCCACCGGTCGGGGCCACCGTCGACCGGACCACCGGCCAGCCGGTGCGCCTCGCCTTCGTCGGCGCCGACGGCGCGGTGCTGGGACGCGACGCCGTCCAGCTGGTGCGCCGTGCGACCGCGTCGGACCCCACCGGGTGCTGAGAAGTCGCACCCGACGAGCGCGTCCCCCTGAGGTTGTCCAGCACTGGTCGACCGGTGCACGCCGCGGGAGCCGGCGCGCTACCAGCCCCGCGCGCGCCAGGCGCCGAGGTGGGGTCGCTCCGCTCCCAGGGTGGTGTCGTCGCCGTGGCCGGGGTGCACGACGGTGGCGTCGCCGTAGCGGTCGAACACCTTGCCCTCCAGGTCGGCGAGGAGGCTCGCGAAGTCCTCGGGGCCGGCGGTCTTCCCGGGTCCGCCCGGGAAGAGGCTGTCCCCGGTGAAGAGGTGCGTGGTGCCGTCGGGGCCGGTCCAGGCCAGGGCGATGGAGCCGGGCGTGTGCCCGACCAGCCCGATCACCTCCAGCTGCTCCCCGCCGACGACGACGGTGTCGCCGTCCCAGACGCCGACCAGGCCCTCGACCCAGGCGCCGGTGGCGATGGCGTCGACGTCAGGGCGGCCGCAGACGAGCTCCGCCCCGGTCGCCTCGGCCACGGCGGCGAGCGCCTGCCAGTGGTCGCCGTGCCGGTGGGTGGTGACGACGGTGGCCAGCTCGGGACCGGTCACGGCCAGCAGCCGCTCGGGCTCCGCGGCGGCGTCGACGAGCAGCGCGCCCGCGGGGGTCTGCAGCAGGTAGGCGTTGTTGTCCATCGGGCCGACGCTCAGCTTGGTCAGGGTCAGGCCGGGGGCCAGCGGCAGCACGAGCGGCGCTCCGCCGGGCTCGACGTGGTTCGGTCCGGGCATCGTGGTCCTCCGTCGGGGGGTGGGGTGGGCTGAGGTGGGGTCGGACGCTCCTCAGAAGGCCGGCAGCCGGAGGCCGTCGGCGCCGTCGAGGTCCGCGCCGTCCGTGCGGCCGGTCAGCCAGCCCAGCAGGGCGGCGCTGCGGCCGGAGACCGCCCGCGGGGCGCCGGAGCTGCCGACGGCGATCCGGGTGGTGGGGGAGAGGAGCTCCAGCCGGGGGAACTCGTCGCGCTCCCGGAGCCGGAAGCCGCACCACTCCAGCAGCCAGTCGGCGGTGGCGTCGTCGACGTCGCCCACCTCCTGGCCGACGTCGAGGTCGACGTGGTGCACCACCACCTCGAGCAGCCGGGCCAGCGGCAGCAACCGGGCCGGCACCCGCAGCCCGCCCCGCAGCTCGACCACGTGGTCCCACGCGCCCCCGTCCTGCACCGACTCGAAGGCCTGCTCGAGCAGCCCGGCCGAGGTGTCGAGGTCGATCTGCAGCTCCAGCCCGGTGCGCGCGGCGCCGGTCTCGATCTCCGTCTCGCGCTGGCCGGGCGAGGGGTACATCGCCTGCGGGTGGCCGCCCAGCGCGCCCCCCGTGAGCCGGCGGAGGCCGTCGGCCTGCCGGGCGAGGTGGGTGGCGAGGTGACCGCGGCTCCAGCCCGGCAGCCGGCTGGGCGCCCGCCACTCCGCGTCGGTGACGGCGATGGTCGCGCCGAGCAGCGCCGCCGTGCCACGGCGCAGCAGCTCGCGCAGCCGCTCCTGCTGCCCCCGCTGCGCGTCGGGGTCGGGAGCCTGGGCCTCGGGGGACATGCGCTCACGCTAGCCGTCCTCCGGAGGGGCGGTCCCGGGTGGGCGACGGCGCCGGGCCAGAACTGTCGGAGACCCCACCTACGATGGTTGATCGTGATGGATCGACTTGTCGTGCGGGGAGCCCGCGAGCACAACCTGCGCAACATCTCTCTCGACCTGCCCCGGGACGCGCTCATCGTGTTCACGGGGCTGTCGGGCTCCGGGAAGTCCAGCCTGGCCTTCGACACGATCTTCGCGGAGGGCCAGCGGCGCTACGTGGAGTCCCTCTCGGCCTACGCCCGGCAGTTCCTGGGGCAGATGGACAAGCCGGACGTCGACTTCATCGAGGGGCTGTCGCCGGCGGTCTCGATCGACCAGAAGTCGACGTCGCGGAACCCGCGCTCCACGGTCGGCACGATCACCGAGGTCTACGACTACCTCCGGCTGCTGTTCGCGCGCGCCGGGCGGCCGCACTGCCCGGTCTGCGGGGAGCCGATCAGCCGGCAGTCGCCGCAGCAGATCGTCGACCGGCTGATGGCCCTGCCGGAGGGCACGCGCTTCCAGGTGCTGGCCCCCGTCGTCCGCGGCCGCAAGGGCGAGTACGTCGAGGTGTTCCGCCAGCTGGCCACGGACGGCTTCGCCCGCGTCCGGGTGGACGGCGAGGTCGTCCAGCTGACCGAGCCGCCCGTGCTCGACAAGCAGAAGAAGCACTCCATCGACGTGATCGTCGACCGCCTCGTGGTCAAGCCCAGCTCCAAGCAGCGGCTGACCGACTCGGTCGAGACGGCGCTGGGGCTCGCCCAGGGTGTCGTCGCCATCGACTTCGTCGACCTCGACGCGAAGGACCCGGGCCGGGAGCGCCGCTACTCCGAGAAGATGGCCTGCCCGAACGACCACGACATCGCGATCGAGGAGCTCGAGCCCCGCCAGTTCTCGTTCAACGGCCCCTGGGGCGCCTGCCCGGAGTGCTCCGGCATCGGCACCCGGATGGAGGTCGACCCCGAGCTGGTGGTCCCCGACGACGAGAAGACCCTGGCCGAGGGGGCCATCGCCCCGTGGGCGTCGGCGCACGTCGCCGACTACTTCATCCGGCTCATCGAGTCGCTGGCCCAGAGCACCGGCTTCCGGACCGACGTCCCGTGGCACCGGCTGCCGGCGGCGGCCCGCAAGGTCCTGCTGCACGGCGTCCCGGGCCAGGTGCACGTCCGCTACAAGAACCGGTACGGCCGCGAGCGCTCGTACAACGCCACCTACGAGGGCGTCATCTCCTACATCGAGCGGCGGCACGCCGAGGCCGAGACGGACACGTCGCGGGAGCGGTTCGCCGGTTACATGCGCGAGGTGCCGTGCACGGCCTGCAAGGGCGCCCGGCTCAAGCCGACGTCGCTGGCCGTCACCCTCGGCGGCCGGAACATCGCCGACATCTCCTCGATGTCCATCGACGAGGCGGCCGCCTTCCTGCTGGCGCTGGAGCTGAGCGACCGGGAGCGGCAGATCGCCGAGCGGGTGCTCAAGGAGATCAACGAGCGGCTCCGCTTCCTGCTCGACGTCGGCCTGGACTACCTGTCGCTCAGCCGGCCCACCGGCAGCCTCTCCGGCGGCGAGGCGCAGCGGATCCGGCTGGCCACCCAGATCGGCTCGGGCCTGGTGGGCGTGCTCTACGTCCTCGACGAGCCGAGCATCGGCCTGCACCAGCGGGACAACCGGCGGCTCATCGACACCCTCATCCGGCTCCGGGACATGGGCAACACCCTGATCGTCGTGGAGCACGACGAGGACACCATCAAGGTGGCCGACTGGGCCGTCGACATCGGCCCGGGCGCGGGCGAGCACGGGGGCCACGTCGTGCACTCGGGCACCGTCCAGGAGCTGCTCGAGCACCCCACCTCGTTGACCGGGCAGTACCTGTCCGGGCGGCGGGAGATCGCGCTGCCGGTGGTCCGGCGACCCCGCACCCGCGGCCGTGAGATCACCGTGCACAACGCCGTCGAGCACAACCTGCGCAACGTCACCGTGTCGTTCCCCCTGGGCCAGCTGATCGCGGTGACCGGCGTCTCCGGCTCCGGGAAGTCCACCCTCGTCAACGACATCCTCTACACCGCGCTGGCGAAGCGGATCTACAACGCCCGCGACGTGCCGGGCCGCCACCGCTCCATCACCGGCGCCGACGAGATCGACAAGATCATCCACGTCGACCAGTCGCCGATCGGCCGCACCCCGCGCTCCAACCCGGCCACCTACACCGGCGTCTTCGACCACGTGCGACGGCTGTTCTCCGAGACGCCGGAGGCCAAGGTCCGCGGCTACCAGCAGGGCCGCTTCTCGTTCAACGTCAAGGGCGGCCGCTGCGAGAACTGCACCGGCGACGGCACGATCAAGATCGAGATGAACTTCCTGCCGGACGTCTACGTCCCCTGCGAGGTCTGCCACGGCGCCCGGTACAACCGGGAGACCCTCGAGGTGCACTACAAGGGCAAGTCGATCGCCGAGGTGCTCGACCTGAGCATCGAGGAGGGGCTCGAGTTCTTCGCCGCGCTGCCGCCGATCGCCCGGCACCTGAGGACGCTGGTCGACGTCGGCCTCGGCTACGTGCGGCTCGGGCAGCCGGCCACCACCCTGTCGGGCGGTGAGGCCCAGCGGGTCAAGCTGGCCAGCGAGCTGCAGAAGCGCTCCACCGGGCGCACGCTCTACGTGCTGGACGAACCGACCACCGGCCTGCACTTCGAGGACATCCGCCGGCTCCTGCTGGTGCTCGGCCGGCTGGTCGACGCGGGCAACACCGTGGTGGTGATCGAGCACAACCTGGACGTCATCAAGACGGCGGACTGGCTGGTCGACATGGGTCCCGAGGGCGGGTCGCGCGGCGGCACCGTGATCGCCGAGGGCACGCCGGAGCAGATCGTGGCCAGCCCCGAGTCCTACACGGGGGAGTACCTGCGCCCGCTGCTGGAGGGCCGTGCGGTCCCGGTGGGCCCGCCCAAGCCGCCGCCGGCCCCGGTCCGACCGGTGACGAAGAAGGCCATCCGGGCCGCGGCGGCGGAGGAGCGGGCGGTGAAGTCCGCGGCCAAGAAGGCGGAGGCGGCGGCCAAGGCCGCAGCCAAGGCGTCGGGCGGGACCCCGGTCAAGCGCGCCGCCGCGGCGCGGGTGCCCGCCCGCAAGGCCAGCTGAGCCCCCGGCTCGGTTGATCTTTCCAGCGATCGTCGAACCTTCCGGGGCTCCGTCTCGTTAGGACCCACGACGGCCGTCGTCGCGCTCCGCCGGAGCGTGCCGGGGCCGCCCGTCCGTCCCGACGCCCCAGGAGGCCCTGATGCCCGAGCGCGACCCCAACCCCTTCGAGCACGGCACGACCCGACGCACCGTCCTCCGGGCCGCGGGCCTGGCGGCCCTGGCGGGCGGTGGCATCGGCGTCCTCGGCGCCTGCTCGGCCGACGGCGAGGTGGCCGCCCCCGCCGCCACCAGCGCGGCCCCCTCCGCCTCGGCCGCGTCGTCCTCGGCCCCCAGCTCGGCCGCCCCGTCGGCGTCGGCGTCGTCCTCGGCGGCGGCCCCCGCCGGGGCCAGCATCGCCACCGCGGACGTGCCGGTGGGCAGCGGCGTGATCCTCAAGGACGCCAAGTACGTGGTCACCCAGCCCACCGAGGGCGAGTTCAAGGCGTTCAGCAGCATCTGCACCCACATGGGCTGCCCGGTGGCGGAGGTCCAGGGCGAGACCATCATGTGCAAGTGCCACGGGAGCCAGTTCTCCATCAAGGACGGCTCGGTCGTGAAGGCGCCGGCGACCAAGCCGCTCGCGGAGGCCACGGCCACGGTCTCCGGCGACAACGTGGTCGTCGAGGCCTGACGGACCCCGCGGACGCCCGGGCTCCGGGGGACGGGCGTCCGCGGTCCACCCGCCGGCCGGCCGGCGTTGTCGGCGCCCCCACCTAGAGTGGAGGACGTGGCTCCACCCGTCTCGTCCCGCACCGCCCGCCACCCCCAGGCCTACCGGCCCGCCCCCGGTTCGATCCCCGAGCAGCCCGGTGTCTACCGCTTCTCCGACGCCGAGGGCCGGGTCATCTACGTCGGCAAGGCGAAGAGCCTGCGCCAGCGGCTGAACTCCTACTTCGCCGACCTGAGCTCGCTGCACAGCCGCACCCAGTCGATGGTGCTGACGGCCAACCGGGTGGACTGGACGGTCGTCCAGACCGAGGTCGAGGCGCTGCAGCTCGAGTACTCCTGGATCAAGGAGTACGACCCGCGGTTCAACGTGAAGTACCGCGACGACAAGTCCTACCCCTGGATGGCCGTCACGTTGAGCGAGGAGTACCCGCGCGTGACGGTGGGTCGCGGGCCGAAGAAGAAGGGCACCCGCTACTTCGGGCCGTACTCCCACGCCTGGGCGATCCGCGAGACGGTCGACCTGGTGCTGCGGGTGTTCCCGATGCGTTCCTGCCGGCCCGGGGTCTTCAAGAACCACCGGCAGCTGGGCCGGCCCTGCCTGCTCGGCTACATCGGCAAGTGCTCCGCCCCCTGCGTCGACCGGGTCAGCCCGGAGGAGCACCGCGAGATCGTCGAGGACTTCTGCCAGTTCATGGCCGGCCAGGCCGCGCCCATGCTCAAGCGGCTGGAGCGGGAGATGCAGCAGGCCAGCGCCGAGCTGGAGTTCGAGCGCGCCGCCCGGATCCGGGACGACATCGGGGCCCTGCAGCGGGCGATGGAGCAGAACGCCGTCGTCTTCGCCGACGGCACCGACGCCGACGTCGTCGCGCTGGCCGAGGACCCGCTCGAGGTCGCGGTGCAGATCTTCCACGTCCGCGGCGGCCGCGTCCGCGGCGAACGGGGCTGGGTCGCCGACCGCTTCGACGAGGGCGACACCGGCGAGCTGGTGGAGCAGTTCCTGCTCCAGCTGTACGCCGAGTCCGACTCCTCCTCGACCGACCGGGACGCCGTCCCGCGGGAGATCCTGGTGCCGGCCCTGCCGCCGTCCCTCGAACCGCTGACCCAGCTGCTCGCCGAGCGCCGCGGCTCGAACGTGTCCATCCGCGTCCCCCAGCGCGGGGACAAGAAGCAGCTCATGGAGACGGTCGCCCGGAACGCCCAGCAGGCGCTGATCCGGCACAAGACCACCCGGGCCGGCGACCTCTCGACCCGCAACCGGGCCCTCGAGGAGATCCAGGAGGCGCTGGAGCTGCCGGGCGTGCCGCTGCGCATGGAGTGCTTCGACATCTCCAACCTGCAGGGCACCGAGGTGGTGGCCTCCATGGTGGTCTTCGAGGACGGGCTGCCGCGCAAGAGCGAGTACCGGCGCTTCGTCATCCGGGGGGTGGACGGCCAGAACGACGTGGCGTCCATGCACGAGGTCATCACCCGACGCTTCCGGCGGCTCCTCGACGACCGTGCCGCCATGGCCACCGCCCAGGCGGCGGGCGGTGACGAGGGCCCGCTGCTCGTCGACCCGACCACGGGGGCGCCGCGCCGGTTCGCCTACGCGCCGTCGCTGGTCGTCGTCGACGGCGGGCCGCCGCAGGTGGCGGCCGCCGCCCAGGCGCTGGACGAGCTGGGCATCTCCGACGTCGCCCTCTGCGGGCTGGCCAAGCGGCTGGAGGAGGTCTGGCTGCCCGACCTCGAGGAGCCGGTGATCCTGCCGCGCACCAGCGAGGGCCTGTACCTGCTGCAGCGGCTCCGCGACGAGGCGCACCGCTTCGCCATCACCCACCACCGCACGCGGCGGAGCAAGTCGATGGTGGAGTCGCTGCTCGACCAGGTGCCGGGGCTCGGGGAGGTCCGGCGCAAGGCGCTCATGGCCCACTTCGGCTCGCTCAAGAAGCTGCGCCTGGCGTCGGTCGAGGAGATCGCGCTGGTGCCCGGGTTCGGGCCGAAGATGGCGCAGAACATCAAGGACGCGCTGGCCGCCTCGCCGCAGCGGGAGGCGATCAACACCGCGACCGGTGAGGTCATCACCGACGAGCCGCTGGTCCGGCCGGCGCCCGCCGCCGGCCCCGAGCCGGCCGCCGTCGGCCCGTCCGACGGGCGTGCCGGGGCCGGTCGGCCCGACGCGGAACCGGGATACTAGGCCGGTGACCAGCGACACCACCGACCCGCCCGCGGTGACCGAGGTGGGCGACGAGCCTGCGGTGGCCGTGGAGCGCACGGCGTCCGGGGCCGCGGGGGCGACCCCGGTGGCCGGCCCCGCGCCGCTCCGGCTGGTCGTCGTCACCGGCATGTCCGGCGCCGGACGGTCCACCGCCGCCGACAACCTCGAGGACCTCGGCTGGTACGTCGTCGACAACCTGCCGCCGAACGTGCTGCCGGAGGTCTGCAACCAGGCCCGGCAGAACGGCATCGCCCGGCTCGCCGTCGTCCTCGACGTCCGCACCCGCTCCTTCTTCGACCAGCTGCCGACGATGTTCGCCGACCTCAGCGGCGGCGGAACGCTGCCGGAGATCCTCTTCCTCGAGGCGGCCGACGACATCATCGTCCGCCGCCAGGAGTCGGTGCGCCGCCCGCACCCGCTGCAGGGCGACGGCCGGCTGCTCGACGGCATCACCCGCGAGCGCGACCTGCTGGCCACCCTGCGCGCCGCGGCCGACCTGGTGATCGACACCTCGTCGCTCAACGTGCACCAGCTGGGCTCGCGCGTGCGCAGCGCCTACGGCGGCGACGAGCAGGACCAGCTCCGGGTCACCCTCCTCTCGTTCGGCTTCAAGAACGGCGTGCCGGTCGACGCCGACATGGTCGTCGACGTCCGCTTCCTGCCCAACCCGCACTGGGTGCCGGAGCTGCGGCCGCAGACCGGGCTCAGCCGCCCGGTCAGCGACTACGTGCTGGGCCAGGAGGGGGCGACGCCGTTCCTGGAGCACCTGCAGGAGCTCCTCGACGTCGTCGCGGTCGGCTACGTGCGCGAGGGCAAGCGGTTCGCGACCATCGCCATCGGCTGCACCGGCGGCAAGCACCGCAGCACCTCGATGGCCGAGGAGTTCGCCCGCCGGCTGCGGGCCGCCGGCCGCCCCACCACCGTCCTGCACCGGGACCTGGGCCGCGAATGAGCCTCGTCCCCGCGCCGACGGCCGGGCGGCCGGGTCCTCCCGGGTCGACGCTGCCCGCCGTCGTGGCGTTCGGCGGCGGGCACGGGCTCTCGGCCTCGCTGAGCGCGCTGCGGCGGGTCACGGACCGGCTGACGGCGGTGGTCACGGTGGCCGACGACGGCGGCTCCTCGGGCCGGCTGCGGGCCGAGCTGAACTGCCTCCCGCCGGGTGACCTGCGGATGGCGCTGGCGGCGCTCTGCGGGGACGACCCCTCCGGGCGGACCTGGGCCGACGTGCTGCAGTACCGCTTCGCGAGCTCCGGTCCGCTGCGGGACCACGCCATCGGGAACCTGCTGATCGCCGGCCTCTGGGAACGGCTGGGCGACCCCGTGGCCGGTCTCGACATGGTGGCCGGGCTGCTCGGCGCCAAGGGCCGGGTGCTGCCGATGGCCGCCGTGCCGCTGCAGATCGTCGCCGACGTGATCGGGCTCGACCCGGCGCGGCCGGACGAGGTCTCGAGCATCCGGGGTCAGGCGGCGGTGGCCAGGACGACCGCCGAGGTGTGCGCCGTCCACCTGGAGCCGGCGGACCCGCCCGCCTGCCCCGAGTCGGTCGCCTCGGTCCGCGCTGCCGACTGGGCGGTGCTGGGCCCCGGCTCGTGGTTCACGTCGGTGATCCCGCACCTGCTGGTGCCGGAGCTGGCGCGGGCCGTCGAGCAGACGGCCGCCCGGCGCATCCTGACGCTCAACCTGGAACCGGCGGGGGAGACCGCCGGGTTCTCCCCGGCCAAGCACATCGAGCTGCTCGCCGAGCACGCGCCGAACCTCCGGCTGGACGTGGTGCTGGCCGACGCCAGCTTCGCCGCGGACGACCCGCACCTGGGCCGGTGGGCCCGCTCGCTGGGCGCCGACCTGGTGGTCGCCGACCTCGCCGCCCGCGACGGCTCACCGCGGCACGACACCCTCCGGCTGGCCTCGGCCTACGCGGAGATCATGGGGGTCTGACGGCGTCCGCGGCCCGTCCCGGTGGGCCCGCGGCTGACCGGGGGACCGGCGGGGCCGTGGCAAGATGACCCAATGGCTATGACCGCGCAGGTGAAGGCGGAGCTGGCGACCATCAAGGTCACCAAGCCCTGCTGCCGCAAGTCCGAGGTCGCAGCGACGTTGAGATTCGCCGGGGGGCTCCACATCGTCAGCGGCCGCATCGTGATCGAGGCGGAGCTGGACACCGGCGCCGCAGCCCGCCGGCTGCGGACCGACATCAGCGAGGTCTTCGGCCACCCGAGCGAGATGGTCGTCGTCAACGGCTCCGGCATCCGGCGCGGCACCCGCTACGTGGTCCGGGTGGTCAAGGACGGCGACGCCCTCGCCCGGCAGACCGGCCTGGTCGACTCCCGGGGCCGCCCCGCCCGCGGGCTGCCCGCGCAGGTGGTCAGCGGTGGGCTGTGCGACTGCGTCGCCGCCTGGCGCGGGGCCTTCCTGGCGCACGGCTCGCTCACCGAGCCCGGCCGCTCGATGGCCCTCGAGGTGACCTGCCCCGGCCCGGAGGCCGCCCTGGCCCTGGTCGGCGCCGCTCGCCGGCTGGGCATCTCCGCCAAGGCGCGGGAGGTGCGGGCCGTCGACCGGGTGGTCATCCGCGACGGCGACGCCATCGGCGCGCTGCTCACCCGGCTGGGTGCCCACGAGTCGCTGATGGCGTGGGAGGAGCGGCGGATGCGCCGCGAGGTGCGGGCCTCGGCCAACCGGCTCGCGAACTTCGACGACGCGAACCTGCGCCGCTCGGCCCGAGCGGCCGTCGCCGCCGGAGCCCGCGTCGAGCGCGCCCTGGAGATCCTCGGCGACGACGTGCCCGACCACCTCAAGGCCGCCGGGCTGCTGCGCGTGCAGAACAAGCAGGCGAGCCTGGAGGAGCTGGGTCAGCTGCACCAACCGCAGCTCACCAAGGACGCCGTGGCCGGCCGGATCCGCCGGCTGCTCGCCACCGCGGACAAGCGCGCCGTCGAGCTGGGCATCCCCTCCACCGAGGCGAACCTCAGCGCGGACATGCTCGAGGACGTCGAGTGAGCTCCCGCCCGACCGCCGTTACGACCAGGTAACACCACTCCGGCGCTGGTATCAGACCAGTTGGTCTCCGGTCGTGTCCGCGCTCCGGCCGGCCCGTTAGGGTGGCAAGTGCTCCGATCGCGGGGCTCGTCTCATCCTCGAGGAGAACGCATTCATGACCGTTCGTGTGGGTATCAACGGCTTCGGCCGCATCGGCCGCAACTTCTTCCGGGCCGTCCAGGCCTCCGGTGCCGACGTCGAGGTGGTGGCCTTCAACGACCTCGGCTCCGACGACACCCAGGCGCACCTGCTCAAGTACGACTCGATCCTCGGTCGCCTCGGCCAGCCGGTCTCGGTCGTCGACGGCGGCATCCAGGTGGGCGACAAGGTCATCAAGTCCTACGCCGAGAAGGACCCGTCCGCGCTGCCGTGGGGCGAGATCGGCGCCGACGTGGTCATCGAGTCCACCGGCTTCTTCACCGACGGCACCAAGGCCAAGGCCCACCTCGACGGCGGCGCCAAGAAGGTCATCATCTCCGCGCCGGCCAAGAACGACGACTTCACCGTCGTCATGGGCGTCAACGACGGGGACTACGACCCGGCCGCGCACCACATCATCTCGAACGCCTCGTGCACCACCAACTGCCTGGCGCCGATGGCCAAGGTCCTCAACGACGAGTTCGGCATCGTCAAGGGCCTGATGACCACCATCCACGCCTACACCCAGGACCAGAACCTGCAGGACGGCCCGCACGCCGACCTCCGTCGCGCCCGCGGTGCTGCCATCAACATCGTCCCGACCTCCACCGGTGCCGCCAAGGCGATCGGCCTCGTGCTGCCCGAGCTCAAGGGCAAGCTGGACGGCTACGCGCTGCGCGTCCCGGTGCCGACCGGCTCCGCCACCGACCTGACCTTCGAGGCCGGCCGCGAGACCTCCGTCGAGGAGGTCAACGCCGCCGTCAAGGCCGCGGCCGAGAGCTACCTCAAGGGCTACCTGCTCTACACCGAGGACCCGATCGTCTCCTCCGACATCGTGACCGACCCGCACTCCTGCATCTTCGACTCCGGCCTGACCAAGGTCATCGGGAACCAGGTGAAGGTCGTCGGCTGGTACGACAACGAGTGGGGCTACTCCAACCGCCTCGTCGACCTGGTGAAGCTGGTCGGCAGCTCGCTCTGAGCCGCTGACCCGCGCACGACCTCCGTCCCCTGAGCCTGTCGAGGGCACCCCTCGACGGGCTCAGGGCACGCCCGCCCGTCCCAGGACCATCCAGGAGATCCTCATGAAGTCCATCGCCGACCTCGGTGACCTGCGCGGCCAGCGCGTGCTCGTCCGCTGCGACCTCAACGTCCCGCTGGACGGGACCACGATCACCGACGACGGCCGGATCCGTGCTTCGGTGCCGACCCTGACGACGCTGCGGGACGCCGGGGCCAAGGTCGTGGTGCTGGCCCACCTCGGCCGGCCCAAGGGCGAGGTGAACCCGAAGTACTCCCTGGCGCCCGCCGCGGCCCGGCTGGGCGAGCTGCTCGGCTCCGAGGTCCGGCTGGCCACCGACGTCGTCGGCGAGTCCGCCCGGACCACCGTGGCCGCGCTGGCCGACGGCGAGGTCGCGATGCTGGAGAACGTCCGCTACGAGCCGGGCGAGGAGTCCAAGGACGAGGCCGTCCGCGGCGCGCTCGCCGACCGCTACGCCGAGCTCGGCGACGTCTTCGTCTCCGACGGCTTCGGGGTGGTGCACCGGAAGCAGGCGTCGGTCTACGACCTCGCGTCCCGGCTGCCCAGCGCCGCCGGCGGGCTCGTCGAGGCCGAGGTCACCGTGCTGCAGCGGCTGACCGAGGAGCCCCAGCGGCCCTACGTCGTGGTGCTCGGCGGGGCCAAGGTGTCCGACAAGCTCGCCGTGATCGCCAACCTGCTCAAGACCGCGGACACCCTCGTGGTCGGCGGCGGCATGGTGTTCACCTTCCTGGCCGCCCAGGGCCACGAGGTGGGCAAGTCCCTGCTGGAGACCGACCAGCTCGACGTCGTCAAGGGCTACCTCGACGAGGCCGCGGCCACCGGCAAGCAGATCCTGCTGCCGACCGACATCGTCGTGGCGCCGGACTTCAAGGCCGACGCCCCGCCCACCGTCGTCGCCGCCGACGCCATCCCCGCCGACCAGCTGGGCCTGGACATCGGGCCGGAGTCGTCGCGGGCCTTCGCCGCCGTCATCGCGCAGGCCAGGACCGTGTTCTGGAACGGGCCCATGGGCGTTGCCGAGTGGGAGGCCTTCGCCGGTGGCACCCGGGCCGTCGCCCAGGCGCTGACCGAGGTGCACGGGCTGTCCGTGGTCGGCGGTGGGGACTCCGCGGCCGCCGTGCGCGACCTCGGCTTCGCCGACGACGCGTTCGGCCACATCTCCACCGGCGGCGGCGCCAGCCTGGAGTACCTGGAGGGCAAGACCCTGCCGGGGCTCGCCGTGCTCGACACCACCGACGCCAGGAAGGCGTGAACCCCATGACCCGCAAGCCCCTGATGGCCGGCAACTGGAAGATGAACCTCACCCACGTCGAGGCGACGGGACTGGTCCAGAAGCTGGCCTGGACGCTCAGCGACAAGCGCTGGGACCCGGAGCGCTCCGAGGTGGTCGTGCTGCCGCCGTTCACCGACCTGCGCACCGTGCAGACCCTCGTCGAGGGCGACCGGCTGAAGATCGGCTACGGCGCCCAGGACGTCTCGGCCCACGTCAAGGGCGCCTACACCGGCGAGGTGTCGGTGGAGATGCTCGCGAAGCTCAACTGCGGCTACGTGACCGTCGGGCACTCCGAGCGTCGTGAGTATCACCACGAGAGCGACGCCCTGGTCAACGCCAAGACCCTGCGCGCCCTCAGCGGCGGTGTGACCCCGATCGTCTGCGTGGGCGAGGGGCTCGACGTCCGGCAGGAGGGGGAGCAGGTGCCCCACTGCCTGGCCCAGGTGCGCGCCGCGCTGACCGACGTGTCGCCCGAGCAGGTGGCCGGGCTGGTCATCGCCTACGAGCCCGTCTGGGCGATCGGCACCGGCGAGGTGGCCACCCCGGCGGACGCCCAGGAGGTCTGCGGCGCGATCCGGACGCTGATCGGCGAGCTGCACACCCCCGAGGCCGCCGAGTCGGTCCGCGTGCTCTACGGCGGTTCGGTGAAGTCGGGCAGTGTGGCCGCCATCATGGCCCAGCCCGACGTCGACGGCTGCCTGGTCGGCGGGGCCAGCCTGCAGGTCGACGAGTTCGCGGCCATCGCGCGCTTCTACGACCTGCCCGCCGTCTGAGCGCTCCCCGTCCGCGAGGTCCGGCGTCGCCGCGCCCGGGTCCACTTCCCGCTCTGTGAGTTAGGCTACAACCGTGTTTTCCGTCCCCATGATGACCGTGCCGATCATGATCTTCTCGATCGTGCTGGTGGTCACCAGCGTCGTCCTCGCCCTGTTCGTGCTCATGCACAAGGGTCGTGGCGGTGGCCTCTCCGACCTGTTCGGCGGCGGCATCTCGTCGTCGATGGGCGGCTCGTCGGTGGCGGAGCGGAACCTCGACCGGTTGACCATCATCATCGCGGTCGTCTGGCTCGCGGCCATCGTGGCCCTGGGCCTGCTCTACAAGATCAGCGGCTGACGCCGGCGCGGCGGGGGGCTGCCGCGTCCGACGGCACGACAGCACGACCCGGCGACGTGGCAGCCGGGGCAGGGCTCACAGGGAGCAGCAGGACAGCGAGGGGGTTGACGTGGCTGGTGGTGGCAGCGCCATCCGGGGGAGCCGGGTCGGGGCGGGACCGATGGGGGAGGCCGAGCGGGGCGACACCGCTCCTCGGCTCTACATCTCCTACTTCTGCGCGCGGGGGCACGAGACGCGTCCGGCGTTCGCCGTGGAGGCCACGGTGCCGGAGACGTGGGACTGCCCGCGCTGCGGGCTGACCGCGAACCGGGACTCCCTGAACCCGCCGCCGCCCACCAAGATCGAGCCCTACAAGACGCACCTCGCGTACGTCAAGGAGCGGCGCAGCGACGCCGAGGCGGCCGACATCCTGAGCGAGGCGCTGCAGGCGCTCCGGGACCGCCGCGCGCGCGGCGACGTCATCTACTGACGCCTGAGCTCGACCTCTGCGGCCTGAGCTCGTCGAAGGCCCGGTCGGCGAGCTCAGGGGCCGTGCGCCCAGAGCGGAGGGAGCGCGGGCTCAGAAGCGCCCGCGCTGCGCGAGGTCCGGGGGCAGCCGCCCGGCGGCGGCGTGGTCCAGCAGCCAGAGGGTGCGGGAGCGCCCGTGCGCGCCCGCGCCGGGCACCTGCACCGGCCCGGCCCCCTGCAGGGCCAAGGCGGTCGCGTCGGCCTTGTCCTCGCCGCTCACGAGGAACCAGACCTCCGCCGAGGCGTTGATGACCTCCAGCGTCAGGCTGATCCGGTCGGGCGGGGGCTTCGGTGCGTTGCGGACGGCGACGACCCGCCCCTCGGCGTGCGACGACGGGTGCTCGGGGAACAGCGACGCCACGTGGCCGTCGGGTCCCAGGCCCAGCAGGCAGACGTCGAAGCGGGTGCCGCCCAGCTCCGACGCGTAACCCGCCGCGGCGTCGTCGAGGCCGGCGCCGCCGTCGGGGGCCGGCATCGGGTGGACGCGCTCGGCGGCGAGCCCGAGGGGCCGCAGCAGCTCCAGCACGGGGGCGTCGTTGCGGTCGTCGTCCCCGGCGGGCACGAACCGCTCGTCCCCCCACCACAGCTCGACACGGCCCCAGTCGACCGCCGACGAGCGGCCCTCCGCGGCCAGCCGACCGTAGGCCCTGGTGGCGATCCGGCCCCCGGTCAGGCAGACCTGGGGGACGCGACCGCCGCCCTGGAGCTCGGTGATCCGCGCCAGCAGCCGGGCGGCCAGCGCCTCGGCCACGGCGTCCGCGTCGGCGTGCAGCAGGATCTCCGGGGCGGGGACGTCGGGCTGGGTCATGCGGACCTCCGGGAGGGGTGGGGACAGGGGTGCGGGCCGCCACCGGGGAGTGCCCCGGTGACGGCCCGCCTGGTCCTACTGCGAGTCGTGCGTGACGTCCGGGTCGGCCGACTGGCCGGGGCTGGACTTGCCCTGGTCGGCGTCGCGGAGCGCCGTCTGCACCGTCTCGACCAGCTCGCTCCAGGACTTGTCGAACTTCTCGAGGCCCTCGCGCTCGAGGACGGCGACGACGTCGTCGAAGTCGACGCCCACGGCGGTCAGCCGGTCGATGACCTGCTGCGCGTCGGGCCCGGTCCCGCTCACCTTGTCGCCCTGCAGCTCGCCGTGGTCGGCGAAGGCCTGCATCGTCTTCTCGGGCATGGTGTTGACGGTGCCCGCGACGACGAGCTCGCTGACGTAGAGGGTGTCGGGCAGGTCCGGGTCCTTGACGCCGGTCGAGGCCCAGAGCGGCCGCTGCCGGTTGGCCCCCTGGGCCTCCAGCGCCGTCCAGCGCTCGGAGGAGAACTGCTCCTCGTACAGGGCATAGGCGAGCCGCGCGTTGGCCAGCGCCGCCTGGCTCTTCAGCGCCTTCGCCTCGTCGGTGCCGACGGCGTCGAGACGCTTGTCGACCTCGCTGTCCACCCGGGAGACGAAGAACGAGGCCACGGAGTGGATCTGGCCGAGGTCGTGGCCGTTGGCCGCAGCCTGCTCCAGGCCCGAGAAGTAGGCGTCGATGACGCCCCGGTAGCGCTCGAGCGCGAAGATCAGCGTGACGTTGACGCTGATGCCCTCGGCGATCGAGCGGGTGATCGCCGGGAGTCCTTCGACGGTGGCCGGGATCTTGATCAGGACGTTCGGCCGGTCCACGATCTTGAACAGGTCCGCGGCCTCGGCGACCGTGCCGTCGGTGTCCTTGGCCAGCCCCGGCTCCACCTCGATGGAGACGCGGCCGTCGTAGCCCTTCGACGACGCGTAGACGTCGCTGAACACGTCGCAGGCGTGCCGGACGTCGTCGGTGGTCAGCGCCTTGATGGCGTCCTCGACGCTGGAGTCGACGGCGGCGAGCTCGCGCATCTGCTCGTCGTACTGCTCGCCCTTGGCCAGGGCCGAGGCGAAGATCGTCGGGTTGGTGGTGACGCCCACCACCGACGACGTCGCGGCCAGGTCGGCCAGGTTTCCGGTCTTGAGCCGCTCGCGCGACAGGTCGTCGAGCCAGATGGACACGCCCGCGTCGGCGAGCTGCTTCAGTCGGTCACTCATGGGGTCCTCCTCGGAGGAGAGTTGGTGCGGGGCTGGGCCGGGTGGGCTCAGCTGACATCGGCGCCGGCGTCGGGCTCCTGGTCGCCGGTCGTCTTCGGACCGCTCGCGGCGGCGTGGGTGGGGGCGGCGTCGGACTTCGCAGCCTCGAGGCTCTCCCGGGCGGCGGCGGCGACGGTGTCCCCGCTGAAGCCGAACTCCTCGAACAGCTTGGCGCCCGAGGCGCTGGCGCCGTAGTGGTCGATGCTGACGACCCGGCCGGCGTCGCCGACGATGTCGCGCCAGCCCAGGGCCACCCCGGCCTCGACGCTCACCCGGGCCTTGACGGTCGGCGGGATCACGCTGTCGCGGTAGTCCCGGTCCTGCTCGTCGAACCACTCGCGGCACGGCATGGACACCACGCGGGCCGCGATGCCCTCGGCCGCCAGCGTCGCGCGGGCGGCCACGGCGTACTGGACCTCGGACCCGGTGCCGATCAGCACCACGTCCGGGGTGCCGCCCTCGGCGTCGAGGAGCACGTACGCGCCCTTCGCCACCCCGGAGGTGTCGGCGTACCCGTCGGTGCCGCGCGGCACGATCGGCAGGTTCTGCCGGCTGAGGATGAGACCCGCGGGCCGGTCCCCGTTCCTGAGGATCTGCGCCCAGGCCGCGGAGGTCTCGTTGGCGTCGGCGGGCCGGACCACGTCCAGGCCCGGGATCGCCCGGAGCGCGGCGACGTGCTCGACCGGCTGGTGCGTCGGGCCGTCCTCGCCGAGGCCGATGGAGTCGTGGGTCCAGACGTAGGTGACCGGCACCCGCATCAGGGCCGACAGCCGGACGGCGCCCCGCATGTAGTCGGAGAAGGTGAGGAAGGTGCCGCCGTAGGGACGCGTCCCGCCGTGCACCTTGATGCCGTTCATGATGGCGCCCATGGCGTGCTCCCGGATGCCGAAGTGCAGCACCCGGCCGTACGGGCCGCCCGAGAACGCCTTGGTCTGGCGGTCGGTGGGCAGGAAGCTCGGCTCGCCCTCGGGCGTCGTGTTGTTCGACTCGGCGAGGTCGGCCGACCCGCCCCACAGCTCGGGCATGACCGGGGCCAGCGCGGTGAGCACCTTCCCGGAGGCGGCGCGGGTGGCGATGCCCTTGGGGTCGGCGTCCCAGCTGGGCAGCGCGTCCTCCCAGCCCGGGCTCAGCTCGTCGGCGACGAAGCGGTCGTAGAGGGCCTTGGCGTCGGGGTTGGCCTCGGCCCACCCCTGGAAGGACTCCTCCCACACGGCCTGCGCCTGCGCGCCGCGGTCCCGCAGCCCGCGGGTGTGCGCGATCACCTCGTCGGAGACCTCGAAGGTCTGCTCCGGGTCGAACCCGAGCAGCTCCTTGGTGGCCTTGATCTCGTCGTCGCCGAGCGCCGAGCCGTGGGCCTTGCCGGTGCCCTGCTTCTTCGGGGCCGGCCAGCCGATGATCGTCCGCAGGCTGATGAAGCTGGGCCGGTCGGTCACGCCCCGGGCGGTCTCCAGCGCGTCCGACAGCGTCTTGAGGTTCTCCTCGTACTGCGTCTCGCCGTTGGTCCAGTCGATCGTCTGGACGTGCCAGCCGTAGGCCTCGTAGCGGGCGGCGACGTCCTCGGTGAGGGCGATGTTCGTGTCGTCCTCGATGGAGATCCGGTTGTTGTCGTAGATCAGCGTCAGGTTGTCGAGCCGCTGCGTGCCGGCCAGCGACGACGCCTCGGAGCTGATGCCCTCCTCGATGTCGCCGTCGGAGGCCAGGACGTAGATGTGGTGGTCGAACGGCGAGGTGCCGGGCGCGGCGTCCGGGTCCAGCAGGCCCCGCTCGCGGCGGGCGGCCATGGCCATCCCGACGGCGTTGGCGATGCCCTGGCCCAGCGGGCCGGTGGTGATCTCGACCCCGGTGGTGTGGCCGTACTCCGGGTGCCCCGGAGTGCGGGAGCCCCAGGTGCGCAGCGCCTTGAGGTCGTCGAGCTCGAGGCCGAAGCCGCCCAGGTAGAGCTGGATGTAGAGCGTCAGGCTGGAGTGGCCGCAGGAGAGGACGAAGCGGTCGCGCCCGGGCCAGTGGGCCTCGGCGGGGTTGTGCCGCATCTCCTTCTGGAACAGCAGGTAGGCGACCGGGGCCAGGCTCATCGCCGTCCCGGGGTGACCGTTCCCGACCTTCTGCACGGCGTCGGCGGCGAGCAGGCGGACCGTGTCGACGGCCTTGGAGTCCAGATCGGTCCAGCCTTCGGGGACGACGGCGGTGGAGGCGGAGGTGTCGGTCACAGGGGTGTGGTCCTTCCGAGCTGCGCTGACGGCTTCTCCGTCGGCCTGATCGTTCTCGACCTTATCGGGGACGCCCCGGCGGCGGTACGGGTCCCCCGGCGCCCGGACGGCGCGTGACCTTCACCACCCGGACCGCGCCGGCGCCGTGGCCGGGCCCGCGGGGAGCGCCGGCGGGCTGGAGTTCCCGGGGGCGCGCCGTAGACTCAGCCGGGTGCGTCCCGGACGGGGAGCCGGAGCCGACTGCGAGTGAAGAGGGCGAGTGACGAGCATCGACGTGGGCCGGGCCGCGGCCGAGGACCGCAGCGCGACCGACCTCGCCGCCCGACCCGCGGACGGGGGCCACGACGGCCGGACGGCCAGCCTGCGCGACGTGCTCGGCGCCTACGTCGGCCTCACCAAGCCCCGCATCATCGAGCTGCTGCTCGTCACCACCGTGCCGGCCATGTTCCTGGCCGCCGGCGGGGTCCCGCCGCTGCTGCTGGTCCTCAACACCATGCTCGGCGGCTGCCTGGCCGCAGCCAGCGCCAACGTCGTCAACTGCGTGCTGGACCGCGACATCGACGAGCAGATGCGCCGGACCCGCCGCCGCCCGCTGCCCCGGCACGCCGTCGGGCCGGGCGCCGCCGCCGTGTTCGGCGCGGTGCTGGGGGTCGCCGCCACCCTGTACCTCGGCTTCTTCGTCAACTGGCTGTCCGCCGGGCTGGCGCTGGCGGCCAACGCCTTCTACGTCGTCGTCTACACGCTGCTGCTCAAGCGGCGGACCTCCCAGAACATCGTCTGGGGCGGGATCGCCGGCTGCTTCCCCCCGTTGATCGGCTGGACCGCGGTCACCGGCTCGGTCGCCTTGGCGCCGTTCGTGCTGTTCGCCATCGTCTTCTTCTGGACGCCGCCGCACACCTGGGCGCTGGCCTTCCGCTACCGCGAGGACTACGCGGCCGCCAAGGTGCCGATGCTGCCGGTGGTCGCCCCGGCACCCGCCGTCGCGGCCCGCATCCTCGCCTACTCCGTGGTCACGGTGGCCGTGTCGCTCGCGCTGTGGCCGGTGGCCGGCACCGGGTGGCTGTACCCGACCGTCGCCGCGGTCACCGGCGTGGCCCTGCTCTGGGAGTCCCTCCAGCTGCTGCTCCGGGCGCGCCGCGGGCTGACCGACGCCGCGCTGCGACCCATGCGGCTGTTCCACTGGAGCAACTCCTACCTCGCCCTCGTGTTCGTCGCCGCCGCGGTCGACCCGCTGCTGCGCTGACCTCTCCACGTCGAGCGCCCGGGTGACCCAGTCCGTCGAGCTCACCCTCGACGACGGCACCGACCGCGCCGTCCGCGCGCTCTGGGCGCAGCTGGCCGAGGCCGGGCTGCCCACCGAGCAGCGACCGACCCCGATCCCCAGCCACCGCCCGCACGTCACGCTCGTCGCGGCCCACCACCTCGACCCCGGGGCCGACGCCGCGCTGCCCGGGCTGCTCGCCGGGCTGGACCTGTCGCTGCGGGTCGGCGGCCTGCTCGTCTTCGGGCCGCGGCGGGGGAGCGTGGTGCTCGCCCGCCAGGTCGTGGTCGACCGGGCCCTGCTGGACCTGCAGGGTGCCGTGGCCACCCTCTGCGGGGCCGACCCGGCGGGCCACTTCGGTCCCGGCCGCTGGACGCCCCACCTCACGCTGGCCCGCCGGGTCCCCGTCGCGCAGCTCTCCGCGGTGGTGCAGGCGCTGGGCGACCTGCCCGAGCTGGCCGGGGCCAGCCGACGCTGCCGTCGCTGGGACAGCGAGCAGCGGACCACCTGGGAGCTGACCGGCCGCTGAGCGCGCCGGCCCGGACCGGGCCGGGGGCTAGGCTGCGCGGCATGTCCCCCGACGACCCCGCTGCGGGTGCCGCCGGCCGGGCGCCCGGCATGCTGGACGTGGCCCGGCTGGCCGGGGTCTCCCACCAGACCGTCTCGCGGGTCCTCAACGACCACCCGAGCGTGCGCCCCGAGACCCGCGCCCGGGTCGAGACCGCGATCCGCGAGCTGGGCTACCGCCGCAACTCCGCCGCCCGCGCGCTCGCCACCCGGCGCAGCAGCACCGTCGGGCTGCTCACCGCCACCTCCAGCCGCAGCGGTCCGGTGTCCACGCTCGTCGCCGTCGAGCAGGCCTCCCGCGCCGCCGGCCTGTGGGTGAGCGTGGCCAGCCTCAGCGTCTACGACCCGGCGTCGGTGCGGTCGGCCCTCGACCACTTCCTCGACCAGGGCGTCGACGGCATCGTCGTCATCGCCCCCGTCGAGGAGGCCGTGCAGGTGGCGTCCGCCGTCGCGGTCGACGTGCCGATGGTCATCGTCGCCCCGCGGGTGGAGGCCGGCAGCCGGGCGCTGGCCGTGGCCGTCGACCAGCGGCAGGGGGCCCGCCTGGTGGTCCGGCACCTGGCCGGGCTGGGTCACGAGCGGATCGCCCACGTCGCCGGCCCCGTCGGCTGGCTGGACGCCATCGAGCGGGAGGGCGGCTGGCGCGAGGAGCTCGACGCCCTGGGGCTGGCGGCGCCGGACCTCGTGCGCGGGGACTGGACGGCGGCCAGCGGCTACGCGGCCGTCCGCGCCCTCGACCCGTCGGCGACGGCGGTCTTCGCCTCCAACGACCAGATGGCCCTGGGACTGGTCCGCGCGCTGGTCGAGCAGGGCCGCCGGGTGCCGGACGACGTCTCCGTGGCCGGCTTCGACGACATCGAGACGGCCGCGTTCGCGCTGCCCCCGCTGACCACGGTCCGCCAGGACTTCGCGGAGCTGGGACTGGCGGCCGTGCGCACGCTCGTGGGCCGGATGGCGGGGCAGCCGGCCCCGCCCGCGACGCTGGTCCAGCCCGCCCTGCAGGTCCGCTCCAGCACCGCCCCACCACCCCGCCGACCGCCCGGTGCCGGGGCGCGGTAGGTTGACCCTCGCGTGGTGTGAACGTTAACATCAGCGCCGACCGCCGCCGATCCCTCGCGGCGCCGCGACGAGAGGATGACCGACGATGCTCGATCAGGACCGGACCCGCGCATGAGCCTCACCCGTGAGATCGGCGCCGTGCTCGACGAGGTGCGGCGCGAGGTGGCGGCGCTGCACGCGGAGCTGCCCCGCAACGAGCTCGTCGTCTGGACCGCCGGCAACGTGTCGGCCCGGGTCCCCGGTCGCGACCTGCTGGTCATCAAGCCCTCCGGGGTGAGCTACGACGACCTGACGCCGGAGACGATGGTCGTCTGCGACCTCGAGGGCCGGCTGGTCGAGGGGGAGCGGGCCCCGTCGTCCGACACCGCGGCGCACGCCTACGTCTACGCGCACCTGCCCGAGGTGGGCGGCGTGGTGCACACCCACTCCACCTACGCGACGGCCTGGGCCTCGCGCGGGGAACCGATCCCGTGCGTGCTGACGATGATGGCCGACGAGTTCGGCGGCGAGATCCCGATCGGCCCCTTCGCCCTGATCGGCGACGACTCCATCGGCCAGGGCATCGTCGAGACCCTGCAGCACCACCGCTCGCGGGCCGTCCTCATGCAGAACCACGGCCCGTTCACCGTGGGCCGGACCGCCAAGGCCGCGGTCAAGGCCGCGGTGCTGTGCGAGGAGGTGGCCCGGACGGTCCACATCGCCCGTCAGCTCGGCGAGCCGTTGCCGATCGCGCAGGCCGACGTCGACCGGCTCTACGACCGCTACCAGAACGCCTACGGCCAGCGCTGAGCGCCGGCCGTCCTCTCCCACCACCCCGACCGAAGGATCACCGACGACCATGACCTCCGCACCCCGTGTCTGGTTCCTGACCGGCAGCCAGGGCCTCTACGGCCCCGAGACCGTCGCCCAGGTCGAGCAGCAGTCGCAGCAGATCGTCGAGCAGCTCAACGAGGGCGGTGACCTCGGCCTGCCGGTCGAGTGGCGGCCCGTGCTCACCGACTCCGGCTCGATCCACGCCACGGTGCTGGCCGCGAACGCCGACCCGGACGTCGTCGGGGTCATCGCCTGGATGCACACCTTCTCGCCCGCGAAGATGTGGATCACGGGGATGGACGCGCTGCGCACGCCCTTCCTGCACCTGCACACGCAGGCGAACGTGTCGCTGCCGTGGTCCGAGATCGACATGGACTTCATGAACCTCAACCAGGCCGCCCACGGCGACCGGGAGTTCGGCTACATCCAGACCCGGCTCGGGGTCGCCCGCAAGACCGTCGTCGGCCACGTCTCCGACCCGGCCGTCCGGGCCCGCGTCGCGGCCTGGCAGCGCGCCGCCGTCGGCCACGCCGCCATCCGCTCGCTCAAGCTGGCCCGTTTCGGCGACAACATGCGTGACGTCGCCGTCACCGAGGGCGACAAGGTGGAGGCCCAGCTGAGGTTCGGCGTCTCGGTCAACACCTACGGCGTCAACGACCTGGTCGAGGCCGTCGACGGGGCTCCCGAGTCCGCCGTCGACGACCTCGTCGCGCAGTACGCGGACCTCTACGACCTGGCCCCGGAGCTGGTCGTGGGCGGCGAGCGGCACGACTCCCTGCGCTACGGCGCCCGGATCGAGGCCGGCCTGCGCTCGTTCCTGACCGCCGGCGGTTTCGGCGCCTTCACGACGAACTTCGAGGACCTGGGCGGGCTGCGCCAGCTGCCCGGGCTGGCCGTCCAGCGGCTGATGGCCGACGGCTACGGCTTCGGCGGTGAGGGCGACTGGAAGACCTCGGTCATGCTGCACACGATCAAGGCGATGGGGGCGGGGCTGCCGCAGGGCACCTCCTTCATGGAGGACTACACCTACCACCTCGGCCCGGGCACCCCGAAGATCCTCGGCGCCCACATGCTCGAGGTCTGCCCCACCATCGCGGCGGGCCGGCCGCGCATCGAGATACACCCGCTGGGCATCGGTGGCCGTGAGGACCCGGTCCGCCTGGTGTTCGACGCGACGACCGGCCCGGCCGCGGTGGTCGGCATCTGCGACCTCGGCGACCGCTTCCGGCTGGTGCTCAACGAGGTCGACGTCGTCGACCCCGACGAGCCGCTGCCCAAGCTGCCCGTGGCCCGCGCCGTCTGGGAGCCCAAGCCGTCCCTGTCCACCTCGGCCGAGGCCTGGCTGATGGCGGGCGGGCCGCACCACACGGTGCTGTCGCAGTCCGTCGGCACCGAGGAGCTGACCGACTTCGCGCGGATGGTCGGGGTGGAGCTGCTGGTCATCGACGGAGCCACCACCAGCCGCGACTTCGGCAACGAGATCCGCTGGAACCAGGCCGCCTACCGGCTCGGGATGGGCTTCTGAGCAACTGAGCCGGGACCGACCAGGGCGCCCACCGCGGCGTCCAGGTCGGTCCAGGCGAAGCGGAACCCCGCCCCGAGGAGCGCGGCCGGGACCACCCAGCGGCTCTTCAGCAGCAGCTCGGACTCCTGGCGCAGCAGCCACATCCCCGGCTCCAGCAGCCAGCGGGGCACCGGCACGCCGACGGGCATCCGCACCGCCCGCCGCAGCGCCGCCATCAGGGACCGGTTCGTCCCCGCGACGGGGGCGGCCAGGTTGACCGGACCCGCCAGCTCGTCGTGGTCCTCGAGGAAGCGCAGGGCCGCGAGCAGGTCCTCGACGTGGATCCAGCTGAACCGCTGCTCCCCGTGGGTGCGACCGTGCGGGGGCGCCGGACCGGTGGGGTCCGGGCCGATCCCGCGGTAGCGGCGGTGCGGGAACCACGGGCCGTCCAGCTGGGGTCCGCCGAAGCCGGTGCGGGCCGCGCGGGCCAGCATCGTCAGCGCCGGGCCGTCGCCCAGCACGATGGCCATCCGCAGCGCCACCCGCCGGGTGCCCGGCAGGTCGCCCGCGAGGAGCACCCGCTCCCAGTTCCGGGCGACGTCGACGGAGAACCCCTCGCCGAGCTCCCCGTCGACCTCGGTCTGCGGCCGGTCCGTCGCGTGCCGGTAGATCGTCGCCGTGCTGGCGTTGAGCCAGAGCCGGGGTGGGGCCGCGGCGTCGCGGACGGCGCGGTGCAGGGCGGCGGTGGTGTCGACCCGGGAGTCGTAGATCGCGGCGCGGTTCCGGGCCGTGTAGCGGCAGCCGACGCTCCGGCCGGCGAGGTTGACCAGCAGCTCGGCGCCGTCGACCAGCGCGGCGAGGCGATCGGGCTGGTCCCACCGCGCGTCGGGCCCGTGCCGGCCGACCACGGCCACGGTGTACCCGCGCTCGGCCAGGTCGGCGCCCACCAGGGGGCCGAGGAACCCCGACGCCCCCGCGAGGACGGCCCGGCGCCCGCTCATGCGGCCCGCGCGGCCGGGTCGCCGACCTGGACGAGCAGCAGCGGCAGCGCGGTGGCGACGTCGTGCAGGCAGGCGAGGAAGGGCCGGTCGAGGGTCAGCTCCAGCTCGATGGACGGAGCGCTCACGGCGTCCATCGCGACCCCGGTGGCCGCGGCCGCCTCGAGGCCGTCCTCGTCCAGGGCCAGCCAGCCCTGGTGCCGGACCGCCCCGACGTGCAGCCGCTCGGAGCGGGTCATGCCGTCGAATTCGGCCAGGCCCGTCGCGAACGCGCGGCGCATCCCGAGACCTTCCAGCACCCCGACCAGGTCCAGCTCCGTGCGGAGCCGGACGGGCGGCATCCGCAGGGCGACGCCCCGGTCCGGCGCGGTGCGCAGCAGCCGGGTCAGCCCGCCGTCGCGCAGCCGCGCGCGGAGGTCGGCCAGCCCCCCGTCGGGCCGCACCACCGTCAGCGCCAGCTCCTGCCCGGCGAGGGGCACCCGGGCCGCCGCCCAGCCGTCGCCCGCCAGACCCTGCCCGGGCAGCGTCACCTGCATCGACGGCACCGTCCCGGTGCCGCCCGGGCCGGTGAAGTCCAGGGGCTCGGCGGGGCCGAAGCGCTCGTGCCAGGGGGCGCGGACGTACAGGGCGTTGGCCAGCACCATCCGGGTCTCGGGCTGGAGGGAGCCTCGCGGCATGAGCTCGGTGATCCGGTCGTGGGTCTGCTCGGCCACCCAGGCGTTGACGCTGCGCCGGGCCCCCTCGGGGTCGCCGCCGAGGTCGGTCGCACCGACGCCGGTGCCGTACCAGGCGGCCAGCGCCGCGAGGAACGCCGGCTCCCAGGTGGAGCCCTGCCGGCCCCACACCCGGTTGGCCGCGTCCAGCACCACGCTGGCCTCCTCCCCGTCCCCGTCCCGCCGACGGCCCGCGCGCGTGGCGAGCTCCTGGTCGAGGGTGCCGAGGCCGGCGTTCAGCCCGGCCAGGTCGGGCAGGTGCAGAGCCTCGTCCATCTCCCGGGCCGTCACCCCGGTGGCGCCGTTGCGGACCATCGCCAGGGCGACCAGCACCGACCACGGCGAGCAGACGACGTTGCCGTCGTCGGCGCCCACCACCCCGAGCAGGTCCGTCCCGAAGGCGCTGACCGCGTCGACGACGGCCGGCACCCGGGCCGGGTCGCCGGGGCGGCGTGCGACGTCGGCGGTGACCAGGCCGGCGTCGCCCCCGCAGCCGGTGACGGTGGCCAGCGCACCGAGACCCAGGAGCCCCAGCAGCGTGCGCCGCGGCACCAGCGCATCCGTGGTCTCGGGGGTCACGGCCTGAAGGCTAGGTGCGGGCGGAGCCGCCGGGCCAGGGCGCGACGCCGACCGACGCCCGACCGTGACCTGCGAGGAGGTGGCGGCCGGGCGGGGGTTGGGCCACCATGTGCCCGTGAGGTGGTGCCACCGGCGAGACACGGTCCGTCCGCGGACCGGCGCCCGAGGAACCCTCCGGTGACAGCACGTCGACCCTGCCGCAGGACCGCAGGTGCGCGTCTGCGCTCCGCGCAGCTCGGCACCCGCACCCGCCCGACCGGTCGCCCGGCACCACCTCACGCCCCGACGACGCCGCGGCCGCCGCGGTGCCGGTGAAGCGTCGGGACCCGACGGCGCACGTGGCCCGCGCGCTGGCCTGGAGCTTCCTGGCGGCGCCGGACTGGACCGAGGCCGCGCTCCGGCGGTCCGCCTGGGTGACCCTCGGCCGGCGGCACCGCTGGGTGTCGGCGCTCGCGGGCAGCGCCGTGGCGACCTACCGGACGGCGCCGCTCGGCCGGCCGCACGAGCTGGCGGGCCTGCTCGCCGGCTCGGCGGTGCTCACGACGGCCCTGCACCGGGCCGCCCGCCGGGGGACGCCCGTCCGGGTCCGGGTGCTCCCCACGACGCCCGCGGCCATGGGCCGGCGCCGGTGGCCGGTGCCCGAGGTCGACGACGGCCCGGCGCTGGCCCGGCTCCTGCAGGTCCCGGACGAGCAGCTGAGCTGGCTGGCCGACGTCCAGGGCCGGCAGCGCCGGACGCCCGCCGGCCCCCACCACCTCTACCGCTACCGGTGGGTGGCGCGGCCGGGCACGGTCCCGCGGCTGCTGGAGGCGCCGACGCCGCTGCTGCGGCACGTCCTGCGCCGGCTGCTCGACGAGGTGCTGGTCTGGGTGCCGGCGCACCCGGCGGCACACGGCTTCGTGCGCGGCCGCAGCGTGCTCAGCCACGCACGGCGGCACGTCGGCGCCGACCTCGTGCTGGGGCTGGACCTGCGGCACTTCTTCGCGGCCGTGACCGCCGCCCGGGTGGCGGGGCTCTGGACGCTGCTCGGCTACCCCGAGGGCGTGGTCACCCTGCTCACCGGGCTGACCACGCACCGCACGCCCGTCCACGTGCTCACCGCGATGCCCCCGGGCGGCGACGTGAGCGGCCGCCACCTGCTCCGGGCGCGGCTGCGCGCCGCGCACCTCCCGCAGGGCGCGGCCAGCTCGCCCGCGCTCGCCAACCTCGCCTGCTTCACCCTCGACCACCGGCTGTCCGGGTACGCCGCGGCCCTCGGGGCCACCTACAGCCGCTACGCCGACGACCTGACCTTCTCGGGCCCGCGTGACCTGCCCGCCGCCCGGCTGGTCCGGTCGGTGACGACCGTCGTCGCCGAGGAGGGTTTTGCGGTCAACCCGACGAAGACCCGGGTGCAGCGCTCCTCGGCCCGGCAGCAGGTCACCGGGCTGGTGGTGAACGCCGGTCTCGGCATCCCGCGCGAGGACGAGGACCGGCTCCGGGCCGTGCTCCACGACGCCGTCCGCCGCGGCCCGCAGGCGGCGAACCGGGACGGGGTCCCCGACTTCCGCGCCCACCTGGAGGGCCGGGTCGGCTGGGTGACCTCGGTCAACCCCGTCCGCGGGGCGCGGCTGCGCCGCCAGCTGGAGGCCGTCGTCTGGCCGCCGCGCTGAGCGCCGTCGGTCAGTGGCCGTCGCCGACCAGCTTCAGCCCGATGACGCAGCCGACCAGACCGAGGATCAGCAGCACCTTGACCAGGGTCACCGACTCGGCGCCGGTGAGCATGGCCCAGGCGACGGTGCACGCGGCACCGATGCCCACCCAGACGGCGTAGGCCGTCCCGGTCGGCAGGTCCCGCAGCGCGAACGCCAGGCCGGCCATGCTGGCCAGCAGGCTGACGGCGAAGACGAGGCTGGGCCCCAGCCGGCTGAAGCCCTCCGACCGGCCGAGCGCCGTGGCCCACACCGCCTCCAGCACCCCGGCCACCACGAGCACGACCCACGCCATGACGCCCACCTCCCGGACCGGTCCGTCGCGGTCCCGGCCTGCCTCGTCGCGTCCGGCGGCGTGCCGACGCCGTCCCCGGAGCCTAGCCGGGGGCGACGTCGCGCCGTCGCCGGCGGCTGCTGGTCGTGTCGGGGCCGGGGCCCCTAGGGTCCGGGCATGAGCACTGAGCACGAGGTGGACGGGCCGGACGGGTACCGGCTGCGGGTCCGGGACGCCGGCGGGCCGGACGGGGCGCCGGTGGTGCTGTGGCAGCACGGTTCGCCGCACAGCGGTGCCCTCGTGCCCCCGCTGGTGGAGGCCTGCGCGGCGGCGGGGCTGCGGCTGGTCTCCTACGCCCGTCCGGGCTACGGCGGGTCGACCGGGCGGCCGGGGCGGGACGTCGCCGCCGCGGCCGCCGACGTCACGGCCGTCCTCGACGCCCTGCGGGTCGAGCACGCCGGTGTCGTCGGCAGCTCCGGCGGCGGACCGCACAGCCTGGCCTGCGCCGCCCTGCTGCCGGACCGGGTGACGGCGGCGGTCTGCCTCGCCTCGCCGGCCCCGTACGACGGCACGGACGCCTGGTTCGCCGGGATGGCCTCCGACGACGCGCTGCGGGCCGCGGTCGAGGGCCGCGCCGCCCGGGTGGCGCTGGTGGGGCGGGAGGACTTCGATCCCGCCGTCTTCACGGCGACCGACTGGGCGGCCCTCGAGGGCCGCTGGGCGACCCTGGGCGCCGACGCCGGCGCCGCGGGGGAGGCGTGGCCGGACGGCCTGGTCGACGACGACGTCGCGCTGGTGACGCCGTGGGGCTTCCGCCCCGGCCAGGTCGAGGTGCCGGTGCTGCTCGTGCACGGCGGTGCGGACCGGATGATCCCGGTCGACCACGCCCACCGGCTGCTCGCGGCCTGTCCCCGGGCCGAGCTCTGGCTGCGGCCCCGGGACGGGCACGTCTCGGTGCTCGACGCCCTGCCGGTGGCCCTCGCCTGGCTCACGCCGCAGCTGCGCTGAGCCGGTCGCCGTGGCCGGTCAGCCGATCGGGCCCACCGGCTCCGCGTGCTGCCCGTCGACGGCCACCGCGACCGGGGCGAACGCCGCGGGGGACGACGGCGCGGTCGCCGCCGTCGGGGTCCGTCCGCCGGCGGAGACCCGGTCGACCAGCTGGCGCAGGTCGACGCCGGTCATCTTCTCGAGCATCGTCACGGTGTCGTTCACGTTGCCGGCGATGTTGCGGGACAGCTGGCCGGCGCCGTCGTTGGAGATCACCGTCAGGTCCTTGATGTTGGCGTAGGGCGCGGCCAGCTCACGGGCGATCTTGGGCAGCACGTCGACGAGCCGGTCGATGACGGCGGCGTCGTTGAACTGCTGGTAGGCCTCGGCCTTGGCCTGCACGGCGGCCGCCTCGGCCCGGCCGGCGGCCTCCAGCGACTCGGCCTCGGCCAGACCGTCGGCCCGCCGGGCCTCGGCCTCGGCGCGACGGCGGGCGAGCAGCGACGCGGCCTCCTGCTCGGCCTGGTACTTGGCGGCGTCGGCGGGGCGGCGGACCTCGGTGTCCAGCTGGCGCTCCTTGAGCTCCGCCTGCCGGACCGCGACCTGCTCCTCGCGCTGGATGATGGCCTGCCGCTGCTCGGCCTGGGCCAGCGGGCCCGCCGCGTCGGCGGCCGCCTGCCGGGCGTCGGTCGCCTCCTTGAGCTCGGCGCGCCGGATGGCCAGCCGTTGCTGGGCGATGGCGATGCCCTCGTCCGAGACGGCCTGCTTCTCCGCGGCCTCCTGCCGGGCGTTGGCCTCGGCGATCGCGGCGGCCTTCTCCACCTGGGCGCTCTCCGGCCGGCCCAGGTTGCGCAGGTAGTTGGTGTCGTCCTCGACGCTGGAGATCTGCAGGGTGTCGACGATCAGGCCCTGGTTGTTCAGCGACTCCAGCGCGACGTCCTGCACGGACTTCGCCAGGGCGGCGCGCTCGTGGATGATCTGCTCGACGGTCAGCGTGCCGACCACCGAGCGCAGCGAGCCGGCCAGGATGTCCTGGGTGTAGCGCTCGATCTGGTCCTGCTGCTGCAGGAACCGCTGGGCCGCGAGCCGGACGTTCTCCTCGTCGCCGCCCACCTTCACCTGCGCGACGCCCTGCAGGAGGAGCTTGATGCCGTTCTTCGAGATGCCCTCGACCGTCACCTGCACCGAGCGGGACGCCAGGCTCAGGGTGTAGGCCTTGTTGACGAACGGGTACACCACCGAGCGCGCGCCCACGACGACCTTCGACGGCTTGCTCGCGCTGCGGCCGGTGATGATCAGCGCCTCGTCCGGCCGTGCGGTCCGGTAGCTGCGCATCAGCACGACCAGCAGGATCAGGACGACGACGGCGATGGCGATGATGACGACGAGCGTGGCCGTGAGCTCGAGCATGGCGCTCCGTTCGGAGGGGGAGGGGCGGCCCACGGTAGTAGACCGCCGGTTCTCCGGCCGGTCGATCCGGCCGGTCGACCCGGCCGGTCGACGACGGGGCGGGGCGAGGACCGTGCGTCAGCGGGCCACCCAGCCGAAGAACTTCTTCGTCCCCGGCCCCCAGTCGATGACGTCCGGTCCCGTGACCTCGTAGGCGGCCCGCACGGCCACCCGCACCGCGGCCGGCTTCCCGATGCAGCTCCGCGGGACGGTGATGGTGACCTCCTGCGGGCCCCACACGTCGGAGGTCGCCCGGAAACCGTCGCAGTCGACGGGCTTCCCGGTGCTGGAGAAGCTCCCGACCCGCAGCAGCTGGAGGCCGTCGCTGTTGGGGTGGACCTCGGCCTTGTACTCGGGGCCGCTGTTGCCGGCGTCGGTGTCCAGCCAGAAGGTGACGTGGTCACCGACGCCGAAGGGCCCCACGTCGGCCACCACCCTCACCTTCGACTTCGTGTGGGCCACCTCGACGGTGGTGAGGTGGGCGCCCTTGTCGGTGAAGGTCCGGGTGTCGGCCCGGGCGGCGGGGGCCAGGGCGGCGGTGGTGGCGAGGCAGGCCGCGACGGCGGCGGCGGCGCGGGCGAGGTGGCGGTGCACGGGCTCTCCTGAGGACGACGACCGGGACGGTGACCCGGTTCTCCTCCCAGGAGCCTCCGGCCCTGCTGCTGATACCGGGGCCGGTGGAGGAGGCAACTGAGCCCGCGGAGCACAGGGCTCGACGCGGGCTCAGTCAGCGGGTGCGGCGGCAGGGATCCCCCGATCGTCGGTCGCCGTACGGCTCCGATCGTGTCACCGGCAGAGCCGGGTGCCCAGAGGCTCCACCGCATTGTCCACTATCGGACATGTCCTCAAGAGGACATCAGAACGGGTGCGGAAGCGCCCCGGAGGTGGTTGTCTTGGTCCTGAGAGGTCCGTGATCACCTGAACCCCCGAGCAGGCGAGCACGGACCTCTCGCCTGTCCTCCTCAGGGTACGGCCAGGCGCACGAGGCCGGTCCACCCCGGCCGGACCCCGGTCGGACCCCCGGCGCTGCGTCGCTCGCGGACTCCGTGGGTAGGTGGGACCACGAGCTGTTCAGCCGTGTGCAGCCTCCTGCCGAAGACCGGGGACTGCTGCCATGACCACCCTTCCCGCTGCCAACGCCGGGCCCCGGTCGCGAGACCGCGCCGCCTCCCGGTACGTCAGCGACTTCACCGAGCTCACCCGCCGGGTCCAGGCGGCCGGCCTGATGGGCCGGACCTACGGCTTCTACTGGACCTGCCTCGCTGCGGCCGCGGTGGCGCTCGGCTCGCTGGTCGCCGGCATGGTGCTGCTGGGCGACACCTGGCTGCAGCTGCTGCTCGCCGGCGCGCTCGGGATCGTGATGGCCCAGCTGGGCTTCCTCGGCCACGAGGCCTCGCACCGGCAGATCTTCCGCTCCGCCCGCTGGAACGACTGGACCGGCCGGGTGCTGTCGGGCCTGCTGGTGGGCATCAGCTACGGCTGGTGGATGCGCAAGCACACCCGGCACCACGCCGCCCCCAACCAGCTGGACAAGGACCCCGACATCGTCAGCGGGGTGGTCGCCTTCAGCGCCGAGGCCGCCGCGGCCCGGGGTCCGCTGGGGGAGTGGCTGGCCCGCCGGCAGGGCTGGTTCTACCTGCCGCTGCTGGCCCTCGAGGGCCTGAGCCTGCACGTCTCGTCGGTCCGCCACCTGCTGGACCCGAGCCCCGTCCGGCACCGCTGGGTCGAGATCCTCTTCGTCGGCGTCCGGCTCGTCGGCTACCCCGTCGCGGTGTTCCTGCTGCTGCCGCCGGGGATGGCGCTCGCCTTCATCGGCGTCCAGGTCGGCGTGTTCGGCTTCCTGCTGGGCGGCGCGTTCACCCCGAACCACGTGGCCATGCCGATCCTCGACCGCGGGGTGAAGGTCGACTTCCTCCGCCGCCAGGTGCTGATGTCCCGCAACATCGCGGGCGGTCCGTTCGTCCACTTCCTGATGGGCGGCCTGGCCCACCAGGTGGAGCACCACCTGTTCCCGGGGATGGCCCGGCCGAACCTGCGGCGGGCGGCGGTCCTCGTCCGGGCCCACTGCCGCGAGCACGGCATCGTCTACACCGAGACGACGCTGGTCGAGGCGTACCGGCACGTGCTGGGCTACCTCAACGAGGTCGGCCTCGAGGGCCGGGCGGAGACGTTCAGCTGCCCGCTGACCCAGGCCTACCGGGTCTGAGCGGCCCACCCGGATCTCCGGGGTCCGACCGGGTCAGCTGATCCGGACCCACCCGTGCCCCGCCGTCCAGCGCACCGGGTCGAAGGGGTACCAGCTGCCCTGGCCCGGCTGGTCGTGCCGGCGGTCGACGGGCACCCGCTCGAGGTCGCACCAGAGCAGGGTGCCGACGGCGCCGTGGGCGACGAAGCCGACGGCCTCGTCCCGGGTCGCCGTGTGCCGGCGGACCGCCCCGACGACCCGTCGCTGGGCGTGCCGGGCCGTCTCCCAGCCGCGGACGCTCTGCTCCGGTCGGGCGAAGAAGGCGTCGGCCACCCGCTCGAACTCCTCCGGGGGCAGGAAGCCCGTGGCGCTCCGGTCGTTCTCGCCCAGCTCGGCGTCGACGGTCCAGGCGAGCCCGTGGACGGCGGCGAGCACCTCCGCCGTCTCGCAGGCCTTGCGCTCGGCGCTGCTGACCAGGCGGTCCAGCCCGGCCACCCAGGGCAGGGCGGCCAGCCGCTCGGCCCGGGCCCGCCCGGCGCTCGAGAGCGACCAGGCCGTCACCTCCGTGCCGGGGTCGACGGCGACCTCCGGGTGGGTGATCAGGTAGCAGGGACCGGCCACGCCTCATCGTGGCACGGCCGCGGTACGGCCGTGGCAGGCCCGAGCCTGCGCCCCTCCACGGGGCGGGCGGCGGCGGCCGCTACCGTGCCCGGATGAGCGTTCTGCTGCCCAGCACTGAGCGGGCCCTGCTGCACCGGCTCGCCGTCGCCCAGGCCGACGGGCGCGCGCCCTCCGTCGTCGCCGGCGTGGTGCGGGACGGGAGCCTGGCCTGGTCGGCGGGCCGCGGGGCCGGCGGGGCCGACGTCGACGCGGCCTACCGGATCGGCTCCATCACCAAGACGTTCACCGCGGTCCTGATCCTGCAGCTGCGGGACGAGGGCGCGCTGGCCCTGACCGACCCGCTGGAGCGCCACGTCCCGGGCGTCGCCGGGACCGCGACCCTGCTCCAGCTGCTGACCCACGCCGGCGGCCTCACCTCGGAGCGGCCCGGCGCCTGGTGGGAGCGGGTGGAGGGCGGCGACGCGGCCGGTCTGCTGTCGGCCCTCGCGGGCGAGGCGCCCCGGCTGGAGGCCGGCGCCCGGCTGCACTACTCGAACGTCGGGTTCGCGCTGCTCGGCGAGGTGGTCGCCCGGCGGCGCGGGGCGCCGTGGGCGCAGGTGCTGCAGGAGCGGCTGCTCGACCCGCTGGGCCTGCGCCGGACGGGGCCGACCCCGGTCGGGGCGGCCGTCGAGGGCTGGGCCGTGCACCCGCACGCCGACGTGCTGCTCGCCGAGCCGTCGGCGGCGACCGGCGCGATGGCCCCGGCGGGCGAGCTGTGGTCGACGGTGGGGGACCTGGCCCGCTGGGGCTCGTTCCTGGCGGGGGACACCGGCGACGTGCTGCACCCCGACACCCTCGAGGAGATGCAGCAGCCCGCGACGGTCGACGACGGGTCGGCCTGGACCACCGGCTGGGGGCTCGGTCTGCAGCTGGTGCGGGTCGACGGCCGACGGCTCGTCGGGCACGGCGGCTCGATGCCCGGCTTCCTGGCCGGCCTGCTGGTGGAGCCCTCCAGCGGGGACGGGGCGGTCGCGCTGGCCGCCGTGACGTCCGGGCTGCCGATCGGCCAGCTCACCCAGGAGCTGCTGCTGAGCCTGGCCGACCACGAGCCCGCCCTGCCCCGGGTCTGGGCGCCGGCCCCCGTGCCCGCGGACCTGCTGGAGCTGACCGGCACCTGGTACTGGGGGACCGCAGCCCTCACCCTGAGCGTCGAGGGGGTGGACCGGCTGCGCCTGACCCCGGCCGGCGGTGGCGGTCGGAGGTCGCGGTTCCGCCCGGCGCCGGGCGGTGGCTGGACCGGGCAGGACCACTACTACGCCGGCGAACGGCTGCAGGTGGTGCGGGCCGCGGACGGCCGGGTGACCCACCTGGACCTGGCCACCTTCGTGCTGACCCGGCAGCCCTACGCGCCGGCGGAGGTCATCCCCGGCGGGGTGGACGAGCGGGGCTGGCACCGGCCGGGCTGACCGACGGCGGCCGGGCCGGCCGCCAGCCCGCGAGGAAGGCGAGCACGGTGGCGGCGGGCATCTCGCAGGGCCGGAGCACGTCGCCGGCGACGGTCCGGTAGACGTTGGTGCTCACCACGTCCAGCCCGCCGAGCTCCTCGGCGTAGAGGGCGACGCTGCGGCCGTCGGCCCGGCTGGTGCGGCGGAGGCCGTAGGGCCGGCCCCGGTACGTCACCGCCGTCCAGCCCTCCGGCACCCGGTCCACCAGGGCCCCGAGGTCGTCGGTCCCGGGGGCCACGGCGCTAGCGGGTCGGCGGCGCGGGGTCGGGCGTGCGCACCGTCAGGAACAGGTTGGTGGTGGCGGCGACGGCCAGGGAGGCGCCGAGCAGGTGCAGCAGGACCAGGCCCACCGGCAGCCCGAGGTTGTACTGGACGATCCCGATGACCGCCTGCAGCACCACGACCCCGAGCACGAGCAGGGCGGCGCGGCTGCGCAGGGTCCAGACCGCCACCGCCACCGCGGCCACCGTGGCGTAGACGGCGATCGCGTGCGCGTGCGTGACGAAGGCCCCGTCGTAGCCGGTGCGGACGGCGTCGAGGTCGCCGGCGTGCGGCCCGCTGCCCGTGACCACGGTGCCGAGCCAGACGGTCAGCGCCGTCAGCACCAGGGTCGCGCGCGCGGCCAGCACCCCGGCGCGCCCGGCCGGCTGCTGCCGGAGCCCGCGGGTGCGGCGGACCAGCCACGTGCTGAGCCCGATCAGCACCATCGACACCAGCAGGTGCAGCGCGACGACGAAGGGGTTGAGGTGGGTCCAGACCGAGACCCCGCCGATGACCGCCTGGGCGGGGATGCCGAGGGCCAGGCCCGCGGCGATCCAGCGCAGGTCGCGGCGGCGTCGGCCGCCGTCGCGGTGCAGCATCGCGCTGACCCAGGTGAGGACGGCGACGAGGACCAGGGCGAACGTCAGCAGCCGGTTGCCGAACTCGATGGCCCCGTGGATGCCCAGCGACGGGTGGGTGACGTAGGAGTCCTCGGTGCAGCGCGGCCAGGTCGGGCAGCCCATCCCGGACGCGGTCAGCCGCACGAGGGCGCCGGTCACGACGATCACGACGTTGGCCGCGAGCGACGCGACGGCCCAGCGGCGGAGGGCCCGCGGGCTGGTGACGACGCGGGCCAGGGCGTCGACCGGTCCGGGTCCGGGGGCCGGGTCGCCGGCCGAGCTGCCCCCCGCCCGGACGGGGGTGGTGCTCACGCTGTCCATCGAAACACCTTCCGGGCGGCGAGGCCGCCGAGCAGCAACCAGACGAGGCAGACGAGGGGGGGCCAGCCGAGGACCACCCCGGTGGCGGCCGCCCGCAGACCCTCGCCGAGTGCGGCGGTGGGCAGCAGCTCCAGGACGGGGCGCAAGGCGGCGGGGTAGCGGCTCAGCGGCAGCACCAGGCCGCCCCCCACCAGCAGGACGACGTGCACCAGGTTGGCCAGGCCGAGCGTGGCTTCGGCCCGCAGCCGGCCGGCCAGCAGCAGGGCCAGGCTGACGAAGGCGGCGGCGGCCAGCACCACCAGCAGCGCGGCCGCCAGCGCGGACGCGGCGCTGAACGCCGGCCGCCAGCCCAGCAGGAGGGCCGCGGTGCTGAGCACGACGAGCTGGCCCGCGACCACCAGCACGACGGACAGCGCCTTGCCGGCCAGCAGGCCCGTCCGGCCCAGCGGGGTGGTGGCGAGCCGTTCCAGCACGCCGTAGCGCCGCTCGAAGCCGGTGGCGATGGCGACGGAGGTGAAGGCCGTCGACCAGACGGCCAGGGCCAGCACCGACGGGGCCAGCGTCTCCAGCGCGCCGAGCTGTCCACCCAGCACCCGGCCGGCGACGAGGATGCCCAGCGGGATGACGAGGGCGAGCAGCAGCTGCTCGCCGTTGCGGACCAGCAGCCGTGCCTCGGTCAGCCCGTGCCGGACGACGCGCTGCCGGGCGGGCGCCGCCCCGGCCGCGGGGGAGAGGTCCAGGGCGCTCATGCGCCGGCCGGCAGGGACGTGTGGGCGAGGAACACGTCCTCGAGGCTCTGGCCGTCCCGGGTCAGCTCGGCCACCGTGCCGGCAACGGCCACCCGGCCGCGGTCGAGGATGAAGACCTGGTCGGCCAGCGCCGCCGCCTCCTCCATGGCGTGGGTGGTGAGCACGACCGTCACCCCGGCGGAGCGCAGCCGCTCCAGCAGCGACCAGGTGGCCCGCCGGGCGTGCGGGTCCATGCCGGCGGTCGGCTCGTCCAGGAACACCAGCTCGGGCCGCCCGACCAGGGCCGCCGCCAGGTTGACCGCCTGCTGCTGGCCGCCGGACAGCCGCCGGTAGGGGGTGCGCAGCAGCGGTTCCAGCCGGAGCTCGGCCACGAGCAGGCCGAGGTCCTGGGGGGTGGCGTAGAGCCCGGCGAGGTAGCGGAGCAGCTCGCCGGCCCGGATGCCGGACCAGGCGCCGGTGCTCTGCGGCATCAGCCCGACGCGCGCGCTGCTGCGCCGGTCCCCGGGCGGGCCGCCGAGCACGGAGATGCGGCCGCCGTCCGGCCGCACCAGGCCCGTGCAGCAGCGGACGAGGGTGGTCTTGCCCGCCCCGTTGGGACCGAGCACGGCGGTGATCTCGCCGCGGCGCGCCGTCACGTCCAGCCCGTCGAGCACGGCGCGACCGGCGAAGCCGACCGACAGCGCCTGCACCCGCAGTGGCAGCGGCACCGGCAGGTCGGCGTCCGGGTCGGTCAGGTCCACCGGTGCAGTCTAGGTGCCCGTCGTGCCTCACCGGTCGTGCTCATCGCCACACCCGGCGGGCGCGTCCGGGGGCTCTCGGTGCCGGTCGGGGCCCGGTCTGCCGGACGGGTGCGGTAGAGTAGCCCGAAGTGCCTCGCTGAGTCTCGCCGCGAAGCACCGGTGACGTCGAGCAACCTGCTCCTCACTCGCTGCTGTGCACTGCTGCACCGTGCTCGGGCCCCTGGGCCTGTGGGCACGACCCTGTTCTGGTGAGACGCCAAAGAAATGTGATCTCCCTCTTGTCTGTCGACACGACGATCGTCCCTGCCTTCTCCGACCTCGGCGTCCCCGCCGAGCTGGTCGAGGTCCTCGCTGGTCTCGGTATCGAGACCCCCACCCCCATCCAGGCCGCCACGCTGGGCGACTCCCTCGCCGGCCGCGACGTCCTGGGCCGCGGCCGCACCGGCTCCGGCAAGACCTACGCCTTCCTGCTGCCCCTCGTCGCCCGCCTCACGGCGTCGAAGAACCGGCGGACCCCGAAGACCCCGCGGGCGCTGATCCTGGCCCCCACCCGTGAGCTGGTCGGCCAGATCGAGGCGGCGCTCAAGCCGCTCGCCGCGACCGCCGGGCTCACCACGATGACCGTCTTCGGCGGGGTCAGCCAGGGACCGCAGGTCACCGCGCTGCGCAACGGCGTGGACATCGTGCTGGCCTGCCCGGGCCGGCTCGAGGACCTGATCAAGCAGCGTGCCTGCTCGCTCGGCTCCGTCGAGGTCACGATCCTCGACGAGGCGGACCACATGGCCGACCTCGGCTTCCTGCCCGCCGTCACCCGCCTGCTCGGCCAGACGCCGCCCAACGGGCAGCGGATGCTGTTCTCGGCGACGCTCGACGGCGCGATCACCGGTCTGGTCCGGAAGTTCCTGCACGACCCGGCCACCCACGAGGCCGACTCGGCGCAGTCGCCGGTGTCGACGATGGAGCACCACGTGCTGCACGTCGCCCGCGACCAGCGGATCCCCGTGCTGGCCGACCTGACCAGCGCGCCGGGCCGCACCATGGTGTTCACCCGGACCAAGCACGGCGCCAAGGCCCTGGCCAAGCAGCTCAACGCCCGGGGCATCCCCGCGGTGGAGCTGCACGGCAACCTGAGCCAGAACGCCCGCACCCGCAACATGGACGCCTTCCACTCGGGCGCGGCCAGCACGATGGTGGCCACCGACATCGCCGCCCGGGGCATCCACGTCGACGACGTGGCCCTGGTCGTGCACGCCGACCCGCCGGTCGAGCACAAGGCCTACACGCACCGCTCCGGACGGACGGCCCGCGCCGGTCAGGACGGCACCGTCGTCACGCTGATGACCGACGAGCAGGTCTCCGGCGTCCGCGCCCTGACCCGGGCGGCCGGCATCAAGCCGACCACCACCCGCGTCTCCGGCGTCGACCACCCGGTCCTGCAGTCGTTGGCCCCGGGCGAGCGCGTGCTCGTCCCCGGCGGTCTCGTCCCGGCGCACACGCCCGCGCCGCAGGGCGGCGGTCGCCGGACCTCCGGTTCCGCCCCCCGCAGCGGTGGCGGCAACGGCGGTGGCGGCCGCGGTCGTCGCGGTCCCAGCCAGGGCGGTGCCCCGGCCGGTCGGTCGGGTGGCGGCTCCGGTCGCTCCGGCGGCCAGGGTCGTTCCGGTGGGCAGGGTCGCGGTGCCCGCGGCGGGTCCAGCGGGCCGTCCACCTACACCACCTCCAGCCCCGGGCTGTCCTCGTCCGGCTCGCACAGCGCCGCGAGCTTCAGCCGGAGCTCCCGCCGCGGCTGATCCGCAGCACGTCTGACGACGACGCCCGTGTCCACCCCGACGCGGGCGTCGTCGCGTTCCCGGTGGGACGCCCGGTGCGCCCGGGCGGGCCGGGCGCGGCAGCGGATCGGCTCCTCCTCGGGGGAGGTCGCCGCCGATCGGCCATGATGAGCGGCATGCAGCTGCCCGTGATGCCCCCGGTCAAGCCGATGCTGGCGAAGTCGGTGCCGACCATCCCCACCGGAGCGCTCTCCTACGAGCCCAAGTGGGACGGCTTCCGCTCCATCGTCTTCCGCGACGGCGACGAGGTGGAGATCGGCTCCCGCAACGAGAAGCCGCTGACCCGCTACTTCCCCGAGGTGGTGGCCGCGGTGCGGGAGCACCTGCCCGAGCGCTGCGTGCTGGACGGCGAGATCGTGGTCGCGGTGGGCGACCGGTTGGAGTTCGAGGTCCTGCAGCAGCGCATCCACCCGGCCCTCAGCCGGATCACCAAGCTCGCGCAGGAGACGCCGGCGCGGTTCGTCGCCTTCGACCTGCTGGCGCTCGGCGACGTCGACTACACCGGCGAGCCGTTCGAGGTGCGCCGGGCGGCGCTGGAGGAGGCGCTGGCCGACGTCGGGGCGCCGGTCCACCTGACCCCCGCCACCCGCGACGCCGCCCTGGCGGCCGACTGGTTCTCCCAGTTCGAGGGTGCCGGCCTCGACGGCGTGGTCGCCAAGCCGCTGGCCGGCAGCTACGCACCGGACAAGCGGACCATGTTCAAGATCAAGCACCAGCGGACCGCGGACTGCGTCGTCGCCGGGTACCGGGTGCACAAGAGCGGCCCGGACAGCATCGGCTCGCTGCTGCTGGGCCTCTACGACGACGAGGGGACCCTGGCCAACGTCGGGGTCATCGGGGCGTTCCCGGCGGCCCGGCGCAAGGAGCTGTTCGCCGAGCTGCAGCCGCTCGTCACGACCTTCGACGACCACCCCTGGGCCTGGGCCAAGCAGGAGGAGGGCACCCGGACGCCCCGGAACTCCGAGGCCAGCCGTTGGAACAACGGCAAGGACCTGTCCTTCACCCCGCTCGCGCCCGACCTCGTCGTCGAGGTCCGCTACGAGCACATGGAGGGGACCCGCTTCCGGCACACCGCGCAGTTCAACCGCTGGCGGCCCGACCGCGAGCCCCGGTCGTGCACCTACGAGCAGCTCGAGGAGCCGGTCACCTACGACCTCGCCGACATCCTGGCGGGCAGCCACCGCCAGTGACGACCGCGAGGGCGTGAGCAGGCTCACGGCGCCCGGGCCGCGGTAAGGCGGGCCTTGCTTGAACGGGCCCGACGAATAAGAGCACACTGGTGTTGTGAAAAACCTCCAGGACGTCGCCACGCGCGCTCCTGGCTCTCGCACGCCCGAGGACTCCCGGCTGGAGGCCCCCCGCGCCGGGGCCGAGGCCGACGCCTCCACCCGGCACCGGGTGGCGCAGTCCATCCTGGAGCACGGCCCGTCGACCGCGGCCGCGCTTGCTGACCGGCTGGGGCTGACCACCGCCGCTGTCCGCCGACACCTGGACGGCCTGCTCGAGCGCGGGGTGCTGAGCGCGCGGGAGCAGCGCGTGTACGGCTCCCGGGGTCGGGGCCGCCCCGCCAAGGTCTTCGCGCTCACCGACGCCGGCCGGGCGGACTTCCCCTCCGCCTACGACGACATCGCCATCGCCGCCCTGGAATTCCTGGCCGACGAGGCGGGTTCTGACGCCGTGAGGACCTTCGCCGCGCGCCGGGCGGCCCCGGCGGAGGCGCGCTACCGCGCGGTCGTGGACGCCGCCGACCCGTCGGTGTCGCCCGCGCTGGCCCTCGCCGGAGCGCTGACCGCGGACGGCTACGTCGCCTCCGTGCGGCCCTCCGCCCTCGGCGAGCAGATCTGCCAGCACCACTGCCCGGTCGCCCACGTGGCCGAGCGCTTCCCGCAGCTGTGCGAGGTGGAGACCGAGATGTTCTCCCGGGTGCTGGGCGTCCACGTCCAGCGGCTCGCCACCCTCGCGCACGGGGACGGGGTCTGCACGACCCACATCCCCGCGAGCCCCGGCTCGACCTCCACCCCCGCCAGTCCCACCGCACCGCCAGAACCGCAGCTCGCGCACGACCTCGACATGACCACCCCTGAGGAGAGGCCCGCACCATGACGCAGACCCAAGAGCCCACCACCACCACCGCGGGGCCCGTCGGCACGGGCCAGACCCAGGACCAGCACCTCGAGGCGCTCGGCCGGTACCGCTTCGGGTGGTCCGACTCCGACGTCGCCGGCTCGACCGCGAAGCGTGGCCTGACCCCCGAGGTCGTCGCCAACATCTCCGCGCTCAAGAGCGAGCCGCAGTGGATGCTCGACCTCCGGATGAAGGGCCTGCGCCTGTTCGAGCGCAAGCCGATGCCCACCTGGGGTGCCGACCTCGACGGCATCGACTTCGACAACATCAAGTACTTCGTGCGGTCGACGGAGAAGCAGGCCACCACCTGGGACGACCTGCCGGCCGACATCAAGAACACCTACGACAAGCTGGGCATCCCGGAGGCCGAGAAGGCCCGTCTGGTGTCCGGCGTCGCGGCCCAGTACGAGTCCGAGGTCGTCTACCACAAGATCAACGAGGAGCTGGAGAAGCAGGGCGTCATCTTCCTCGACACCGACACCGCGCTCAAGGAGTACCCGGACCTGTTCCGCGAGTACTTCGCCACGGTGATCCCCGTCGGGGACAACAAGTTCTCCGCCCTGAACTCGGCCGTCTGGTCGGGTGGCTCGTTCATCTACGTGCCGAAGGGCGTGCACGTCGAGATCCCGCTGCAGGCCTACTTCCGGATCAACACCGAGAACATGGGCCAGTTCGAGCGGACCTTGATCATCGTGGACGAGGACGCGTACGTGCACTACGTCGAGGGCTGCACGGCGCCGATCTACTCGAGCGACTCCCTGCACTCCGCCGTCGTGGAGATCGTGGTCAAGAAGGGTGCGCGCTGCCGCTACACGACCATCCAGAACTGGTCGAACAACGTGTACAACCTGGTGACCAAGCGCGCGACCTGCGAGGGCCGGCGCCACCATGGAGTGGATCGACGGCAACATCGGCTCCAAGGTCACCATGAAGTACCCGGCCGTCTACCTGATGGGCGAGCACGCCAAGGGCGAGACGCTGTCCATCGCCTTCGCCGGTGAGGGCCAGCACCAGGATGCGGGTTCGAAGATGGTGCACTGCGCGCCGCACACGTCGAGCTCGATCATCTCCAAGTCCGTGGCCCGGGGCGGTGGCCGGACCTCCTACCGCGGCCTCGTGCAGGTCCAGGAGGGTGCCTCGCACTCCGCCTCGGTGGTCAAGTGCGACGCGCTGCTGGTCGACCAGATCAGCCGCTCCGACACCTACCCCTACGTCGACGTCCGCGAGGACGACGTGTCGATGGCCCACGAGGCGACTGTCTCCAAGGTGAGCGACGACCAGCTCTTCTACCTGATGAGCCGGGGGATGGGCGAGGACGAGGCGATGGCCATGATCGTCCGCGGGTTCGTGGAGCCGATCGCCCGGGAGCTGCCGATGGAGTACGCGCTGGAGCTCAACCGGCTGATCGAGCTGCAGATGGAGGGTGCGGTCGGCTGACGCCGACCCATCCCGCGCCCTGGGCCTGCCTCCGGCCGGCCCGGGGCACGCTCCGAAGGACACCGAGAACAGAGAGAGAACGTCTTCCGTGACGATTGTTGACACCGACCCGACCACGGCCGCCGAGTCCGCCGCCCTGTCGGCGGACGCCGTGGCCGGTGCCGTCGAGACGACCGACAAGGTGGCCAGCCACCTGCACCCGGTCGGCTCCTTCGACGTCGCCGACCACCCCCGCCCCACCGGGCGCGAGGAGGTGTGGCGGTTCACCCCGCTCAAGCGGGTGCAGAGCCTGTTCGAGGCCCTGCCCACCGAGGACGGGGCGCTCGACGTCGCCGTGTCGGTGCCCGAGGGCGTCGAGGCCGGCACGCTGGCCCCGGGCGAGGGTGTGCGGGGGAGCGTGCTCACCCCGACCGACGGCCCCGCGGCCACCGCGTCGGCCGGCACGCCGGACGGGCTGCACCTGCGGATCCCCGCCGAGCACGAGGCGACGGCGCCGCTGACGGTCACGATGACCGGCCAGGGCGCCGGGCGCCGCTCCAACGCCCACACCGTCATCGAGGCGGGCGCCTTCAGCAAGGCGACCGTCGTGCTGCGGCACGCGGGCTCGGGCGTGCACACCGGCAACGTCGAGGTGGTCGTCGGCGACGGCGCCCAGCTCACCGTCGTCAGCATCCAGGACTGGGCCGACGACGCCGTCCACGCCGGCCAGCACGAGGCGAGCGTGGGCCGCGACGCCAGCTACAAGCACGTCGTCGTGAGCTTCGGCGGTGACCTCGTCCGACTGCACAGCAACGTCTCCTACGCCGGCCCCGGCGCCCAGTCGGAGATGTTCGGCCTCTACTTCGCCGACGCCGGCCAGCACCTCGAGCACCGGCTCTTCGTCGACCACAACGCCCCCCGCACCCGGTCCGACGTCGACTACCGCGGTGCGCTGCAGGGCCGCGGCGCGCACACCGTGTGGATCGGTGACGTGCTGATCCGCAAGGTCGCCGAGGGCATCGAGACGTACGAGTCGAACCGCAACCTCGTCCTCACCGACGGCTGCCGGGCCGACTCGGTGCCCAACCTCGAGATCGAGACCGGCGAGATCGCCGGCGCCGGGCACGCGTCGACGACCGGCCGCTTCGACGACGAGCAGCTGTTCTACCTGCGCAGCCGGGGCATCGACGAGGCCGAGGCCCGTCGGCTGGTGGTGCACGGCTTCTTCGCCGACATCATCCGCAAGGTCGGGGTGCCCGAGGTCGAGGCGCAGCTGCTCGCGGCCGTCGAGGCCGAGCTGGCCGTCAACGTCGGGATCCCGCTGGGCACCGGCAGCACCGGCGGTGCGGCATGAGCTTCGTCCGCGCCTGCGCCCTGGCCGAGATCAAGGCCGACCGCGCCCTGGCCGTCGAGGTCGACGGCGAGGACGTGGCGCTCGTCCGCAGCGGTGACGAGTACTACGCCATCGCCGACCTGTGCAGCCACGCCGCCGTCCCGCTCAGCGAGGGCGACGTCGAGGACGGCGAGATCGAGTGCTACCTGCACGGGTCCCGCTTCGACCTCCGCACCGGCAAGCCGACCGGGCTGCCGGCCACCGAGAAGGTCGCCGTCTACCCCGTCCGGGTCGAGGGCGACGACCTGCTGGTGGACGTCACCAGCCCCACGAACTGAACTCAGAACAGCACTCCAGGAGACACTGACATGGCCACGCTCGAGATCCGCGACCTGCACGTCACCGTCGACACCGAGTCCGGGGTGAAGGAGATCCTCAAGGGGGTCGACCTCACCATCCGGTCCGGTGAGACGCACGCGATCATGGGGCCGAACGGCTCCGGCAAGTCCACCCTCGCCTACTCGATCGCCGGGCACCCGAAGTACACGATCAGCTCCGGTAGCGTCACCCTCGACGGGGAGAACCTGCTGGAGATGAGCGTCGACGAGCGGGCGCGGGCCGGGCTGTTCCTGGCCATGCAGTACCCCGTCGAGGTGCCGGGCGTCTCGGTGTCCAACTTCCTCCGCACCGCCAAGACCGCGGTCGACGGCCAGGCGCCGAAGCTGCGCACCTGGGTCAAGGAGGTCGGCACCGCGATGGACAAGGTCCAGATGGACCGCGAGTTCGCCAACCGCAGCGTCAACGAGGGCTTCTCGGGCGGGGAGAAGAAGCGCCACGAGATCGTCCAGCTGGAGCTGCTCAACCCGAAGTTCGCGATCCTCGACGAGACCGACTCCGGCCTCGACATCGACGCGCTGCGCATCGTCTCGGAGGGCGTCAACCGCTTCTCCTCCCAGGGTGACCGCGGCGTGCTGCTGATCACCCACTACACGCGGATCCTCCGCTACATCAAGCCCGACTTCGTGCACGTCTTCGTCGCGGGCCGGGTGGCCGAGCAGGGCGGCCAGGAGCTGGCCGAGCGGCTCGAGGTCGAGGGCTACGACCGCTACGTCAAGGCTGCCGCGGCGGCGACGGCCGGAGCGGAGCAGTCCGCGTGACCCGCGCCCGGGGCGAGGCCTCATGACCACCGAGGTCGAGGCAGCCGACCGGCTGCCCGAGTACGCACCGACGGTGCCCGTCGACGAGGCGCCGCTGGGGGCGCTGGGCGACGAGCCGATCCCGTTCGCCGTGGAGGCCATCCGCGCCGACTTCCCCATCCTCGAGCGGACGGCCGGGGACTGGCCGCTGGTCTACCTGGACAGCGCCAACACCTCGCAGAAGCCGCGGGTGGTCGTCGAGGCGATCGAGGACCACTACCTCAACCACAACGCCAACGTCGCCCGGGCCATGCACCTGCTCGGCGGCGAGGCGACGGAGGCGTTCGAGGGGGCCCGCGCGACGCTGGCGAACTTCGTCGGCGCGGCGCGCTCCGAGGAGATCGTCTTCACCAAGAACGCGTCGGAGGCGCTGAACCTCTGCGCGCACACGCTCGGGGCGCGTTTGCGGCCCGGCGACGAGATCGTGATCTCGGTGATGGAGCACCACTCCAACATCGTGCCGTGGCAGCTGCTCGCCGAGCGGACCGGCGCCGTGCTGCGCTGGTACGACGTGACCGAGGACGGCCGCCTCGACCTCGAGGGTGCGGTGCGGGACGGGCTGCTCAACGAGCGGACCAAGATCGTGTCGGTCGTGCACGTCTCCAACGTGCTGGGCACCGTCAACCCGGTCGCGCAGATCGCCGCCGCGGCGCACGCCGTCGGGGCGGTCGTGGTCGTCGACGCGTCGCAGTCGGTCCCGCAGATGCCCGTGGACGTCCAGGCGCTGGGCGCCGACCTGCTGGTGTTCACCGGCCACAAGATGGTCGGTCCGACCGGCATCGGCGTCCTCTGGGGCCGCTACGACCTGCTCGCCGAGCTGCCGCCGTTCCTCGGTGGCGGGGAGATGATCGAGGTCGTCAAGATGAGCGGCTCGACGTTCGCCCCGCCGCCGCACCGCTTCGAGGCCGGCACGCCGCCGATCGCCCAGGCGGTCGGCCTGGCCACGGCGGCCAGCTACCTCAGCGACCTCGGCCTGGACCAGATCGCCGCCCACGAGCAGGACATCACCGCCTACGCACTGCAGGGCCTGGCCGGAGTGCCGGGTCTCCGGGTCGTCGGTCCCGCCGAGCCCGTCGACCGGGGCGGGGCGATCTCCTTCACGCTGGGCGACATCCACCCGCACGACGTCAGCCAGCTGCTGGACTCCCGGGGCATCGCCGTCCGCGGCGGCCACCACTGCGCCCGACCGCTGCACGAGCGCTTCGGGGTCCAGTCCTCGACCCGCGCCTCGTTCTACCTGTACACGACCCGCGCGGAAATAGACGCGCTGGTCGACGGGTTGGACTACACCGTGAAGTTCTTCGCCCGCGGCTCGGCCGCCCCAGGACCAGGACGTGCACGGTGAAGGTCGACGACCTGTACCAGGAGATCATCCTCGACCACTACCGGGCCAAGCACCACAGCGGACTGCGCGACCCGTACGAGGCCGAGGTGCACCACGTCAACCCCAGCTGCGGGGACGAGGTGACGCTCCGCGTCCACCTCGACGGGGACACCGTCGGCGACGTCTCGTACGAGGGGCTGGGCTGCTCGATCTCCCAGGCCTCGACGTCGGTGATGAGCGATCTCGTCATCGGCAAGCCCGTGAGCCACGGGTTGGAGCTGCACGAGGAGTTCCTCACGCTCATGCAGAGCAAGGGCGCGCTGGAGCCCGACGAGGACCGGCTGGAGGACGGGATCGCCTTCGCCGGCGTCTCGAAGTTCCCGGCGCGCGTGAAGTGCGCGCTGCTGGGCTGGTCGGCGTTCAAGGACGCCGCCCTGCGCGCGCAGGCCGACCACGCCTTCGAGGGTCACAGCCGCACCACCGACGATCAGGGAGCCGCACGATGACCGACACGCACCTGGGGACCGACACCCCGACGAGCACCGAGACCGGCACGACCGAGGTCGCCCCGCGGCCGTCGGACCTGGTGACCGACCAGCTGCCCGCCGCCGACGCCGCCTGGAGCGCGCGACCCAGTGTGGAGGACCTCGAGGAGGCCCTCAAGGACGTCGTCGACCCCGAGCTCGGCATCAACGTCGTCGACCTGGGGCTGATCTACGGCCTCACCCTCGAGGACGACGGCAACCTGACCATCGACATGACCCTCACCTCGGCGGCCTGCCCGCTGACTGACGTGATCGAGGACCAGACGGCCTCGGCGCTCGAGGGCCTGGTCAACGGCTTCGTCATCAACTGGGTCTGGATGCCCCCGTGGGGGCTGGAGAAGATCAGCGACGACGGCCGCGAGCAGCTGCGGGCCCTGGGCTTCAACGTCTAGTCGGGCTTTCTGCCGCGGGTTTGTCGGGCTTGGTTCCGCTGGGGTCGGGCGGGGCCTGGTGAGGGCTGGGCGAAACCTGCCCCTCGTCTTCCTGCGCCCGCTCAGCCCGGCCCTGATCGGGCTTCACGCATCTCAGGTTCGACCAGCCCTCACCAGGCCCCGCCGACCCGAGCTCCCTGCTCCGGCCGCGGCCTCAGCGCCCTCAGCGTTGCGCCCGGTCCCGGCTGGGCGGACGGGTCGCTGATCCTCCCTTGGTCGCGGTCTTCGTGGTGGCGTCCGTGCCCGGGTGGCACTCCGGGTGAGCCCGAGAACAGGCGGTCGGGGCAGGGAATGCGGGACCTGGGCAAGCCCGGGTCATCGAGCAGCGTTCGTGGCCAGCAGGGTGGGGACGGACTTTCTCGGCCCGGCAGCGCGTTGAGGTGCTGCGAGGCGGGGTCGTGAGGTTCGAGGGGCCGGCGTAGACAACCTAAGATGCTTGAGTCCCGAGCACCGCTGGTGTTGCGCGGTCGGCCTCGGCCGAGGGGCAGGTTGTCCTAGCCGGCCCCTCGAACCGCACGGCGCCGCCGGACCCAGCCACCTAGAGCCAAGCCGAAGCACGAAGAGAGTCACGGGAACACCATGTTGGTCGCGAAGGATCTTGAGGTGCGCGCGGGAGCGCGCCTGCTGCTGGAGGGTGTCAGCTTCCAGGTCGCGCCCGGCGACAAGATCGGCCTCGTCGGGCGCAACGGCGCCGGCAAGACGACGCTGACCAAGATCCTGTCCGGTGAGGCGGCCCCGGCCGCCGGCTCGGTCTCCCTCGGCGGCCAGGTCGGCTACCTGCCGCAGGACCCCCGGACCGGTGACCTCGACGTGCTGGCGAAGGACCGGATCCTCGCCGCGCGGGGGCTCGACGCCGTGCTCGCGCGGCTGGACCGCGCGGGGCTGGCCATGGGTGACGACTCCGACGAGGTCCGGGACAAGGCGATGGCGGCCTACGCCCGGGCCGAGGCCGAGCTGGCCGCGGCCGGCGGCTACGCGGCCGAGGCCGAGGCCGCCCGCATCGCCAGCAACCTCGGACTGCCCGACCGCGTCCTGCACCAGCCGCTGCACACGCTCTCCGGTGGGCAGCGCCGCCGGGTCGAGCTGGCCCGGATCCTGTTCTCCGGGGCCGAGACGATGCTGCTCGACGAGCCCACCAACCACCTCGACGCCGACTCGATCCTGTGGCTGCGGACGTTCCTGCAGGGCCACTCGGGCGGGCTCCTGGTGATCAGCCACGACGTGGGGCTGCTGGAGCAGACGGTCAACAAGGTCTTCCACCTCGACGCGAACCGCTCCGAGCTGGACATCTACGCGATGAACTGGAAGCGGTACCTGCAGCAGCGCGAGACCGACGAGAAGCGTCGACGCCGCGAGCGGCAGAACGCGGAGAAGCAGGCCGGCCACCTGATGGCGCAGGCCGACAAGATGCGGGCCAAGGCCACCAAGGCCGTCGCCGCCCAGAACATGGCGAAGCGGGCCGAGAAGCTGATGGCCGGGCTCGACGCCGTCCGGGCGCAGGACAAGGTCGCCAAGATCCGCTTCCCGGAGCCGGCCTCCTGCGGCAAGACCCCGCTGACGGCGGAGAGCCTGTCGAAGAGCTACGGGTCGCTGGAGATCTTCACCGGCGTCGACCTCGCCATCGACAAGGGCAGCCAGGTCGTCATCCTGGGCCTCAACGGGGCCGGCAAGACGACCCTGCTGCGCATCCTGGCCGGCGTGGAGTCCTCCGACACCGGGGCGGTGAAGGCGGGCCACGGTCTGCGGCTGGGCTACTACGCGCAGGAGCACGAGACGCTCGACACCTCGCGCTCGGTGCTGGAGAACATGAAGAACGCCGCCCCGGAGCTGAACGACACCGACGTCCGCAAGGTGCTGGGCTCGTTCCTGTTCAGCGGCGACGACGTGGACAAGCCGGCGTCAGTGCTCTCCGGCGGGGAGAAGACCCGGCTCGCCCTCGCGGCGCTGGTCGTCTCCAGCGCCAACGTCCTGCTGCTCGACGAGCCCACGAACAACCTCGACCCGGCGTCCCGGGCCGAGGTGCTGGCGGCGATCAAGAGCTACGCCGGTGCCGTCGTCCTCGTGACCCACGACGAGGGCGCCGTCGACGCGCTCGACCCCGACCGGGTGCTGCTGCTGCCCGACGGCGTCGAGGACCTGTGGAACCCCCAGTACGCGGAACTGGTGTCGCTGGCCTGATCATGGTCCGCCGCGGCGGGCGCTCATGATCACCCGACGGGCCCGGTGCTTGCCCCATGATCACCAGCCGACGATCATGGTGCCGACGTCGCGCGACCGCGACCTCAGCACAGGAGGCATCGTGGGCGAGGCACTGGCACGAGGATCGCGGATCACCGGGACGCAGCGGGCCGAGCTCGCCGCCCGGCTGGGCCGGCGCTACGCGGCGGGGGAGAGCATCCGAGCGATCGCGGAGGACGCGGGCCGGTCGTTCGGCTTCGTGCACGGCCTGGTGAAGGAGTCCGGCGTCGACCTCCGAGGTCGCGGGGGCGCCACCCGCGGTCCGGCGGCGCGCGGGGGGTCCCCGACCCCGGCCCAGGAGCCCGCTCGGGAGCGTGCTGTCGCGGCGCCGGTCCCCGCCGCGGTCGCGACCGCCGCCGACCAGCCGGCCGGCGGCGGGAAGAGCGCAGCACGGACGAGGGCGGAGGACGCCAAGTCCCCGAGCAAGGACGGCCCGAGCAAGGACGGCCCGAGCAAGGACGGCCCGAGCAAGGACGGCCCGAGCAAGGACAGCAAGGGCAAGGACAGCAAGGGCAAGGACAGCAAGGGCAAGGACAGCAAGGGCAAGGACAGCAAGGGCAAGGACAGCAAGGGCAAGGACAGCAAGGGCAAGGACAGCAAGGGCAAGGGCGGCCAGGGCAAGGACGACAAGAGCAGCGCCCGGGACGGCAAGGGCAAGAACGGCAAGGGCAAGGGCAAGGACGGCACGGGCAAGGACAGGAAGGGCGGCGGGAAGGGCGGGGGCAAGCGCTGAGCGGGTCGGGGCCCGACGCCGACGGCGGCCGCCCGCTGCCCGGTGGCGTCACGCTGGTCGTGGACGGTCCGGTCGCCTCCGTCTGGCTCGACCGGCCCGAGGTGCGCAACGCGCAGACCTTCGCCACCTGGGCGTCCCTGGCCCGCGTGCCCGGGCTGCTGCCCGCCGAGGTGCGGGTGGTGCTGCTGCGGTCGACCGGTCCCGACTTCAGCGCGGGACTCGACCTGCGCCAGCTCCGGCCGGGCGGCATCGCCGAGGGATCGGTGGACGCTCTGCTGCCCGGCTCGGACGCCGAGCTCGCGGACGCCATCGCGACCTTCCAGCAGGCGTTCACCCCGTGGCGGGACCTGCCGGCCGTCGTCGTCGCGGTCGTGCAGGGTCGGGCCCTGGGCGCCGGCCTCCAGCTGGCGCTGGCGGCCGACCTCCGGGTGGTCGCCGCGGACGCCCAGCTGGTCGTGGCGGAGTCGCGGCTGGGCCTGGTCCCCGACCTCGGCGGCACCGCGGCGCTGGTCGAGCTGGTCGGCTACAGCCGCACCCTCGAGCTCTGCCTGCTCGGCCGGCCCGTGGCCGCCGCCGAGGCCCTGGCCTGGGGGCTGGTCAGCCGGGTCGCCGGCGCGGAGGGCCTGGACGTGGCCGTCGACGCGCTGGCCGCCGGGCTGCTGGCCCTGCCCGCTCCCGTCCTGAGGGCCACCAAGCGGCTGGTGGCCGGAGCGGTCGAGCGGACGGCGGCGGAGCAGCGGGTCGCCGAGCGGGCCGCACAGGTCCCCCTGCTGCGGGCGGCCGCCGGCCGGGTCAGCCGGGGCGCCTGACCCAGGTCGAGACGGCGACCGCCACCGTGGTGCGCACCGGGTCGGGGAGGTCCTCGACGCGGGACGCCAGCTCGCCGGCGTCGACGTGGAAGGCGTTCGGTCCCATCGCCACCAGGTCCAGCACGACCGGCCGCTCCCAGGCCGCCTCGAACCGGACGTCGACCTCGACGGCGGCCGTGAAGTGGTCCGCCAGCCTGGCCGCCAGCCGCGCCTGCTTCGCCGGTGCCACCTCCAGCAGCCCCAGCGCCTGCCGGACCTCCTGCAGGTGGTCAGGCCGCGGGGTCACCACCACCAGAACACCGTCGGGGCGCAGCACCCGCGCGAACTCCGCCGCGTTGCGGGGGGCGAAGACGCTGGTCACCACGTCCAGCGCGCTGTCGGCGAGCGGCAGGTCGGCCCAGGCGTCGGCCACGACCACGCCCAGCTGCGGGTGGGTCCGCGCCGCCCGGCGCGCCGCGGCGGCGGAGATGTCCACCGCGACGGCACGGCCGCCCAGCCCCGTGAGCAGCGCGTCCGTGTAGTAGCCGGTGCCGGCGCCGACCTCGAGCAGGGTGGGGGCGCCCGGCCGCTGGGCCCGGACGGACGTCAGCGCCGAGGCCGCGGCGTCGACGAGCGCTGCCGCCACCGGGGCGTAGGCGCCGCCGCCCAGGAAGCGCTCGCGGGCCGCGACCATGGCGGGGCTGTCCGCGTGCTGCGGGGGCCGAGCCCCCAGCAGGTTGAGGTAGCCCTGCCGGGCCAGGTCGAACCGGTGGCCTGCGGCACAGCGCACCCCGCCGCCGTCGAGGGTGAAGGGCTGCCGGCAGACCGGGCAGCGGAGCAGGTCGAGGACCTCGGCGACGCTCACAGCGTGCGCAGGGCCCCGCCCTCGACGGGGATGACGCAGCCGGTGAGGTAGGAGGCGGCGGGGGAGAGGACGAAGGCGGCGACCCGGCCGAACTCCTCCGGCTGCCCGTAGCGCCGCAGCGGGATCCCCGCCTCGGCCGCCCGCCGGGCAGCCGCCGGGTCCTCGGCGAGGCCGTCGAGGTGCTGCACCCGCTCGGTGTCCACCCGGCCCGGCATCAGGCCGACGACGCGGGTGCCGTCCGGCCCCACCTCGTCGGCCAGCTGCTTGACCAGCATGCCGAGGCCGGGACGCAGCCCGTTCGACGCGGCGAGGCCGCCGACCGGCGACTTCACCGACGTGGAGAGGACCCAGCCGACGGCGAGGTCGGGAGCCGTGCCGGCCTGCAGCACCGCCTCGGTGACGCCGAGCGCGGCCAGGAAGACGCTGCCGAACGCCTCCCGCCACTGCTCGGCGGTGGTGCTGCGGACGCTGCCGGCGGCCGGCCCCCCGACGCTGACCAGGGCCCCGTCGAGCCGGCCGAAGGTCTCCAGGGCCACAGCGGCGGCGCGCGGGCCGGTCGCGGGGTCGGCGACGTCGGCAGTGAGCGCGACGGCCGCAGGTCCGTCCCCGGACCGGGTCGCGTCCAGCGCGGCCACCACCTCGGCGAGCACCTCGCCGCGGCGGGCGACGACGACCACCCGGGCGCCCTCCGCGACGAGCGCGGCGGCGCTGGCCCGACCCAGGCCGCTGCTCGCGGCGGTGACGACGAAGGTGCGTCCGGTCAGGCCGAGGTCCATGGGATGAGCGTAGGCGCATCGTCTTGTCCTCGGTCCGCTCGGACCCGAACTGCGCTGCGATCCCCGGACGCCGTCGTCCGCGGCGCGCCGAGCGGGTGCTGGTCGGGTCGACGCCGGCAGGCCATGCCGCCGTCTCGGTCGGAGGGCAGTCCACCCGTCCGGGCACACGGATCGGGCGACAGGGGTTACAGCCCGATCCGCGTCCGAGCGGAGCGAGGACCCACGACACGCCGCTCCTCGCGACGGGCGCGGAGGTCGCCGCGGATGAAGACGACCACGCCGGCCAGGCCGATGGCGGTGAACATGAACCACTGCACGGCGTACCAGAAGTGCGGGCCGTCGGAGATCTCCGGCAGCAGGACGGGCTCGAAGTCGCCGGTCTGGGGCGGGTCGACGGTGAGCAGCCCGATGTAGCCGTTGACGACGGGGTAGGGCAGCGTCTTGGCGATCGCGGTTGAGCTGATCAGCCGCATCTGGCCGTCGACGGGACGGGTGGCCGCGCCCCGGCCCCGCTCGTCGCGGCGGACGTGGCCCACCACGGTGACCTCGCCGGCGGGCGGGACCGGAGCGGCCGTCGGGATCGGCTCGCCCTTCGCGAGCCGGACGAAGCCGCGGTCCACCAGCACCGTCCCGGCCGGGGTGCGCAACGGCGTGACCACCTCGTAGCCGTTGGCGCCGCCGTTGCTGCGGTAGCGCAGCACGTACTGGTGGTCGGCGTCGAAGGTGCCGCGGGCCTCGACGCGCTGCCACTGGTCGGGCTCGGCGATCGGACGGGTGAACACCTGCGCGAAGGGCACGACCGGGTCGGCCTCGTTGGCCAGGGTGTCGCGGTTGCGCTGCTGGCGCTGGTCCAGCCGGTCCAGCTGCCACTCCCCGAGGTTGACGAAGACCGAGCCCAGCACGGCCACGAACACCACGAGCAGGGTCCAGCGGACCCACAGACGACGCACGGCGCCAGGGTACGCGCCGCCCGGGCGCGACTGCCCTGGCTCAGCCCGGGCTGTCCTGGGCCTGCGGGCCGGGTTCGGCCAGCAGGTTGGTCAGCGTTCGGGCCGCGTCCTCCAGCGGGAGGCCCCGGCCGACGGCCACGCCGGCGAGGAACGTGGTCAGCGGGGCCGCCACCCGCTCGACCTCGTGCGCGGCGTCCCGGGCCAGGTCCAGCAGCACCGAGACCTCCGTCTCCGTCAACGCCCCACCGGGCAGGTCCAGTCGCTGGGCGACCGCCTCCAGCCACTCCGTCAGCTCCATGGCCGACCTCCTCCGCCGCCGCGCGACGTCCTCGGCGACGTCCGGCGGGCCCGGCGGTCGCGACCGTCAGGTACCCGGTGCCAGGATGATGGCATGGGACGCGTCACCCGCCTGCACCCGGTGCTCAAGCTCGGACCCGACACGGCCGTGCGCCGCACCGACACGCTCGCCGTCGAGGAGCCGCTGGAGATCCGGCTCGACGGCGAGGCCTTCCAGGTCACCATGCGCACCCCGGGCGACGACGTCGACCTGGTCCACGGGCTGCTGCACAGCGAGGGCGTCATCGCCTCCGCCGCCGACCTCCTCGGCGCCCGCTACTGCGACGGCGTCGGCCCCGACGGCGCGAACACCTACAACGTCCTCGACGTGGCGCTGGCGTCGACCGCGCGGCCGCCTGCCCCCGAGCAGCGGCGGCGGGTGACCACCACCAGTGCCTGCGGGGTGTGCGGCACCACCAGCATCGACCAGGTGGTGAAGCAGACCGGTCACCCGCTCGGCGAGGGGTTCCGGTTGCCGACCGCGCTCATCTCGGCGGCCCCCGACCGGCTGCGCGAGCACCAGAAGGCGTTCGACAAGACGGGCGGCCTGCACGCCGCCGGGTTGATGACGACCGAGGGCACCATCGTCTGCGCGCGCGAGGACGTCGGGCGGCACAACGCCGTCGACAAGGTGGTGGGCTGGGCGCTGCGGCAGGGCCGGCTGCCCCTGTCGGACCTCGTGCTGGTGGTCTCCGGTCGCGCGTCCTTCGAGCTGACCCAGAAGGCCGTGCTCGCCGGCCTCCCCATGATGATCGCGGTGTCGGCGCCCAGCTCGCTCGCCGCCGAGCTCGCCACGGAGTCGGGCCTCACCCTGGTCGGCTTCGTCCGAGGGGAGCGGATGAACGTCTACTCCCACCCGGAGCGCGTGCTCACCCCCGCACCCGTTGGTTGAAGACGCAACCGGTAACGTCGGACCACGAGTTCCTCCGGCGGAAGGTGAACAGATGAGCAAGGGAAGCGACTTCGGTCTGCTACTGGTCAGGGTCGGGGTGGGTGCGGTCTGCGTCGCGCACGGCGCCCAGAAGCTGTTCGGCTCCTTCGGGGGCTACGGCATCAAGGGCACGGGCGGCTGGTTCGAGTCCGTCGGCTTCGTGCCGGGGGAGCGGAACGCCATCGCGGCGGGCCTGGCCGAGGCGGGCGGCGGCGCGCTGCTCGCGCTCGGCCTGGCCAGTGGTCCGGCCGGTGCCGCGGTCGCCGGCAACATGACGGTGGCCAGCACGACCCACACCGGGTTCTTCAACACGGGTGGGGGCTACGAGCTGCCCGCCACCCTCGGTCTCGTCGGGGCGGCCGTCGCCGCCGGCGGTCCCGGCCGCTACTCGCTCGACGCGCTCACCGGCGACGCCCTCAACAAGCCGTGGATGCGGGCGTTCGCGCTCGTGGCCGCGGCGGCGTCGGCCGCCTACCTCATCAGCGAGCGTGCCAAGGTCCTCGCGGCCCGCGGCGACGACACCGACGCCGAGGACACCGGCGACCCGCACGCCACCGACGCCTGAGTCCCGCGCCGCTCCCCGGGCCCGCCCTTCGACGGGCTCAGGGGGCGGGCAAGGGCTCAGGGGCGGGCACGGCTCAGGTCCGGTGGGGGCTCAGCTGCCCGAGACGGCCGGCCCGCGGCCGTTGCGCAGCTGGGACCCGTAGACGGCGGCCTGGGTGCGTCGTTGCATGCCCAGCTTGGTCAGCAGGATGGAGACGTAGTTCTTGACCGTCTTCTCGGCCAGGAACAGGGTGTCGCCGATCTGCCGGTTGGTGAAGCCGTCGGTGATCAGGTCCAGGATCTCGCGCTCCCGGGGCGTCAGCTGGTCGAGCTTGGACGACTCCTTGACCGGGTTGCGCAGCCGGTCCAGCAGCTTCTGCGTCACGGCGGGGTCGATCAGCGAGTGGCCCGCCGCGACCTGGCGGATGCCGGCCACGAGGTTGGAGCCGCCGACCTCCTTGAGCAGGTAGCCCGACGCCCCGGCCATGATCGCGGAGAACAACGCCTCGTCGTCGTCGAACGACGTCAGGATGACGCAGCGGATGTCGGGGTTGCTGGACCGCACCTCGCGGCAGACGTCGATGCCGCTGCCGTCGGGCAGGCGGCCGTCGAGCAGCGCGACGTCGGGCCGGGCGCCGGGGATGCGCCGCAGCGCGTCCGCCGCCGTCCCGGCCTCGCCGACGACGGTGATGTCCGGCTCGGACTTCAGCAGGTCGACCAGGCCACGTCGGACCAGCTCGTGGTCGTCCATCAGGAACACCCGGATGGTCTTGGTGCCGGCGTCGGCGGGCGGGCTCGTGGTCACAGTGGAGTGGGTCATAGCGGTCGGAGGCCACCTTCGGTTGGGTTGTGGTCGTGACGTCCCCCGAGGTGCACGGCGCAGCGGCGGACGACGTCCTGACCACCGAGCCGGGTGGTGCTCTGCGGGTCCACGCCCGGGTGGGCGTGGACCGACGGGTGGGAGGAGCCGGGCTCCGGGCCGGCTGTGGTGGGGTGGGACGAGCGGTGACCGTCGTGCGGGGCCACCCTGGTGGCGCGCCGCACCCGCTGCTCGACCACGGTGGTGGCCGGCAGGAGCGGCGCAGCTGACTGTCCCCCGCCAGCGAGCAGGCCGACCTCTCGAGAGAAATCGGGGGAGCTCATCCTGAGGTCACGATATGCCCCCGTCCCGGGCTGCGCCAACGGCCCCGGGCAACCGCTGCGCGATCGTCACCTCGCGGCGACGCCGCCCCCGCAGCGCGCACGAGCTCCGGCGCCGAGGGGAGTCGGCGCCGGAGCTGCGGGTGGGTGCTCGCGAGGGGTCAGGCCGTCGGGCGGCTCCAGGCTCCCAGGGCCTTGTCGCCGGTGGTGCGCCCGATCCGGTCGGCGACCTCCGACGGGAGCGGCTGGGCCACCGCGCTCAGCTTGGCGGCCACCGCGGGCAGGGGGCGGTAGGCCGAGTCGACGGGCGTCGGCAGCACCAGGCTCGCGCTGGAGCGCTCCTGGCCGGTGTTGTCGCGGAAGTCGTCCAGCATGATGAACTGGTAGGGCTGGCTGCCCTTCCGGGCCCAGGTGGCCAGGGAGTTCGGGACGCCCAGGGCGGTCTGGGAGTAGACGTTGCCGTTGGTGGCGATGTTCAGGTCGCTGGCGTTGCTGATCAGCTCGTAGACGTCCACGGAGATCACGGCGCTGGCGTTCCTGCCGGCGGCCATCACGTTGTTGCCGATCGTGCTGTTCCCGATCACCCAGGGCATGCTCAGGTCGGGCTGCGGGCGGCGGGGGTCGTGCCCCGAGACCTTCAGCTGCTCGATCCGCCGCGAGTCCTGAGCGAAGGCGATCGCCTTCCGGTTGCCCACGAGGGTGTTGTTCCAGATGTGCACCTTGTCGGTGTTGGCGACGAGGACCCCGTCGAAGGCGTTGCCGGCGATGATGTTGTCGGCCACGGTCGCCGTCGAGGAGATCTCGAGGACGACGCCGTACCGGGAGCCGTCGAGGATCTCGTTGCCCGCGACGGTGATGTCGTAGGTGGACTGGTCGGTCCAGAACTGGCTGCCGTAGGTCCGCAGCAGCTCGCTGCCGCGCAGCTTGACGCCCCGGGTCTGCGTGATCTTGATGCCGCCCGAGCTCGGCGCCGGGTTGAACCGCTCGTCGTTGCTGTCGGTGACCGACAGGTTCTCCAGCACCAGGTTGTCGGCCTGGTTGGCGTGCAGGGCGATCTGGCCGGAGCCGTCGATCGTGGTGTTCTTGATCACCGAGCCCGGCTTGAAGAACCCGACGCCACCGGTGGCGCTGTCGAGGACGGTCATGTTGTCCAGGGTCATCCGCTCCCAGTAGCTGCTGATCACGCCCTGCTGCCAGACCGAGTCGGCGTAGCGCTGGACGCCGAACCCGCGCAGGACGGTGCCGGGCGCCCGCAGGGAGAACGCCACCTGCAGGTCAGAGGCCCGCACCTCCTCGGTCCCGGGGTCGGCACCCAGGTAGAGCTGGTCGGTGGCGCCGTCGACGAAGAAGGTGCCGGGCACCAGGGCGTCCCGGCTGCCCACCTGGGTCTGCTCGACGTCGCCGACCCACACCATGTCGGGGTGCGCGGCCATCGGGTACTGCGGGTCGATCCACTGCCAGCCGGTGGCCGTGCCGTCGGGCTCGCCCTTGGTGTAGGTGGGGCTGGAGTCGAGCTCGGTCGTCCAGCCGCCGGCGACGTAGCCCGTGGTGCTGCGGGTGAAGCCCGTGACGGCTCGGGTGCCGTCGAACCACACCTTCTCGCCGGGGTAGGGCTGGATGGTGGCGGCGTGGCCGGGGGCGACGAGCACGGACTCGTGGTAGGTGCCGGCGCGCAGCACGATCGTCTGGCCGGACCAGTTCTTGGTGAGGGCCTTGTTGAGCGTCTTGAACGGCTTGTCCTGGGTGCCGGCGTTGGCGTCGTTGCCGGCTGCGGCCGAGACGAAGAGCGCGTTGGTGGGCACCGGGTACTGGGCGCTGCCGACCGGGTCGGCGCCGTGCTTGGTGGCCAGCTTGGCCGGCGGCGCCGGGGGCGGGGCGATGGTCGGGGCGCCCGGGGTCGGGCTCGCGCTGGGGTCACCCGGCGTCGGCGAGGTCGGGTTGCTGGGCTCCTCGACCGGCGCGGGCGTGGTGTCGGTGACGGCGAACGTCTGGGTCGCCAGGTTGATCGCCGCGTTGGACCCGCCGTTGTAGGCCTGGAGGCCGGCGTACCCCGGCGTCTTCAGCGCGGCGGCGGCGGAGTCGAGGAAGGTCACCTGCCAGCCCGGCTCGTTCTGGCCGGCGACGAAGACCTTGCCCTTGACGATGACGGGCGCCTCGCCGGTGGTGGACAGCTTCAGCGTGAGCTTCTGCCCCACCACGACGGGGGTCTCCAGCGTCATCTCCTTGAGCATGGTCAAGGTGCTGCCCTGGGAGCGCATGACGTCCATGTGCAGCTTGCCCGCGGAGTCGATGCGGCCGCGGGCGAGGTAGGCGGACAGGTCGGCCTGCTTGCGCGCCTCGATCGTGTAGATGAAGTCCTTCGCGGCCGGCACGGTGAAGTCGGCGCGCACCTCGGCGTCCTCGGCCGCCACGGCCTTCTGGTAGGCCCGGAAGCTCCGGCCGCCCAGGATGTTGGTGACCCTGCCCTCGCTGCCGGTGACGGAGGTGGAGCTGCCGCCGACCAGGTCGGCCCAGCTGCCGCCCGTGTCGGCCCGGCCCCAGCCGGAGCTCACGGAGCGGTCGAAGCCGTCGACGACCAGCGGGGTGTCGGCGGCGGCGGTGCCGGGGAGCAGCAGCGGCGTCGCGCCGGCGGCGAGGGCCAGCGCGGCGGACAGGATGATCTTGGCCGTCCGGCGGAACGCGGTGGTCGAGCCGGCGGCCGTCGGCCGCTCGGGGGTGGGACGGGAGGTGGTCGAGCTCATGGCGCAGGCTCCAGGGGGGATGAGGGCGCAGGCAGCACGCGGGATGAGGAGGGCCGTCGTCGGCGGGTGGGGCGGGAGAAGCGCCAGGGGCGCCAGGGGGAGGGACCGCTCCTGCCCCCCGCGGCAGAAGCTGATGAGTCCATCCTGTCCAGCGGGGCCGTCGCGGTGCAGAGGAGAAAGCACGCACCCCGACGGCCCTGAGGTCCCGAGCGGTCCGGGTCCTCGGGCCCGGGCCGTCGGGACCGGAGGGACCTCCGTCCCGGGCCGGTCGGGACCCGGCCGCGGCCGGGGACGGGGCCCCGGCAGAAGTGCCCGGCCCACCACCGGCGCCACGGGCCTAGACTCGGGACCGTGACCACCGACCTGGCGATGCCCCGCGTGCGGTCCGCGACCGGCGCCTCGCCGACCCCCGGTCCCGGCGCCGGAGCGCTGCGGGACCGCTACGGCCGGGTGTCCACCGACCTGCGGATCTCCCTCACCGACCGCTGCAACCTGCGCTGCACCTACTGCATGCCCGCCGAGGGCCTGGACTGGATGCCGCACGACGAGGTCCTCGACGACGACGAGGTGGTCCGGCTGGCGCGGATCGGCGTCGAGCGGCTGGGGATCACGACGCTCCGGCTGACCGGCGGTGAACCGCTGCTCCGCAAGGACCTCGAGCACCTGGTGGCCGAGCTCGCCGCGCTGGACCCGCGGCCGGTGGTCGCGCTCACCACCAACGGCATCGGGCTGGCCCGACGGGCGGGCGCGCTGGCGGCGGCCGGCCTCAACCGGATCAACGTCTCCCTCGACACCCTGCAGTCCGACACCTTCGCCAGCCTCACCCGGCGTCGCCGGCTCGACGACGTGCTGGCCGGGATCCGCGCCGCCCGCGAGGCCGGGCTCGACCCCGTCAAGATCAACACCGTGCTGATGCGCGGCGTCAACGACCACGAGGCCGTCCCGCTGCTGCGGTGGGCGATGGCCGAGGGGGTGCAGCTCCGCTTCATCGAGCAGATGCCCCTGGACGCGCAGCACGCGTGGGAGCGGTCGACCATGATCACCGCGGCCGAGATCCGGGCCCGGATCCAGCCGCACCTGCCCCTGGTCGAGGACCCGGCCGACGCTCTCGCCCGGGGCAGCGCCCCCGCGGAGCTGTTCCGCGTCGAGGGCACCGAGCACGCGGTGGGGATCATCGCGGCCGTCTCCAAGCCGTTCTGCGGCAGCTGCGACCGCGTGCGGCTGACCGCCGACGGCCAGATCCGGACGTGCCTGTTCTCGCGCACCGAGTCCGACCTCCGGGGTGCCCTGCGGGGCGGGGCCACGGACGCCGAGATCGCCGACCGCTGGCTGGTCGCGGTGCAGGGCAAGCAGGCCGGGCACGGCATCGACGACCCGACGTTCCTGCAGCCGGACCGTCCGATGTCGGCCATCGGCGGCTGACCGGGCGACGCCTCAGGCGCCGTCGACCTCCAGGGGCTGGACGTCGCGCAGGAATCCCCGGCTGGCCAGGAAGCTGCGCAGCTGGTCGCGGTGGTCCGCGCAGGCCAACCAGTGCTTCCGCCGGTCCGGCGTGTGGATCTTCGGGTTGTTCCACTGCAGGTCGAACCCGGCCGGGGCCCGGCAGCCCTTGGCCGAGCAGACCAGCCCGTCCGGCCCGGTCGGCAGCGGGTCCACCCCGCGCAGCACCGCTCCCGGCTCAGCTCCCTGCTCAGGCAACGCGCCCCTCCCGCTCGTCCAGGTCGTCGTCCTCGACCGACCCCTCCACCACGTCCCCCGCGACCACCTCGGGGTGCTCCCCGGTCGTCAGCTGCGGGGCGTCGGCGGGTGCACCGCGCTCCACGCGGCCCGTCCGCGTGCGCTGGTCGGACTGGTTCGCGAGCACGACGGCGACGTAGGGCAGGAAGACGGCACAGCCCAGCAGCACCCACCGCGGCCAGCCGTGGACGACGAGCATGCTGAGGAAGCACGCCGTCCGGAAGCCCATGGTGATCGCGTAGCGCCGCACCCGCCGCGACATCTCCTGGCTCGACGGCGTCCGTGCGTCGGTGATCAGGGTGGCGGCCGCCGGCCGGCCGCGCGGGGCGGCACCGGCGGGGTGGACCGGGCGGCCCGGGGGACGGCGGCCCGGGTCGGCGTCCTGCGCGGGGTCGGCCACCGCGTCAGCGTACGCCTGGTCACCACGGCCGTCGCCGGCTCGCTACCGTGTGGCCGTGACCTCCACCGCCGCCGCTGCCGTGCCCGCCGCCACCCCCCGCACCGTGCTCGTCACCGGCGGCAGCAAGGGCATCGGCCGCGGCATCGCGGAGCGCATGCTGGCCTCGGGCCACCGGGTGGCGGCCACCTACCGCAGCGGCGACGTCCCGGCCGGCGTGCTCGGGGTGCGGGCCGACGTCACGGTCCCCGAGCAGGTGGAGGCGGCGTTCGCCGAGGTCGAGTCCGCGCTGGGCTCCGTCGAGGTGCTGGTCGCCAACGCCGGCATCACCCGCGACACCCTGCTGATGCGGATGAGCGACGAGGACTGGGACGCCGTGCTGGCCACCAACCTGACCGGAGCCTTCCGGGTGGCCCGGCGCGCCGCCCGCCCGATGATCCGCGCCCGCTTCGGCCGGATGGTGTTCATCTCCTCCGTCGTCGGCCAGCTGGGGTCGGCCGGCCAGGTGAACTACGCCGCCTCCAAGGCCGGCCTGGTCGGGATGGCGCGGTCCCTGGCCCGCGAGCTGGGTTCGCGCGGCGTGACGGCGAACGTGCTGGCCCCGGGCTTCGTCGAGACCGACATGACGGCCGAGCTGGGGGAGGCGGCCGTCGAGAAGTACACGGCGCAGATCCCGCTCGGCCGGCTGGGCGCGGTCGACGACGTGGCCGCGGCCGTTGAGTTCCTGGCCTCGGACGCCGCCGGCTACGTCACCGGCGCGCTCCTCCCGGTCGACGGCGGCCTCGGCATGGGACACTGACGGACCGCCCGGACCCGACCCGACCCGACCCGACCCCGGACCGTCAGACACCAGAAGCAGGAGCAGCAGCACGTGGGAATCCTCGAAGGCAAGAACATCCTGGTGGCCGGCGTCACCCTCGACACCTCGATCGGCTTCCACGTCGCGCGGATCGCGCAGGCGGAGGGCGCCACGGTGGTCGTCTCCAACTTCGGGCGGGCGATGAGCCTGACCGGCCGGGTGATCAAGAAGCTCGACCCGGTGCCGCCGCTGCTCGAGGTCGACGTGACGGACGAGGAGCACCTGGCCGGTCTGGCCGAGAAGCTGGGCGAGCACGTGGGCTCCCTCGACGGTCTCGTCCACTCGCTGGCGTTCGCCAACCCCGCGACCGCGCTCGGCGGGAAGTTCCTCTCCACCCCCTGGTCCGACGTCGCCACCGCCCTGCAGGTCTCGGCCTACTCGCTCGCCTCGCTGACCATGGCCTGCAAGCCGCTGCTCGCGCCGTCCGCGTCTGTGGTCGGGATGACGTTCGACGCACAGGTCTCCTGGCCCGTCTACGACTGGATGGGCGTCTCCAAGTCGGCGCTGGAGAGCACCAGCCGCTACCTCGCCCGCTACCTCGGCCCCGAGGGCGTGCGGGTGAACCTCGTGGCGGCCGGCCCGCTGGAGACGCTGGCCAAGCGGGCGATCGGTGGCGCCGACACCTTCAACGAGGTCTGGGGCCAGCGCGCGCCCCTCGGCTGGGACCCCAAGGACATGGAGCCGACGGCCCGCGCGGTCGTCGCCCTGCTGAGTGACTGGTTCCCGAAGACGACGGGCGAGATGGTGCACGTCGACGGCGGCCTGCACTCCACCGGCGCCTGACCCGCCCGTGCCGCCCGAGCCGTCGTCCGCCCTGGTCGAGGTCCGGCTGCTGGTCGGCCCGAACCTCTACTTCCCCCGCCCGGCCGCCAAGCTGACCCTCGACGTCAGCCACCTGCTGGGTCTGCCGGAGGAGCAGGCCCGGGACGTGGCGGCGGCCCTCGGGCTGCCGGGGGCCCGGCCGGGACCGGCCGCCTCGGCCTTCCGGCAGCGCGCCGTCGCCCGCTGGGCGGCCCGGCTGGTCCGCCGGCTGGCCGCCGAGGCCGGCGTCGCCCGCCTCGCCGTCCGCTCGCGGCCGGGCACGGTCACCGAGCAGCTGGTCGTCGCGTACCCGTGGCGCAGCTCGGGCCGGGCGGAGGCGCTCGGGACGGCGGTGGCCGCGGTGCTGGACGCCCTCGCTGCCGGGACCCCGGCCGGTGCGCTCGAGCCGGTCCTGGTCGAGGCCGGTGCTCGGGTGCGGAGCGCCCCGCGCGGACGTGGACCCTCGCTGCTGAAGCCGCAGGTGCCGGTCGTCGCGGTCACCGGGACCAACGGCAAGACCACCACGTCGCGGATGATCGGGCACGTCGCCCAGCGCGCCGGCTGGTCGGTGGGCTGGTCGAGCACGGACGGCGTCTACCTCGACGGTGTGCTGGTGGAGGCCGGCGACTTCTCGGGCCCCAGCGGGGCCGGTCAGGTGCTCCGCCACCCGGGCGTCCAGCTCGCGGTCACCGAGACCGCGCGCGGAGGGATCCTCAGGCGGGGGGTGGGGGTGGCCTGGAACGACGTCTCGGTGGTCACCAACATCAGCAGCGACCACCTCGGGGTCGACGGGATCGACACCCTGGACCAGCTGGCCGAGGTGAAGGCGGTGATCACCAAGATCACCCGGCCCGGCGGCTGGTGCGTGCTGAACGCGGACGACCCCCGGACCTTCGCCATGCGGTCGGGCACCCGCGCCGGCATCTGGGCCTTCACCCGCGACCCCGACTCCCCGTCCGGGCGGGCGGTGCTGGACGCCGGCGGCCGGGTCAGCACCGTGCTCGACGGCTGGGTCGCGGTCCTGCGGGCCGGCGCGGACCCGCTGGCCGTCGTCCAGGTGGCCGACGTGCCGATGACCCTGGCGGGCCTCAGCCGGGTCAACGTCGAGAACGCCCTCGCGGTCGCCTCCGCCACGCTCGCGCTGGGCTTCAGCCCCGAGCAGGTGGCCGACGGGCTCACCTCGTTCCGGCCCGGCGAGGACAACCCGGGCCGGATGAACCTGTGGACGGTGCCCCGCGCCGACGGCGGGTCGGTCACCGTGGTCGTGGACCTCGCCCACAACGAGGCCGGGCTGGAGGCGCTGCTGGAGATCATGGCCGGGGTGCGGCGGCCCGGGGCGCGGCTGCTACTCGGCGTCGGGACGGCCGGCGACCGGGGCGACGACGTGCTGGTCCGGCTGGGCGAGATCGCCGCCCTCGGAGCCGACGTGGTGGAGGTGGCGCGCAAGAGCGAGTACTACCGCGGACGGCCGCCGGAGGAGATGGGCCGGCTCATCGCCGAGGGGGCCGCGCACGCCGGCGTCGCAGCCCTGCGCGAGCACGCCGACGAGCTGACGTGCCTGGTCTCGCTGACTCACCAGGCCGGCGACGGCGACGTGGTGGCCCTGATGACCCACCAGGACCGGGAGGCCGTCGACCGGTGGCTGGTGGAGCAGGGCGCGAGCCGGGACGACCCGGCCACCCTGCGGGCCAAGGTGCGGGCGGCCGCGGAGACGCCGACGCCCCCGGACCCGGCCTGAGCCGGTCCCGGGGGCGCTGCGGGTGTGCGGGTTCCGCGGTGTGCTGCCGCCTACTGGGCCCCGGCGGCGGGGCCGTCGAGCTCGGCCTCGGGGTCCGACTTCTCGTCCAGCACGTCGTCGAGGGCCTCGCGGACGGCCTGCCGGGTGGCGAGCCGGACCGACGCGGCCCGCTGCAGGTCGGCGTTGTCGGCCTCGGCCAGCCGCTGGCGCTCGGTGCGCTCGGCCTTGAGGGCCTCGTCGCGGGCGAATCGGATGCGCTCGAAGATGTCCATGCGTTGATCCTCTCGTGACCCGCGGAGCGGGCCGGGGGCGGGGGCCGGGGTTTGACCAGGGCCTGGCGCGGATACCTGGCCCTGACGAGCACGATTCCGCTGGCGCGTGCAGGTCGGATTCACCTCAGGCCCGGTGGTTTACGCTGTACACGACTCTGCGCCCGGCGCGGGCCGCGATCTCCCCTCCACCCCCAGGAAGCTGACGATGACACCACCCCCCCAGACCTCTGCCGAAGCCCGAGGGGTACCCGGCGGGACGGCCGAGAAGCCCAGCCAGGTGCCCGCCAAGGGCTGGGTCCAGATCGCCAAGCGCGGCTGGGCCGAGGCCAAGGCCGACAACGTCCCACTGCTCGCGGCCGGCATGGCCTACTACGCCTTCCTCGCGATCTTCCCGGCGCTGATCGCCGCCGTCCTGCTGTACGGGCTGTTCGCCGACCCGGCCACCATCGCCGAGCAGGTCAACAACCTCGGTGCAGCCCTGCCGGAGGACATCCGCAAGACCATCACCGACCAGATCACGCTGGCTGCGGGCAGCGGCGCCGGCTGGGGTGCGGTCATCGCGATAGCGCTGGCGCTGTTCAGCGCCTCGGGCGGTGTCGGCAACATGATGACGGCCATCAACACGGCCTACGACGAGGAGGAGACCCGCGGCTTCGTCAAGAAGCGCGCGATCGCCCTCGCCCTCACGCTGGGCGCGATCGTCTTCCTGCTGATCGTGGTCGCCCTCGTCGCCGTGCTGCCCGCCGTGCTGAACTTCCTGGGCACCAGCACCCTCGCCACCCTCGGCATCCAGGTGGTCCGCTGGCTCCTCATCGTCGTCGTCATCACCGCGGCGCTCGCCGTGCTGTACCGCGTGGCTCCCGACCGTGACGCCCCCAAGCTGCGGTGGGTGTCGGTGGGCGCGGGCATCGCCACGGTGCTCTGGCTGCTGGCCTCGGTCGGCTTCTCGCTCTACGTCTCCAACTTCTCCAGCTACGCCAAGACCTACGGCGCCCTGGCCGGCATCGTGATCCTGCTGCTGTGGCTGTTCATCACGTCCTACGCGATCCTGCTCGGGGCCGAGATCAACGCCGAGTCCGAGCAGCAGACCGCGGCCGACACGACCAAGGGTCCGGCCCAGCCGATGGGGCAGCGCGACGCCGTCAAGGCCGACAGCGTGCCCGGCGACGCCGACCAGGCGGGCGCGGGCAAGTCCCGCTGACCGCCCACCACCCCCGTACGAGGAGCACACCCATGTCCACGCCATCCCCTGACCCGACCCCCACCGGCGCCGGGGCCACCGCCGTCGGTGGCCCGCCGCCCGGGTCCGCCCCGGACCAGCAGTCCGTCGGCGAGCTCGTGAGCTCGCTGTCCGCCGACCTCAGCCGGCTGGTCCGCGACGAGATGCGGCTGGCCCAGGCCGAGGTCACCACCAAGGCCAAGAAGGCCGGCATCGGCGTCGGAGCCTTCGGCGCCGCCGGCGTGCTGGCCCTGTACGCGGTCGGCGTCCTGCTGGCCGCCGCCGTCCTCGGGCTGGCCACCGCGCTGCCGGGCTGGCTCGCCGCCCTGGTCGTCGGCGTCGTCGTCCTGGTCGTCGCGGCCGTCGCCGCCCTGGTCGGCAAGAAGAAGGTCCAGGAGGCCGCTCCGCCGGTGCCCACCCGCGCCGTCGAGAGCGTCAAGGCCGACGTGCAGGAGATCAAGGAGAGCGTGAAGCGATGAGCGAGACCACCCCAGCCGGCCCCGGCCCCGACGCCACCCCCGAGGAGATCGAGGCCGACATCGCCGCGACCCGCGCCCGGCTCGCCGGCAACGTCGACGCCCTGGCCGACAAGGTCGACGTCAAGGCCCGCGCGCAGGACAAGGTCGAGGACGTCAAGGTCGCCGCCCAGGCGCGCGCCGAGGAGGGCCGGGAGAAGCTGGTCGCCGGCTCCCGCCAGGTGACGGACCGCTACCAGGGCCTGCCGCGGCCGGCCCAGATCGCCATCGCGGTGGCACCGGTCGTGCTGATGGTCGTCCTGGTCATCCGTAAGATCCGTTCCTGACCACCCTGCCCGAGCATCGGAGGACCACCTGATGGCCAACAAGACCGCCAAGCTCGCCTACCGCCCGGTGGGCCTGCTCGCCAGCCTCGCCGCGGGCTCCGTCGCCAGCGCGATCTTCAAGCAGATCTGGAAGCGGGTCGCGCACGAGGACGACGCGCCCGACGCCCTGCAGTCGGAGTACACCTTCGGCAAGGTGCTGCTCGCCGCCGCGATCCAGGGCGCCATCTTCGCCGTCGTCAAGGCCGCCATCGACCGCGGCGGTGCCCTGGGCTTCGAGAAGGTGACGGGGTCCTGGCCCGGCAGCTGAGCTGAGCTGAGTTGAGCTGTCTGCGCTCGCTCCGCTCGCGCGCGGCTCGCGCTCCGGCCCGCCGGCTTCGTCGTCCTGCCGCGGCCCCGGTAGGTCCCCCACTTCACACCCCGTGCACGGGCTTCACACCCGCTGCACGGGGTGTGTTGTGCACCGACGGGGTGTGAAGTGGGGGACCGGGGTCTGCCCCGGTGCCCATCCTCCCGGCCGCGCCGTCCCCGTGCAGCGCCGTCCTCAGGGCCGGCTGGGCCCGCCCTCCGGCTCGGTGGGGGCGGCGGCGGGGGAGAAGTCCGGGTCGCCGACGCGGGCGACGCCGGAGGCGGGCTCGCCGTCGCTGCGGGCGCCGGGCTGGGCCTGGCGGCCGTAGGACTCCAGCTCGGCCATCACCACCGCGTGCTGGTCGACGCAGATGACGATGAGGTCGCCGGGGTTGGAGCGGGCGATGGCGTGCCGGGTCGCCTCGATCTCGTCCAGCACCGTCTCCAGCTGACGGCAGCGGGCGCCGGCCTCCATCTCCCGCCGGACGCCCTCGGCCACCAGCCCGGCCACCTCGCCGCGGACCCGGCCGCGCAGCTGCGCGTCCTCCCGGACGACGACGACGTCGAAGTGCCGGGCGGCGATCGCGCCGAGCTCGCGCATGTCCTCGTCGCGGCGGTCGCCGGCGGTGGAGATCACCCCGATCCGCTGGACGTTGCCCAGGTCGCTGGTGCTGGCCAGCTGGTCGCCGGTCTTGTCCACGAAGTCCCCGAGCATCGTCATGCCGGGGGCGTTGTGGCAGTAGTCGACGATCACCGTGCGGCCCTCGACCGGCACCTCGTTCAGCCGGCCCGGGGAGAGGTAGTAGTTGGTCGAGAACGAGCGCAGGCCCTGGCGGATGTCGTGCAGCGAGGCGCCGGCGGCGAACGCCGCCGCAGCGGCGGCCATGGCGTTCTGCACGTTCATCGTGGCGCGGCCCCCGAAGGTCGAGGGCAGCAGGTGGGTCCAGGCCAGCTGCATGGCACGCCGGCCCTCCTTGACCACGATCATGTCCCCGAGGTCGCTGTGCTCCAGCACCACGGCCCGGCCGCCGCGGCGGCAGTGGTCGTCGACCGACTCCCGGATCTCGCTGCCGGGTTCGGCCATGGTGAACCAGACGACGCGGCCCGAGCAGCGCCGGCGCATGGCCCGGACCAGCGGGTCGTCGGCGTTCAGCACGGCGAAGCCGCTGCGGGGGACGGCCTCGACGACGACGGCCTTGACGTCGGCGAGCTGCTCGACCGTGTCGATGCCGCGCAGGCCCAGGTGGTCGGGCTGCACGTTCAGCACCACGCCGACGTCGTTGCGCTCGTAGCCCAGGCCCTCGCGGAGGATGCCGCCCCGGGCCACCTCGAACACCGCGAAGTCGACGCGCGGGTTCTGCAGCACCATCTTGGCGGAGCGCGGCCCCGAGGCGTCGGCGCGGATGATCAGCCGCTCGTCCACCACGACCCCGTCGGTCGAGGTCATCCCGACCTTCTTGCCGATCCCCTTGAAGATGTGGGCGATCATCCGCGAGGTCGTCGTCTTGCCGTTCGTGCCGGTGACGGCGACGATCGGGATCCGGCTGGGCGTGCCCGGCGGGAAGAGCATGTCCACGACGGGCTTGGCCACGTACTGGGGGTCGCCGACCGTGGGATGGGTGTGCATCCGGAACCCCGGCGCCGCGTTGACCTCGCAGATCGCCCCGCCGGTCTCGCGCACCGGCTGGGTGATGTCGGGCGCGATGAAGTCGATGCCGGCGAGGTCGAGGCCGACGACGCGCGCCGCCTCCTCCGCGATCTCGATGTTCTCCGGGTGCGCCTCGAAGGTCCGGTCGATGGAGATGCCGCCCGTCGACATGTTGCCGGTCAGGGTGAGCTTGACCGCGGTGCCCTCCGGCGGGACGTCGTCCAGGGCGAACCCCTGCTCCGCCACCAGCTCCACCGCCGCCTGGTCGACCTTGATCCGGGTCAGCACCTTCTCGTGGCCGACGCCGCGCCGCGGGTCGGCGTTCGTCCGCTCGACCAGCTCGGCGACCGTCGCCGAGCCGTCCCCGACGACGTGGGCTGGCACCCGCTCGGCGATGGCCGCGATCTTCCCGCCGATCACCAGGCACCGGTAGTCCCGTCCGGTGATGAAGCTCTCGACGATCACCCAGCCGCCGCGCGACTCCTCCTTGGCCGTGCCGAACGCCCGCCGCACGTCGTCGGCGTCCTGCAGGTCCAGCATCACGCCACGGCCGTGGTTGCCGTCGAGTGGCTTGAGCACGACCGGGTAGCCGGTCCGCTCGGCCAGCCGGACGGCCTCCTCGACGGTGCGCACCGACTCCGAGCGGGGCACGGGCAGCCCCGCCGAGCCCAGCAGCGTGAGCGTCAGCTCCTTGTTGCCCGCGATGTCGACCGCGATCGAGGAGGTCTTCGACGTCATGGTGGCGCGGATCCGCTGCTGGTGGACGCCCTGGCCCAGCTGCACCAGCGAGGAGGTGTTCAGCCGCAGCCACGGGATGTCCCGGCTGACCGCCTCGTCGACGATGGCCTGGGTCGACGGGCCGAACGCGGTGCGCTCGCCGCGGACGATGAAGCGCTCGAGCTCGGCCTCGAAGTCGAACTCCGGGTCGTGCTGCACCAGGTCGTTGACCAGCTGGACCGCGAGCTCACCCGCCGCCACGCCGACGTTCTCGTCGGCGTAGGCGTAGATGACGTTGTAGCGGCCGCGCTCCCCCCGCACCTGCCGGGTCTTGCCGCGCCGCATGTCGTGCCCGACGGCCTGCTGCAGCTGGAGCGCGACGTGCTCGGCGACGTGGCCGACCCAGGTGCCCTCGTGCAGCCGCTCGACGAACCCGCCGCGCCGTCCGCGGCTGCAGCTGTGCGACGCGAGACCCGGGAGCCGCTCCACCAGCCCGTCGGCGAACCCGGGCAGCAGGTTGGTGGGCAGGTCCTCCAGCACGCCGAGGTCCACCACCAGCTGGATCGCCGGCTCGTAGTGCCAGACGTTGGGACCGCGGTAGACGCGGCTGGACAGGATGCGCAGGTCCGGACGCGGGGACGGGCCGGTGGTTCCGGGCTCAGACGTCACGGGTCAGCTCCTCACGAGGGTCGGCTGCGCTGATCCTCGCACCCGCCGGAGCCCGGTCGCGACGTCGACCCGCCCTCCCGTCCTGGACAGGTGACCGTCAGGTCACCTATCGTCGGGGCATGGACGAGGGGCGCGCGACCGACGACGGCGACGTGTTCCGCGCCCTCGCCGACCCGACCCGCCGCGGGCTGCTGGACGCCCTCTTCGCCGACGACGGCCAGTCGGGGACCGCGCTGTGCGCGCTGTTCCCCGAGATGACCCGGTTCGGGGTGAGCAAGCACCTCGGCGTCCTCGAGGGGGCGGGGCTGGTCACCAGCGTGCGGGTCGGGCGGACGCGTCGGCACTTCCTCAACCCGGTCCCGATCGCCCGGATCGCCCACCGCTGGATCGACAAGTACGCCACGCCCTACGCCTCGGCGCTGGTCGAGCTCGAGCAGCAGGTCACCCACGTCGCCGACCCCCGTCCCGCTCACCCGCCGGAGTCCTGATGGCCATCACCGCCCACCTGCACCAGATCTACATCGCCGCCGACGCCTCGCAGGTGTGGACGGCCCTCGTCGACTCCGACTGGACCCGTCGCTGGTTCCACGGCACGGCATTCGTCTCCCCGCCCGCCGCCGGCCGGGGCTACCGGACGGTGCTGCCCGACGGCAGCCCGGCCGTCGAGGGCATGGTCGAGGAGCTGGTGCCGCCGGGCGACGGCACGCCGGGCCGGCTGGTGCAGACCTGGCGCGTCCTCTACGACGCGGCGCTCGGTGCGGAGCCGCCCAGCCGCGTCGAGTGGACCGTCGAGGCGGCCGGCCCCGGGCTGACCCTGGTGCGGGTGCGGCACGGCGACCTGGCCCGCAGCCCCCGCACCTGGGCCGAGACCCGGGACGGCTGGGTGTGGGTGCTCGCCTCGCTCAAGTCGGTGCTCGAGACCGGACGGCCGCTGCCGCGGGCCGCGGCCAGGCCCCCGGCGCCCGACGTCCCCGCTGACGGGGACTGGCACCGGGCTCAGGCGGTGGAGGCGAACAACGACGCCTGGGAGCTCCTCGAGCGGGGTGCGCTCACGCCCGACGAGCAGGAGGAGGTGCTCCGCCGAGCCTACGCCGCCGCCTACCACTGGCAGCGGGCGCGGGGAGCCGAGCCCGCGAACGAGGCCCGGGCCTGCTACCTGGTCGCGAAGGCGCTGCTGGCCGCTGCCCGCCCGACGGCGGCCCTCGCCTCAGCGCGCCGCGCGCTGGCGGTCTGCGAGCGCCACGGGCTCGACGACTTCGACCTGGCCTACGCGCACGAGGCGTGCGCGCGGGCGCTGGTCGCCCTCCGCCGTCCGGACGAGGCGGCAGCCGCCTGGGCGGCGGCCACCGCGGTGCCCGTCGCCGACCCCGAGGACCGCGAGATCGTGCTGGCCGACTTCGCCGGCTACCCCGACTGAGCGCCGCGTCGCCCCCGGCGCAGGTGGCGCGCGTAGCTCGTCGGGGAGATGCCCTCGGCCGCGATCTCCGAGGCCAGCCGGCGCAGGTCGTCCTCGGCGGCGCGGGTCTCCTGCACCTCGACGTCGGCCACGGCCGTGTGGTGGCCGATCAGGGTGCGGGTGGCGAGGTCGAAGCTGCTGCCCGCCGGGAGCACGTGCAGCGCGGCACCGGACACCAGCAGCGGGGCGGTCGGCTGGGCGGTCCAGGCGTTGGAGACCAGGTGCCGGCCGTCGACCAGGGTGACCGCCCCCCGGCCCACCACCTCCAGCCGGGTGCCGCCGCTGACCACCGCGGCGGTGTCCTCGTCGACGCCCATGCCCAGCAGCGACGGCGACTGCGCGACCAGGCTCAGCAGGCGCCCGTAGCGGTTGCGCTGCGCGAAGTGCTGGTCGATGACCGTGCCGGCGAGGAGCCCGAGGCCGACCGAGAGCTGGCTCATCCGCTGCCGCGGGGTGGAGCCGGAGCCGCCGAAGGCGATCATGTGCTCGGCGAGGATGCTGGCACCGGCCGACGTGCCGCCGACCACGGCGCCCCGCCGGTGGGTGGCGACGACCGCGTCGCCGAACGCCGTGCCGGTGATGAACGCGCTGAGCTTGAGCTGGTTGCCGCCGGTCATGAAGACCGCCGTCATGTCGGCGAGCCGGGCCGCCAGCGCCGGGTCCTGCGCCTCGGCCCGGCTCTCGGGCCGGAGGGCGACCACCTCGGCGGCGCCCAGGGTGGCGAACACGGCCCGGTAGACCTCCACCACCTCGGGTCCGAGCGAGGAGGCGGTGGGCACGACGGCGATCCGGGCCCCGGCGCCGCCGGCGGCCTCGACGAAGGCGCGCAGCACCTCCCGGCGCCGCAGCTTGGCCTCGGCACCGCCGATCGCGAACAGGGTGCCGAGGGGAGGGGAGGAGGGGTCCGGCATGCCTCACAGGTTACGAGGGGTCGACGGCGCCGCCGCCGCGGCCCGCGGGCGTCAGCGCGGCCGCGTCACCGCTGCATCCAGCTGGCCGCGGCGCAGAGGGCGTCGGCGGCGGCCCGGCGCAGCCGCCGCAGCTCCCGGGCCCGGACCTCCGCCTCGTGCGCGCTGATCGCCGCGCCGTCGTCGACCAGGGCGGTGTCGCAGGCCACCAGCAACCGGGCCGCGCGGTCGGCCGCGACCCGCTGCCGGGGGCTGTAGCCCGGTGCCAGCACCGCGCCCCCGTCCTTCGGCCGGCTGCCCGCGGCGACACCGAGCCGGGTGAGGGTCGCGGCCGCGCTGAGCACGGTCTCGCCGAGGGCCCGCTCCGCGTCGTAGGAGCTGGGTGGGGCGAACGGCCGCTCGGCGCGGTGCGCCCGCCACTGCACCCCGCGGCCGACCGCGTGGGGCACCAGGGCCAGCCCGCCGCCGGCGGCGACCACGGCCTCGCCGACCTCGACGGCCGCCAGGTTCAACGGCGTCGGCCCCCGCAGCGGCGTGAGCGCCCCGGGCTCGGGCAGGGCCAGCAGCCACATCTCGGGCTCGCGGGTCGCGATGACGCCCAGGGCGGCGGCCAGGGGTGTGGCGGCCAGCGGGTCGAGCCCCAGCAGGTCCTCGGGGTCGACGACGTGGTGGGCGACGTCACCGGCCACGACGGCCGCCGCCGCCTCGGCGACGCCGACCTGGAAGCGGAGGACGGCGTTCAGGTGGGCCGTCAGCCGCAGCGAGGGGAGCGACTGCACCGCACCACCGTACGTGCGGGCCCTCCCACCCGCGTCCCTGCCGCCGGGGACGGACGTCCGGGCGGTCGCCGCCGCCGCGCCCGCTAGGTTGGTGCGCATGTCAGCAGTCGTGGACCTCGCCGGCGTCAGCATCGTCCGCGGGGGCGCGACACTGCTCGACGACGTCGACTGGACCGTGGACGAGAGCGACCGCTGGGTGGTCATCGGGCCCAACGGGGCGGGCAAGACGACGTTGCTCCAGGTGCTGGCGGCCCAGATCCACCCCTCCACGGGGGTCGCCGGGCTGCTCGGCGAGGTGCTGGGCACCGTCGACGTCTTCGAGCTGCGGCCGCGGATCGGGCTGACCTCGGCCGCGCTGGCCGAGCGCCTGCCACGCGGTGAGCGGGTGCACGACGTCGTCGTGTCGGCCTCCTACGCCGTCGTCGGCCGGTGGCGGGAGGCGTACGACGCCCTCGACCACGAGCGGGCCGACGAGCTGCTCGCCTCCCTGCACATCGACCAGCTGGCCGACCGCACCTTCGGCACCCTCAGCGAGGGTGAGCGGAAGCGGGTCCAGATCGCCCGCGCCCTGATGACCGACCCCGAGCTGCTCCTGCTCGACGAGCCGGCCGCCGGCCTGGACCTGACGGGTCGCGAGTCGCTGGTCCGCACGCTGGGCGACCTGGCGCTGGACCCGCACGCGCCGGCCTCGGTGCTGGTCACCCACCACGTCGAGGAGATCCCCGCCGGGATCACCCACGCGCTGCTGCTCAAGGGTGGCCGCGTCGTCGCCGCCGGGCCCCTGCGCGAGACCCTCACCGCCGAGAACCTGACGGCGACCTTCGACCTCCCGCTCGCCCTCACCGAGACCGACGGACGCTGGGCCGCCCGTGCGGTCTGAGACGCCCTGCGCGGCCGACCTCGCCTCCCCGCCCGCCCTCCGGCCGTCTGGCACCATGGGAGCAGGCCCTCCACCCCCGGTCGTCCTGGCCGCGGGGGGCTCGCCGTGGAGGTGAACTTGACCGACTGGCTGGGTGACCACGCCTGGGCGATCTGGCTGAGCCTCGCGTTCCTGCTGGCCGTGGCCGAGGTCGTCTCGCTCGACCTCGTGCTGATCATGCTGGCCGTGGGCGCGCTGGCCGGCGCCGGCGTCGCCCTGGCGGTCCCGGACCTGTGGTGGTTGCAGGTCCTGGTGGCCACCGGCGTGAGCGTCGGGATGCTCGCCCTGCTGCGGCCGACGCTGATCGAGCGGGTCCGCAGCATGCCGGGCTACCGCTCCTCGACCGCCAAGATGGTGGGCAGCACCGGCGTCGCCGTCTCCCAGATCGACCGCTCCGGCGGGGAGATCAAGGTGGACGGCCAGAGCTGGTCGGCCCGGCCGTACGCCTCGGACCTCGTGATCGACGCGGGCTCGGAGGTGGAGGTCTACGAGATCGACGGGGCCATCGCCGTCGTCTACCCCAAGCACGACGCCCTGCCCTGACCGCGGGGCAGACTGGAGCCCCACCCGACCGCGGGTGGGCTAGGAGGATCGACCCGTGGACCCCACGACCCTGATCGTCAGCCTCGTCTTCGCGCTGGCGGCGATCTTCATCCTCGCGAGCTCGATCAAGGTCATCCGCCAGCAGCGGGTGGGCGTCGTCGAGCGGCTGGGGAAGTTCAAGCGGACGCTGGAACCGGGCCCGCACCTGCTGGTGCCGGTGCTGGACAAGGTGCGGATCAACCTCGACATGCGCGAGACCGTCGTGCCGTTCCCGCCGCAGGGCGTGATCACCGAGGACAACCTCATGGTGAGCATCGACTCCGTCATCTACTTCCAGGTCATCGACCCGGTCCGGGCGGCCTACGAGGCGCAGGACTACATCAAGGCGATCGAGCAGCTCACCATGACGACGCTGCGCAACATCATCGGCGGCCTGGACCTCGAGCAGACCCTGACCAGCCGCGAGGAGATCAACCAGAAGCTGCGGCTCGTCCTCGACGAGGCCACCGGCAAGTGGGGGATCAAGGTCAACCGCGTCGAGCTCCGGGCGATCGAGCCGCCCGCCACCATCCGCGACGCCATGGAGAAGGGCGCCCGCGCCGAGCGCGACAAGCGGGCCTCGATCCTCATCGCCGAGGGTCAGCGGCAGTCGCAGATCCTCGCCGCCGGCGGTGAGAAGGAGTCCGCGATCCTGCGGGCGCAGGGTGACCGGGAGGCCCTGGTGCTGCGGGCCCAGGCCGACCGGCAGGCCCAGATGCTCCGGGCCGAGGGCGAGGCGCAGGCCATCAGCACCGTCTTCGGGGCCATCCACGCCGGCCAGCCGGACCAGGCCCTGCTCGCCTACCAGTACATGCAGATGCTGCCGAACCTGGCCAAGGGCGACGCGAACAAGGTCTGGATCGTCCCGAGCGAGCTGAACGACGCCCTCAAGGGGCTGGGCAGCGCCGTCGGCGAGATCACCTCCGGCATCCCCGCCAGCGCCAAGGGCGACTTCACGGCGCCGCCGAAGATCGACGTCCAGGACGAGATCACCAAGCAGAACGCGGCCGAGGCCGAGGCCTCCGAGCGGACCATGCAGGAGGCGATCGCCGCCGCCCAGCAGCTGGAACGGGGGTCGGTGCTGTCCAAGCCCGCGCTGTCGACCTCACCCGCCGCCCTCGAGGCGGCGGCGTCCGGCTTCGAGCCGCCGGTGAGCAACGGCAGCACGCAGGCGACCCCGGAGCCCGAGTCCCGCTAGGTGGAGTGGTGGCAGCTGCTGCTGATCGCCCTGGCCGGGGCGGCGGCCGGGCTCATCAACACCGTCGTGGGCAGCGGCACCCTGATCACGTTCCCGACGTTGCTGGCCCTCGGCATCCCACCGGTGCTGGCCAACGTCTCGAACTGCATCGGCCTGGCCCCCGGGTCGTTCGCGGGCGCCCTGGCCGGGCGGGCCGAGCTGGCGGGCCAGCGGGCGCGCATCCTCCGCTACGGGGCGGCCTCCCTCCTCGGGGCGGTGGTGGGCGCCCTCCTGCTGCTCCGCCTGCCCTCGGCAGCGTTCGACGCGATCGTGCCCGTGCTGATCGGTCTCGGAGTCCTGCTGGTCATCGTCGGGCCCGCGCTGTCTCGCCGGGTGGCCGCCTACCGCGAGCGGCACGGCCAGCAGGCTGACACGTCCGGCCCGGCCTGGCTGTGGCCCGCGATCGTGGTCACCGGGGCCTACGGCGGCTACTTCGGCGCCGCCCAGGGAGTGCTGGTGATCGCCGTGATGGGGGTGGCGCTGACCGAGACGCTGGCCCGGGTCAACGCGCTCAAGAACGTCCTGACCGGGATCGCCAACGGCGTCGCCGGGGTCGTCTTCGTGCTCATCTCCGAGGTCGACTGGGTGGTCGTCGCGCTGCTGGCTGTCGGCTCCGTCCTCGGCGCCCAGGTCGGGGCCCGGGTGGGGCGGCGGCTGCCGCCGAAGGTCTACCGCGTCGTCATCGTCGTCGTGGGCCTGGCGGCGATCGTCAACCTGCTGCGCTGACGGCGAGGGACAGCACCGCGGCCCCCGGCAGCCGAGCGAGGTCCGCCCCCCGCACGGCCAGCTTGCCGCCCCGGGTGCCGCTGCCCACCACGACCCAGCCGGCGTCGACGACGCCCCGGTCCACCAGCACCGGCCAGTCGGACGGCAGGCCGACGGGGGTGATGCCGCCGTGCTCCATCCCGGTCCGCGACACCGCCTCCGTCATCGGCGCGAACGAGATCTTGCGCACGTCGAGGTGCCGGCGCACCGTCTTGTTCACGTCGGCCCGGTCGGTGGCCAGCACCAGGCAGGCCGCCAGGGTCGTCGTCTCGCCGCGCCGGCCGGCGACCACCACGCAGTTCGCCGACGCCTCGAGGGGGACGCCGTAGGTGGCGCAGAACGCGGCGGTGTCGGCGAGGGCGGGGTCGATGGGGGCCGCGAACCAGCCGGTCCCGCTCCCGGCGAGGGCGGCGGTCACCGGGGCCGCCAGGAGGTCGGGCCGGTCGAGGGCCGGCTGCCAGTCGAGGGTGCCGAGGGCGGGGCTGTCCACCGGCTCAGCCTAGGCACCACCGCGACCTAGGTGAGGACCAGCACCGTGCCGGCGCAGACGGCGGCCCAGCCGAGGCTCGTGAAGGTGCCGATGATGAAGCGCTCGACGGCCCCGGTGGTCGGGCTCGCCCTCAGCTCGGGGTAGCGCGCGAAGGCCTTGACCGCGACGACCGCCGCGAGCCCCTCCGGCCAGCCGGCGACCAGGGTCGCCGTCACGGCCAGCCGCTCCAGGGCGCCGATCCAGGTCCCGCCCCGCAGGACCGTCCGCTGGACGCGCGGTCCCTCCGGGCGGGAGGACGCGTCGGCCAGCGCCAGCACGCAGCGGGTCACCACCCCGCCGCCGAGCAGCGACGCGGCGGAGCCGAGCACGACGGCGAACCACGACCACGGGGTGCTGAGCGGGGAACCGGAGGCGCCCAGCAGGGCGACCAGCCCGGCGCCGAGCACCTCGACCCCCAGCACCACGACCAGCGCGCGGGTCCGGACGAGCCGCGGACGACGGCCGTGCGGCGCCGGCCAGGCGAGCACGCTCGCGGCGGTGAGCAGGACCCAGAGCAGGCAGGCCAGGCCCGGCAGCAGGGTCACGACCGCCCGCCCGCCGCGGAGTCGGCCCGGTCCAGCAGCCGGGCCAGCGTCGGCAGCGTCCGCTGCTCGAGGCTCCAGCCCGCCGCCTGCAGCCGCTGACCCACCGCCTGCCGGGTCACCCCGAGCTGGTCGGCGACGTCGGCCTGCTGACCGACGACGCCCATCAGGTCCACCGCCTCCCACCCCGACGCCGTCCGGCGCTCGCGCAGGGCCGCGAGCAGCTGCAGCACGACGGCCACGTCCTCGCCCTCGTCCGGCGCGGCCGGCGCGGCGACGTGCACGTGCCCCGGCTCGCGCTTGGCCTGCTCCACCGCCGAGCGGGCGGCGAGGAAGGCGGGGCCGCGCGCCGAGCGCGGGTCGCCCGGCAGCGGTTCCTCGACCGCCCCGATCCCGAGGCCGACGTGCCAGGTCCTGGTGCGCATGAGCATGAGGATGGCATCGACCACCGACCTGCCGTCCGCCAGCACGCCCTGGAACTCGTCGCCGACCGTCCGGGTGAACGGCAGCCGCGCGGGGAGCGCGGCCAGCCGGGCGAGGGTCGGCTCGACGAGGTCGCGGTGCCGGCGCGAGTCGATCTGGTCGACGGTCAGCACGAACATGGATCAAGTCTAGAGCCTTGCCCACGCCAAGCGAAAGGCTGAGGTCTTGCTCGGGTGGACCGGCCGCGGGCGTCAGGGCCGGTGGGTCATCATGGGTCTGTGGACAGTGCCGGCGGCCCCGCGGCCCCCTACCTGACCGGTCTGCGGTTGACCGGTCGGCGCGTCGTCGTCGTCGGCGGCGGCCACGTCGCCACCCGGCGGGTGCCGCGGCTGATCGAGGCGGGCGCCCGCGTGTGCGTGGTGGCGCCCGGGGTGAGCCCGTGGATCGCCCGCGCGGCGGCCGCTGACGAGCTGGTGTGGCAGCAGCGGGCCTTCCGCCCCGGCGACCTGGAGGGCGCCTGGTACGTGCTCGCGGCGACCGACGACCCCCCGACGAACCGGGCGGTGTCGGCCGAGGCGGAGGACCGCAGGGTGTTCTGCGTCCGGGCCGACCGGGCCGACGAGGCCACCGCCTGGACCCCGGCCACCGGCGAGGTCGACGGCGTGCAGGTCGCGGTGCTCGCCGGTCGCCGGCCCCGCGAGGCCGCCCGGGTGCGCGACCTCCTCGTCGGGGTGCTGGCCCGGCTGCGCCGCCGGGCGGCCTGAGGTGCCCCTCGTCCAGGTCGAGCACGCCGCCGACGACCGGCTGGCCGACTACGTCCGGCTGCGCGAGACCTCGCTGCGGCGCTCCCTGGAGTCCGAGCAGGGCCTGTTCATCGCCGAGGGGGAGAAGGTCATCCGGCGCGCGGTCGAGGCGGGCTACCGGCCGCGGTCGTTCCTGCTGGCGCCACGCTGGCTGGAGGGCCTGCAGGACGTGCTGGACCGGTGGCCGGAGGTCCCGGTGCACGTGGTCAGCGAGCAGCTGGCGGAGGAGGTGACGGGCTTCCACGTGCACCGCGGGGCGCTGGCCTCCCTGCACCGCGAGCAGCGTCACGACGTCGCGGACCTGCTGCGGGCCGAACGGCTCGTGGTCTGCGAGGACGTCGTCGACCACACCAACGTCGGCGCCCTGCTCCGCAACGCCGCCGGGCTGGGCTGGGACGGCGTCCTGCTCTCTCCCCGGGCGGCCGACCCGCTCTACCGGCGGTCGATCAAGGTGAGCATGGGGGCGGTGTTCTCGCTGCCGTGGGCCCGGCTGCCCGACTGGCACGCGGCGCCGGCGCAGCTGGCCGGGGCGGGGTTCACCACGCTGGCCCTGACGCTGGCCGACGACGCGGTCGACCTGGCCACCGTGGCCGCCGACCTGGCCCGGGCGCCGCGGAAGGTGGCCGTGCTGCTGGGCACGGAAGGGGCCGGGCTGTCCGAGCGCTGGAGCGGCCAGTCCACGACGCGCGTCACCATCCCGATGGCCGCGGGCATCGACTCGCTCAACGTCGCCGCGGCCGCGGCCATCGCCTGCTACGTGCTGGGGCAGGGGCCCCGTCAGTCGTCCTCGTCCTCGTCCTCGTCGCGGACCCGCGGGGACACGGGCCAGTCGTCGGGGTAGTCCTCGGCGCGGTCCTCGTGCAGCCGGTACAGCTTCTTCCGCAGCCGACCCGAGAGCCGGTCCCCGAACACGGTCCCGTTCAGGTGGTCGGTCTCGTGCTGCAGGCAGCGGGACAGCAGCCCGGTGCCCGTGACCTCGACCGGGTTGCCGGCGGCGTCCTGGCCGCGGCAGACGGCGCGGTCCGGGCGGGCCAGCTCGATGTAGGCGCCCGGCAGGGAGAGGCAGCCCTCGTCCGCCGCCTCCAGGACGCGGTCCTTGCCCTCGGGCAGCTCCACCACGGGGTTGCAGATGACGCCGGAGTGCCGGACGTGGTCGTCGTCGGGGCAGTCGAACACGAACACCGCCAGGTCCACCCCGACCTGGGTGGCGGCCAGCCCGACGCCTTCGGCGGCGTACATCGTGGCGAACATGTCGGCCACGAGGGCCTGGAGGCGGTCGTCGAACTCGGTCACCGGCCGGGTGCGCGCGTGCATGACGGGCTCACCCCACCGGGCGATCGGCAGCACGGTGCCGCCGGTCGTCACGTCGGTAGTGGTCACCCGCCCAGGCTAGCGCCCGGCCGCCGGCACCAGCACGACGCACGCGGGCGCCTGGCTGCGGACGGTCAGCACCGGCTCGGCGCCGGGGTCGGCGTCCCGGGCCAGCACGGTGACGACGTCGTCGGTCTGGTTCGCGACCCAGAGCAGGGCGTCGCCGACCACGAGGTCGCGGGGCCAGCGGCCCCCGCCGGACCGCTCGTCGACCAGCCGGAGCGTGCCGGCGACCCGGTCGAGCGCGAAGGTCGCGACGGTGCCCGGCCCGCGGTTCGCGACGACGACGGTGTCGCCGTCGGCCCGCAGCGCGGACGGGTACAGCTCACCGCCCGCGGGGTGGGCCGTGCAGGGCACCCGGTCCAGCTCCGTCCAGCCGCCGTCGGACGCCCGGCGGCCGAGCCAGAGCTCGCCGCTCAGCTCGGCGGCGACCACCAGGTGGTCCTCGACCACGACGAGGTGGCGCGGGCCGGACCCGGCGGGCAGGGGCACGGCCGGACCCGCCTCGGCCAGGTCGCCGTCCGCGCTCAGCCGCAACCGGTGCACCCGGTCGGTGCCGAGGTCGGCCACCAGCAGCTCGTCCCCGACCACGACGACCTGGTGGGCGTGCGGGGCCTCCTGCCGTCCGGGGTCGGGCCCGGAGCCCGCGAAGCGCCAGAACCCGGTCCGCTCGCCGAGCCGGCCGTCCGCCCCGACCGGGACGCTGCACACCGTGCCGGAGCCGTAGTCGGCCACCACGACGTGCCGACCGTCGGCGGCGAGGGCGAGGTGGCAGCTCCCGCTGCCCCCGGTCGGCACGGTGGACAGCAGGGTGAGGCTGCCGTCGGCGCCCAGGGCGACGCTGCTGACCTGGCCCGGGTCGGACTCACCGGCCACGAACAGCCACGGTCGGGTGGGGTGGGCGACCAGGTAGGTGGGGTCGGCCAGCGCCAGCCGCCCGACCTCGGCCAGGCCGGCGCCGTCGGGCCGGGGCCGCCACGACGTCAGGCCGACCGCGTCCTCGTCGCCGTCCGCGGTGTACCCGCCGATGACGACCTGACCGGGGAGCGGGGTCCCCACCTCGGGCTGCATCCGCCCTGGATACCACAACGCCGCGGTGGGAGCCCGCGGCCGGGGCGGCAGCCGTCGGGCGGAGTGGCGGCTTGCCCGGGCCTCCGCGTCGGGTGACGCTGGGGCATGACCACCGCCGGCTCCTCCGCGACGGCGACGGCGGAGCCGCTGTCGGCGGAGTTCGCGACGCTGGTGGAGGACTACGCCCGGCACCTGCGCCTGCAGCGCGAGCTGTCCGTGCACACCGTGCGCGCCTACACCGGCGACGTCACCGGCCTGCTGCGCCACCTGCAACGGCTGGGCCTGACCTCCCTGGACGCCGTCACGATCCGGGCGCTGCGCAGCTGGCTGGCCCGCGAGCAGACCCGCGGCCAGGCGCGCTCGACCCTGCAGCGCCGCTCGGCGGCCGTCCGGGTCTTCTTCACGTGGGCGCAGACCTCCGGCCGGGTCGCGACCAACCCGGCGGCCGGCCTGCGGTCCCCGCGCAAGGAGCGCTCCCTGCCCCCGCACCTCGGCCAGACCGAGGCGGCCGCGATGCTGGACGCGGCGCGGCCCGGCCCCGACCCGGAGCCCGACCCGCGGGCCTCCGGCCCGGGTGCCGCGGACCGCCCCGCCACCCCGCACGACCCCGCCGTCGTCCTGCGCGACCTCGCCCTGCTCGAGGTGCTCTACGCCACCGGCGTCCGGGTGGCCGAGCTCTGCGGGCTGGACCTCGACGACGTCGACACCGAGCGGCGGCTGGTCCGGGTCATCGGCAAGGGGGACAAGGAGCGCTCCGTGCCGGTCGGGCTCCCCGCGCTCCGCGCCGTCGAGCGCTACCTGGCCGACGGCCGACCGGCCCTGGCCGTCCCGACCTCGGGTCCGGCGGTGTTCCTGGGGGAGCGGGGCCGGCGGATGGACCCCCGGGTGGTGCGCCGCGTGGTGCACGCGGCCCTCGGGCGCGTCGAGGGCGCCCCCGACCTCGGGCCGCACGGCTTGCGGCACGCCATGGCCACCCATCTGCTGGAGGGCGGTGCCGACCTCCGCAGCGTCCAGGAGATGCTGGGCCACGCCTCGTTGGCCACCACCCAGATCTACACCCACGTCACCGACGAGAGGCTGCGCGAAGCCTTCGCCCGGGCCCACCCCCGGGCCTGACCGGGGCGCCCGACGCCGACGGTCACAGCGTGAACCAGCGGCTCGGGTCGGCGAGCCGTCCGTCCAGCCAGACCTGCAGGTGGAGGTGGCACCCGGTGGCGTAGCCGGTGCTGCCGACGCGGCCGAGGAGCTGACCGCGGACCACCTGCTGCCCCGGCCGCACGACGTAGCCCGCGGCGTGGGCGTACCCCGTCCGCACCACGACGCCGTCGACCCGGCCGTGCTCCAGCAGCAGCCGGTTGCCGTAGCCGCCCGCCGGCCCGACCGCGACGACCCGCCCGTCGGCGGGCGCGCGGACCGGTGCCCCGCAGGCGGCGCCGAGGTCGGTGCCGTCGTGCAGCTTCCACACGTGCAGCACCGGGTGCAGCCGCAGCCCGAACGGTGAGGTGACCGGGCCCCCCGCCGGCCGCGCGAAGCCGTGCCGGCCACCGGGGGCGGCCACCCAGCCGGCGCCCAGCCCGGCCGTCGCCGCCTCCGCCAGCCGGGCGCGCTCCGCCGCGTCCGCGGCCACGCGGTCGCGCCGGTCCGCCGGCACGAGGGCGACGCTGTCGGCGGAGCGCAGCGTGCGGAGCGGGTCCAGGTAGTCCGGACCGCTGCGCAGCCCCCAGTGCAGGCAGGGCTCCCGGCAGTGCGAGCCCGCCGTCAGGACGCCGAGCGGGTCTCCGACGCCGACGACGGCGCCGGCCCTCACCTGCGCCGCGACCGGCTCGTAGGTGGTGCGCAGCCCGCCCGTGTCCACGCTGACCACCCCCCGGCCCGCCACGAGCCCGGCGAAGGCCACCCGGCCGGGCAGCGCGGCGAGCACCGGCGTGCCCACCCGGCCGGCCAGGTCGACCCCGCGGTGGCCGGGGCCGTAGCGGTGGGCCGGGGCCACGAACGGACGGACGACCCGGGGGACCCCGGCCAGCGGCCAGCCGCCGCCGGGGACGGCCGGCTCCCGCGGCGCGCCGGTCGCCGGCTGGGCGCGGACCAGCAGCGCCGCCAGGACCAGCAGCGCGGTCGCCACCAGGGCCGGGGCGGCGCGGGCGGCGCGGCTGGTCCCGGTGGGCCTCATGACGTCTCTCCCATGACGGCACTCTCGGCACCGCGACCCGTCCCGTGCGGGGCAGGACCGCGGCGGTGGACGGCGGCCGGCCGCGCGCCCGGCCTGTGGACGGTCGTAGGGTCGGGACCATGCCCGGGAGCGTCGCGGTCCTGTCCGACGTGCACGGCGTGCTGCCGGTCCTCGACGCGGTGCTCGCCGAGCCGGACGTGCGCGGCGCGGATCTCGTGGTGGTCACGGGCGACCACGCGGCCGGACCGATGCCGGTGGAGGTCCTCGACCGGCTGACCGGGCTCGGCGCCCGCGTGCTGCTGGTCCGCGGGAACGCCGACCGCGAGCTGGTCGACCTCGCCCGTGGGGGCACGTCGCCCCATCCCGAGTCGGTCTGGGCCGCCCGGCAGCTGCGCCCCGACCAGGTCGCCCTGCTCGCCGGGCTGCCGCACCCAGCGCGGGTGGACGTCGACGGCTTCGGCCCGGTCGTGTTCTGCCACGGCACACCCCGCGACGACGAGGAGGTCGTCCTCGTCGACACCCGGCTGGCGCGGTGGGAGGAGGCCTTCGCCGGGCTGGCCCCGGAGGAGCGGACCGTCGTCTGCGGGCACACCCACATGCCCTTCGTCCGGCTGGTCGACCGGCGGCTGGTGGTGAACCCGGGCAGCATCGGCATGCCCTACGGCCGCGCCGGCGGCGCCTGGGCGCTGCTGCGCGACGGGCAGGTCGCCCTGCGGCACACCGAGGTCGACGTGGAGGCGGCCGTGGCCGCCGTCGTGGCCGGCTCCGGCTACCCCGACCGGGCGGCCTGGGCGGCGGAGTACCTGCGCGCGACGGCGAGCGACGCGGACGCGCTGCGGGCGTTCGGCCCGCGCGACGGCCGGCCGGCCGGCTGAGCCGCCCCGCTGCTCAGAGAGGTCGGGGCTGCTCGGTCCAGGTCGGTCCGGGGGTGCGCGGGCCGTCGTCGTCCCAGAGCAGCAGGTCGATGCACAGGCTGCGGCGCGTCATCGCCTCGTCCCAGGCGTGGTAGACCAGCACGTCGGTGCCGGCCGGGGTGGTGACCACGCTGTTGTGACCGGGGCCGCGGACGTGCCCCGGCACCGTGGCCAGCAGCCGCGCGGCGCCCACGGGCTCGGTCCAGGGCCCCAGCGGGTGCTCCGCCCAGGCCCAGGCGACGCCGTACCCCTCGCCGAGGTAGGACCCCCCGGAGTAGAGCAGGTGGTACCGGTCGCCGTGCTGCCGGACGACCGGACCCTCGAGCGTGTGCCAGTCGCTGACCTGGCCGTGCAGCGACCGCTGCCGCTCGAAGATCTGCCAGTCGGCCGTCGGTGCCAGCACGGAACGGCCGGGGCCGGCCAGCGCGGTCATGCCGGTCATCTCCGCGACGGCCAGGTGGGTGCCGACCCGGTCGGCGTCGAGCACGTCGCGCGCGTAGTACAGGTACCAGCGGCCGTCGGCGTCGCGGAACGGGTGCGGGTCGATGGCGAACAGCTCGTCCGGGGTGAGGTCGACGCCGCAGTCGACGAACGGGCCGAGCGGCGAGCCGGCCGTGGCCACCCGCAGCGAGTGGCCGCGGTCCTCGAAGCCCACCGAGTAGTACATCCACCAGCGTCCCTCGGCCGCGACGACCTCCGGCGCCCAGTAGTCGCTGCCCTGCTCCGGCGGCAGCGGCGTGAGGGCCCCGCCCACCGACGCCCAGCTGACGAGGTCGGTCGAGGTCAGCACCCGGAAGGCCCGGCCGTCGACCCACGGCCCGGTGCCGTAGGCGACGTAGCGGTCCTCCCACCGGACGACGAAGGGGTCGGCGAAGTACTCCGGCCAGACCGGGTTGGTGTAGGTCCGCCGCCTGCTCACCGGGGCGACCGGCCGTCGACGGTGGTGGGGTGGGGTCCGGGAGCGCGCATGTCAGGGTCTCCGTCGTCGTCGGGATGATGGCCGGGTCGCCGTCGGCCGGCACCCGGGAAGCACAGGACCGCCGGTCCCCAGGGGGAGCCGGCGGTCCAGTGCGGGGTGGTCAGCCCTTGATGCCGCTGCTCGCGACACCTTCGATGATGTAGCGCTGCACGAAGATGTAGAGGATCAGCACCGGCACCGACGCGATGGTGGCCCCCGCCATCACGATCGGGTAGTTGGTGTCGAACGCGCTGTTCAAGCTCGACAACCCGGCCGGCAGGGTCAGCCGCTCCGGGGAGAACAGCACGAACACGGGCCAGACGAACTCGTTCCAGTTGGTGAGGAACGACAGCATCCCCAAGGTGATCAGCGCCGACTTCGACACCGGCAGGATGATCCTGACCAGGATCTGCAGGGTGTTGGCGCCGTCGATCAGCGCGCTCTCCTCCAGCTCCTTCGGGAGCGCGAGGAAGAATTGCCGCAGGAAGAACACGCTGAACGCACCCGCCGCCGTCGGTACCGCCAGGGCGAGCACCGTGTCGAGCCAGCCGAGGCTGTTCATCAGCAGGTAGTTGGGCATGAGGAAGATGAAGCCCGGCACGAACAGGGTGGCGATGATGGTGGCGAAGACCGCCCCCCGCCCCCGGAACGGCATCCGCGCCAGCGCGTAGGCCGCCATGGACGCCACCACGAGCACGATGACGGAGTGCAGGAGGGCCGACACGAAGGAGTTGATCGCCCACAGCAGCACCGGGTTGGTGGCGTCGCTGAAGATGACCCGGAAGGCCTGGAGGGTCAGCTCCTCGGGGACGAGCTGCAGCGGCACCTGCCGGGTGTCCGCCTGGGTGCGGAACGCGGTCAGGTACATCCACAGGATGGGCACGATGAAGATCAGGGCCAGGATCACCATCCCGACCCAGAACACCGGGCCGTTCCGGTCGCGGTGGTAGGTCTTGCTCCGCGGCTTGTTGGCCGTGGTCGTGGTGCCGGCGGTGGCGGTGCCGCTCGGGATCTCCGTGGTGGTCATGCCTTCGGCGTCCTCTCCCGCATGAGATAGAAGATGATGAAGGAGATGATCCCCAAGAAGATGGCCAGCATGTAGCTCATCGCGGACGCCGTCCCCATCTTGAAGGACCGCAGACCCTCCTGCGTCATCACCATGATGGCCGTCCGGGTGCTGTCACCCGGGCCACCGTTCGTCACCAGGTAGGACTGCCCGAACATGTTGGCGCTCGCCAGCACCGTGGTGGTGACGACGAACACGAGCACGTTCCGCAGCCCCGGCAGGGTGATGTTCCGGAAGGCCCCGAACTTGCCGGCCCCGTCGAGCTCGGCCGCCTCGTACTGCTCCGCCGGGATGTCCTGCAGCCCCGCCAGGTAGATGATGGTGTTGAAGCCCATCGTCCACCAGACGGTCATGCCCACCAGGCCGATCCAGGCCGCCGGCTGGGTCGCCGTCCACCCGACCGGGTCGATGCCGACGAAGCCGATGATGTAGTTGATCAAGCCGTACTGGGTGTCGAGGAGGAAGTTGAACAGCACGCCCACCACGGCGATGCCCAGCACGAACGGGGCGAAGATCATGGCCCGGAAGAGCCCGCGGAAGCGGAACTTCCGGTTGAGCAGCATGGCGACCAGCAGCGGGATGACCACCAGGAACGGCACGCTGGCGACGACGAAGATGGCCGTCGCCCGCATGCCGTGCCAGAACTGCTCGAAGATCACCGACTGCGAGTCGAACAGGTCCTTGTAGTTCTGCAGCCCGATGAACGGCTTGGACGGCAGCATAAAGTCCCAGTCGTGCAGGCTGATCCAGATGCCGAACACCGCCGGACCGAGGACGAAGGCCAGCAGCAGCACCGCGTAGGGCAGCAGCAGCAGGTACGGCGTCAGGGGGTGGTAGAGCCGCAGCTTCCGGTTCCCCGAGGACGGTCCGGCCAGCGCGGACGGGGCGGTGCCCGCGCTGACCTCGGTCGCCGTGCTCATTAGCTGTACTTCTTGAGGTTGGCCGCGAGGATCTTGTTGGCCTTCTGACCCCCCTCGGCCAGCGCGGTCGCGACGTCCTGCTGGCCGAGGATGGCCTTGCTGACGGCGGTGTTCCACTCCACGCGCTGGTCGGCGACGCCCGGGATCGGGGGCGGGAACTTGATGTAGTCGAGCTCCTTGGCGAACTCGTTCACCGCACCCTTGGCCTTGAACTCCGCGGAGTCGCGCACCTCGTTGCGGGCCGGGACCATGCCGGCGTCGGCCCAACCCAGCGACTGCTGGGAGATCCAGTTGACGAAGACCCGGCTGGCGATCGCCTTGTTGTTGTCGGGCTTGATCTGACGGGGCAGCACGAACTGGTGCGAACCCGCCCAGGTGGCCAGCTCGTCGCCGATCTTGGGGACCGGGGCGGCCCCCCACTTGAGCTTCTTGTTCTCGGTCAGCGGGGTGGTCATCCACGGGCCGTTGATCATGAAGGCGGCCTTGTCGGCCTGGAACCCGATGCTGGGTCCGTCGTTCGCCGCGTTCTTGGGGCTGTGCCCGTTCTCGATCAGCGCCTTCAGCCAGGTGATCGCCTTGACCCCGGCCTCGCCGTCCCAGCCGACGGTCGCGCCGTCGTCGTTCACCATCTTGCCGCCGAACTGGTAGAGCAGCGTCTGGCCGGGGAGGTCGTTGGCGTTGACCGCCGAGGTCCACATCCCCTCGATACCCTTGGACTTGAGGGCGTCGAGCATGGTCATCAGCTCGTCACCGGTCGTCGGCGGCTTCTCGGGGTCGAGGCCGCCCTTCTCCATGACGGTCTTGTTGTAGAAGAAACCGGCCGGGTGGATGTCGAGCGGGATGCCGTACCGCTTGTCCTGGTACAGGCCGCCGGTCCAGGCGATCGGGGCGAAGTCCGCCTCGGACAGCTTCAGGGCGGTCGCCACGTCGTCGAGGGGCTGGATCACCTGGCGCGCGGCGTTCGTGGCCAGGTCGTCGTTGTGCATGATGCCGACGTCGGGCGCCTTGCCGTTGCTCACCGCGGCCGGGAGCTTCTGGAAGTACTCCGCCCAGATGATGCGGGTCTGCTTGACCTGGATGTTCGGGTGCTCCTTGTTGAAGGCGTCGACCAGCTTCTGCATGATCGGGCCGTCACCTCCGGTGAGGCCGTTCCAGTAGGCGAGCTCGACGTTGGGGCCCTCGTACTTCTCGGCGCCACCGCCACCCGCGACGGACTGCTGCTGGCCGGGCACGGCGCCCGAGCCGGGGCTGCAGCCGGCGAGGCCGATGGCGGCCGCGGTGCCGAGAGCACCGCCGAGCAGGCCGCGGCGGGAGATCGCGCTCGCCGCGAACGAGGTCGCTCCGGTTCCTGCAGCGCTGAACGTCTTTGTCATTGCGTGGTCCTCTCGAGGTGGTGGTGGGTGTTCGCCTGACCGAGCTCGCCCTGGTCGAGGGTCGAGCGGACCGGTAGGCCGTGGTGCTGGTCGGTGGTGGGGCGGGAGGCGGGATCGGCCGCTGTGAGGATGATCACACGCGGCTCCCGCTCAGGTGGGTGGGACGCGGACGATCGATGGTCACGACTCAGCCGCGCTGGGCGTCGAGCTCGAAGACGGTCCAGGACAGCGCCGGCAGGTTCGCCTTCAGCTGCCCGGAGTCGACGACGTGGTCGTCGAAGGACACCGGGTTGATCGCCTGGTGGTCCTCCAGGTTGGTGGTGTTCCGGTCCTGGCCGGCCCCGGCGTGCAGGGTGGTGGCGGTCAGCACCCGGGTGGAGCCGAGCCCGCGCAGGTCGACCTCGAGCGCGGCGTTCTCGGTGAGGCTGCGGTTGGCGACGAAGAGCGCGGCGCGCCCCGACTCCGCGTCATAGGTCGCCGCCGCGTCCACCAGGGGGACGTCGGTGTAGGCGGGGGAGTCGTAGCGGTCGCTGGTGGCCACCACCTGGATGATCTGACCGGTGGCCAGGCGTCGGACCTGCTCGAAGGGGTGGGCGATGGTCTGCTTCCAGGCCTCGCCGCCCTCCTCCGAGCGGAGCAGGCCGATCACGTTGACCAGCTGGGCCTGGTTGGCGATGGTGACCCGGTCGCCGTGCCGCAGCAGCGAGTTGAGCAGCGTGCCCACCACGACGGCGTCGGTGACGGTGTACTCGTCCTCGATCAGCCGCGGGTTGGCCCGCCACTCGGCGGTGCGGGGCTTCGGGCCGTCGCCGTTGAAGCGGCTCTGGTACCAGACGTTCCACTCGTCGAAGGAGAGGTTGAGCGTCTTCTGGTGCCGCCCGCGCGCCTTCACGGCGTCCGCCGTCGCGACGACGCTGTCGATGAAGTAGTCCATGTTCACCGCGGAGGCGAGGAAGCTGAGCGGGTCGTCGTCGCGCTCCTCGTAGTACGCGTGGCACGAGACGTAGTCGACGGTGTCGTAGCAGAGCTCGAGGACCGTGTCCTCCCAGGCACCGAAGGTCGGCATCCGCGAGTTCGAGGAGCCGCAGGCGACGAGCTCGATCTCGGAGTCGATGAGCCGCATGGCCTTGCCGGTCTCGTTGGCCAGCCGGCCGTACTCGACGGGCGTCTTGTGGCCGACCTGCCAGGGCCCGTCCATCTCGTTGCCGAGGCACCAGAGCTTGTAGTTGAACGGCTCGGCCGCGCCGTTGGCGATCCGACGGTCGGACCAGTAGGTGCCGCCGGGGTGGTTGGTGTACTCCAGCAGGTCGCAGGCCTCCTGCAGCCCGCGGGTGCCGAGGTTGACCGCCATCATCACCTCGGTGCCGGCCTTCTTGGCCCAGTCGTCGAACTCGTGCAGGCCGAACTGGTTGGTCTCGACCGAGTGCCAGGCCAGGTCGAGGCGGCGGGGGCGGTCCTGCTGAGGCCCGACCCCGTCCTCCCAGCGGTAGTTGGAGACGAAGTTGCCGCCCGGGTAGCGGACGACGGTGGGGCCGATCTCCCGGGTGAGCTCGAGGACGTCGGTCCGGAGGCCCTGGTCGTCGGCGGAGGGGTGGCCGGGCTCGTAGATCCCGGTGTAGACGCACCGGCCCATGTGCTCGACGAACGAGCCGAAGAGCCGACGGGGAACGGGGGCGATGCTGAAGGCCGCGTCCAGGACGAGTCGTGCAGCAGGCATGCGGGGAAGGTTCTCCTCGGGTCGGCGTTGACGGAGGTGGAGCGTGGTCGTGCACGGGTCCGCGGGACCCCTGGGGTCCCGGTGACGTGGGGTGGACGTTACATCGTTGTACTGGCCCTCACAAGAGGAACCGCGGGATCGTTCCCGCGCCGTGCTCAGCGGGGACGGGTGCTCGCGCGACGCACGATACGGTGCGGCAGGACGGTGCTGCTGGAGGGGTGCGACGGGTCGTTGATCCGGCGGGCCAGCAGGTCCAGGGCCATCTCCGCGACCACCTGGCGGTCGAAGTGCACCGTCGTCAGCGGCGGCACCGTGTAGGCCGCCTCCGGGATGTCGTCGTAGCCGACCACCGACAGGTCGTCCGGCACCCGGTACCCGTCCGCCCAGAGCGCGCTGAGCACGCCCATGGCGAGGGTGTCGGTGCAGCAGACGAGGGCGTCCGGCAGCGGGTGGTGCGCCAGGTGGGACCGCACGGCCTCGGCGCCGCCCGCCGACGTCCAGCCGTGCACGTCGATCTCCAGCGCCGGGTCGAGCGGGAGCCCGGCCGCCGTCAGCGCCTCCCGGTAGCCCTGCCGGCGGAGCTGGTAGCTGGCCGAGGGCATCCCGCCCAGCAGGGCGATCCGGCGGTGGCCCTCGTCGACCAGCAGGCCCGTCAGCTCCCGCAGCGCCCGCACGTTGTCGGTCCACAAGTGGTCCACCGCCGGCTGCTCCACCTCGCCGATCATCACCACCGGCGGCAGCGAGACCCCCGGCTGGACGGCGGAGGTCTCGAGCAGGACCGGGTTCAGCACCAGGCCGTCGATCAGGTGCGAGCGGGCGCGGGAGAGCAGCTGCGCCTCCCGCTCCACGCTGCCGGCCGACTCCTCGATCTGCACCGTCAGGCCGCGCCGGGCCCCGGCCTGGACGAACGCCCGCGTGATGGAGGCCGAGTACGGCGTGCTCAGGTCGGGCAGCGCCACGGCGATCACCCCGGTGCGGCCGTTCCGCAGCCCGCGCGCGGACAGGTTCGGCACGTAGTCGAGCTCGCGGAGCGCGTCCTCGACCCGCTGCCGCGTCTCCGGGCTGACCGGGAAGGTCCCGTTGACGACGTTCGAGACAGTCTTCGGCGAGACCTGGGCGTGCCGCGCGACGTCGCGGACCGTTGCTCGCATGGGGCGAAGTTAACCGCGCTTCTCCCCGGGCAGCAACGACGATCCGCCGCGCGGCGCGCGCTCAGCGGCTCTCGTAGGCCGCCGCCCGGGTCTGCACGGCGTGCAGCCGGGGGGTGTCGAACTTGGGCCGGCGGTGCTCGTCGTAGATGCCGTTCTGCTCCTGGAAGGTGTCCGTCAGCTGGGTGTAGCAGTAGCCGAACATCCCGGGGTCGTCGAGCAGGACGTCGACCAGCCCGGCGAAGCGGACGTAGAAGGCGTCCTCGTCGCGGACGCGCTGGCCGTAGCCCCAGGACGTCTCCCGGCCCAGCTGCTCGGCCTCGGCCGCCGCCATCGCCGCGTTCCACCAGATGCCGCCGAACTCGCTGACGAAGTAGGGCTGGCCCCGGTGCGGCTGCGAGATCGTCGCCCCGTCGTGGACGTTGGTGTAGCCCTGGCCGCGGGCCAGCCCCCCGACCTGCGCGGCGAACGCGGCCGGGTCCTGCTCGTAGTTGTGGCTGTCCCAGACGTCGGTCTCCAGCACCCGGTGCGAGTAGCCGGACGCGTCCAGCACCGGACGCGACGGGTCGGCCAGCTTGGTGGCCAGGAACATCGCCCGGGTGACGTCGTCGAGCTGGGTGATCCGGTCGCCGAGGGGCTGCCACGTCTCGTTCAGCGGGCACCAGCCGATGATCGCCGGGTGGTTGTGGTCGCGCTCCAGGGCCTCGAGCCACTGGGTGACGAAGCTGGCGGTCGGCTGCTGGTGGTCCGTGGTCGCGCCGTGCCCGCCGGCACCCCAGTCGGCGAACTCGCCCCAGACGAGGTAGCCGAGCCGGTCCGCGTGGTGCAGGTAGCGCTCCTCGAACACCTTCTGGTGCAGCCGGGCGCCGTTGAAGCCGGCCTGCTTGCCCAGCCGGATGTCGTCCACCAGCGCCTGGTCGCTGGGTGCGGTCATCAGGCTCTCGGGCCAGTAGCCCTGGTCCAGCACGAGCCGCTGGAAGACGTGCCGGCCGTTGATCAGCACGGCGTCGCCGTCGAGGGCGACCGAGCGGAGGCCGGCGTAGCTCTGCACCCGGTCCAGCTCGCCGTCGGGGCCGCTGAGCACCAGCTCGAGGTCGTAGAGGTGGGGGTCCTCCGGTGACCACGGGCGGCGCCGGTCCTCCGGCACGGTGAGCACCACGCCGGGGGCGAGGTCGAGGTCGGCGGCGACCTCGGCCCGCGCGACCTCGCCGGCCTCGTCGGACAGCACCACGGTGACGCGGCTGCCCGGCAGGTTGCGCGAGAGGGGGGTGACGACGGTGAAGCTGCCGCTGGCCAGCTGCGGGGTGATCCGCGGGCGGCGCAGGTGCACCGCGGTGACCGGCTCCATCCACACCGTCTGCCAGAGGCCGGTGGTGCGGGTGTAGTGGCAGTCCCGGTTGGCGAAGCGCACCGACTGCTTGCCCCGGGCCTGCGGGCCCTCCTTGGGGTCGCGGGCGCGCACCACCAGCGTCACCTCCTGGCCGCCGCGCGCCAGCCCGGTCAGGTCGGCGGTGATCGGGGTGAACCCGCCGCGGTGCCGGACCACCTCGGTGCCGTCGACCCAGACCGTCGCGTCGTGGTCCACGGCGCCGAGGTGCAGCAGCACCGACGCGTCACCCCACTCCTGCGGCACCGTGACGGTGCGGCGGTACCAGACGGCGCCGAGGTAGTCGACGTCTCCGATGCCCGACAGCTCCGACTCGGGGGCGAACGGGACCGTGATCCGGTCGGCCAGCGGCCGCCCGAGCAGGCCGCGCTCCAGGCCGGAGTCGCCGCGGTCCACCTCGAACTCCCAGGAGCCGTTCAGGCAGAGCCAGCGGGAGCGGACCATCTGGGGCCGCGGGTACTCGGAGCGGGGGAGGGTGGGGTCGGCCGGAGGCGTCGTCGGCGTCGTCGTCGGTGTCATGGCACCAGCCTGGCGGACCCCCCGGACGGGCTCGCGGGCGGGGATCGAGCGGACGGTCAGCCGCCGTGCCGGTGTAGACTTGTCCCAGCAGCCCAGCCTGGGCTGACTTCGCATGCCCGCGTCCCGTCATCGACGGGGCGGCGCCTCCGGTCTCGGTCGTCCCGAGTCGGCGCCGTGCCGGGCATCAGGGGTGCCGAACAGCTCGGCACCGACCCAACCGCACGCCGGCCCCCGCGGAGGCCGGTAAGGAAAGGAATACGGCCATGGCCGTCGTCACCACCCGCCAGCTCCTCGAGAGCGGCGTCCACTTCGGGCACCAGACCCGTCGCTGGAACCCCAAGATGCGTCGCTTCATCTTCACCGAGCGCAACGGCATCTACATCATCGACCTGCAGCAGTCGCTCACCTACATCGACAGCGCCTACGCCTTCGTCAAGGACGTCGTGTCCCGCGGCGGCCAGGTGATGTTCGTCGGCACCAAGAAGCAGGCGCAGGAGACCATCGCCGAGCAGGCGACCCGGGTCGGGATGCCCTTCGTCAACCAGCGCTGGCTCGGTGGCATGCTCACCAACTTCCAGACCGTCATCAAGCGCGTCCAGCGGCTCAAGGAGCTGGAGGGCATGGACTTCGACGACGTGGCCGGCTCCGGCTTCACCAAGAAGGAGCTGCTCGGCTTCCGCCGCGAGATGGAGAAGCTCGAGAAGACCCTGGGCGGCATCCGCGACATGGGCAAGACCCCGCAGGCGGTGTGGATCGTCGACACCAACAAGGAGCACCTGGCCGTCGACGAGGCCCGCAAGCTGAAGATCCCCGTCATCGGGATCCTGGACACCAACTGCGACCCCGACCTGGTCGACTTCGCGATCCCCGGCAACGACGACGCCATCCGCTCGGTCGCGCTGCTGACCCGCGTGCTGGCCGACGCCGTCGCCGAGGGCCTCGTGGCGCGCTCCGGTGCGCAGGGTGGCGGTGCCGCCGAGGCGACCGCCGGCACCACCGAGCCGATGCCGGACTGGGAGCGCGAGCTGCTGGGCGCGGCTCCTGACGCCGCGCCGGCCGAGGTCGCCCCGGTCGAGGCCGGGTCCGCCGAGCCGGCCGACGACGCCGCCCCGGTGCCCGCGTCCGAGCAGCCGGCCGAGGCGGCCGTCGAGGCCGAGGCTGCGGCCGACGCCCAGGTCGACGTCGAGCAGCAGGACGACCAGCCGGTCGCCAACTGACCTGCTGGGCCGCGCCGCCCACCCGCACCACAGACGAAAGACGAGGAACCAGAACGCATGGCAACCATTGCTGCCGCTGACGTGAAGAAGCTCCGCGACGCCACCGGCGCGGGGATGATGGACTGCAAGAAGGCCCTGACCGAGACCGACGGCGACTACGAGAAGGCCGTCGAGTTCCTGCGGGTCAACGGCCAGGCGAAGGCCGCCAAGCGGGGCGCCGAGCGCTCCGCGACCAACGGCCTGGTCGTGTCGGTCGACGGTGCGCTGCTCCAGCTGGGCGCCGAGACCGACTTCGTGGCCAAGAACGACGAGTTCCAGACGCTGGCCAACGCGGCGGTCCAGGCCGTCGCGGCGACCCGGGCGGACTCCGTCGACGCGGCGAACGCCGCGGCGCTGCCGTCCGGCCAGACCGTCGGCGAGGCCGTCGGCGAGCTCGCCGTCAAGATCGGCGAGAAGCTCGAGGTGTCGGCTGCGCGCTACTTCGACGGCCAGACCGTCGTGTACCTGCACCGCCGGGCGTCCGACCTGCCGCCCCAGGTGGGCGTGCTCGTCGAGTACGAGGGCAGCGACGAGTCCGCGGCCCGCGCCGCGGCGATGCAGATCGCCGCGATGCGGCCGCAGTACCTGACCCGGGACGAGGTCCCGTCGGACCTGGTGGAGAACGAGCGCCGGATCGCCGAGGCCACCGCCAAGGAGGAGGGCAAGCCCGAGCAGGCGCTGCCCAAGATCGTCGAGGGCCGGGTGAACGCGTTCTTCAAGGACGTGGTGCTGCTCGACCAGCCGTCGGTCACCGACAACAAGACCACGGTCGGCAAGCAGCTCGCGGCCGCCGGGGTTACCCTGAAGCGCTTCGCGCGCTTCGAGGCCGCCGGCGCCTGACGCCCGCGGACACATCCCCCGCATGAGCACCGACCGGCGCCACGACTGCCTGCAGTCGTGGCGCCGTTCGCTGCCTCGGCCCTGACCCCCAGGAGATCCATGACCAGCCCCGCTCCCACGGCCGACCGCGGCACGGCCGGACCGTACAAGCGCGTGATGCTCAAGCTCTCCGGCGAGGTGTTCGGGGGGGGCCAGGTCGGCGTCGACCCGATCGTCGTCTCCGCGGTGGCCCGGCAGATCGCCACCGTCGTCCGCAGCGGCGTGCAGGTGGCCATCGTGGTCGGCGGCGGCAACTTCTTCCGCGGCGCCGAGCTGCAGCAGGGCGGCATGGACCGCGACCGGGCCGACTACATGGGCATGCTGGGCACGGTCATGAACTGCCTCGCGCTGCAGGACTTCCTCGAGAAGGAGGGGGTCCAGACGCGCGTGCAGACCGCCATCACCATGGGTCAGGTCGCCGAGCCCTACATCCCCCGCCGCGCCGAGCGGCACCTGGAGAAGGGCCGGGTCGTGATCTTCGGCGCCGGCTCCGGGATGCCCTATTTCTCGACCGACACCGTCGCCGCCCAGCGCGCGCTGGAGATCGGCGCCGAGGTGCTGCTGATGGGCAAGCAGGGCGTGGACGGGGTCTACTCCGCCGACCCGAACCGGCACGACGACGCGGTCAAGTTCGACGACCTGACCTACGACGACTACCTGGCCCGCGACCTCAAGGTGGCCGACGCGACCGCCATCAGCATGGCGCGCGACTACAAGCTGCCGATGATCTTCTTCAGCCTGGACACCGACGGCACGATCGTCAGCGTCTGCGCGGGTGAGAAGATCGGTACCAGCGTCCACGCCTAGGCGCGGGCGACGAGCGACCAACGGCCCGCCCCGCGGGCTGCCGCACAACCGAAGGAGCGACACCCGTGATCGCCGACATCATCCGCGACGCCGAGACCAAGATGGCCAGCGCGGTCGAGTACGCCAAGGAGGAGTTCTCGGCGATCCGGACCGGGCGCGCCCACCCGGCGATGTTCGCGAAGCTGACCGCCGACTACTACGGCGCGCAGACCCCGCTGCAGCAGCTCGCGACCTTCCAGGTGCCCGAGGCGCGCGTCGTCCTCATCACCCCCTACGACCAGTCCTCGGTGAACGCGATCGAGAAGTCCATCCGCGACTCCGACCTCGGCGTCAACCCGTCCAACGACGGCAAGACGATCCGGGTGACCCTGCCCCAGCTCACCGAGCAGCGGCGCAAGGAGTACATCAAGCTGGCCAAGACCAAGGCCGAGGACGCCCGGATCTCGGTCCGCGGCGCGCGGCGCACCGCCAAGGACGCCCTCGACAAGATGGTCAAGGACAAGGAGGTCGGGGAGGACGAGGTCACCCGGGCCGAGAAGCAGCTCGACGCCGAGACCAAGAAGCACACCGACGCGGTCGACGAGCTGTTCAAGCACAAGGAAGCCGACCTGCTCGCCGTCTGAGCGGGCGGCGGACCTGATCTCGTGAACGGCTCTCTCTCGTGAACGGCCCTTTCTCGTGAACGGCACAGTCCCGCGGTGAGCGGCCCCTCCGCACCGCCCCCCGCGACCGAGGGCGGCGGCGCCCACGCCGCGACGCCCCACGGCCGCGCCGGGCGGAACCTGCCGGCCGCCCTCGCGGTCGGGCTCGGGCTCGGCGCCTACGTCGTGCTCACCCTGGTCTTCTGGCGTTTCGGCTTCGTCCTGCTCATCGCCCTGGCCCTCGCCCTGGCCTCGGTCGAGCTGGGCAACGCGCTGCGGCGGATCGGGCTGTACCCGGCCGTCGTGCCCATCGTCGTCGGCAGCGTGGCGATCGCGATCGGCTCCTACCTCGCCGGGCGGCAGAGCCCGGTGGTGTTCTCCACCACCAGCGTGCTGCTGGCCGCGCTGGCGCTGACCGTGGTCGCCTGCCTGGTCTGGCGGATGCGCGGCGGGGCCGAGGGCTTCGTCCGCGACACCGCGGCGAGCATGCTGATCATCGCCTACGTGCCGTTGCTCGGTTCGTTCGCCGCCCTGATCCTGGCGGCGCCCGAGGACGGGGTGGCCCGGATGATCCTGTTCCTGCTGGTCGTCGTGATGAACGACACCGGCGGCTACGTGGCGGGCGTCCTGTTCGGCAAGCACCCGATGGCCCCGCGGATCAGCCCCAAGAAGTCCTGGGAGGGCTTCGCCGGGTCGCTCGTCTTCGGGGTGGTCGCGGCCGTCCTGATGGCGGTCTACGGCCTCCAGGCCCCCGTCTGGGTGGGCGTCCTGCTCGGCGTCTGCCTGGTCGCGGCCGGCACCTGCGGCGACCTCGTCGAGTCCCTCATCAAGCGCGACCTCGGGATCAAGGACATGAGCTCGTTCCTGCCCGGTCACGGCGGGGTGATGGATCGGCTCGACTCGTTGCTCCTCGCGGCCCCGGTAGCCTGGGTCATCATGTACGTACTGGTTCCCGGCGGATGAGCGCCCCCGTCGAAGCGGGGGGGACGACCCCCCCTGTCCCTGCCGGCCGCGCGCTGCCGCTGGTGATGACGGCTCCGCGTCGCGGCAAGCCCCCTGTCCACTGGGCCGACCTGACCCCCGCCGAGCGCCGCGAGTCGGTGGAGGCGGAAGGTCAGCGGGCCTACCGCGCCCGTCAGCTGTCCTCGCACTACTTCGAGGGCCTGCGCACCGACCCCGCGGAGTGGACCGACCTGCCGCCGGCGCTGCGCGACCAGCTGTCCGCGAAGTTCATGCCCACGCTGCTGAACCCGGTGAAGACCTCCCTGGCCGACGCCGGGACCACGGTCAAGACGCTGTGGCGGCTGCACGACGGCGCGCTCGTGGAGAGCGTGCTGATGCGCTACCCGGACCGGGTGACGATGTGCGTCTCCAGCCAGGCCGGCTGCGGGATGGCCTGCCCGTTCTGCGCCACCGGCCAGGGCGGCCTGCAGCGCAACATGAGCGCGGCCGAGATCGTCGAGCAGGTCGTCGACGGCGCGCGCCGGCTCGGCCGCGGCGAGATCGCCGGTGGCCCGGCGGCCGGTGAGGACCCGGGCGGCCGCAACCGCGTCAGCAACGTCGTCTTCATGGGCATGGGCGAGCCGTTGGCCAACTACAAGGCCGTCGTCGGCGCCGTCCGGCAGCTCACCACCCCGACCCCGGACGGGCTCGGGATGAGCGCCCGCGGCATCACCATCTCCACCGTCGGCCTGGTGCCGCGGATGCAGCAGCTGGCGCAGGAGGGCATCCCGGTCACGCTCGCGCTGTCCCTGCACGCCCCCGACGACGAGCTGCGCGACGAGCTGGTGCCCATCAACACCCGCTGGAACGTCGAGGAGGTCGTCGACGCCGCCTGGGAGTACGCGAAGGTCACCAAGCGCCGGGTCTCGATCGAGTACATCCTGATCCGCGACATCAACGACCAGGCGTTCCGCGCCGACCTGCTGGCCAAGGTGCTGCGCCGGCGGGGCAACTGGGGCTGGGTGCACGTCAACCTGATCCCGCTCAACCCCACGCCCGGCTCCAAGTGGACCGCCTCCCGTCGCCGCGACGAGGACGAGTTCGTCCGCCGGCTCGAGGCGAAGGGTGTCCCGGTCACCGTCCGCGACACCCGCGGCCGGGAGATCGACGGCGCCTGCGGCCAGCTGGCCGCCACCGAGGTCGACGCCGGGGTCTGAGGCCGACTCGTCAGAACCGAGGTGACCCCGGGGTCAACCAGGTCCTGACACTCGGTGGATGGCGGTCGTCACGGCAGCTGGACGATGCGGGCGTCGGTGATCCGGCCGTCGGCGAGGTCGAGCAGGCCGAGGGTGCGGTGGGGCTGGCGGCGCTTGTCCGTGGGGGAGCCGGGGTTGAAGATCCGCAGGCCCTCCCCGCTCACGTCCATCGGGATGTGGGAGTGGCCGAAGACCACGAGGTCGGCGGTGGGGAAGCGGCGCCGGAGCCGGCTCGTCCGGCCCTCCTTCTGGCCGCTGTCGTGGACCATCGCGACCTGGACGCCGCCCAGCTCGACCTGCAGCGTCGCCGGCGCGCCCCACGCGGCCACCTCGGCGACGTCGTTGTTGCCCATCACCACGTGGACGGGCGCGTAGCCGGCCAGCAGGTCCAGCACGTCCGGCGTGCACACGTCGCCCGCGTGCAGGACGACGTCAGCCGTCGCCAGGTGCGCGGCCACCGCCGGCGGGCAGCCCTTCCAGTAGCGCGGGGCGTGGGTGTCCGCGAGCACCACCACCCTCACCGCCCGGCTCCCGACGGCTCCGCCGCGGTGGGCGGCCAGCCGGGCAGCAGGTCGGCCAGCCGCGCCAGCTGCTCGGGCGAGACGTAGGACGGGTTGGCGGCGAAGGGCTGCCGCTGCACCTCGAGGTCGGTGATCCCGGCCTCGCGGAGCTCGGCGGCGGGCACGGGCTGCTCGAGGAGGACGACGTCCACCTCGACCCGCGCGCGGACGCCCTGCCGCGACCCCTCGTCGGTCCAGAAGCCGCGTTCGGCGTCGTGCCACGGCTCCGCCGGGGCGATGACGGTGCCCAGCCCCCAGATGCCGCGGGCGAAGCCGCCCCGGCCGTCCCCGGACACCCAGAAGAGCACCCGGTCGCCGGGCTGCATGAGAGCGCTGCGGTAACCGGGCCGGACCGCCCACGACGTCAGCCGTCGCTCGCCCGCGTCGAGGAACCCGCGCAGGTCCCAGACGGCCGGGTTGGCCTTGAGCAGCCAGGCGCCCAGCCCGGCCCGGTCGACGGCGCGCGCCATGCCGCCTCCTCTCGTCGCGACCATCGTCCCAGGCCGCCGCCGCCGGCCCCGGGGCCGGCTCCGCCCACCCGGTGCCGGCGCCCACGCGTATCGCGCCAGATCACGACCGTCGCGCCGATCCCCCGACGCGGCGAGGAGGGAGGACCCGAGAGGATGGTCCTCATGGCCGATCTCGACCCGACCCTGCACGCTCTCGCCGACGCCTTCTCGATCGCCACCGACTACTGGGACTGGCAGGGGCGGCACACCACCGTCTCGCCCACCACCCTGGTGGCGGTGCTCGCCGCGCTGGGCGTCGACGCCTCGACCCCGGAGTCCGCCGCCGCCGCCCTGGCGCAGCAGGAGCTGGCGCCCTGGCGACGGTTGCTGCCCGCCTGCCGTGCGGTGCGGGAGGGTGGGACGGCGACGGTGCCCGTGCACGCCCCGGAGGGCGGCACGCTCGAGCTGTGGGTCGAGCTGGAGGTGGGCGGCCGTCGGGACGTGGCGCTGCCGGCGCAGGCCGGGTCGACCCGTCAGGTCGACGGCCGGCCGGTGGCCGAGCTGGAGGTCGCGCTGCCCGCCGACCTGCCCCTGGGCTACCACCGGCTGTGCGCCCGGACCGGGGCGGCGCAGGCCGAGATGACGCTCATCGTGACCCCGCAGCGGCTGGCCCTGCCGGCGCGGCTGGCCGCCCAGGGCTGGGGCGTCGCCGCCCAGCTCTACTCCGTCCGGTCCCAGCAGTCGTGGGGCGTCGGCGACCTCGCCGACCTCGAGGACCTGGCCGTCTGGGCCGCCGCCGAGCACGGCGCCGACTTCGTGCTGGTCAACCCGCTGCACGCCGCCGAGCCGGTGCCGCCGATGGAGCCCTCGCCGTACCTGCCCACGACGCGCCGCTTCACCAACCCGCTGTACCTGCGCCTGGAGCGGGTCCCCGAGTACGCGACGGCGGCCGACGAGCAGCGCCGGCAGGTCGACGCGCTGCGGGCCGCCGCCCTGCCCCCCGCGCCGGACGGCCAGGGTGCGGCGCCGATCGACCGCAACCGCGCGTGGGCGGCGAAGCGGGCGGCCCTGGAGGTCGTCTTCGACGCGGGCCGCACCCCGGGCCGCGAGCGGGCGTTCCAGGCCTACCGCGCCCGGGAGGGCCGCGGGCTCCAGGACTTCGCGACGTGGGCCGTGCTCGCGGAGCAGCAGGGGACCGAGGTGGGGGGCTGGGACGAGCGGTACCGGCACCCGAGCTCCCCGGCCGTCGCGGAGTTCGCCGCCCGCCACGCGCGGGAGGTGGAGTTCCAGTGCTGGCTGCAGTGGCTGCTGGACGAGCAGCTGGCCGCGGCGCAACAGGCCGGGCTCCGTGCGGGGATGGCTCTCGGGATCATGCACGACCTGGCCGTCGGTGTGCACCCGGCGGGCGCCGACGCCTGGAGCCTGCAGGACGACTACGCCCGCGGGATCACCGTCGGGGCCCCGCCCGACCCCTACAACCAGAACGGCCAGAACTGGAGCCAGCCCCCGTGGCGACCCGACCGGCTCGCCGAGACCGCCTACGCACCGTTCCGGTCGATGGTCTCGACGATCCTGCGGCACGCGGGCGGCATCCGGGTCGACCACGTCATCGGGCTGTTCCGGCTCTGGTGGATCCCCGCCGGCCAGGGCCCCACCGAGGGGACCTACGTGCGCTACGACCACGAGGCGATGATCGGGATCCTGGCGCTGGAGGCGCACCGGGCCGAGGCGCTGGTCGTCGGCGAGGACCTCGGCACCGTCGAGCCGTGGGTCCGCGACCACCTGCGCGACCGGGGGATTCTCGGCACCTCGATCCTGTGGTTCGAGTTCGACTGGGAGGGCGACGGGAAGCCGCTGCCGCCCCAGCGCTGGCGCGAGCTCTGCCTCGCCTCCGTCACCACCCACGACCTCCCGCCGACCGCCGCCTACCTGGCCGGGGACCACGTGCGGCTGCGCGACCGGCTGGGGGTCCTCACCCGTCCGCTGGCCGAGGAGCTCGCCGCTGCCCAGGAGGAGCGGCGGGCCTGGTGCGACGAGCTGGTCCGGGCCGGGCTGATGAGCGAGGGGGCGGGGGAGGAGGAGATGATCGTGGCCCTGCACCGGTTCCTGACCCGTACCCCGTCCCGGCTGCTCTGCGTCGCGCTCACCGACCTCGTCGGCGACCGGCAGGCGCAGAACCAGCCCGGGACGACGGACGAGTACCCCAACTGGCGGGTGCCGCTGACCGGCCCGGCGGGCGACCCGCTGTCGTTGGAGGACGTCCTCACCAGCCCGCGGGCGGCCGGGCTGGCCGAGGTCTTCCACCGCTGAGCCGGGGCCTGGTCTCGCGCCGGGCCGCGCCCGCTCCCCGCCCGAGCCGCTCTCCGCGGCCTGAGCCTGTCGAAGGCCCCTTCGACAGGCTCAGGGAGCGGGTGGCCGCAGCGTGCGGGTGGCCCTTCGACAGGCTCGGGGAACGGGCGGGCTCAGCGGGCGACGTGCACGATCCCCGCGTCGGCGGCCTTCTTGACCGCGTCGGCCTCGGCCTGTGTGAGGGTGCCGGCCTTCACGGCCGCCGCCAGCTTGTCCTCGACGGCCTGGTCGCGGGCCGCGTCGCGCTCGCTGCGGATCTCCGCGAGGGCCTTCGTGACGTCGGCCTCCGGCTGGTCCAGCGCCTTCGCGAGCGCCTTGGCGAGGGCGGCGTCGTCGGGGGCGGCCGGCCTGGTGCCCGGGTCGGGCCGGGTGGCGGGCCGGTTGGCCTCGCGGTAGGCCCGCAGGGCGTCGGAGACCTTCGCCTCGTCGACCCCCAGCTTCGTGGCCAGGGCGGTGGCCAGGTCGCCCTCCCGGTCGCCGTGCCGTCCGCCCGGACCGCCCCGGTGGTCGCCGGGGCGGTCCGGCGTGCCCGTCGAGGGGCTGCTGCTGGCGGACGGCGTGGGGGTGGGCGTCGGGGCGGCGGACGCCAGGCCGGCGACGCCCAGCCCCACGCCGAGGGCGACGGCTCCGGTGGCGGCGGCGACGGTGGTGCGGACTCGGGGCATGCGGGGCTCCTTCGTGGTCACGGCACGCGCGTGGTGCCGGACATCGGGTCGGTGGTCCGACGAGCCTGGACGGCGGACCTGGGCCGTGGCTGGGTCGGACCTGGCAGGACCCTGTCAATCGGGCCGGCTCGGCCCGCGAGGACCGCCGGCCGCGGGTCCAGGACCATCGTTAGGCTTCCGATGTGGCTGATGAGACGTCCCTCGTGGGGGTGACCGGGACCGACCCGGCGGGGGCGTCCTCCGGCGGCGAGAGCCTGAAGACGGTGGTCATCGCCTTCGCGGCCAACCTGGTGATCGCGATCGCCAAGAGCTTCGCGGCCGTGGTGACCGGCTCGGCGTCGATGCTCGCCGAGGCGGCGCACTCGTGGGCCGACACCGGCAACGAGATCTTCCTCCTGGTCGCCGACCGCCGCTCCGGGAAGGGCCGCGACGCCCGGCACCCGATGGGGTACGGCCGGGAGGCCTACGTCTGGTCGATGTTCGCCGCCTTCGGGCTGTTCACCGCCGGCGCCGTCGTCTCGATCTCCCACGGCATCACCGAGCTGCGGAACCCGGAGGAGGCCTCCGACTTCGCCGTCGCCTACGTGGTGCTGGCCCTGTCGTTCGTCCTCGAGGGCGTCTCCTTCACCCAGGCCGTCCTGCAGACCCGCCGGTCGGCCCGACGGCTGGGCCGCAGGTTCTTCGACCACGTCCTCAACACCTCGGTCCCCACGTTGCGGGCGGTGTTCTTCGAGGACGCCGCCGCGCTCCTCGGCATCCTGATCGCCGCCACCGGCGTGGCCCTGCACCAGGTGACCGGGTCCGCGGTGCCGGACGCCGTCGGGTCGATCCTGGTCGGCGTGCTGCTCGGCGTGGTCGCGGTGGTGCTGATCGAGCGCAACCGCCGCTTCCTCGTGGGGGAGAACGTCCGGCCGGAGGTGCGCACCCACGTGCTGGAGCGGTTGCTCCAGCGGACCGACGTCGACCGCGTCACCTACCTGCACCTGGAGTTCCTCGGCCCCAGCCGGCTCTACCTCGTCGCCGCCGTCGACATGGCGGGGGACGACGTCGAGCACCGCCTCGCCGGCCGGCTCCGCCGGCTCGAGCGGCTGCTGGAGGAGGACGACCTGATCGAGGAGGCCGTGCTGACCCTGGCGACGCCCGAGGAGCCGGCGCTGCGGCCGTGAGCACGGGGTGCACCGCACCCGTCCGCCCGGCCCGCAGGAGTTTCCTCAACACGGGCACGCGGGACGGTGCTTCCGATAGGGTGCGGTTGCCCGGCGAGCCCGGACCGGTCGGAGTTCGGGGACGACGTCTGACCGGCGTGGGGATCGCCCTCGAGTGACGGCGTGGTCTACGGGGGGTGCTTCGATTGAGGACGTCGCCTCGGCCCGGCCCAGGGGTCGGTCCAGCGGTGGGCGTCCACCTGCGCTCGTCCCGACGCCGGCGTGACGACACCCGCCGTGTGCCGGCCGCGGGCGACGGACCCGGGGCGCCTCACCCCGCTGGTGGAGGTCCGCGGAGGTGCGGGCAGCCAGACGTCACCGCTCGCCCGGGCACCCCTGCCGGTCGACCGGCGGGTGCACCGCGATGAGCCTGGCCCAGCGGGTGAGGTCGTCGAGCAGCGCTCGACGGCTCTTCCCGCTGTACGGCTCGTACCGCCGGCTCTGCGCGCAGGCCGACGAGATGGACCGCGAGGAGCGGCTGGAGTTCCGGGCCGGGCAGCTGCGGCGCCTGACCCGGCTGGCCGAGCGCTGCGGCCTGCCCGCGGACGCCATCAGCACGAAGGCTGATCTCCGGGGGGACCCGGCGAGGTACCGGCGGCTGGTCCCGGGGCCCGTGTCCAGGGCGGCCACCGGAGGCACGACGGGGGTACCGCTCCACGTGGAGCGGTCGCTCGCGAACGTCGTGTTCGAGCAGGCGACCATCGACCACGTCATCGACCGGTGCGGCGTCGACGCCCGCTCCGCGCGCGTGGCGGTGTTCAGGGGCGACAACATCAAGCCACCCGACGACCAGACCAGCCCCTTCTGGCGTGACGACGGCCCGAGCCGCCGGGTGTTCTCCACCATCCACCTCAACCGGAGGAACGCCCCGCAGATCGGGGTCGCGCTCGCCGAGTTCCGACCGGACATCCTGGCCTGCTACCCCTCGTCCCTGGCCCTCCTGCTCGAGTACGTGCGGAACGGTCTGGTGGACGTCACCCCGAGGCTGGTCGTCACCTCGTCCGAGCACGTGCCCACCTCGGTCTTCGCCGACGTGCTCTCCGTCCTGGGCTGCCCGCTGCTCGACTACTACGGTCAGGCCGAACGCGTCTGCTTCGCCAGCGCGGACCAGTACGGCCGGTACCGGTTCCGGCACGAGTACGGGGCCGTCCGGCTGGACCGGCGTGCCGGGGAGCACCACGTCCTGGGCACGCCGTTCCACAACAGCCGGCAGCTGTTCTACCGCTACGACACCGGTGACACTACGGCCGGCACCGCGGCGATGGCCGACCAGGACCTGCGCCTCGTCGAACTGGGGTTGCTCACCTTCGACGGGATCGGCGGACGGTCCGGGCAGAACATGGAGCTCCCGGACGGTCGCTGGATCATGGGGTTCAGCCAGATCGCGCGCAGCGTCCCGGGCATGAACTCGGTCCAGTTCGTCCGCACCGGCGACTGGTCCATCGACGTGCTGGTCGTGAAGGGATCCGCCTTCTCCCCGAGCTCGCTCGAGGCGGTGGCCAAGAACCTGACGTTGAAGATCCCGTCGGACATCGAGTGGCGCTTCACGTTCGCGGACGCGCCGCTGCGCAGTGGATCCGGCAAGGCGCTCGTGTACAACGATGCCCGGGCGAGGTGACCCCGTCGACCCGTCGCTGAGGGTCGTGGTGGCCGCGCCGCTGGGTCGCGGGGGCGCGGGCGGCATCGACCGCCTGATGGACAGCATCGCGGACCGCCAGGAGGTCCTCGGTCCCGGCGGGGTGGTGACGACCTTCCGTCCGACGCGCGGTCAGGGCCCGATCGTGTGGGCGCCCGTCGTCCTCCTGCGCTTCCTCGTGCGGCTCGTGGTGGACAGGTCGCGAGGACGGGTGGACCTCCTCCACATCAACCTCGCCAGTCATGGCAGCACCTACCGCAAGCTGGTCGTCGCCCGCGTGGCCCGCTCCCTGGGCATCCCGTACCTCATCCACCTGCACGGCGCCCGGTTCCACCACTTCCTGGGCGGCGCCCCGTCGTTCGTCAGGCGACGGGTCCGCCTGATGTTCGCCGGTGCTGCCCGGGTGGTGGTGCTCGGGGAGGTCTGGAGGTGCTTCGTGGCCGAGGAGATGCCCGAGGTGGCCGGACGCGTCGTCGTCCTGCCCAACGCGACGCCGACGCCGACGCTGGCCCACGTGCCGAGCCGGACGGTGCGCTTCCTCTTCCTCGGCCGGATCGGCGAGCGCAAGGGCGTGCCCCAGCTGCTTGAGGCGTTGGGGCGGCTGCCGCGCGAGAGCGGCTGGCGGGCGACCATCGCGGGTGACGGCGACCTGAGCACCGCGCGGGCCCGCGTCGTCGAGCTGGGGTTGCAGGAGCGGGTCGAGCTGCCCGGCTGGGTCGGGCCCGACGCGGTCGCCAGCCTCCTCGCGGCCTCCGACGTGCTCGTGCTCGCCTCCTACGACGAGAACCTCCCGATGTCGGTGATCGAGGCGATGGCCGCCGGGCTCGCGGTGGTGACCACGCCCGTCGGGGCGACCCGGGACCTCGTCGTCGACGGCGAGACGGGGTTGCTGGTCCCACCCGGCGACGTCGGGGCGCTGACGGCCGCCCTGCAGCGGCTGCTCGACGACCCTGCGCTGCGCCGACGGTTGGGCGCGGCCGCGCAGACGGACCACGCCGAGCGCCTCGAGATCGGCCAGTACGTCGCGCGGCTCGAGGCGCTGTGGCGTGAGGTGGCCGAGGGGGGCCAGGAGCGACCGCGCCGGGCGCGCAGGCGTCGTGCGGTCGGCCACGGCGCGTGAGCGACGACCGCGCGGCTGGCCCTGCCCGGGAGCCAGCGCGAGGAGGCCCGGGGCCCAGCGGGCGCACGCGCCTCCGCGTGGTGGTCGTCGGGCCCCCGATCTCGGCGAGCGGGGGCATCGGCCGCCTGATGGCCGCCACGCTGGAGGAGCTCCACCCCGACGACGTGCAGGTCCGGGTGCTCGACACGCGGGGCCTCGGCTCGAGTCCGTGGTCCTCCGTGCTGCCGCTGCTGCGGTCCTGCCTCGTCCTCCTGGGCCTGGCGGCGAGGGGTGAGGTCGACGTCGCGCACGTCAACGTCTCCTCATGCGGGAGCGCCATCCGGAAGGGCCTGGTCGTGCGCACCTGCCGCCTGGCCCGGGTCCCGGTCGTCCTGCACCTGCACGCCAGCAACTTCCCCGCCTTCTTCGGGTCCCTTCCCGGAGGCTCCCAGAACTGGGTCCGCACCACCTTCCGGCTCGCCGTCCGGGTCGTCGTCCTCGGGCAGGCGGGACGCTCGTACGTCGAGGACGTGCTCGCGGTGGCGCCCGCCGACGTCACGGTGCTGGCCAACGCGACCGGTCCGGCCGCCACGCGGGGGTCGGCCAGGCCTCCGGGCACGCCTCTGCGCATCCTCTTCCTCGGTCGGCTGGGTGCCCGCAAGGGGGTTCCGGAGCTCCTCCGAGCGCTCGCGGACCCCCGGCTCCGTGACCGGCCCTGGCGCGCCGTCCTCGCCGGGGACGGCGACGTCGCGGCCTTCCGGGCCCGGGCGGCGGAGCTCGGACTGCAGGGTCGGGTCGAGTTCCCGGGCTGGGTCGGGAGGGACGCGGTGGCCCGGTACCTGGCGGCGGCCCACCTCGTGGTGCTGCCGTCGCACGCCGAGGGCATGCCGTTGTCGGTGCTCGAGGCCTTCGCGGCGGGCGTCCCCGTGGTCTGCACACCGGTGGGGAGCCTGCCGGAGATCGCCGTCGACGGGGTGAACAGCCTGCTGGTGCCCGTCGGGGAGGCCGGGTCGCTCGCCGAGGCGATCCTCCGGTTGGCGGAGGACGAGGACCTCCGTGCGCGCCTGGGAACCGCCGCGCTGACCACCTGGGGGCGGGGGCACACCATCGCTGACTACGCGCTGAGACTGACCCGGGAGTGGCGGGCCGTGGCGCGGGTCGTCCCCGTCACCGACGACGCCGGCGCCCGTGCCCCGGTCCGCCCCGCACGACAATGACGATTACCGCACGCGCCCACCGGCCACGACCTAGATTTGCCAGATGCTGACAGTCGACGCGGGCTGGCGTCCCGACGACCGGCCGGGGCCCGGGCAGCAGGGGACCCAGCCGGGCTGCCCACGCCCGTGACAGCGGGACGTCGCTCGTCGCGCCCTGCCGTGGGGGGCCGGACCGCGGGTCGGGACGGGGGCGACCGCGGCAGCGCCGCACGGGCCCCCGGAACGGGGAGGCGGTGACGACGTCGTGACCGCCCTCACCACGCAGACCGACGTCCCACCCGGTCCTGCGGGCGGGCCCCTGCCGCACCGGGAGCGCCTTCCCCTGCTCCTCATGGCCGTCATCGCGGTGCTGACCGCCGCCCCGGTGATCAGCGGCAAGCTCCAGGCGCTCGGCGTGGCCTGCGTCCTGCTGCTGCCCTTCGTCCCGAGGGCGGTCCTGCGGGACCGGCTCGTGCAGCTCCTGTGCCTCACCCTCGCGCTCTGGGGGGCCGGCCAGCTCGTCTCGGACGAGTGGAACGGCCTCGGACCACGGTTGAGCCGGCACTTCATCAGTGCGATGGCCATGCTCTGCATCGTCCCCGTGCTGGTCTTCCTGGCCCGGGGTGACTTCCGCCGCATGCGCGCGGTCATCGCCGGGGTGGCCGCCGGTCTGGTGCTCGAGACCCTGCTGGTGGAGCACGCGTCCATCACGTCGACCATCAGCTGGAAGTTCGGGCTCAACAGCCCTGTCGCCATCTTCGTGCTGGCTCTGACCGATCTCGCCTGGCACCGCGGCCGACGGCTGCCCTCCGTCGTGGCCCTGGTCTTCATCTGCCTGGTCGGCGTCGCCACCGACCACCGGCACCTGGCCGGGGTCGCCCTCCTGACGGCGATCGTGCTCCTCGTCCGGAACCGGCAGCGGCACCCGAGGACCATCTCCGTGCTGGCCGGTCTGACCCTGCTGCTGGCCGCCCTCAGCGGAGCGTTCATCCAGGGTTCCGAGGCCGGCGTCCTCGGGGAGCGTTCCGGGGGGCAGATCGCCAAGTTCGGCGGCACCCCGCAGTCGATCTTCGTCAACGTCCGTCCCGAACCCTTCCAGGAGTTCTACCTCTTCACCCAGCGTCCGACCCTCGGCTGGGGCTCCCTCCCGCGGGTGGACTCCGCGGCCTACCTCGGGTCCAAGGAGTTCCTCCGCCAGCTGGGCGTGGTGCGTCAGGACCTCGACGACATCTGGCTGCACCTGGACGTCCCCGGGGTGTCGTCGCACTCGCAGGCCATGGACAGCCTGGCCCGCGGCGGCCTCAGCGCCGCACCCTTCTGGCTGCTCCTCCTGGGGTTGGCGATGCTCGTGGGCACCCAGGCCATCAGGTTCCGATCCAGCCCGCTGGTCGTGCTGTGGACGATCCTCGTCCTGTGGGACGCGATCTGCTCCCCCCTGTCCGGTCTCTCCCACATCGAGCTGGGGGCCTACATGGCCTTGGCGGTCACGAGCCTCCGGCACGCTCCTCCGACCGTGCCCCGCGTTGACTAGCCGGCGCCGGCACGTCGCGGTCGTCGTCCCCTCGCTCACCCGGGGGGGTGCCGAGCGCGTGGCCGAGACCCTCGCCCACCAGTTCGCCCGCACGTGCCGGGTGACGGTGGTGACGATGGAGCCGCGGCTGACCCCCCGGGAGCTCCGGGCGACGGACGCCCCGCCGTGGACGGGCAGGATCCCCGCCGGCTGCCACCACGTGCACCTGCCGGCCGCGGGCTCCGGCCTGCCGCGGCTGGCGACGCTCGTGGTCCGCTTCGCCCTGCTGGCGCGACGCGAGGAGTTCGACGCCGTCTACTCGTTCCTGATGTGGACGAACGTCCTGGTCACCCTCGCCAAGCTGCTGGGTGGCCGGTACGCCCACGTCGCGAGCGAGCACGCGATGGCCGACACCCTCCGCGGCGACCGCCCTCGGCTCCTCAGCGTCGCCACGACCCTGCCCGTCGTCTACCGTCGCCCCGACTGGATCGTCGTGGTCTCGGATGCCGCCCGCGCCAGCCTCGGGTCCGCCGGGTTGCTGCCCCGCCCGGGCCGCGCCGTCACCATCCCGAACCCGGTGGACGGCGAGGAGATCCGGAGGCTGGCCGCCGCGCCGTGCGACCTGCCCGAGCCGGCAGCCGACCGGGTGGTGCTGGTCTGCGTGGGGAGGCTGCACGAGCACAAGGACCACCGCACCCTCCTCCGCGCCATGACGCGCCTCCCGGAGGGCTACTGCCTCGTGCTCGTCGGCGACGGTCCGCTCCGCGACGAGCTGGCGCAGGACGTCGACCGGCTGGGGCTCGGAGGTCGCGTGACCTTCACCGGCGTCCTCCTGAACCCCTACCCCCTGATGCGTCGCGCGGACGTCGTCGTCCTGCCGTCGAAGCAGGAGGGGTTCGGTCTCATCGCGGCCGAGGCCGCGGCCCTGGGTCGACCCTTCGTCGGTTCGGCGGTGGGGGGGCTCGCCGAGCTGTGCGCGCTGCTGGGGCAGCCGACCGTCGAGGTCGGCGACGACGCAGGCCTGGCGGCGACGATCGTGAGGCTGGCGTCCGAGCCGTCGGCCGGTGGGACGGCGAGCGCCCTGGTCGACAGCGCCTTCGACCCGGCCGCCATCGCCGCGCGCTACCTGCGCCTCACGTCGGGGTGAGGACGGGCACCGCGTCCCGGGACGGCACGACGGGTGGCGTCAGCGCCGGTGCTCGTCGACGAGCGGTGCCGCCGCACCGCTGAGCCCCGTCCGCGGAGCCGGCGGCCCGGGGACACCGAGCGGCGCCACGGGCCGCGCGGGGAGGGGCGCCCGGGACGCCTCCGCCGTGGGCCGGGGGAGTCCGCGGCCCGGGAGCTCGGCGTCGGTGCGGTGCAGGCGAGCGCGGAGGTGCTCGAACGGCACCTCGAGGACGCGGTAGACCACGATCCCGCACACCACGCCGGCCAGGATGTAGAGCGGGGCGGTCGACGGCCTCACCTCGACGCCGAGGGCCGCGTCCAGGGCGAAGTCGACGGCATGGTGCACGAGGTAGAGGCTGTAGCTGGCGAGCCCGATCAGCCGCACCGGTCCCCACCGCGCGACCCGGGTCACGGCCGCCTGCAGGCGGCCGCGGGCGAGCAGCCCGAACAGGATGAAGGCCGAAGCGCTCAGGCTCTGGATCGTGTAGCGGATGGTGTCGCGGAACCACTCCTCCCGGACGAGCAGGCTCGCGACGAACAGGGTCGCGGCCAGGACCGGTGTGGAGGGGTGCTGCACGACGGCGCGCAGGCGGGGGAGGCGCCTCCCGTCCTGCTGCCACACGACGTAGACGACGGCGACGAGGATCCCCCACCCGAGCGACTCCATCCGGGTGTCGGTGCCGTAGTTGATGCGGTCGGCGCCGTCGCCCGGGGCGAGGCTGACCAGCACGCGGGACAGCGAGGAGGCGACGATGGCGACCACCCCGAAGAGCGCCGCGCTCCGCACGAAGTGGCGCGTTCTCGAGGCGAGCACCCAGTAGACGGCGAAGACGATGTAGAACTGCTCCTCGACCGAGAGGCTCCAGAGCACCGCGCTGCCGGGCAGCACGCCACCGGCGTCGTAGCCGTAGAGGTGCACCCAGTTGTAGGAGAAGAAGATCTGGGAGGCCACGGCGCCCGGGGCCACCGGCCCGCCCAGAGCGGCGTAGACGGCCGTCGGGAGGAGGATGATCACCAGCAGCGGCGGGCCGATCTTGAGCACCCGACGCAGGTAGAACCTCCGAGGGCTGAACCCACCGGTGGACAGGCGTTCCCGGATGACGAGGTAGGTGATGATGAAGCCCGAGATCACCAGGAACACCGTCACCCCGGCGCCGCCCGGGACCACGGCCTGCAGACCCGCGTGCGACACCACGACGAGCATCACCGCGAACGCCCGGAGGGCGTCCACGTGGGCGAAACGGCTGCTGGCCGTCCCCAGCTGCCACCAGCTGCGGAGCCGGCCGCGGTGGTGGGCGGCCAGGTCAGGAGCGTGGGGCGCCACAGCAGGACCCTAGTGGAAGCCTCGTGGCGCGGGGCGTTCCGCGCGCAACCGGTCGGGGAGCTCGGGAGCGTGGCCGAGCGGCCGGTCCTGCGGGTCGGGCGGGCGCGGGCGAGGGTCAGCCGGGGGCCGCGCAGATGCGGCAAACGCCGGGCGCGGCGCCCGGAACTCGCTATCCTGCTCGAAGGTCCCGGGGCGAGACCGACGCATCGAGGTGGATCCGTTGCTTCTCAGCAGAGCGCGTCTGTGCACACTCGCCGCCGTCCTCGTCGCGGCCGGGATCAGCGGGATCCCGGCTGACGCCGCCACCACCCAGGCCAGCACCTGCGTCGACGCAGCGGGCCGGGCCTGGATGTCCAAGGTGGTCTGGGGTGAGGAGTACACCGACGGCTCGGGCCTCCGACGTCTCCGCCTGGTGTCAGCCGGCTGGACCACCGCCGGGCACCGGGTGCCGACCCACGCGGTGGTGCGGACCTACAGCGGCGCCCGGGCCCAGGTGCAGGAGCTGGCCTGGAGCGGCTCGTTCGACTACCGCGGCGCCGGCCGGTGGCGCAGCGTGAAGCCCGTGAACCCCGCTGCGGCGCCGGGCATCTCCAAGGTGACGCTGAGCCTGGGTCAGGACGGCAGTGGCGAGGGAGGCTGCACGACGACGTTCCGGCACCCGGTGCTCGAGCAGGTGGACCCGTCCGCGGCCAAGTGGTGGAGCGCCGACCTGACCGGCATCCCCGTCGGTCCGATGAACTGCGACAAGTACGCCTCCACCGCCACCGTCCTCGCCCTCCGGAAGCAGTGGAACCACTGGGACAACTGCGGCGGCACCGTGGTCAGCCCGGCCGCCGAGGGCCTACCGGCTCCTCCGGGCAGCCGGGGCCCCGTCGTGCGGTGGCGCAAACCGGCCGGCGACCCCAACGTCTACCAGAAGCTCAACCGGACCTTCACCAGGGCCAACTGGCCGGTCGGGGGGACCGACGACACGACCAGCGGATCACCGCCCGACGTGTCCGCGCGCTACCAGGCCTACCTCTACATCCCCTCCGACGACTTCGTCCTGAACCCCGAGCACGGCTGGGCGCAGCTCCTGCAGTTCAAGGAGGACTACACCGACGCGAGCGGTCGGTGGCACCAGGACCCCCTGTGGGCCATGGGCGTCCACAACTTCTCGGGCACGTTGCAGGGTGGGCTCTGGCCGCACGACAAGAGGACGTTCGACCTGGCGAGCTACATGGACCGCTGGGTGCAGTGGGAGTTCCGCCTCTACCAGGGCGACCGGGACGACACGGGCCGCGGGGGGCGGATCGAGCTGTGGGCCGACGGCGAGCTGCTCGACACCGGGTACGAGTCGGAGGGCCACGTCGGCTCGGCGGCGCGGTCACCCCTGTCCCGGGCGCGGGCCTGGGTGTGGATCGCGGGTCCCTACACCTCCAACCAGACGACGAACGGGGTCCCGGACTACCGGCGGACCCACGTGACCACCTACGTGGGACCGTCGAGGATCCTCCCCCTGGCGTGACCAGCTCGAGCCGGAGGCCCTCGCGGGGAGATCGCGCTGCGGCCGGCGCCGGGAAGGCCCGACCGGCCTTCCCCGACCGGGCGGACGGGTCAGGACGGGCGCGTGCGGGCGCCCGCCCCTGGTCGGAGCCCGGTCGCGAGCAGCGCCAGCCCGTCGTGCCGACGTCGTCCGGTCCGGGCCGGGCCGCGCCGGGGCCGGTCGTCCCGGCGGGCTTCGTGGTGCTCGGCCTGCTGTACCCGGCCGTGCTCGGCGCCGTCGCCCTCGCCGGGTCGATCGGACGGGTGCGGCAGGACTTCTCCGACGACGCCTACTACTACGCGCTGATCGCGCACCACCTGGTGACCGGCAGCGGCTCCACCTTCGGCGGGCTGGTGCCGACCAACGGGTACCAACCCCTCTGGCAGCTGCTCCTCCTGCCCGTCGCCGCCGTCGCGTCGGGTGACCGGCAGCTCCGGCTCACCTTCGTCCTCGCGGGGGTCCTCTTCTCCTGCTTCGTGGTGCTCGCCTGGAAGTTCGCCGACGGCCTCGGCGCCAGGACCGAGGGGCTCTACGCGGCCGGGTACGCGACCGCCGTCGGTGGCCTGTTCGGCAACCAGGTCTACAACGGCATGGAGTTCGCCCTCGTGACCCCGGCCGCCATGCTGGTGGTCCTCCTGCTGCTGCGGTCACCGGAGCACCTCGGCCAGGGACGGCGCGAGGCCGTCCGCCACGGCGCCCTGCTGGGGCTGGCGGGTCTGGTCCTGGTCCTCAGCCGGCTCGACGCCGTCGCCCTCCTCCTGGCCTCCGGGGTCGTGGTCCTCGCGCGACGGCGCGACCGGGACCTGAGGTGCGCGTGGCTCACCACGGCCCTCGTCGTCGTCGCGGGGCTCGTGGCCTACGGCGCCTGGAACCAGGTGCACTTCGGGACGCCCGTCCCGGTGTCGGGTCTGGCCAAAGCGCTCGGAGGCGCAACCCCGGAGTCGGCGGTCTCGGTGTTCCGCAGCTACCTCAGCTTCGGCGACGCCGGGCCGCTGACCTCCCTGTGGCTGGGGCTGCAGGCCGTCCTCGTCACCGCGGTGGCCCTCGGGCTGCTGCGCCGCACCGGGGGAGCGGCACCGCTCTTCAGCGCGCCGCAGGACGCCGCGTTGTCCGGCATCCTCCAGGCGCTCGCCCTGGCGCAGCTCCTGCAGCTGGGCTACTACGCCGCGACCTCGAGCTGGCACCTCTGGGAGTGGTACTACTACTACGTCCCGCTGCAGTTCACGGTGGCCGGCCTGGTCGTGCTCCGGGCGGTCCTCCGGGCTCGCTGGTCGGGGGTGCTCAGCAGGCCGGTCGTCCCGGTCGGCGCCGCGTGCCTGGCCGCCGCGGTGGGGGTGGGCTTGTTCGTGCTCGACGACCCCCGGACGTCCTGGACCACCAGCAGCACCGGGGTCGGGGCCTGGATCGACCAGCACACCGCTCCGGACGCGGTGATCGCGGTGGGAGACCGGGCGGGTGGGCTCGTCTGGGCCAGCCGGCGGCGAGCCGTGCAGCTGGAAGGTCTGGTGGAGGACGACAGGTACCTCTCCGTCCTCCGCAGCCGCACGATCGCGCAGCACCTGAGCGAGCAGTCGGTCGACTACTACGTGCGCGGCGACACCCTCGGCGACCCGGCGGGCGCCACCCCGCTGCCCGGGCGGCCCGGCTGCTGGTCCTTCGTGGAACCCCGGCAGGGTCAGGGACCGAAGTCGTCCGTCGTCGCCTGCGACGGCGACCTCGTGCACAGCGCGGCCCAGGACGACGGATCGGTCTGGCGGGTGTGGATCTTCCGGCCCGAGCTGCAGGTCCCCTGACGGCTCGCCGCGAGCCCGGTGGGCCCCTCCCGGGCGCCCTCCCCGCTACGGAGGCCGGGGCCCGTCGACCCCGGCTGCGAGGACCGAGCCGGGCGTCCCCGAGCCGGACGTCCCCGGGCCGGGGCCTCCTCGGCCGGACGCACGGTCGGCCGCGCGCCGGCGGTACCGCTGCCTGGCCTCGACCAGCCAGGGGGCGTGCTCGCCCGCCGCGACGACGAGACGAGCCCGTGACCGCACGCCGAGCGCGTAGGCGAGGCCCCGGGGCGCCGACGGGCGGACGAGCAGCAGGCGGCTGTTGACCGCCGCGACCGCGTGCCACCGCTCCTTGTAGGACTCGCGTCCGCGCAGCATGCTGTAGGTCGAGCAGCCGCGGCCCCGTGCTCGCTCGAGGTCGGCGCGGACGACGTAGGTGGAGAAGTCCATGCGCCGGTAGAGCTCGGGTGCCACCCCGAGCAGGTAGCCGCCGATGAGGTCGTGGCCGACCAGGACGACCTGGCCGGCCAGCTCCTGGCCGTCGAGCTGGTAGCGGACGACCGCGGCCTGGCCCTGGTCCACCATCACGGTCAGGGCCTCGGCGAGGTGCTGGGCGAACCGGGGCCGCTGGTGCTCCGGGTTGCCACCCCGGCCCTCCCACTGCAGGGCGTGCAGCTGCAGCAGTCTCGGCACCGCTTCCGCGACCTCGGGCGAGGGCACGTCGGCCACGACGAGACCGAGCTCGTCGCTGCGCCTCAGCACCCGGCGCACCTCGCGGGCACGCTTGGTGGGGAGCGTGAGCAGCAGCTCGGAGAAGTCGGTCACGGGCAGCTCCATGCACGCGGACGACTCCTGTCGTCGCACCCGGCCCGGCCAGAGCCCCGCCAGCAGCTCCGCGGCAGCGCCGCCCCTCACCTCGGGGAGGTCCAGGACGTCCCAGCCCGCGACCGCGTCGAGCGCGTCGACCAGCCCCGACAGGTAGGCCGACGCCTCGTCGCGCCCGCGGGCCTCCTCGACCAGGACGTCGGTGAAGTCGGAGATGGCCCCGCCGAGCGGGGCCAGGACCCGGACGGGGCCGCGGTTCACCAGGTGGAGCGGAGCGGCCGCGACCAGGCGGCCCTGGGACCGCACCAGCACCACGCGCAGCCGGCCGGGCTCACCGTAGGCCCGCCACCAGGCCACCAGCCAGGCGTGCGTCTGGAAGGGCGTGGCCCGGGGGGCCGACCCGTACAGCCGGTCCCACTCCTGCGCCAGGAGGCCGAAGGCGCGGGCGTCCCGCACGACCTCGGTCTCCAACCCCAGCGCTGCGGTGGCCGGCTGGCTCACGGGCACTCCTCGCTCACGGACGGCCCCGGCAGGGGAAGCCTGGCTGTGTCACGGCGGTCAGCCCGCTCAGGCGACCGAGGCTAGCGAAGACCCGGACCGTCCGAGCGGAGAACAGCAGATCGGCAGACCGCGGCACGCCGCGGCACGCCGCGGCACGCCGCGACCGGTGCGGCCTCCCTAGGCGGCGCGGAGCGTCCCGGCGTCCAGCTGCTGCCGGTACCAGGCGTAGGTCTGCTCCAGCCCCTCGCGGAGCCCGATCCGGGCCTGCCAGCCCAGTGCGTGGAGCTTGCCCACGTCGAGCAGCTTGCGCGGGGTCCCGTCCGGCTTGCTGGTGTCGAACTCCAGCCGTCCCTCGAACCCGACGACGAGGGCCACCAGCTCGGCCAGCTCGCGGATCGACAGGTCGGTGCCCGTGCCGACGTTGACCGGCTCCGGGGCGTCGTAGTGCTCCAGCAGGAACAGGCAGGCTCGGGCGAGGTCGTCCACGTGCAGGAACTCGCGGCGCGGCGTCCCCGTCCCCCACACGACGACGCGGTCGGCGCCCGACGCCTTGGCCTCGTGGATCCGGCGGATCAGACCCGGCAGGACATGGGAGTTCTGGGGGTGGAAGTTGTCACCCGGACCGTAGAGGTTGGTCGGCATCGCGGAGATGTAGTGCAGCGCGTGCTGCCGCCGCAGGGCCTGCACCTGGAGCACGCCGGCGATCTTGGCGATGGCGTAGGCGTCGTTCGTCGGCTCGAGCAGCCCGGTCAGCAGGCTGTCCTCGCGGATGGGCTGCGAGGCCAGCTTGGGGTAGATGCAGCTCGAGCCGAGGAACAGCAGCCTGGTCGTCCCGTGGCGGGCCGCCATGTCGAGGACGTTCACCTGCATGCGCAGGTTGTCGGAGATGAAGTCGGCCGGGTAGGTGCTGTTGGCGATGATCCCGCCGACCCGCGCCGCGGCCATCACGACTGTGGCCGGCCGCCGGACCGCGAAGAAGGCCTCCACGGCGTCGCGGTCCCGCAGGTCGAGGTCGGCCGAGCTCGCCGTCAGCAGGGAGGTGAACCCGGCATCGGCCAGGTGGCGGAGGACCGCGCCGCCCACCAGCCCGCCGTGCCCGGCCACGTAGGTGGGGGCGTCCCTGGCCAGCGCGGAGGTCGGCATGAACGGCTCCTGTCCCGGGTGTCGCGCCCTATGCTAACGCCACCCGGGCGACCGCACAGGTGCGAGCAGCGAAGGAGGCAGGCGTGGGCAGATCGGCGCTGATCACCGGTATCACCGGGCAGGACGGGTCCTACCTGGCGGAGCTGCTGCTGAGCAAGGGCTACGAGGTGCACGGGCTCATCCGGCGGTCCTCCACCTTCAACACCGAGCGTCTGGACGCCATCTACCAGGACCCGCACGCGAGCGACCGCCGGCTCTTCCTGCACTACGGGGACCTCACCGACGGCGTCACCCTGATCAACGTGCTCCGCGACGTCAACCCGGACGAGGTGTACAACCTCGGGGCCCAGTCCCACGTCCGGGTCTCCTTCGACCAGCCGGTCTTCACCGGCGACGTGACCGGCGTCGCGGCCATGCGGCTGCTCGAGGCCGTGCACGCCGCCGGGGTGCGGACCAAGATCTACCAGGCGTCCTCCTCGGAGATGTTCGGTGCGAGCCCGCCGCCGCAGGACGAGAACACCACCTTCCACCCCCGGAGCCCCTACGGGGTGGCCAAGCTCTACGCGTACTGGGCGACCCGGAACTACCGGGAGGCCTACGGCATCTACGCCGTGAACGGCATCCTGTTCAACCACGAGTCGCCGCGGCGCGGGGCCACCTTCGTCACCCGGAAGGTGACCAGGGCGGTCGCCCGCATCCAGGCGGGCCTCCAGGACAAGCTGTACATGGGCAACCTCGACGCCGTGCGCGACTGGGGCTACGCCCCGGAGTTCGTCGAGGGGATGTGGCGGATGATGCAGGCCCCGGAGCCGCAGGACTACGTGCTGGCGACGGGGACGGCGCACACGGTCCGCGACTTCGTCCAGCTGGCGTTCGGGCACGCCGGCCTCGACTGGGAGAAGTACGTCGAGCACGACCAGCGCTACGAGCGGCCCACGGAGGTCGACGCGCTGATCGGGGACTACTCGAAGGCCAAGCGGGACCTCGGCTGGGAGCCGCAGGTGCACACCCCCGACCTGGTGAAGATCATGGTCGACGCCGACATCAAGCTCCTCGACGACGAGCGCTCGGGGCGGCTCGTCCGCGTCGATGTCTGAGCGGCGAGCGGCCGGCAGCGGGCGGGGTGACCCCGGCCCGGGAGCGGCGGGCCGCGGGTGAGGACGCGCTACGTGGCGGGCCGCCCGGGGACCGGGGGCACCACCCGCCGGGGCAGGACGTTCACGAGGCTCACCAGGTCGCGGCCGGTCCTGATGTACCACGGGGTCGGCCGGGTCGGCGTGGACCCCTTCGCCCTCTTCGTGCCGCCCGACCGCTTCGCCGAGCAGATGCGGACGCTGCGGCGCGTGGGTCTGCGGGGCGTCTCGCTCGGCGAGCTCGGGGACGCGGCGGCCCGCGGCGACGCGGACGGTCTCGTGGGCCTGACCTTCGACGACGGCTACCGGGACGTCCGGACCTGGGCCGCTCCGGTCCTGGAGCAGTGCGGGTTCACGGCCACCGTCTTCGTCGTGTCCGGTCTGCTGGACGGCGAGAACGTCTGGGACCCGCCCCCCCGCCGTCAGCTCGTCGACGCCGCCGACCTGCGCGACCTCGCCGCTCGGGGGTGGGAGATCGGGTCCCACAGCGTGACCCACGCCCGCCTCACCGAGGTGGACCCCGGCCGCCTGCAGCACGAGGTGGCCGCCAGCCGGGCGGCGCTGAGCGAGCTCATGGGCGTCGAGGCACGGTCCTTCTGCTACCCCTACGGCGCGGTGGACGGCGCGGCCGTCGACGCGGTCCGCGCGGCCGGCTACACCTACGCCTGTGCGGTGACCCGGGTCGCGGGACTGCCCACCATCCTCGCCACGCCACGGATCGGGGTGACCGGACGGGACCGGGGGCTGCGGCTCGCGGCGAAGCTCGTCCTCCGGGGGCGCTGACCCGCCGCGGTCGCAGGTCGGCTCAGCGGGACAGCAGGCGTCGCAACCGCGCGGTCACCGGCTCCGGCAGCCGGCGGGCGGTGGTGACGCCGGTCCTGGCCAGACGGGCCAGGACCGGGCCGGTGACGAGCACGGTCTCGTGCCCGGCGTCGGCGTTCGCGAACCGCATCTTGTAGTCGTGACCGCCCGACATGAAGCGGAAGCGGACCGCCCCCTCCTCGAAGGCGCACCGCAGGGCGTGGTTGATCAGGACCATCCCGATGCTCGACCTCTCCCACTGCGGGTCGCGCGCGAGCTGGAAGAACCAGTAGTCGTCGCCGAAGCGGTAGCCGAGCCAGTACGCGGCGGGTTGCCCGTGGAGGTCGGCCGAGAAGAGCCGCAGCCAGCCCCTCGCGAGCCCGTGGCGGGCGAAGGCGGTGTGCAGGGCTCGGCCGCCCGCCGCGAAGAAGTCGGACTCACCCTGCCAACGGGCGTCGTGGAAGGCGATGAACTGGTCCAGGGCTCCGTCGAGCTCGTCCGGGCCGGTGATCCGACGGAAGGTGAGAGCCTCGTCCCGCACGAGCCGGCGCTCCTGCCTCCAGACCTGCTGGCGGAAGTGCTTGGTCTTGGAGGCGAGCCAGCCATCCCAGTCGAGGCCGTTGAACTCCAGCACCGGGCTCGGCCGACCGCGCAGGACCACACCGCCGAGGAGCGGCGCCCATCCCTGCTCGCGCATCAGGCCGGTGGCGAGCAGGGCGCCGGGTCGACCGTGGCGCGTGGTGACGGCCTTCCGCAGCACGGCTGCGACGGCGGCCCGGTCGGCCGGGTCGCAGACCGGCCCCACCTGGTCCCCGGGCCCCTGCCCCTCGAAACGGAGGACGTGCAGAGGTCCGCGCCCGGCCCGGGTGAGCCGGGCGATGCCGGTGAGCGGCTCTCCTGCCCGCCCGAAGGTCAGCAGCACCCGCCCCTCGGAACCGAAGGCGTCCTCCCAGACGCGCGCCCACTCCCAGGTCTTGAACAGGTCCCCGTCCAGCTCGGCGAGCCGGGTCCAGTCCGCGTGCAGCTCCTCCAGGGAGGACACCTCCCGGGCGACGAGCGGGGAGGCGGGGGGCGGCATGCCGAGAGGGTAGCTCAGAGCCTCCGGGGCCCGGGGCGATCAGCGAGGACTCGCTCCTCGGCCGGCGGCCCGCACGACGTCCGCCCATCCGCGCCGCGGACGCTCCCGAGGGAGGCGCCTTGCTAGGGTCACCGCGTGATCCTCCTCGCGCTGCGGGTCCGGCGCCGATGAAGCCGGCGGCGCCGCGCGACCGCGCCGCCGCGGGGGAGGCTGGCGACGCCACCCGCGGGCCCGGACCGGTGGTCGCCATCGTCACGATCACCAAGGACGACCCGGCCGGTATCCGCAAGACCGTCGCGTCGGTGGCGCAGCAGGCCTACGCCCGCTACGAGCACGTCGTGGTGGACGGCGGCTCCGACGCCGAGGTCGCGGCCTGGCTCACGGCCTGGCGGGATGCCGACCCCGAGCGCCGGACCCTGCTGCCGGACCCACCCCGGGGGATCTACCCCTCCATGAACGCCGGGATCGCGAGCACGAGCGCGCCCCTGGTCCTGGTGCTGAACGGCGGGGACGAGCTGGTGCCGGGGGCACTGGAGCGGGTCACCGAGCACCTCCGGCGCGACCGCTGGCGCTGGGCCTACGGCGGTGTCCAGGGCCGGGACCGGGAGGGCCGGCTGCAGGAGGAGTACGTCTTCGCGCCGTTCTCGAGGCGTGCTCTGCGCGCCGGCCTGAAGCCGATCCCGCACCAGGCCGCGTACGTCGCGCGCGAGCTCTACCGCGAGGTCGGTCCGTACCGCGAGGACCTGGGCACCGCCGCCGACCAGGAGTTCTTCCTGAGGCTCGCCCGGACCGCCGAGCCGGGCCTGGTCCCGGGGATCCTCGCCGTGGTCGAGACCTGGGGGCTCTCGGGCGAGGAGACGTTCATCGGACGGGAGCTGAGCTGGCACCGGCTGCGCGTGGCCAGCGGCACCGCCTTCGGCGGTCGACCGGTCACCGACCTCGTGGTGACCGGGTTGTTGCTGGCCCGGCTGTTCCCGATCCGGCTCGGGCCCAAGCTCCGCCGGCTGGTGTCGGCCGGCGTCGCCCGCTGACCTGGAGGCGCTCGTCGACGGTCCAGGGCGCCGGGAGGGCTGACGCCCCGGACCGGTCGCCCGCGGTCAGGAGCCCGCGCGACGCGTCGTGAAGGCCTCCAGGTCGGGCTCGCGGTCGTGCTGGTCGGCCGCCCGGTCGCGCAGGACCCCGGCGGCGAGGAGGGCGAGCAGCGGCAGTTGCAGCGATGCGGCCACCAGCGACGCCAGGGCCGGCCCGAGAGCCCCGAGCGGCCCCGCCAGGACCAGGGTCAGGACGAGGTTCACGCCCGTGCTGATGGCGAGCAGGACAGGCTGCCTGCGGAGGCTGCGCGGGTCGGTCAGCCCGATCCCCAGGACCAGGCTCGACGCCGACAGCGCCAGCTCCGCCCCGAACACGCTGCAGAGCAGCCAGGACAGCTCCAGCTTCCCGTCGGAGACCCAGGGAGCCGCCTCGTGGCACACCAGGGTGAAGGCCGCCCCCCCCAGGACGGCGAGCGGCCACAGCCGCCTGAGGTAGCTCAGCGAGCGGCGCACGGCGGCGCGCGGCCCGCCGGTGGCCCGCAGCTCGGCGAACTCCGACCACAGCTGGGGGATCAGCACGGTGCAGAAGGACATCGCGCTCGAGTACAGCTGAGCACCCAACGCGTAGCTGGCCAGCGCCTCGACCGTGCTGAGGTGAGCGAGGACCAGCCGGTCGAGCTGGTCGTTCAGCGGCCCGATCATCTGGATCACGAGCAGGGGCAGGGCCAGGCGCCGCAGCTTGTGGTCGGCGTGGGTGCGCCGCAGCATGCCGGCGCCAGCCGCCCGGAGCAGGCCCGGCACCGTCCGCATCGAGACCACGAACGGCACCGCGTAGGCCACCAGCTGTCCGGCGATCGGCGTCGCGGCGATGAACGCCACGGGAGCGTCGGTCCACAGCAGGACCGCCAGCAGACCGAGCGAGGACAGACCCGTGAGCGACTGGGCCCAGGTGGCGACGGCCGGCCGCCCCAGCCCGGCCACCAGGGCCGAGGACAGGGAGAGGGGCCGGACCACCGTGTTGACGGCGAGGATGAGGACCACGGCCAGCCCGGCGGTGGCGGTGCGCTCGGGGAAGCCGAGGATGGGCCCCCAGGCGCCGGCGACCAGGACCAGCACCGCTCCGAGGAGCACCAGCAGGTTGCCGACGAGGATCATCCGCCAGGCCGAGCCGAGCGCGCGCCCCAGCGCCGCCACGTCCCGGTCGACGCGGAAGCGGCCCGCGCCCTCCAGCACGTTCGCCGACGTGCCGAAGTCGAGGAACCCCAGCAGGAACTGCAGCCCCACCACGAGGGCCAGGAACCCGTACTCCGCTGCCCCCAGCTGTCCGATCACGAGACGCAGCCAGACGAGCCCGCAGACGAGCGTCACCGGGAAGGTCACCGCACGCGCCCCGACCACCTGCAGCAGGGGGTTGGCCAACGCCTGCCTGACCAGCCTCATGAGCGCTCGCCGCGTCTCCAGGGGCCGACGCCCCCGGGCAGCCGGGCCGCGGACGGGGGGTGCAGGCACCGGCTCGCGCATCGTGCGGCACCGCAGAGCTCGCCTCGGTGCGCCGCCCTCGGAGATGTCGTCAACGGATCTGGCCCCCTGGGATGAGGAGCCGACTGCCGCTGCGGAGCCCCGGCCCTCGCCAGGTCTCGCGGTCTGGCCGCCCCCTGTGGTTGCGGACCTTACCCGGGGCGGGCCCCCGGGCGGGCGGAAAGGTGGAGATCCGTGCTGCCGGTGTCACAAGTGGCACAGCCCGGGCGTCGAACGCCCCTTTTCCCCCGCAGCGCCGATCCGCAGCGGCTAAGGTCGCTGGCCTGGGGGGAGCAGGGGGCGCGCGCTGCTGGAACGGTGGAGGACGGCTGTCGCGCTCGTGGCCTGTTCGAGGGCGGGGGAGAGGACAGGATCCTTGACGACGACGGGTTTCATCCACCTGATCAGGCGGCACGTGGCCCTGGTGCTGGCCTGCACGCTGGGCGGGGCGGCCCTGGCCACGCTCCTGGCGACGTTCGTGGTGACCCCGTCCTACGTCGCCACGACCCAGCTGTACGTCTCAGCGCGAGGCTCGAACGCCAACGACCGGCTGCAGAACGGGGAGTACGCACGGACCCACGTCTCGTCGTACACCGACATGGTGGACTCGAGCGACCTCCTCCAGGCCGTCCGGACGGAGCTGGGGCTCGCGCCCAGCCGGAACGGTGACTACTCCGACCTCGCGGACAGCATCGAGGCGTCCAACACCGTGGACACGGCCGTCATCACGGTCCGGGTGGAGGACTCCTCCGCCGAGGGCGCGCTGCGGGTGGCGACGGCGATCGGCGAGGTGTACGACGCGGTCGTGGCCCGGATGGAGAACGCCAGCCCCGAGCAGAGCCCCGTCCGCGTCAACGTCCTCAGCGCCGCCGACCTCCCGCGTGCGCCCTACAGCCCCAGCCGCCGGCTGTACGCCGCGATCGGTCTCGTGCTCGGCCTGGCCGTCGGCGCCGGGGTCGCGTGGGCGCGCGAGAACCGGCCGGGTCGGACCCGTCGACCGACGCGGGCCGACCGGTCGCAGCCCGGGTCGTGGTCCTGGGACGTCGACGGCCCGGTGCGGCGCCCGGCAGGCGCCGGCAGCAACGGCGTCCCGGCGCGACCCACGGGCGCGGAAGTCGCGAGCAACGGCTCGGGACTGGTGACGAAGGAGGGCCGCGGGCGTGAGCCCCGGCGACCCGATGCGGGTCGCTGACGCCCGGCGTCGCCTGGCCTGGTACCTCCACCGCGCCCGGGCCATGCCCCCGGAGGAGCTCCCCTTCCGGGTGGGCGAGCAGGTCCGGCGTGCGCAGGGCCGGCGGCCCGTCGCGACCGGCGGCGCGCCCGACCCGGGGCCGCGCGTCGACACCTCCCTCGCCCAGCTCGTCCTCGGCTGGCGTGACCAGCCCGGGGTCGCCTCCTTCTGGCAGCACCAGTCCGAGGCGGCGGGGCGCGGGGAGGTCGTCGTGTTCGGCCGCCCCTGGGCCGTGACCCCCCAGGGCCTGCCCGACTGGGACCTCGACCCCGTCACCGGGTTCCGCTGGCCGCAGGACTACTGCTTCGACGTCCCCCTGCTGCCGGCGACGGCCGAGCCGGTCGAGGTCAAGTACGTCTGGGAGCTCAACCGCCTCCTGCACCTCCTGCCGGTGGCCGCCGACGCCGCCCACCGCGGTCACCTCCCGGCCAGCCGGTCGTGCCGTGAGCACCTGCGGGACTGGGTCGAGCGCCACCCGCCGCGACGGGGGGTCGTGTGGCGCTCGGGGATCGAGCTGGCCCACCGGGTCCTCGTCATGGTCCTCGTGCTGGAGCTCACCGAGCCGGTGGAGGGACGCGACCCGGCCCTGGAGTCGTCGGTCGGGGTGGCCGTCGCCGAGCACGTCGACTGGATCCGCCGCTTCCCCTCCCGGTACTCCTCGGCCAACAACCACCGGATCACCGAGCTCGTCGGCCTGCTGGTCGCCGCGACCGCCTACCCGCGGCTGGCCACCGTCGAGGAGCTGGACGGCTGGTGGTCGGAGCTCGAGTCGGTGACTCTGCTGCAGTTCCACCACGACGGCGTCCCGGCCGAGCAGGCGACCATGTACGCCTTCGAGGTCGTGGAGTGGCTGGTCGTCGGCCTCCGGTTGGCCCGGCGCCAGCGGCGCCGGCTGAGCACCGCGGTGCTGGAGCGCATCGACTGGGCGGCCGCGTTCCTGGCCGCCGTCACCGACGCGGGCGGCCACGCCGTCCGGATCGGGGACGACGACGACTCCCGGCTGCTCACCGCGGCGCTGCCCCCCGCGTCCCTGCCCCGGGCGGCCCTCGGCCTGGTGGCCGCGGGGCTCGGCCGGCCGGTGCCCGGCGTGCCGACCGGGCTCACCACCTTCGCCGACGGGGGCTACACGGTCTGGCGCCACGGCTCCGCCGCGGAGGAGGTCCTCTGGGTGCTGGACCACGCTCCGCTGGGGATGGGACACCTGGCCGCGCACGCGCACGCGGACACGCTGGCGGTCTTCCTCCACCTGGGGGGCCGACCCGTGCTGGTCGACGCGGGCACCTACCTCTACCACTCCGGCGGGGACTGGCGGGACCGGCTGCGCCGGACGGCGGAGCACAACACCCTCGCGGTCGGAGGTCAGGACTCCAGCCAGATCGCCGGCCCCTTCAGCTGGCGGCGCGGGCACCGGGCGGAGGGGCAGCTCGTCTCCGCGACGGCCTCGGGCGCCCACTGGGCCGTCGACGCCCGGCACGAGGGCTACCGCGGCCGGTACGGCGTCGTCCACCGGCGGACGCTCGAGGGGCTCGGCCCGGGGTCGTTCCGGCTGACCGACCGTCTCGAGGGGGCCGACGAGCGCCTCGTCGTCCGGTGGTCGCTGCTGCTGGCGCCGGGCCTGGACGCGGTGCGGACGCCCGAGGGGTGGGCGGTCGGCGACGGGGGAGCGACCCTGGTGACGGTGGTCGTCCCGGCGGCGTGGCGGGCGTCGATGAGCGAGGAGCCGGCCTGGTACAGCCCCGCCTTCGGGGAGCTGGACCAGACCCGCCGCCTCGCCATCGACACCGAGCTGGGCCCGGGCGTGCCGCTCCAGGTCGAGTTCGTCCTGCCCCCCGAGCAGGTCCACCGGGGCAATCTGGCCTAGGGCGCCCGCGCGGTGGCTCCCGTGGGTAACGTGTCGCTGTCAGGCATCCGTTCGGGGGACATGGAGCCAGCACGATGGCCACTTTGTTGGGCGAGACATGGACAGGCGCGGACGGGGGCGCTTGGCCCGCCGCGTGGCAGCCGCAGGCCGAGCAGAGCGGGACGGCGACGCTCCAGGGCAGCGCCGGCCGGCTGGTCACCCGGACCGGGGTGACCACGGCGGCCCGTCAGCAGACGGTGGGCTCCCTCACGGGCGGCGACTACGACATCACGGTGACGATCACCGTGCCCGGGGGCCAGGCCGGGTTCAGCATCGGCATCGCCTGGCGGGCGGACGGCACCTCCGACCCCGCCGCCGGCCCCGGATCGCGGATGTTCCCCCTGAACGGGCACAGCCTGCGGCTGGACACCAACGGCAGCTCCTACTTCTACCGGCACAACAACGGGAGCCTGACCGACATCAACACCACGCCCGCCAGCATCGGGAGCTGGCTGGGCACCGGGGCCCGCAGGGTCCGGGTCCAGCAGGTGGGCACCGCCCTCCGCCTCAAGGTCTGGCCCGCGAGCGTCGCCGAGCCCGCCATCTGGGCGCTGGAGGCGACAGACCCGGGTGCCTGGACGAGCGGCGGGAAGGTGAGCCTCGGCGTCGGCGCCGGGTTCAACAACGCAGCGCCGAGCACCACCTCGACGGCGGTGTTCGACGACCTCGTCGTCGCCGGGGGCGCGACCGACACCCCGTCGCCGACACCGACCGCGACGGCGACCCCCACGCCGACGGCGTCCCCGACCCCGACCGCCACCACGACCACCACGTCCCCGCCCCCGCCGACGATCGGGACCCGGCGCAACTGGGCGCTGATGAGTGCCGCCGACCAGCAGGCCGTCATCAGCGGCCTGCAGCGGGCCAAGACCTCCGGCGCCTACGACAACCTGACGCGGCTCCACCAGCAGGCGATGCTGGGGACGGCGTCCGACTGGCACGGTCGGGCGATCTTCCTGCCGGTCCACCGGTGGTTCCTCCGGCAGCTCGAGACCGCCATGGGTGTGGCGATGCCGTACTGGGACTGGGTCAACCGGCCCTTCCCCACCGGGCTGGGCGGCGACGGCACGGCCGCCCAGAACTACCGCGTCACGAGCGGGCCGTTCGCCAGCTGGGTCTCGGTGCTCTACAACTCCGGCTCGGGGACGTTCAGCACGCGGGCGGGGATCATCCGCCGCTTCGGCAGCGCCGCGACGAGCCTCCCGACCGCGGCGCAGCTGACCAACGTCCTCAACCAGACGGTGTACGACGCGTCCCCCTGGGACTACCGCGCGGCCGGCATCCGGAACTGGTTGGAGGGCTCGATCGGGTCGCAGACGCCGGCCATGCACAACCGGGTCCACGAATGGGTGGGCGGGGACATGCGCATGGGCACCTCACCGAACGACCCCGTGTTCTGGTTCCACCACGCGAACGTCGACCGGATCTGGGCCGGCTGGCAGACCCGACGAGGCGTGTCCACCTACGCCGGCCCCGCCGGCCAGGGCGCGAACGACCCGATGCCCTTGACCGGGGGCGTCACCCCGGCTCAGATGTTCCCCCTTCCTGCGTACGACCAACTTCCGTGAGGGACTGACATGAGCATCAGCAGGCGAGCGTTGATCGGGGTCGCCCTCGGGGTCGGCGGGGCTGCGGTCGTGGGTGCCGTCGCCTTCGCCGGTCCGCCGGCCCGGCCCGCTGCCGCCCCCGGTCGGGGCGCCACGTACCAGCCGGGTCCCGGGGACCCGCGTCTGCGAGGACCGGGCGACATGATCATGGAGCACCTGCCGGGCCGGTGGCAGACCCACCTGCTGCCCTTCGCCGGACACCGCCCCAGCCGAGCGCGCGTCGTGGCCGATCTGCGCGCGGCCCGGGCACAGCGCCTGGTGGAGTGAGCTGCTGAGCGAGCTCGGAGCGGGGGACACCACGCAGCGGTCGGGCGACAGGCAGGAGAGGACGAGGTGAGCGGGCGACGGCTGAGCGGGTCCTCGGGGCGACGGCGCAGGGTGGTCACGGCCGTCGTCGCCGGCGTGGCCGGGGCCGCCGCCGCGATCACGGCGGCGGTCATCGCGTCGGGCAGTCCTGCGCCGGCCGGACCCCCCTACCAGGACGCCTCGCAGCCGCCGGCGCCGATGCCGTCCGGAGCAGCGGCGCAGCAGCTCCCGGACGGGACCTGGGTGTCGCGGCTGCTGCCCTTCGCGGGTCCCTTCCCCACGCGGGAGGCGCTGGACCGAGCGGTCGCCGAGGCGCGGGAGCAGGGTCTGATCAGCTGAGGGGGCGGTCGACGTCCCCGTGAGCCGGCCGGACGCCCGCGTGGCTGTCGAACCGCCACCACGGGAGGGTCACGCGCCCTGGTGCGACCGCGGGGTGAGGGCACCCACCTCGGCCCCGTGGTGCAGGGCGTCGAAGACCGCGACGTAGGCGTCGCGCTGGTGGCGCCAGCTGAGGCCGTCGTCGACCCGCCGCCGACCGGCCCGGCCCATCGCCTGCCGCCGGTCCGGGTCGTCCAGCAGCGCCAGGATGGCGTCCGCGTAGGCGGTCACGTCGCCGCTCGGCACGTACGTCGCCGCCTCGCCGGCGGACACCCGGGTCTCCTTGAGGTCGTAGGCGACCACGGGCAGTCCGAAGGCCATGTACTCCAGCGTCTTGTTCATCGTCGACAGGTCGTTCAGCGGGTTCTTCGGGTCGGGGGAGAGCCCGACCTCGGCGGTGGAGAGGACGTCACGCATCACCTCGTCGGAGACCCGGCCGGGGAGCTCCAGGTGGTCGGCCAGCCCGAGCTCGTCCCGCAGGGCGAGGAGCTCCTCGTAGCAGTCACCCCGGCCCATGAAGATGAACGTGACGTCGCGGCGGCCGGCCTGGTGCACGACGTGCGCCGCGGCCCGCACCGCGAGGTCGACCCCGTCCTGCGGTCCCATGACGCCGATGTAGGCCACGAGGTGGGCCCGACCGCGGCGCAGCGCCGGGTTCGGGGCGACCGTCCGCAGACGCTCCTCGTCGGGACCCGTCCGCACCACGGTGACCTCGGTCGCCGACCTGCCGCCGCGCCGGCGGGCGACCTCGGCGTAGGACGTGTTCGTCGACACGACGTGGTCCGCCGTCCTGAAGGTGGCCCGCTCCAGCAGCAGCAGGCCGCGTCGGGCCAGCCGGCTGCCCTGCGGGAAGCGGGACTCGTAGAGCTCGGGGCAGAGGTCGTGGTGGTCGAAGACGAAGCGGGTGCCGTCCCGGAGCCGGAGCCACCGGGCGATCGGCCAGAAGATGTCCGGCGGGTTGCACGCCTGCAGGACCGCGAGCCTGCCCGCACGGCGGGCGCGCAGCACCAGCCTCGCCGTGGCGAGGAAGGAGTAGGCGTACTCGAGGACGAAGCCGAGCGCGCTGCCCCCGGGGGCGTACGGGGGGTACTTGAGGAGGGTGACGCCCTCGAGCACCTCGTGGGACGGGTCGCCCTTCCCCTTCGGGCAGACGACGGTGACGTCGTAGCCCGCAGCGGTCAGCGCCTGGCACTCCAGCCAGACCCGCCGGTCGAACGGGACCGGCAGGTTCTGGACGATGACCAGCACCCGCGGTGGCGATCCCCCGGAGGGACTGCTCACACCTTCCACCCGATCCCCTCGTAGCCGGGCAGCCGCTCGATCTCCTCGCCGAGAGCGCCGTGCAGGTCGAGGACCCAGTCCGGCGAGCGGAGCTTCAGCTCCTCGAGAGCGGGCCGGGTCCGAGGTGGACACGACGGCGGCGTCGCAGCCGAGGAGGACCTCCCGGGGCGTCGCGTGCAGCAACCGGCTGAGGTGCGGCAGCCGCTGCTCCACGTACCGCAGGTTCGAGCCGATGAGGCGCTCGGGGTTGATGATCGGGTCGTAGATCCGCACCTCGAAGCCTTTGCCGAGCAGCCGCTCCGCGAGCTCGACGTGCGGGCTCTCCCGCAGGTCGTCGGTGTCCATCTTGAAGCTGAGTCCCAGGATGGCGACCCGGCGGTGGGGGCTGCCGATCAGCCGGTCCACGGCGTCCCGGATGACCAGCTCGTTCGAGTGCAGGGTGCCCGTGAGTAGCGGGACGTCGAGAGCGTTGAGCCGTGCCATGTCCACGAGCGCCCGCAGGTCCTTCGGGAGGCAGGAGCCGCCGAATGCGAAGCCGGGCTTGAGGTAGGCGGACGAGATGTTCAGCACCGTGTCCTCCGCGAACACCTTCATCACCTCGCGCGAGTCCACGCCGAAGGTGCGGAAGATCCTCGCCATCTCGTTGGCGAACGTGATCTTGGTGGCGTGGAAGGCGTTGCAGGCGTACTTCAGGGCCTCGGCGCTGCGGACGTCCACCGACCGGACCTCCTTGCCCAGGAAGGCGAACATCGCCGTCAGGGTCGCGGTGGCCCGCCAGTCGGCGCTGCCGACGACGACGAAGGGTGGGTGGTAGAAGTCGGCCAGCCCGCAGCCCTCCCGGAGGAACTCGGGGCACATCGCCGTGCCCACCGCCCAGCCCTGCGCTGACCGGTCGTCCCGGAAGTGGGGGGCGACGACGGCGTCCCCGGTCCCCGGGGGCACCGTGCTCCGCACGACCACCGCGTGGAAGCCGGAGGCGGGTGGCGTCGCGACGTCCATCGCGGCCCGGATGTCACGCACCGCGTTGTCGAGGTAGGACAGGTCGGTACCGCCGTAGGGCAGGGACGGGGTGCCCACGCACAGCAGGGAGACGTCGGCGCGCTCGAGTGCGACCACCGGGTCCGTCGTCGCGGTCAGCCGGCCGTCCGCCACCGCCCTGGCGACGAGGTCCTCGATCCCGGGCTCCACGACGGGGCTGCGGCCGGAGCGGATGTGCTCGACCTTGAGCGGGTCGACGTCGACGCCGCACACCTCGTGTCCCTGCGAGGCGAGCCCGGCCGCCGTGACCATGCCGACATAGCCCATGCCGAAGATCGCGATCCTCACAGCTGCCCGCTGTCCAGGGTCGTGAGCACGGAGAGTGGCCGGGCGGGGCTGGCGGTGGCGTCGCCCGCCGCGCCGGTGGCGGGAAGGCCCGTGCAGTCACCCACCTCCCCGGCGGGATCTGGGTGACGATGAGCCGGTGAGCCGGCGGCACGCACCTCAGGTGCGGGGCGCGCGGTGAGATGGGCCACCAGGTTGGTGCCGGAAGCGTCGGCGTTGACGACGGCGGTGCAGAGCATCTGATTCTCCCCCGAGAATGACAGTCGGTCAGAACGCGCCTGAGTCCGGATCGCCCTGACCGGGCGTGGGTGTGGACGGCTGGGAGGGGACCTGGGGCGCGGACCCTCCTGCGCCGGCGTCGTGCCGGCCGTGTTGCGCAGCTCTCGCAAGTCAGCTGGTCGGAGATGGGGCGGCGGGCGAGGCGTCTCGCCCTCTCGGACCGTGATCACACCCCCCGGCCGCGTTCCTCGCCCCCCCGGCGATTCGGCAGCTCGACGAGCTCGGGCCCTCCCCGTCGGGCTTCTCGCTCCTGTCGGAGCTGTCGTCGAGAGTTGAAAGGTAGCGCTGGGAGCGCGGACCCACCGCGAGTACGAAAAGTTCCCCGGACCCTCGTCGGGTGGTCGGATTCCTGCGTCCGGGTCGTCCTCCTGCTGCCCCGTGACATCCGGTGGGCCCGGGGCCGTGGCGCTTCGCGGCACCGGCCCCGAGCCCCGCGTCGACCGTCAGCCCACCAGGTCCGCGGCCTCCTCGACGCTGTCGACGCAGTGCACGACCCGGCCCATCGCCCGGCCCGCTCCGAGGGCCTGCAGCAGGGGCCAGGCGGGGTAGCTGCGGGTCCAGTGCTCCACGCCCACCAGGACCATCGGGGCCACCAACGAGGCGTCGGCGGCGTAGAAGTTCTCGGTGACGGCCTGGAAGATCTCCTGCACGGTGCCGGCCTGCCCGGGCAGGTAGACGATGCCGCCTCGGCAGCGGTGCAGCAGGGTGTCCTCGCGCAGGGCGTTGGCGAAGTACTTGGCGATGCCGGTGGCGAAGACGTTGGTCGGCTCGTGGCCGTAGAACCAGGTGGGGATCGACAGGCTGGCCCCCGCGCCGTCGACGGGCCAGCAGGCCCGCACCGCGCGGGCGGCGTCCAGCCAGCCGTCCAGCGCGGCGCGGTAGGTCGGCGCGGTGCCGAGCAGGTCCAGGGCGGGGTCGAGGGCGTCGGGCCAGGGGCTGAGGTAGGCACCGAGGTTGGCCGCCTCCATCGCGCCCGGCCCGCCGCCGGTGAGCACGGTCAGGCCGGCGCGGGCCAGCCGCCCGCCGAGGGTGGCCGCGGCGGCGTAGCCCGGCTCGCCGCGCTGCAGCGCGTGGCCGCCCATCACCCCGACGACCCGGGCGGGGTCGGTGCCGGCGGTGGCGTCGTCGAGGGCGTCGGTGATGGCGTGGTCGTGCAGGGTGGCCGCGAGGGTGTGCGCCAGCGCGGCGGGCCCGGTGGACTTCGACCAGGCGTAGACGGCGGCGTCCGGGCTGCCCGCGTACGCACCGGACCCGTACAGGGCGTCCGCGTCGTACAGGCTGGGGCGGTAGGGGTCGAAGGGCAGGTCGGGCAGCCGGGGGAACAGCAGGGCGCCGCGGCGGCGCAGCTCGTCCTCCACCCCCGGTTCCAGCCGGCAGCCGAGGAGCACCGCCCCGCGCGGGTCGTGGGCCAGCAGCTCGGCCGACCGGTCGGTGAGGTCCACCGACTGCACCACCCAGCCGCTCATCCGCGCCGACCCCTGGCTGTGGGCGTCGAAGTCGGCGAGGGAGTCGATCTCGACGAGGCGGCGGGTCATGGTCCCGCCGATCCTGCCAGCCGCGGTGGGCCGCAGCGGGCGCGGGATCTAGGCTCGCCGGGTGGAGACGAACATCTTGGGCAGAACAGAGCGGCCGGTCTCGGTCATCGGCCTCGGCACCTGGCAGCTGGGCGGTGACTGGGGCGAGGTGAGCGAGTCCGACGCGCTGGCCCTGCTCGAGGCGTCGGTGGAGGCGGGTGTCACGGTCCTCGACACCGCCGACGTCTACGGCGACGGCCGCAGCGAGCAGCTGATCGGCCGGTTCATCGGCGACCACCCCGACCTCGACCTCACCGTCATGACGAAGATGGGCCGCCGCGTCGACCAGGTGCCGGAGAACTACACCCTGGACAACTTCCGGGCCTGGACCGACCGCTCCCGGCGCAACCTCGGCGTGGACCAGCTGGACCTCGTCCAGCTGCACTGCCCGCCCACCTCGGTGTACTCCCACGACGCGGTCTACGACGCGCTGGACACCCTGGTCGCCGACGGCGTGATCGCCCACTACGGCGTCAGCGTCGAAACCTGCGACGAGGCGCTGACCGCCATCTCCCGCCGGGGGACCGCGACCGTGCAGATCATCCTCAACGCCTTCCGGCTGAAGCCGCTGGAGTACGTGCTGCCCGCCGCCCAGGAGGCCGGCGTCGGCGTCATCGCGCGGGTCCCGCTGGCCAGCGGGCTGCTCAGCGGGAAGTACACCCCCGACACGCAGTTCGCGGAGAGCGACCACCGCAGCTACAACCGGGACGGCTCCGCCTTCGACGTCGGCGAGACGTTCTCCGGCGTCGACTACGAGACCGGGGTGGCCGCCGCGGTCGAGTTCTCGACCCTGGTCGCCGCCCTGCCCTTCCCCGTCACGCCGGCCCAGGCCGCGCTGGCCTGGGTGGCGCAGCAGCCGGGCGTCAGCACGGTCATCCCCGGCGCCCGGACACCTGCCCAGGCCCGCAGCAACGCCGAGGCGGGCTCGTTCGCGAAGCTGCCGGAGGAGTTCCTGGCCGCGGTCGCCGACCTCTACGACCGGCGGATCCGCGCCCAGGTGCACGCCCGCTGGTGAGCCGGTGCGGGCCCGGTCTCAGGCGGTCGGGCTCGCCGCGAGCGTGACGGTCGCCGTCCGGGTCGACCCGGACGCGTCGGTCCAGGTCACCTCGACCCGGTCGCCGACGGCGCGGCCCTCGAGAGCCGTGCTCAGCCCGGCCGCCGAGTCGACGGCGTCCCCACCGACCGCGGTGATCGTGTCCGCGGCGGCCAGCCCGGCGGTCGCGGCGGGAGAGCCGTCCACCACGCCGGCCACGAGCGCTCCGTCGCCCGCGACGGTCGCGGTGCCCCACGCGGCGCCCGGGTCGGCCGTCGCGGTGTCGGTGACCTGGACTCCGAGGAAGGCGGAGGCGCCGACCTGGACACCGGCACCGGACTCGCCGCTGGTGATCTGGTCGACGACGGCGAGGGCGTCCTCGATCGGGATGGCGTAACCGTCGATGGCCGTCCCGCTGGACGCGGCGGTGTCGATGCCGACGACCTCGCCCTCGGCGTCGACCAGGGGGCCGCCCGAGTCCCCGGCCACCACGTCGGCGTCGGTCTCGATCAGCCCGGTCAGCCGCTCGCCGGCCACCGAGCCCTCGGCCGCGGTGGTGATGGAGGCCTCGAGGGCAGTCACCGTGCCGTCGGCCGCGGTCAGCGTGCCGGTGCCGCCGGCGTTCCCGACGGCGGTGACAGCGTCACCCGCGGCCAGGGTGTCGTCGTCGACCGCGGCCGTGGTCAGCCCGCTCGCACCGTCCAGCTGCAGCAGCGCGACGTCGGCGCCGGCGCTGTGCCCCACGACCTCGGCGGTGTAGGTGTCCCCGGTGCTGGCGACGGTCACCCGGATCGCGGTGGCGCCCTCGACGACGTGGTAGTTGGTGAGGATCTCCCCGGTGGACGTCAGCACGATGCCGGTGCCCGCGCCAGCGGCGTCCTCGTAGCCGAGCACGGTGTCCACCAGCACGACGCCGGCCGACTCGGCGGCGGTGGCCGGGTCGGAGTCGACGGTGGTGGTCCCCGCACCGACGGTGCCGGTCGCGCCCGGGTCGGCGTGCTGCCCCCAGCCGCCGTACCCGCCGGACCGGCCCCAGTCGGCGAGGGCCACCACGCCTGCCCCGGCGCCGACCGACGCGGCCGCGCCGGCCGACGCCGCGGCGACCGGGAGGCCCGGCAGCCCCACGGCCGCCGTCAGCGCCGTCGCTCCCGCGACCCGTCGTGCCCATCCGTACCTGCGTGCCATGACGTTCCTCCTGCTGATCGGCTCGAGAGCTCGAGCCAACCGCGGGCGCCGGTGAGCAGGATGGGCCTCACCTGTGCGCCGGCCATGAGCTGGCGCCGGGGATCAGCCCTGGTAGTAGGCGGGGCCGGCCGGTCGCCGGTCGTAGCGCGCACCCTCGGGCTTCGACGGCAGGATCGTCAGGATCAGGATCACCAGGCTGCCGACGTAGGGGACGAGGTTGACGAGGTACAGCCAGCCGCTGAAGCCGGCGTCGTGCAGCCGGCGCACGGTCACGGCGATGCTCGGGACGACGACCGCCAGCAGGACGAGGACGGCGATGATGCCGAGGACCACGGCGCCCGCGGGCACGTCGTCGGAGCCGCTCTCCGCGGAGGCCGCGACGGCCACGAAGGGGATGTAGAGGATCAGCGACAGGATGGTCGTGGCCAGCACGAACCACCAGTACTCGCTGCGGCTGGCCCGGCCGTCGAAACGGGCGTACTTCTGGAAGGCCCGCTTGACCGCGTCGACGGGGCCGATGCCGTACCAGGGCTGGTCGAGGGTGGGGGTGCCGCCCGGGGTGGCGGGCCAGGCCTGGCCGTAGCCGCCCTGCCCGGAGGTCTGCGCGTACGGGTCCTGCCCGTACCCCTGCTGCCCGTAGCCCTGCTGCCCGTAGCCGGCGGGATCGCCGTACCCCGGTTGCGGGTACCCCTGCTGCCCGTAGCCCTGCTGCCCGTAGCCCTGCGGGTAGCCGGTCGGGTCGGCGTAGCTCTGCTGCGGGTAGCCCTGCTCGCCGTAGCCCGGGACCTGCCCGTAGCCCTGCGGCGGGGAGGCGGGCTGCTGCCCGTAGCCCTGCGGGGACTGACCCCAGGGCTGCGGGTCGGGGGCGGACGAGGCGGAGCCGGGCTGGCCGTAGGGGGCCGCGCCCGACGGCTGGCCGTAGGAGCCCGGCCCCGCCTGCGGGTCGAGCGGGGACGACCCGTGCGGCTGCTGGTCGGTCGGCTGGTGCGGCTGCGGCGCCCCGGCGCCCTGGTCGCCCGTCGAACCGTCGTGCGTCTCGTGCCCTGGCTGGCTCACGTCCGTCGTTCCCGTCTCTGTGGTCACGCCGGGCGCCTCCGGCCCGGTCGGCCACCCACGCTAGTGGCGCACGGGGCCAGAGGGGCGGATCTCCGGGTCACGATCGGGCTGCGCTCAGACCCAGGTCCCCGTCGCCAGCCCGTTGAACCCGGGACGGTGCAAGGGCACGGTCAGCCAGCGCCCGGAGGCCTGCAGGGTGGCCCGGTCGACCTCCAGCACCAGCCGGTGCGGGGTCTGCACGAAGACGAGCTGCACCACCAGCCGTCCGCCGGTCGACGTCCCGGTCGCGGACAGCACGACCTGCCGGTCGCGGAGGGCCACCTCGGTCCGGGTCCAGGAGCCGTCGCCGCAGCCGATGACCAGCTCGGCACCGTCCTCGACCACCGTGACGCGCCACCCGCCCTCGGGGTCGTCCTCGACGGCGGTGACGTCCATCGCCGCCGTCGCCTCCGGCAGCGCGCTGCCCAGCAGCCCGCCACCGTCGGTCGGCAGCGTCGCGGCGGCCAACCGCTCGGCGAGCGCCGCGTCCTGGTCCGGGGTCGGGGCGTCAACCCCGGGCAGCACGTGGTCCCAGACGGCGTCGATCAGGCCCTGCATGTTCTCGGTCTGGGCGGTGGTGACCACCACCATGTCCTGCTCGGGCAGCACGAGGCAGAACTGCCCGTAGGCGCCGTCGCCGCGGTAGCCGTGCCGCGAGCGCCACAGCTGGTAGCCGTAGCCCTGCTGCCAGTCGGGGTTCGGCTCGGCGGGGTTCGCGGTGTGCACGGCGCTCGCGTCGGCCACCCAACCCTCCGGCAGCAGCCGCTCGCCGTGCCAGACGCCGTCGTCGAGGTAGAGCTGGCCGAACCGCGCCAGGTCCTCCGTGCGCAGGTGCAGCCCGCTGAAGCCCAGCTCGCGGCCGGCCGGGTGCTGGTGCCAGTAGCCCGGCCCGATGCCCAGCGGGTCCAGCAGCCGCGGGCGCAGGTACCCGAGCAGGGTCTGACCCGTCACCCGCTGCACGATCGCCCCGAGGGTGTAGGTCGCGCCGTTGTTGTAGCAGAACACCGAGCCGGGCTGCTGCTCCGGCGGCAGGCCCAGGAACGCACGGACCGGTTCGGTCCGGTCCAGGGTGACGATCCGGTCCAGGGTGTCCGCCACGTGCCCGGACGCCATCGCGGCGACGTGGCGCACCAGCATCGTCCGGCTGCGCTCGTCGGTCGCGGCGCCGGCGAGCTCGGGGAAGTAGGAGACGACGGGCTCGTCGAAGGAGAGCAGTCCCTCGGCCGCGGCGAGGCCGGCCGCCGTCGCGGTGAAGCTCTTGCTCAGCGAGTAGAGGAGGTGCGCCTCGTCGGGGCCGTAGGGCGCCCACCAGCCCTCCGCGACCACGTGGCCGTGCCGGAGCACCATGACGCTGTGCAGCTCGAGGTCGGGGGCCACCTCGACCGCGTCGAGGAAGCCGGCGAGACCGGCGCTCGAGACCCCCTGGGCGCTCGGGGTGCTGCGGGGCAGGGCGTCGTCGGCGGGCATGGCGGTGACCCTAGCCGCGGCCCCCGCCCGCCTCGGCTCCCGGGTGCGCGTCGCGCAGGGACGGGGCCGGCCGTGAGCCGTAGGGCACACTGAGCCCGTGCGCGACGTGGTGATCCTGGGCAGTACCGGCAGCATCGGCACCCAGGCGCTGGAGGTCATCGCCGCCCGGCCGGAGGAGTTCCGCATCGTCGGGCTCGCCGCCGGCGGGGGCCAGGTCCAGCTGCTCGCCCGGCAGGCGCTGGAGACCGGCGCCGACGTCGTCGCGGTGCACCAGGCCACGGCCGTCCAGGACCTGCAGCTGGCCTTCTACGCCGAGGCCAGCCGTCGCGGCTGGGCCACCGGCGGCGCCCGGCTGCCCAAGATCCTCGCCGGGCCTGACGCGGCCACCCAGCTGGCGGCGCACCCCTGCGACGTCGTCCTCAACGGCATCACCGGCTCCGCCGGTCTGGCGCCGACCCTGGCCACGCTGGCGACCGGGCGCACCCTGGCGCTGGCCAACAAGGAGTCCCTGGTGATCGGCGGCGCCCTGGTCACGGGGGCCGCGGCCCCGGGGCAGATCGTCGCCGTCGACTCCGAGCACTCGGCCATCGCCCAGTGCCTGCGCGGCGGCACCGCCGCCGAGGTCGACCGGCTGGTCCTGACGGCCAGCGGAGGACCCTTCCGCGGCCGCACCCGGGCCGAGATGGCCGACGTCACCCCGGAGCAGGCGCTCGCCCACCCCACCTGGACCATGGGCCGGGTCATCACCACGAACTCGGCCACCCTGGTCAACAAGGGGCTCGAGCTCCTCGAGGCCCACCTGCTCTACGGCGTCGACCTCGACCGGATCGACGTCGTGGTGCACCCGCAGTCGGTCGTGCACTCGATGGTCCAGTTCGTCGACGGCTCGACGCTGGCCCAGTGCTCGCCGCCGGACATGAAGCTGCCGATCGCGCTCGGGCTCAGCTGGCCCGACCGCACCCCCGGAGCGGCCGCCTCCTGCGACTGGACGAAGGCGGCCAGCTGGACCTTCGAGCCGCTGGACGACGACGCGTTCCCGGCCGTCGAGCTCGCGCGGCGCGCCGGGCGGCTCGGCGGGACCGCCCCCGCGGTGTTCAACGCCGCGAACGAGGAGTGCGTCGACGCCTTCCACGCCGGACGGATCGGCTTCCTGCGCATCCTCGAGGTCGTCGAGGCCGTGCTCGACGAGCACGTCGAGGCCGTGCCACGGGAGCCCGACGGTGCGCCCACCCCCGACGTAGGCTCGACGCTGGTGGCGTCGTCCGCGCTGAGCCTGGAGCTGGTGCTGGCGGCCGACCACTGGGCCCGGCGGCGCGCCCGGGACCTGACCGCGACGGACCCCGAGAAGTAAGAGGCACCCCCCGATGGACCTGGTCATCTACCTCGGCGGTGCCGTCCTCTTCTTCGCCCTGGTGATGGCCTCGATCGGTCTGCACGAGATCGGCCACCTCCTCCCCGGCAAGCTGTTCGGGGTCAAGACCACCCAGTACTTCGTCGGCTTCGGCAAGACCCTCTGGTCGCGCCGCCGCGGGGAGACCGAGTACGGGATCAAGGCGGTCCCGCTGGGCGGCTACGTCCGCTTCGTCGGGATGTTCCCGCCCTCCAAGGACCGGCCGGGCCAGGTCCGCGCCGGCCGCACCGGGCTGTTCCAGAGCATGGCCGACAACGCGCGGGCCGCCGAGTACGTCGACATCCTGCCCGAGGACGAGGGCCGGCTGTTCTACCAGAAGAAGTCCTGGCAGAAGCTGGTCATCATGGCCGGCGGCCCGCTGATGAACGTGCTGCTGGCCTTCCTGATCCTGCTGGCCGTCACGGCGAGCTACGGCGTCAACCGCTCCACGCTGACCATCGCCGGCGTGCCCGAGTGCATCGTCGCCGCGGACGCCACCGACCGGAGCTGCGCGGGGAAGCCGGCCAGCCCGGCCGCCCGGTCGGGGATCCGACCCGGCGACACCATCGTCGCCTTCAACGGCCGCCCGGTGAGCAGCTGGGACGAGGTGTCGCAGGCCATCCGCGCCAACCTCGACCGGACCGCCGCGTTCACCGTGCTGCGGGACGGGCAGCGGGTCGAGCTGACGCCGGTCAGCACCGTGATCACCGGCGTCCCGGACCGCTACGACCCGGCCAAGCGGGTCGCCGCCGGCTTCTTCGGGGTCCAGCCCGTCGTCGAGCGGCAGCGCGGCGGGCCCGTCGCGGTGGTCCAGGACATGTGGGGCATGACCAAGCAGACGGTGGTCGCGCTGGCGGCCTTCCCGGTGAAGGTGTACTACACGGCCTACAACCTGGTGACCGGCCAGCCCCGCGACGTCTACGGGCCGATGAGCATCCTCGGCGCGAGCCGCGCGGCCGGCGAGATCGCCAGCACCGACCAGATCGGCGCCGCCACCAAGGTCGCCAGCCTGTTCACCGTGCTGGGGTCGGTCAACCTCTTCGTCGCCCTGTTCAACTTCGTGCCGCTGCTGCCGCTCGACGGCGGGCACATCGTCGGGGCGATCTACGAGGGCCTGCGGCGCACCCTCGCCCGGCTCTTCCGCCGGCCGGACCCGGGGCACGTGGACACGGCCAGGATGCTGCCCGTCGCCTACCTCGTCGGCAGCGTCATCGCCGTCTCGGGCGTCGTGCTGGTCCTCGCCGACATCATCGACCCGATCCGGCTGTTCTGAGCGCCTGAGCGTCTGGTCGCCCCGGGCCGGTCGTGCCAGGCTGGGCGGGTGGGGTCCGGCCGGGGCGGGGAGGTGGACGAGACGGTGATCCGCGCGCAGCTGGGGCGCTACTTCGAGCACGCGGGCGCCGACGTCGACCACGCCGAGGAGCTGTACCACCCGGACGCGGTGCTGGAGTTCCCGCAGAGCGGCGAACGCTTCGAGGGCCGCGACGGGTTCACCGCGTGGCGACGGCAGTACCCGGTGGGCCGCGACGACCTCCGCTACCGCATCCGGCGCACGACCGTCCGCGCCGACTTCTCGGTGGTCGAGCTGTCCGCCAGCTACGACGGCGGCCAGACCTGGGTCCAGGGGGTGCAGCTCCTCGACTGGCGCGACGGCAAGGTGGCGCGCGAGCGGGTCTACGTCACGGAGGGGTGGGAGGCCCCGCCGTGGCGGGCGCCCTGGCGCTCGGCCGTGCCGGCCGACCCGCCCGGCTGAGCGGTGAGCGACCCGCGGTCGTCGGCGCCCGGGCTCGCGGGGCGGGGACTACGCTGGTCCCGCCATGACCATTGACCTCGGCCTGCCCGCCCTGCCCCCGCCCGTCCTCGCCCCGCGCCGCAAGACGCGCAAGATCAAGGTCGGCAAGGTCGACGTCGGCGGTGATGCGCCCGTCAGCGTGCAGTCGATGACCACCACGCTGACCTCCGACATCAACGCGACCCTGCAGCAGATCGCCGAGCTGACCGCCACCGGCTGCGACATCGTGCGGGTCGCGGTGCCCAGCCAGGACGACGCCGACGCGCTCCCGGCCATCGCCGCCAAGTCGCAGATCCCGGTGATCGCCGACATCCACTTCCAGCCGAAGTACGTCTTCGCGGCCATCGAGGCCGGCTGCGCGGCCGTCCGGGTCAACCCCGGCAACATCCGCGCCTTCGACGACCAGGTCAAGGAGATCGCCCGGGCGGCCGCCGACCACGGGACCTCCATCCGGATCGGCGTCAACGCCGGCTCCCTCGACAAGCGGCTGCTGGCCAAGTACGGCAAGGCGACACCCGAGGCGCTGGCCGAGTCGGCGCTGTGGGAGGCGAGCCTGTTCGAGGAGCACGGCTTCCGCGACTTCAAGATCAGCGTCAAGCACAACGACCCCGTGATCATGGTCCGGGCGTACGAGCTGCTCAGCGAGGCCTGCGACTACCCGCTGCACCTCGGCGTCACCGAGGCCGGGCCCGCCTTCCAGGGCACGATCAAGTCCGCCGTCGCGTTCGGCGCGCTGCTGTCCAAGGGCATCGGCGACACGATCCGGGTCTCCCTCTCGGCCCCGCCCGTCGAGGAGGTCAAGGTCGGGATCCAGATCCTGCAGTCGCTGAACCTGCGCCCGCGGAAGCTGGAGATCGTCTCCTGCCCCTCCTGCGGCCGCGCCCAGGTCGACGTCTACAAGCTGGCCGACGCCGTCACCGCCGGGCTGGAGGGGATGACCGTCCCGCTCCGCGTCGCTGTGATGGGCTGCGTCGTCAACGGCCCCGGCGAGGCCCGCGAGGCCGACCTCGGCGTCGCCTCCGGCAACGGCAAGGGCCAGATCTTCGTCCGCGGTGAGGTGGTCAAGACCGTCCGCGAGGCCGACATCGTCGAGACCCTGATCGAGGAGGCCCTGCGGCTGGCCGAGTCCATGCCGGCGGGCGAGGGCGGCCCCGAGGTCTCGGTGGCCGGCGGTCCCGTGCCGGCCCGGGTCTGATCGGCCGCCGGTGACCGAGGCCGCGGGCAGGACCGGGACCAGGCTGCGGGACGGCGGTTCGGTCCGCGTCCTCGGTCGGGCCGACCTGCCGGCCGCCATCCGGGTGCTCTCCAGCCGGCCGGTCGAGAACGTCTTCGTCGCCTCCCGGGTCCGGGCCGCCGGCCTGGACCCCGCCAGCCTCGGCTGCCCCGTCTGGGGCTACGAGCAGGACGGGGTGCTGCGGTCCCTGTGCCACGCCGGGTCCAACCTCGTCCCCGTCGGGGCGGGGCCGGACGCGCTGGCCGCCTGGACCGAGTTCGCCGGACCGCAGCGGATGTGCGCCTCGATCATCGGCCCGTCCGGGGTGGCCATGGACCTGTGGCAGCGGCTGGGGGAGCGCTGGGGGACCGCCTGGAGCCGGGCGCGGGACGTCCGCCCCCACCAGCCCGTGATGGCGATCGAGGCCGAGCCCGCCGTCGCGCCCGACCCGCGGGTCCGCCGCGTCACCCTCGACCAGTGGGACGCCTACACCGACGCCGCGATCAAGATGTACACCGAGGAGATCGGGGTCTCCCCGATCCAGGGCAACCCGGCCGGCTACCGCTTCTACGTGCGCCAGCTGATCACCTCGGGCCGGGCCTTCGGCATCTTCGAGGGCGGCCGGGCCATCTTCAAGGCCGACCTGGGCTCCGTGTCCGGCACCGTCTCCCAGGTGCAGGGGGTCTGGCTGGACCCCGCGCTGCGCGGCCGCGGGATCGCCGCCCCCGCCATGGCCGCGGTGGTGCAGCTGGCCCGCGCCGTCGTGCCCACGGTGTCCCTCTACGTCAACGACTACAACCGGCCCGCCCGGGCGACCTACGCGCGCGTGGGGTTCGAGCAGGTGGGGGAGTTCGCGACCATCCACTACTGAGCCGGGCCGCGGCCGATTCCGGGTCGTGGGCCGGGGGCCGCGCTCGGTAGGGTGAGCGGCGGCTCCCGCCCGTCGCGGGTGGCCGTCGACGTCGAAGAAGAGGCCTGCTCAGTGATCACCCGTCTGTCGGAGCTGTTCGTCCGGACCCTGCGCGAGGACCCGGCCGACGCCGAGGTGCCCAGCCACCGCTGGCTCGTCCGGGCCGGCTACATCCGCCGCGTCGCCCCCGGCATCTACTCCTGGCTGCCGCTGGGCTACAAGGTGCTCCGCAACGTCGAGCGGGTGATCCGCCAGGAGATGGAGGCCATCGGCGCCCAGGAGGTGCACCTGCCGGCCCTGCTGCCGCGCGAGCCCTACGAGGCGACGGGCCGCTGGACCGAGTACGGCCCCAACCTGTTCCGGCTCCAGGACCGGCGGGGCGGGGACTACCTGCTGGGCCCCACCCACGAGGAGATCTTCGCGCTGCTGGTCAAGGACCTGTACTCCTCCTACAAGGACCTGCCGCTCTCGCTCTACCAGATCCAGACCAAGTACCGCGACGAGGCCCGCCCGCGGGCCGGCATCCTCCGCGGGCGCGAGTTCGTCATGAAGGACTCCTACTCCTTCGACCTCGACGACGCCGGCCTGCAGAAGTCCTACGACCTGCACCGCGACGCCTACGTCAAGATCTTCAACCGGCTCGGCTTCTCCTACGTCATCGTCTCCGCGATGTCGGGAGCCATGGGCGGCTCCCGCAGCGAGGAGTTCCTCGCCATCTCCGAGACGGGCGAGGACACCTTCGTCCGCTCGCCGGGCGGCTACGCGGCCAACGTCGAGGCGGTGCGGACGCCCGCGCCGGACCCGCGGCCCCTCGACGGCCTGCCCGCGGCCCACGTCGAGGACACCCCCGGCACCCCGACGATCGAGACGCTCGTCGCCGTGGCGAACGAGCGCGTGCCGCGGTCCGACCGGCCCTGGACCGCGGCGGACACGCTGAAGAACGTCGTCGTCGTGCTCCGGCACCCGGACGGCACCCGGGAGCCGCTGGTCATCGGGCTGCCCGGCGACCGCGAGGTGGACCTCAAGCGACTGGGCGCCCAGGTGGAGCCGGCCGAGGTCGAGCCGTTCACCGAGGACGACTTCGCCGACCACCCCTCGCTGGTCAAGGGCTACATCGGGCCGGGCGTCCTGGGCACGGAGTCCGCCAGCGGCCTCCGCTACCTCGTCGACCCGCGGGTCAGCACCGGCACGGCCTGGGTGACCGGTGCGGACGAGCCGGGCCGGCACGTCTTCGACCTCGTCGCCGGCCGGGACTTCACCCCGGACGGCACCATCGAGGCCGCCGAGGTCAGGGCGGGCGACCCGTCACCCGACGGCAGCGGCCCGCTGCAGCTGGCCCGCGGCATCGAGATGGGCCACATCTTCCAGCTGGGCCGCAAGTACGCCGAGGCGCTCGGCCTCAAGGTCCTCGACGAGAACGGCAAGCTGGTCACGGTGACCATGGGCTCCTACGGCATCGGGGTCTCCCGGGCCGTGGCCGCCGTCGCGGAGAACACCTGCGACGAGCGGGGCCTGGTCTGGCCGCGCGAGCTGGCGCCGTTCGACGTCCAGGTGCTCGCGACCGGGAAGGGCACCGAGGTCCTCGAGTTCGCCACCGAGCTGGCCGGCCGGCTGGACGAGGCCGGCATCGCCGTGCTGCTCGACGACCGCAAGGCGAGCCCCGGCGTCAAGTTCGCCGACGCCGAGATCATGGGCATGCCGACGATCGTCGTGGTCGGCCGGGGCCTGGCCGACGGGGTCGTCGAGGTGCGGGACCGCAGGACCGGCGTCCGCACCGACGTGCCCGTGGCCGACGCGCTCGGGGAGGTCCTCACCGTGGTCCGCGGGCGACCCGAGTTCGACCGCCCGGACCAGCTCTGACGCCCGCGGCCGGCTGAGCGCCCGTGGACGCCCTCGACCTGCCGGCGCTGACCCTGGTCCTGCTGGTGCTCGCGGCGTTCGCCGCCGGCTGGGTGGACGCGGTGGTGGGCGGCGGCGGCCTGATCCAGCTGCCCGCGCTGCTGATCGGGCTGCCGGCCGACGCCCCGCCCGCGAGCGTGCTCGGCACCAACAAGGTCTCCTCGGTGTTCGGGACGGCGACCAGCTCGATCACCTACGCCCGCAAGATCCGGCCGGACTGGCGGACGATCCTGCCGCTGGTCGTGGCCGCCGGCCTCGGCTCGGCGGGCGGCGCACAGCTGGCGAAGTTCCTGCCCAAGGAGTACTTCACCCCGGTCGTGCTGGTCGCCCTGGTGGTCGTCGGCCTCTACACCTGGCGCCGGCCGCAGCTGGGGCTGGTGTCCGAGCGCAAGCACGACGGCCGTGCCCACTACGGCCGGACGGCCCTGATCGGGCTGGGCGTCGGGGCCTACGACGGCTTCCTCGGACCGGGCACCGGCTCGTTCTTCGTCATCCTGCTGGTCGGCGTGCTCGGCTACGGCTTCCTCGAGGCCAGCGCCAAGGCCAAGATCGCCAACCTCGTCACCAACCTGTCGGCCATCGCCGTCTTCGCGGCCCACGGCTCGGTGCTGTGGGCCCTCGGCCTGGCCATGGGAGCGGCCAACCTCGTCGGCGGCTTCCTCGGCGCCCGCACCGCCCTCCGGCAGGGCAATGGCTTCGTCCGCAAGGTCTTCCTCGCCGTCGTCGCCGCCCTGGTGCTGAAGCTCACCTACGACACGGTGACCCAGCTGACCTGAGGTGAGCGCGAGCCGGACGCCTCCCGGCCACCCTCGGGCGCGAGCCGGACCCATCCCGGCGAGCGTCGGGCAGCGGGCACCCTCGCGCGCGAGCCGGACTAGGCCGACCAGCCGGGCCAGGCCTGCAGCGGAGCGCCCCACGCCGTGGCCGTCGTCGCCGTGGCGGTGAGGGCCGCGAGGGCCGCGGCCCGGTCGGCCGGTCGGGCCGCCGCCGCCAGCCACAGGCCGCAGAAGGGCAGCAGCCGCGTCTCGATCCGGCGGAGGAGGAGCCGGGCGTCGTCGGCGTCGCGCACCTCCGGATCGGGGTCGTAGGCGGGGGCGGCGGCCGGCACCTCGACGCCGGCCCGGCGCAGCCGGTCCACCAGCCGGGCCTGCAGCGCCCGGCGCTCCCGCAGCCCGGCCCGTGCGCGGTCGTGGCGCGCCCCGGTCACGGGCAGCTTGCCCAGGGCCAGCTGGTAGCCCCAGACGGCGGCGTGCAGCGACCCGACGAGCGCCGACACCGCGGCGGAGTCGCTGGGCACGGTCAGCGGCGCGCGGTCGGCGACCGCGGCCGAGCGCGGCGGCTCGGCGGCGGCGAGGGCCGTCGCGAACGCCCCGCTGGCCACCGCCATCGACCCCCAGAGCAGCGCAGCCGGTCCGCCGGCGGCCATCGCGGCCGCGCGGTAGCGCGCGGCCAGGGCCCGCTCGTCGGCGACCAGCCGCTCGGTGCCGGGCGCCCGGCCCGGACCGCTGCGCGGGCCGGGAGCGGGCGTGGAGGTGGAGGACGGGGTCGGCTCCGCCGGGTCGGGGGCGGTGATCGCCGCCGCCCGCGCGGTGTGCGCCTGCTCCACGAGGCCCAGCAGGTCACGCCGCCGCGCGTCGTCGGCGTCGGTGCGGGCCCGCTGCGCGCGCGCCCCGGCGGCGAGGGCGGTCTCGGCCGCGACGTCGCGGGCCAGACCGGGGGCCAGCGGGCTCGGCGTCGGACTCGGCCGTGCGGTCGCCGCGGGTGCCCCGGCGGGACCGCGGACGGCCGGGTCGCTCACGCTGCAGGCGCTCGCCCCGACGGCCAGGCCGCCGAGCAGCAGGGTGCGGCGTGACCAGCGCTCCCGCCCCGGCGCGGGGGCGGGGATCGGGTCGGGCACGGACCGACGCTATCCCAGCCGACGGTATGATCGAGGTCCGCTCCGGGGTCGTCGACCCGCTGGACGCCCACCGCGTGACCGACCCCCGCCCCGGCGGGGCCGGGCGGTCGTCCCCCGGGCACGACAACTGCACCACCACAACCGGATCGAGTGACCTGCCATGAGAGAGACCCAGATCGTCGCCCTGCTGGGCCCCGTCCTGGCCCAGCACGGGCTGGACCTCGACGCCGTGGAGGTGCTGCCGGCCGGCAAGCGCCGGCTGCTCCGCGTCGTCGTCGACGGCGACGGACCCGAGGGCAAGGGGCCCCTGCTCGACGACATCGCCGACGCCACCCGGGCGATCTCCGTCGCCCTGGACGAGTCCCCCGTGGTGGGCAGCGCGCCGTACACGCTCGAGGTCAGCTCGCGGGGCGTCAGCCGCCCGCTGGAGCTGCCGCGGCACTGGCGGCGCAACGTCGGCCGGCTGGTCGCGGTGACGACGACGACGGGGGAGAGCTACACCGGGCGCGTCAGCGCCGCCGGCGAGGAGGTCGTCACCCTCGAGGTGGAGGGCAGCTCCCGCGAGCTGGCCCTGGCCGAGGTGTCCAAGGCCCTGGTGCAGGTGGAGCTCAACCGGCCGAGGACCCCGGCCGCGGACGACGAGGACGACCTCGACGACGACATCGAGACCGACGACGAGATCGAGGACGAGAACTGATGGACATCGACATCTCGGTGCTGCGCCTGCTGGAGCGGGAGAAGGAGCTGCCCTTCGAGGTGCTCGCCGCCGCCATCGAAGAGGCCCTGCTCACCGCCTACGACCGCACCGACGGCGCCGTGCCCGGCGCCCGGGTGGAGCTGAACCGCAAGAGCGGGCACGTCGCGGTCATGGTGCCCGAGCGCGACGACGAGGGCCACCGCGTCGGGGAGTACGACGCCACCCCGGAGGGCTTCGGCCGGGTCGCGGCGTCGACCGCCCGCTCCGTCATCATGCAGCGCCTGCGCGACGCCGAGGACGAGCAGAAGTACGGGCACTTCGCCGGCGTCGAGGGCGACATCGTCTCCGGCATCGTGCAGCAGGGCCGCGACACCCGCACGGTGCTGGTGGACCTGGGCAAGATCGAGGCGATCATGCCGCTGGCCGAGCAGGTGCCGGGGGAGACCTACCCGCACGGCCGGCGGATCCGGGTCTACGTCGTCGCCGTGCGCAAGGAGCTCCGCGGCCCCCAGGTCGTCGTCTCCCGCACCCACCCGGGGCTGGTCGAGAAGCTCTTCAAGCTCGAGGTCCCCGAGATCGCCGACGGCACGGTGGAGATCAAGGCGACGGCCCGCGAGGCCGGCCACCGCAGCAAGATCGCCGTCGTCAGCCACAACCCCGACGTCAGCGCCAAGGGCGCCTGCATCGGGCCGATGGGCCAGCGGGTGCGGGCGGTGATGCACGAGCTGAACGAGGAGAAGATCGACATCATCGACTGGTACCCGGACCCGGCGAAGTTCGTCGCGCAGGCCCTGTCGCCGGCCAAGGTCAGCTCGGTCACCGTCGTCGACCTCGCCGCCCGGGCCGCCCGCGTCGTGGTCCCCGACTACCAGCTGTCGCTGGCCATCGGCCGGGAGGGGCAGAACGCCCGGCTCGCCGCCCGGCTCACCGGCTGGCGCATCGACATCCGCTCCGACACCGAGGTCGTCCCGGCCGAGGGCTGAGCCGCCCTGGCCGGCCGGCCCCGGTGGGCCGCCGGTCCGCGGTGGAGCAGCGGGTAAGGTGGTCGCGTGAGCAAGCCGGTGCGCACCTGCGTCGGCTGCCGCCGCAAGGCGGAGAAGTCCGAGCTCGTCCGGCTGGTCTGGCAGCAGTCCGTCGTGGTCGACCCCGCCCAGCGGGAGCCCGGTCGTGGCGCCTACCTGCACCCCGGACCCGACTGCGTGGCCCTGGCCGTCAAGCGACGGGCCCTCGGCCGCGCCCTGCGGGTCACCGGAGTCGACCCCGAGGTGCTGACGCGCCGCTGGGCCGAGTCCGGGGCGGGACAACTCGCTTAGGCGATCGGGCCGGACGAGGATAGAGTTCTTCATTGACTTCACCGGTCGGGGTGCTGCTGCGCCTCGGGTCGTGGAGTCCGCGCTCAAGCGCCTCCGACCAGGGGCGCCGAACCAGAAAGTGGGCTCACGCTCATGACCACTCGATGAGAACCCCTCAATGAGCATGCAAGACAACTAACTGGTCCGGCGCACAAGACCCGGACCGCCAACAAGGAGTGCAGTGGCCAAGGTCCGCGTCTATGAGCTCGCGAAAGAGCTCGGAGTCGAGAGCAAGACCGTCCTCACGATGTTGAAGGACATGGGCGAGTTCGTCCGCTCCGCCTCCTCCACGGTGGAACCCCCCGTGGAGCGGCGGCTCAAGGAAAAGCTGGGCAACGGTTCGTCCGGCGGCAGCAAGGAGCCGGCCCGTCCGGGTCCCGCCGCCACCCGGAACCCGGCCGCCCCGGCCGGCACCCGGCGTCCGCCGATGCCCAGCCCGGGTCTCAGCCGTCCCCACCCGGCCGCGCCGGCCCCCGCCGCCCCGGTCCAGGCGAGCACCCCCAGCCCCGCCCCGGTCGCTCCGGTGGCCTCGGCGCCCACCTCGGCTCCGGCCCCCGCACCCACGGAGGCCCCGCGCACCGCGGCCCGGCCGGGTGCGGGCACCCCCGGTCCCGTCAACCGCACGCCCGCGCCGGGCCCGCGTCCCAGCACGCCCCGCGCCCCCGGTCAGCCGTCGACCCCGGCCGAGACCCCCGCTCCGGCGGCCGGCCCGACCGACGCCGGCCAGACCGGTGGCGGCCAGCCCGCCACGCCGCGCAGCGGGCAGCCCTCGGCCGCCCGTCCCGGCCAGCCCTCCGCCCCGCGGACCGACGGCCAGGCCGGCACCCCCGGTCCCCGTCCGCGTCCCGGGTCCACGGGTGGCCTGCCCGGGGCCGGCGCCCCGGCCAGCCGTCGTCCGGGTGGGGCGCCCCGCCCGGGCAACAACCCGTTCTCGCCCTCGCAGGGCATGGGTCAGCCCCGGCCGCCGCGCCAGACCCCTGGTGCACCCGGTGCCCCGGGTGCCGGCGAGGCCGCCCGTCCCGGTGGTCCCCGGCCGCCCGCCGGCCGCGGTGCTCCCGCGCCGGGCGGACGTCCGGGCGTTCCCGGCATGCCCCGGCCCAACCCGGCGATGATGCCCCGGCAGAGCTCGGGCCAGCTGAGCGCTCCCGGTGCGGCCGGCCCTCGTGGCCGTGGCGCACCCGCGGGTGGTCGTGGCCGTCCCGGCGGCGGTGGTCCTCCCGGTCGTACCGGCGGTCCCGGCGGCGGTCCGCCTCCCGCGGGCCGTGGCGGCCGTGGTGGTCGCGGCGGCACGCAGGGTGCCTTCGGCCGCGCCGGAGGCCCGGTGCGCCGTGGCCGCAAGTCGAAGCGTCAGCGTCGTCAAGAGTTCGACCAGATGCAGGCGCCGGAGATCGGTGGTGTCCGCGTCCGCCAGGGCGACGGGTCGACGGTCCGGCTGGCCCGCGGCGCCTCGCTGACCGACCTGTCGGAGAAGATCAACGTCGACGTGTCGTCGCTGGTCCAGGTGCTGTTCAACCTGGGCGAGATGGTGACCGCCACCCAGACGGTGTCCGAGGACACCCTCCAGGTGCTCGCCGGCGAGCTCAACTACAAGATCGAGGTCGTCTCCCCCGAGGACGAGGACCGCGCGCTGCTGGAGAGCTTCGACATCGAGTTCGGCGAGAACGAGGGCGGCGAGGACGAGCTCGAGGCGCGTCCGCCGGTCGTCACCGTCATGGGTCACGTCGACCACGGGAAGACCAAGCTGCTCGACGCGATCCGCAAGACCAACGTGGTCGGTGGCGAGGCCGGTGGCATCACCCAGGCCATCGGCGCCTACCAGGTGACCACGGAGGTCGACGGCGAGGAGCGCGCCATCACCTTCATCGACACCCCGGGCCACGAGGCGTTCACCGCCATGCGTGCCCGCGGTGCGAAGTCGACCGACATCGCCGTCCTGGTGGTGGCCGCCGACGACGGGGTGATGCCGCAGACGATCGAGGCGCTGAACCACGCGCTGGCCGCCGAGGTGCCGATCGTCGTCGCGGTCAACAAGATCGACCGCGAGGGCGCTGACCCGACCAAGGTCCGCGGCCAGCTCACCGAGTACGGCCTGGTGCCCGAGGAGTACGGCGGCGACACGATGTTCGTCGACGTCTCCGCGATCACCGGCGTCGGCCTCGAGCAGCTGCTGGAGGCGGTCATCCTGACCGCCGACGCCGCGCTCGACCTGCGCGCCAACCCGGAGATGGACGGTCAGGGTGTGGCCATCGAGGCCCACCTCGACAAGGGCCGTGGTCCCGTGGCCACCGTCCTGGTCCAGCGCGGCACGCTGCACGTCGGCGACTCGATTGTGGCCGGGACGGGGTACGGACGGGTCCGGGCCCTGCTCGACGACCACGGTCAGAACGTCGACGAGGCCCCGCCGTCCTTCCCGGTCCAGGTGCTCGGCCTGACGGCCGTCCCCGGCGCCGGCGACAGCTTCATCGTCGTCGACGACGACCGGATGGCCCGGCAGATCGCCGAGCGCCGGGCGTCCCGGCTCCGGATGGCGGCCCAGGCGGCCAGCACCCGGCGCAAGACGCTCGACCAGCTGTTCGACCAGCTCGAGCGGGGCGAGGACCAGGAGCTGCGGCTCATCCTCAAGGGCGACGGCGCTGGCTCGGTCGAGGCCCTGGAGGACGCGCTCGCCAAGATCGACGTCGGCGACGAGGTCAGCCTGCGGGTCATCGACCGCGGTGTCGGTGCGATCACCGAGACCAACGTCAGCCTGGCGGCGGCCTCCAACGCGGTCATCGTCGGCTTCAACGTCCGCCCGCAGGGCAAGGCGTCGGAGATGGCGGACCGCGAGGGTGTCGACATCCGGTACTACTCGGTGATCTACTCCGCGATCGACGAGATCGAGGCCGCGCTGAAGGGCCTGCTCAAGCCGATCTACGAGGAGGCCCAGCTGGGTCAGGCGGAGATCCGCGAGATCTTCCGCTCGTCCCGCGCCGGCATCATCGCCGGTTGCATGGTCACCAGCGGGTCGATCCGCCGCAACTCCAAGGCCCGGCTGCTGCGTGAGGGCGTCGTCATCAACGAGACGACCATCTCCTCGCTGCGCCGGGAGAAGGACGACGCCACCGAGGTGCGCGAAGGGTTCGAGTGCGGCATGACGCTCGCGAACTACTCCGACATCCGGGTCGGCGACGTCGTCGAGACCTTCGAGATGCGCGAGAAGGCTCGTAGCTGAGCGCAGCACCGAGCGCTGGTCGTCGGCGGGGCGGGGTCGTGGCAACACGGCCCCGCCCCGTCGGCGTTTTATCACTTGTCGGCCGAACTGATAAGTTCGACGCATGGCCTTCTCGGATCAGGGGCACCGTTGGCCGCCCGTCGGGCACGAGCAGCTGATCTGGGACTCCCGGTCCTCGGGTGCCGCGCTGAGCCGGACGGAGCGGCAGCGGGCGCACGGTCGCTACCACGCGGCGGTCCCGCCCCCGATCGCCGAGCTGGACTACGCGGTCCCGGTCGAGCTGGCCGGCCCGCTCGAGGACGCCGCGGCCGAGCTGGCCCGCTACGACGCCGAGATGGCCACCAGCCCCGCGCCCCTGGACGCGGTGCTGCTGCGCAGCGAGTCGGCGGCGTCGTCGCAGATCGAGAACCTCACCGCCTCGGCGCGCAGCATCGGCCTGGCCGAGCTGGGGGACGCGAGCCGCAGCAACGCGAGCCTCGTCGTCGCCAACACCCAGGCCATGCGGTGCGCCCTCGACCTGGCCGCGGAGCTGACCCCGGAGACCGTGCTGGCGATGCACCGGGCGCTGCTGGGGGCGAGCGAGCCGGACATCGCCGGTGCCTGGCGCACCGAGCCCGTCTGGATCGGCCGGTCGTCGTTGAGCCCGGTCGGGGCCGACTACGTGGCGCCCCGGGCCGAACGGATCGAGCCGCTGGTCGAGGACCTGATGCGCTACGCCCGGCGCGTCGACCAGCCGGTGCTGGCCCAGGCCGCGCTGGCGTACGCCCAGTTCGAGACCATCCACCCGTTCCCCGACGGCAACGGCCGCACGGGCCGGGCCCTGCTGCACGCCATGCTGCGGCACCACCGGCTGAGCCGGCACGTCACCGTGCCCGTGTCCGCCGGCCTGCTGTCCGACGTCACCGGGTACCACGCGGCGCTCACCGCCTACCGCGCCGGCGACCCGGACCCGGTCGTCCGGCTCTGCGTCGACGCGACCTTCCGGGCCATCACCAACGGGCGCGCGCTCGCCGTCGAGCTGGCCGAGATCCGGGAGGGCTGGCGCGGCGCGATCACCGCGCGCCGCGACTCGGCGGTGTGGCGGGCGGCCGACCTCTTCCTGGCCCGCCCGGTGCTGGACGCCGCCCAGGTGGCGGCGGCCCTGGGGATCGCCGTGCCGAACGCCCACCGGCACCTGGAGCGGCTCGTCGACGCCGGCGTGCTCACGTCCTTCCCGCTGTACCGCCGGGCGCGGGGATGGAGGGCGGACGCCGTGCTCCGGGCGCTGGACGCCTTCGCCGCCCGGGCCGGCCGTCGGGCGCGGCCCTGAGCCCGTCGCGGGCCAGCGCCCGGCGTCGTCGGGTGCGCACTCCCGCAGGGACCGTGGGCCCACCGACCTGCTGCGGTGCCCGCCCGGTGCGGCGGCGGGGACCGGCCGGCCATGCGGCACAATGGAAGGCTGTCCGTCAGAGGAGGAACCATGGCATCGCCCCGGGTGCTCAAGCTCGCCGACCAGATCAAGGTGATCGTGGCCGAGATGCTCGAGCGCAAGATCAAGGACCCCCGACTGGGCTTCGTCACCGTGACCGACGTGCGTCTCACCGGGGACAGCCGCGAGGCGACGGTGTTCTACACCGTGCTCGGGTCGCCCGAGGAGGCCGCCGGCACGGCCCTCGCCCTCACGTCGGCCACCGGGCTCATCCGCTCCCAGGTCGGCAAGCAGCTGGGGATGAAGTTCACCCCGACCGTCGCCTTCGTCGCCGACGCCGTCCCGGAGAACGCCCGCCAGATCGACGACCTGCTGCAGCGTGCGCGCGACGTCGACGCACGGGTCGCGCAGGCGGCCCACGGCAAGACCTACGCCGCGGGCGAGGACCCCTACAAGCACACCGACGAGGACGACGCCGACGACGTCGACCTGGACCGCTGAGCGGCTCCGGCCGGGCGACGACCGGGACGGCCGAGGCCGGCCTGGTCGTCGTGGACAAGCCGGCCGGGCTGACCTCTCACCAGGTGGTCGCCCGCTGCCGGCGGCTGCTCGGCACCCGCAAGGTCGGGCACGCCGGGACGCTGGACCCGATGGCCACCGGCGTGCTGCTGATCGGCGTCAACCGGGCCACCCGGCTGCTCGGCCACCTCATGCTCACCCGCAAGGCCTACAGCGCGACCCTCCGGCTGGGCGTCGGCACGGTGACCGACGACGCCGAGGGTGAGACCACCCTCCGGCCCGGCGTGACGGACCTCGACCCCGCGGCGCTCGAGGCGGCGCTGGTGCCGCTGCGGGGGCTGATCGAGCAGGTGCCGACCGCCGTCTCGGCGATCAAGGTCGACGGCGTCCGCTCCTACGCGCGGGTGCGGGCGGGGGAGGACGTGGCGCTCGCGGCCCGGCCCGTCACCGTGCACCGCCTCGACGTCACGGCCCGGCGGGACCTCGTCGTCGACGGCGTCCCCTGCGTCGACCTCGACGTCGTCGTCGAGTGCAGCTCGGGCACCTACGTCCGCGCCCTCGCCCGCGACCTCGGGACCACCCTGGGCTCGGCCGGTCACCTGACCGCGCTCCGTCGCACCGCCGTCGGCCCGTTCGGGCTAGACGAGGCGGTGCCCCTCACCGACGCCACCGAGAGCCTGCCGGTGCTGGGCCTGACCGACGTCGTGCGCCGCACCTTCGCCACCGTGGTGCTGGACGCCGAGCAGGAGGCGGCCGTCCGCGTCGGCCGGGCCCTGCCCGGGCTGGCGCTGCCCGCCGAGCAGGCGGCCCTGCTGAGCGTCGAGGACGAGTTCCTGGCCCTCTACCGGCGCCGCGGCGACGGGGCCGTGGCCGACGCGGTGTTCTGCGGCTGAGGCCGCCGGGGCCGTCCCGGCCCCGTGGTTGACTGGGCCGCCGGAGCCGCGACCGCGTGCCCCGGAGCGAAGGTGAGGCGGAGCAGATGACCAGCGACCCGGTGGTCGTGATCGGCAACTTCGACGGCGTCCACCGAGGGCACGCCGCCCTGCTGCGCACCGCCCGCGCCGCCGAGCCGGAGGCCCCGCTCGTCGTCGTGACCTTCTGGCCGCACCCGATGTCGGTGGTCCGGCCGGACCAGACGCCGCTGCTGCTCAGCACCCTGCCGCGCCGGGTCGAGCTGCTCCGCGAGGCCGGCGCGGACGACGTCGTCGTCGTCGACTTCACCGCGGAGGTGGCCGGCTGGAGCCCCGCCCAGTTCGTCGACGCCGTGCTGCGCCCGCTGCACCCGGCCCGGGTGGTGGTGGGGGAGAACTTCCGCTTCGGCTTCCGGGCCTCCGGCACCGTCGCGACGCTGGCGGAGCTCGGCGCCGGCCAGTTCGTCGTGCAGCCCGTCGCCCTGGTCACCGACGGCGCGCAGCCGAGCTCGTCCACGCTGGTCCGGCACGCCGTCGCCGAGGGTGACTTCGGCCGGGTCCGCGAGCTGAGCGACCACCCCTTCCGGTTCTCCGGCGTCGTCGTGCAGGGCGACCAGCGCGGCCGGCTGCTTGGCTACCCGACGGCCAACCTGCTGGTCGCGCCGGGGCTGGCCGTGCCGGCTGACGGCGTCTACGCGGGCTGGGTGACCCGGTTGGACCAGCCCGACGCCCCCCGCTGGCCGGCCGCGATCTCGGTCGGGTCGAACCCGACCTTCGACGGCGTCCAGCGCCGGATCGAGTCCTACGTGCTGGACCGCGACGACCTGGAGCTGTACGGCGTGGAGATCGCCGTCGACTTCTACGCGCGGGTCCGCGGCCAGATCAGGTTCGCCGGCATGGAACCGCTGATCGAGCAGATGCACCACGACGTGGAGGACATCCGTCACCTGCTGGGGAGCTTCTGAGCAGGACGCCAGCGCTCTCGTCGTCCGGTGGGGTCGGCCTGGTTCGGCTACATTCGAGCGATGGCCACCCCGCTCCCGGCACCCCTGACCGTGGGTGCGGCGCACCCGCCGCTGCGCGAGGTCGTCGCCGCCGCACTCCGGCGGCTGATCCTCGACGGCACGCTCGCGCCCGGGGAGCGCCTGGTCGAGGACCGGCTCGCCGAGCTGCTCGGGGTGTCCCGCAACCCGGTGCGGGAGGCGATGCGCGCGCTCGAGGCCGAGGGGTTCATCGACGTCCCCGCCCGCCGGGGGGCCTTCGTGGCGACCCTGTCGGAGCGGCAGGCCGCCGACCTCTTCGCGGTGCGGCTGGCCCTCGAGCCGCTGGGCGCCCGGCTGGCCGCCCAGAACGTCACCCCCGAGCCGGTCGCGCGGATGCGGTCGCTGCTGGCGCAGGCCCAGGCCTCCTCCGAGAGCCGTGACCTGGACGCGCTGTCCGACCTGCACAGCGAGCTCCACTCGGTGATCTTCGAGATGACCGACAACGCCTACCTCACCGCGATCGCCATCCCGATGGTCAAGCGCGGCCAGTGGCTGCTCCGGCAGAGCTCACCGCTCCGCGACCCGGAGGCCTGGTCGCAGCACCACGGGCTGATCGCGGCGATCGCCGCCGGCGACGCGGACCTCGCCGAGGCCGAGGCCCGCCACCACGTGCTCAGCGTCCGTCACCAGCTGATGGCCCCCGCGCACCAGCTCGCGCCGGCGGGTCGAGCCGCCTCGGTCTGACCGCGAGGGACGCGACTCGCGGGCGCACCGGGCCCTGTCGGTATACGAAGAGGCGAGTCGCGGCAGGTTCTGACTGCGCGTTACGTCAGCGCAACCTCACCGTGACGGGTCCTTCGTATACAAGAGACAGACTCGGGGTCGACCCGGCTCCCACCGTCGGGTCCACGCCGACGAAGGAGCCCCATGTCGCCCGCCCCGTCCCTCGCGTCGTCCCCCGGCGTCCTGGCCGCGTCGCCCGCCACCGCCTTCACCCGCCGCCGCGCGCTCGGCTGGGGCGGTGGGCTGGCCGCCGGCGCCGCCCTCACCCCCTGGCTGGCCGGCTGCTCGTCCGGCAGCGAGGACCCGGCCCCGGGGGCCTCGGCCGCCGGGCAGGCCGGCGGCTCGCTGACCGTCGGCATCAACGCCACCCCCGACACCCTCGACCCGGGAGCCACCGGGCTGGCCCTGACGCTGCTGATCTCGATGGCCCTCTTCGACCCGCTGGTCTGGTGGCTGCCCACCGAGGGCGAGGACGAGGGCACCTTCGTGCCCGGGCTGGCCACCAGCTACGAGGTGTCCGACGACGCCTCGACCTACACGTTCAAGCTGCGCGAGGACGTGACCTTCCACGACGGCACGAAGTTCGACGCCGAGGCCGTCAAGGCGACCTACGACCACGTCGTCGACCCCGCCACCAAGTCGAAGAGCGGTCTCGGTGCCCTCGGCCCCTACGAGGGCACCAAGATCATCGACCCGTACACCGTGGAGATCAGCTTCTCCGCTCCCAACGCCGGTTTCCTGCACCAGCAGGCGGCCGGCAACTTCGGCATCGCGTCCCCGACCGCGCTGGAGAAGTACGGGGCGACCGGGTTCGGCAACAACCCCGTGGGCAGCGGCCCCTTCAAGTTCGAGAGCTACGCGACCGGGGACCGGTTGAACCTGGTCAAGAACCCCGACTACCGCTGGGGACCCGCTGAGCTGGGTGCCACCGGTCCCGCCTCCCTCGACGAGCTGGTGTTCCGGATCGTCGCCGACGACAGCGGACGGTACAACGCCCTGCAGTCCGGCCAGCTGCAGATCGCCATGAACCTGCCGCCGAACAGCATCGCGGCCGCCGCGAAGGCGCAGAAGTACACCCAGATGACGATCCCCGCGATCGGCACCCCGATCGGCATGCCGATCAACGTGACGAAGTCGCCCACGGACGACCCGCTGGTGCGGCAGGCGATCATGGTCGCGGTGGACCAGCAGAAGCTGGTGGAGAGCGTCCAGTTCGGCGTCAACACCGCCGCCCACAACGTCTTGACCCCGATCACCCCGGGCTACAGCGAGGCGGCCAGCGCGCTCTACACCTACGACCCGGCCAGAGCCGCCGAGCTGCTGGACCAGGCGGGCTGGACGCCCGGCCCGGACGGTGTCCGGACCAAGAACGGGGAGCCGCTGCACCTCGAGATCATCCTGTACGCCGGCGGAGGGATGGAGCTGCCCGCGCAGTACGTGGTCTCCCAGCTGAGCGCCGTGGGCTTCACCGCCACCACCGCCGTCCAGCCCTTCACGACCGCTCAGGTCTCGTTCAACGGCGGCGAGCACAACCTCGGGGCCTTCGGCTACTACGGCGCGGACCCGTACCTGTTGAACATCTGGGTCAACTCCGCGGCGATCAAGTCGGGCTTCAACTGGTCGCACTACGCCGAGCCCGCCGTCGACGCGGCCATCGAGAAGGCGAACGCCACCGCCGACGACGCCACCCGCAACGCGCGGTACCAGGCGGTGGGCGAGACGCTGATGAAGGACGCGATCTACCTGCCGCTGTGGGACACCAACGGGCAGTTCACGACGGCGTCGTCGGTGGCGGGGCTGCACCCGACCTTCAACGGCTACATCACCTTCCACGGCGCGACGGTCGCCTGAGCCGTGGCCTTCGTCCTGCGGCGCTTCGTGGCCGTCCTCCCCGTGGTCCTCGGCATCACCCTCGTGGCCTTCCTGCTGATCCACGCGATCCCCGGTGACCCGGCCGCGACGATCCTCTTCGGCTCGAACGCCGGTCCGGAGCAGATCGCCCAGCTGCGCAGCCAGCTCGGTCTGGACCGGCCGCTGCTGACCCAGTACCTCGACTTCCTCGGCCAGCTGCTGCACGGTGACCTCGGGACCTCCTACCTGACCTCCAACTCCGTCGCCCACGAGCTGCTCTCGCGGGCGCCGAGCACCCTGCTGCTGACCGGGGCGGCGATCGCCGTCGCGGTCGGCGTCGGGGTGCCGCTGGGGCTGGCGGCCGGGGCCCGCCCCGGGTCGGTGGTCGACCAGCTCGCGCGGGGCGTCTCGTTCCTCGGCGTGGCCATCCCGTACTTCTTCCTCGCGCTGGTGCTGGTGCTGCTGCTCAGCGTCCGGCTGGACTGGCTGCCGGCGATCGACGACGGCACCCCGCGGGGGCTGATCCTGCCGGCGGTCTCGCTCGGCTGGGGCTACGCCGCCATCCTCACCCGGCTGGTCCGCGGCCGGATCATCGAGGAGTACCGCAGCGAGTACGTCCGCTCGGCCCGCGCGCGGGGGTGCAGCGAGTGGCGGGTGCTGCTGGGGCACGCCCTGCGCAACTCCTCGATCCCGGCGATCACGACCATCGGGCTGCAGTTCGGCAACATCCTCACCGGCGCCGCGATCACCGAGGTGATCTTCGGACGGGCCGGGCTGGGCAGCTTCCTGGCGTCCTCGATCACCAGCAAGAACATCCCGGTGGTGCAGGGCGCCGTGGTGCTGATCGGGATCGCCTACGTGCTGATCAACCTCGTCGTCGACCTGCTGGTGGGTGCGGTCGACCCCCGGACCCGGCTGGCGGGGAGTGCGGCATGACCGTCCCGGTGCTCGCCCCCGTCCAGACGTCGTCACGGCTGCGGCGGGTGTCCCAGGTCGCGGCCCTGGTCACCCTGGTCCTGTTCGTGCTGCTGCTCGTCGCCCCGGGCGCGCTGGCCCACACCCCGCCGAACACGACCACGGACGCCTTCCTGGCCCCGCCCAGCGGGGACCACTGGTTCGGCACCGACCAGCTCGGCCGCGACGTCCTCAGCCGCACCGTCTTCGGAGCCCGCCCGGTCCTGCTGGCCAGCCTGCTCGGGGTGCTGGTGGCCATGGCCGCCGGCGTCGCGGTGGGGATCGTGGCCGGGACGGCGCCGCGCTGGCTGAACGCCGTGCTGATGCGCGCCGTCGACGTGCTGCTCGCCCTGCCCGTGCTGCTGATCGCCCTCATCCTGATCGCGACGGCCGGCTCGGGCATCCGGAGCATCGTCGCGGCGATCGCGGTGGCGTTCGCCCCGGGGTTCGCCCGGGTCGTGGAGGCGTCGGTCCGCAAGCTGCGGACGGCGGAGTACGTCGAGGCGTCGCAGGTCTTCGGCTCGACCGGGCTGCGGACGGCCGTCCGGCACCTGCTGCCCAACCTGATGACCGAGGTGGTGGTGCTCGGCAGCAGCGCCGTCGGCTGGGCCGTGCTGACCGCCACCACGCTCAGCTTCCTCGGGCTGGGCGTCGAGCTGCCCGCCCCCGACTGGGGCAGCGACCTCGCGGCCGGCGCCACCAGCCTCTCGACCGCCTGGTGGCTCTCCAGCTTCCCCGGGCTGGCCATCACGCTCACGATCCTGCTCGCCAACTTCAGCGGCGACTACCTGATGGGGGCCCTCGACCCCCGCGAGGGTGTCCGGCTGCGGCAGGGCGTGCGCACCTTCCTGGGCAACCGGGCGCCGCGGGTCGTGCCGCCGGCGACCGCGACGGCCACCACGACGAACGGAGCAGCACGATGAGCCTGCTGGAGGTCCGCGGGCTGCGGACCGAGATCGCCACCCGGACGGGTCGGGTCCGCCCCGTCGACGACGTCTCCTTCTCCCTCGAGGCCGGTGAGACCCTGGGCCTGGTGGGGGAGTCCGGCTCGGGCAAGACCATGACCGGCATGTCGCTGATCCGGCTGCTGCCCCCGGGCGGCGCGGTCGTCGGCGGGTCGGTCCGCTTCGACGGCGTCGAGCTCACCGAGCTGGACGACGCGGGGATCCGGCGGCTGCGGGGCAACGAGATCGCCATGGTGTCGCAGGACCCGATGACCTCCCTGAACCCCACCCGGACCATCGGCAGCCAGCTGCGCGAGGCCTACCGGATCCACACCGGCGCCTCCCGCCCGGCCGCGGACGCGCGGGCGGTCGAGGTGCTCCACCTGGTCGGCATGCCGCGACCGCGCGAGCGCCTGGGGGCCTACCCGCACCAGCTCTCCGGCGGCATGCGGCAGCGGGTGATGATCGCCCTCGGGCTCGTCTGCGAGCCCAAGCTGCTGATCGCGGACGAGCCGACCACGGCGCTCGACGTGTCCATCCAGGCGCAGATCCTCGAGCTGCTCGACGACCTCAAGGCCCGGCTGTCGATGGCGGTGCTGCTGGTCACCCACGACCTCGGTGTGATCGCCGGGCACGCGGACCGGGTGGCGGTGATGTACGGCGGCCGGGTGGTCGAGGAGGCGACCACCCCGGCGCTCTTCGGCGACGCGCGGCACCGGTACAGCGAGGCGCTGTTCGAGTCGATGCCCACCCTCGACCTCGACCCCGAGGCCGACCTCGCCACCATCCCCGGCATCCCGCCGCGTCTGGTGGGGCTCGGTCCGGGCTGCCGGTTCGCGCCGCGGTGCCGCTTCGCGCAGGACGACTGCCGGACCCTCGACCCGGTGCTGGACGAGGTGGCTCCCGGGCACGCCCACGCCTGCTTCCACCCGCGGGAGGGCGGTGCCGCCGAGCCGACTGGCCGGACGCTGCGGCAGCGCCCCGAGCGGCCCGACCGGGAGCGGGCGGCCCCGGTGGCGGAGCTGTTCGAGGTGCACAAGCGCTTCGCGCTCAGGTCGGACCGGCTCTTCGGGCCCGCCCGGAGGGTGCACGCCGTCTCGGGGGTCAGCCTGGTGGTGAACGCCGGGGAGACCCTGGGGATCGTGGGGGAGTCCGGCTGCGGCAAGACCACCATCGGGCGGATGCTGGTCGGCCTCGAGGGGCCGACCGAGGGTGCGGTGTCCTTCGAGGGCCGCACGTTCACGGGGATGTCCAAGCGCGAGTTCCGGGAGCGTCGGCGCGACGTCCAGATGATGTTCCAGGACTCCGCCGCGGCCCTCGACCCGCGGATGACGGTCGAGGCGCTGGTCGCCGAGCCGATGGCCGCACAGGGCGTCGGCAGCCGGGCCGAGCGTCGTGCGGTGGTGGCGGAGCTGCTGGAGGCGGTCGGCCTGGGCGCGGACTCCGGGGCGCGCTACGCCCACGAGTTCTCCGGCGGCCAGCGGCAGCGGATCGCGATGGCCCGGGCCCTGGCCCTGCGGCCACGGATCATCGTCGCCGACGAGCCCGTCTCGGCCCTCGACGTGTCCGTGCAGGCGCAGATCCTCAACCTGATGCGCTCCCTCCAGGACCGCTACGGGCTCACCTACGTCGTCATCTCCCACGACCTCTCGCTGCTCAAGTACCTGGCCGACCGGATCGGGGTGATGTACCTCGGCAAGCTGGTCGAGCTGGGCACCAGCGAGGAGGTCTACCGTGCCCCGCGGCACCCCTACACGGCCGGCCTGATCGCCTCCATCCCCGTCCCCGACCCCGCGCGGGAGCGGCGGACCGCCTCAGCACCACTCGGCGGGGAGCTGCCCTCAGCCGTCGACCCGCCCAGCGGCTGCCGCTTCCGCACCCGGTGCCCCCGGGCCACCGAGGTGTGCGCCGTGCAGACCCCGCCGCTCGCCCCGGCCGACGACCTGCACGCGGTGGCCTGCCACCATCCCCTCACCGGGTCCGACCCGGTCGCCCCCGAGCTCGAGCTCGAGCCCGCGCAGAGAACAGGACCTGCATGACCACCAGCCTCGACCCGACCGCCTCGGCCGTCCGGCTCGACCCCAGCGCCGACACCACCGCCGACGTCTTCTCCGCCGCCCACGCGCCCGTGCTGACGGTGGACGCCGGCACCCGGCTCACCGTGCGCTCGCTCGACGCGTCCGGCTACCTGGCCCCGCAGGAGCACCCGGGCCAGGAGCAGCCGAAGCTGCACCCCGACGGCCGCGGGCACTGCCTCACGGGCCCGATCGCCGTGCGCGGGGCCCGGCCCGGCCAGATGCTCGCCCTCCACCTGCACGCGCTGCGCCCCGACCCGTGGGGCTGGACGGTCGCCGCGGCCCTCGACACCCCGGTCAGCCGACGGCTCGGCCTGGCGGACGGGCCGCCGGCCTGGCTGCTGTGGGCCCTCGACGCCGACGCGGGGACCGGTCGCGAGACCCGCGGCTTCGTCCGCGACCTCGCCCCGTTCCTCGGGGTGATGGGGGTGGCGCCCGCCGAGCCGGGGGAGCACTCGACCATCCCGCCGCGGGCGGGCAGCGGGGGCAACATCGACTGCAAGGAGCTCGTCGCCGGCTCGACGCTGTACCTGCCCGTCGCGGTGCCCGAGGCGCTGCTCTACCTCGGCGACGGCCACGCCGCGCAGGGCGACGGCGAGGTGGGCGGCACGGCGGTCGAGTGCCCGATGACCACCGAGCTGACCGTCGAGCTGGTGGACGACCGCCCCCTCCCCGGCGTGCACGCCGAGACCCCGGCCGGGCTCGTCACCTTCGGCTTCGACGCCGACCTCAACGTCGCCACCGGCGACGCCCTCGACGCGATGGTGCTCTGGATGGCCGGGCGCTACGCGGTCGACAAGGCGACGGCGCTGGCGCTGGCCAGCACCGTCGTCGACCTGCGGGTCACCCAGGTCGCCAACCAGACGTGGGGCGTGCACGCCGTCCTGCCCACGGGCAGCCTGCGGTGAGCTGGCCGGTCAGTGGCGGACGGTTCGCGCTGGGCGACCTGCCGGTCGAGCTCGGCGGCACGATCCGCGGTGCGGAGCTGGCCTGGCAGGCGCACGGGACGCTGAACGCCGCTCGGGACAACGTCATCGTCTACCCGTGCAGCTACGGCGCCGACCACGACGACCTCGCCTGGTTGATCGGACCCGACGGCGTCCTGGACCCGCACCGCTGGTTCGTCGTGGTGCCGGACATGTTCTCCAACGGTCTCTCGTCCTCGGCGGCCGACGACCCGGCGTTCCCGGCCGTCGTGACGCTGGCCGACAACGTGCGGGCGCAGCACCGGCTGCTCACCGAGCACCTCGGCGTCACCGGGGTGGCCTGCGCCTACGGCTTCTCCATGGGTGCCGGCCAGGCCTACCACTGGGCTGCGCTGTACCCGGAGCTGGTGCGGCGCGCGGTGGTGGTCTGCGGGAGCGCTCGCACCGCCGTGCACAACCAGGTGTTCCTGTCGGGGCTGCTGCGGGTGCTCGAGGCGGCGCCCGAGCACCTCGGCGGTGGCCGCTTCTCCGCCCAGCCCGCGGCGGCGGTCAAGGCCTTCGCGCACGTCTACGCCGGCTGGGGGCTGAGCCAGGACTTCTACCGGGCCGGGCTGCACGAGACCGTGCTGGGGGCCCCGGACCTCGACACCTACCTGCGCACGGACTGGGAGGACTCCTTCGCCACCTCCCGGGCCGCGAACCTCTACGCGCAGGCCCGGACCTGGGCCGAGGCCGACATCAGCCGCGGCGACTCCTCCGGCGGCGACCTGCCCGCGGCGCTGGCGTCGATCCAGGCGTCGGTGCTGCTCCTGCCGGGTGAGACCGACCTCTACTTCCGGGTCGCGGACAGCGAGGCCGAGCTGGCGCACCTGCGCGACGGCGCGCTGCACCCCATCCCCAGCATCTGGGGGCACCGTGCGGGCAACCCGCGGACGAACCCGGAGGACCTCGCCTTCCTCCGGCGTGAGGTGCGCGCCTGGCTGGAGCGCTGACCCCGCTCAGCGCTCGACCAGCCCGGCCCCGAACCGCTCCGGGGCGATCAGCGGCCGGACGGTCCGCTCGACCGCGCCGCGGCTGAAGGCCCGCCGGACGACGTCGTGGCCGGCGACGTTCCCGATCGCGCCCAGCACCATGGCCTGGTCGAGGGAGAGGTAGCGCCGGGCCACGGTGCCCGAGCCGACGGCCACGGCGTCGTAGAAGCCGCCGTCGCCGTAGACGTCGAGCTCGCGCTCCATCTTCTGCAGGTTCGCGAGAGCCTGACGGGGCTCGTGCTGCATCGCCAGGAAGGACGCGTGCGGCGTGACCACGCCGTCGCCGTAGTCCGGGGTCGGGTTCGTCGCGGGTCGGGTGGTGCCGAAGCCGACGTCGGCGTTCGTCCTCTCGACGTCGGAGAAGTAGCCGTCGGGGTTCATCCCGATCGCGTCGACGCCGTACTCCCGGTACCCGCCACCGGGCTGGCTGGCGGGGGAGAAGCCCCAGTAGCCGTAGCCGGCCTCCTCGAGACCGTGCTCGCGGTGCGCGCGCACGGTCAGCGGGTGGTTGACGCCCCAGGAGCGGGGCGCCCAGCGCGCCTCGGGCACGAACACGTCGGGCATCAGCGCCTCGAACATCGAGCCGCCCCAGCCGGGCACGACCCGCAGACCGCGGTAGGTGTAGGCGCCCTCGAACACGTCGAGGCCGCGGTAGCGCCGGGTGCGGCCGACGGGCCGCTGCTCCTGCCAGTCGCGGTCCAGCGGCAGCACCCGCCAGGTCGCGTAGTAGTGCTCGGGCGGCACCTGCCCGCGGGCGATGGCGATGTAGGAGGCGATCCGGGTCTCCGAGACCGTGGTGTCGTAGTAGTTGGGCGTGAACCAGACGGGGTGCTCGGTCCCCGGCAGGGTGCCGGGCACCGAGGCGCCGGCCGGCTCGGCGTCCCAGAAGCCGCCGCGGAGCAGACCTGACCCCAGGTCGCCGTGGTCGGCGGGCCGGGGGTCGTAGAACGCCCCGAAGTCCATCCGGCGGAGCAGCCGGCCCGCCTGCGCCGCCACCGCCGGCTCGGCGCGGCGCACCACCATCAGCCCCGCCGCCAGCCAGCCGTTGTCCACGCTGGAGAGGAACGGGTCGACGCGGTTGCCGTCGGTGGGCCAGCGGGTCAGCACCTCACCGGTCGCCTCGTCGTACCAGTTGTAGAACATCCCGCTGGGCGCGTGGTGGCGCAGGCCCGCCAGGCTCTCGAGCGTCTGCGCGATCCGGTGCACGCCCTCCGGCCGCCCGACCAGGCCCAGCTCGAGCGCGACGACGGTGCTCCACAGGTAGCCGCCGATGTTGGTGGGCGAGGTGTAGCCGCTGCGGAGCGGGTCGGTCACCGGGCCCTCGATGTTGTCGGCGGTGAGGCCGGTGCCCTCGTCGGTCATCGCGACCATCGAGCGCCAGGTGTCGCCGGCCCACCGCCGCAGCGGGTAGCCCGGTCGGGGCCGGGAGCGGGCGGTCGCCGGCGGCGGGGTGACGACCCCGCCGCCGGCGAGGGCAGCGGTGCCCGTGGCGGCGAGGCCCCCGGCCAGCAGGTGGCGGCGCGACAGCATGGTCATGGTGAACTCCCTCGTCCTCCCGGTGCCGGCCCGGCCGGCCTGACGTCGCCGAGGCTAGCGGAGCGGTCTGACACCGCGGCGGGCTGATCCGGGCCGCCGGCGGCGCGGCACGGGCGGGCCGGCCCGCGCCCCGAGCGCGGGAGGATTCGTGCGCCCCGGGCGGTCCTGGTAAGTTTGGCCACGCCGTTTGATCGGCCGCGGACCACCAAGAGCTCCCCCTCACACCGAGTGAACCCCGGACGACGGGACCCGGGAGCGCCGCGCAACGGGAAACCGAAGGAGAGAACGTGGCTTTTGACGCTGCCATCAAGAAGCAGACCATCGACGAGTTCGCCACCCACGAAGGTGACACGGGTTCTCCCGAGGTGCAGGTCGCGGTCCTCACCCGGCGCATCGCGCACCTGACCGAGCACCTGAAGGAGCACAAGCACGACCACCACAGCCGTCGTGGCCTGATGCTCCTGGTCGGCCAGCGCCGCCGTCTGCTCAACTACGTGGCCAAGACCGACATCAACCGCTACCGGACGCTCATCGAGCGGCTCGGCCTGCGTCGCTGACGTGAGCGGAGCGGTCCTCCGCGCCCCCCGGGGCGGGCAGGGCCGCTCCCCTGCAGCACGGTCAGCACCGCACCACCACAACTGAACAGTCCGACATCACCCGCTGAATCGCATCCCGCACGCACTCGACGCGGAGAGCTTCGGTCCTCGGTAGTGGTCTTCGGGTCCGCCGGCCCCGTGCCGGCGCGCAGGTCGTCACCTGCCCGACCCGCGGACCTCGATCGAAGACCGGCCTCCCACTGCTCCGGGGGAGCAGGGCCTCGTGGCACGAGGCCGTCGAGCAGCCGCCGTCAGGCGACAGGTGTGCGGGACGATCCACACCTCCGGTGGGCCCAGGGCCTGCCACAGAAAGGAATCCCGTGGAGGGACCTGAACTGCACGTCACCGAGGCCGTCATCGACAACGGCGCCCTCGGCAAGCACGTCGTCCGTTTCGAGTCGGGCCTGCTGGCCCGTCAGGCCGCCGGTTCGGCCGCCGTCTACCTCGACGACGACACCATGCTCCTCGCGGCCACCACGGCCCAGAGCAAGCCGCGCGACGCCATCGACTTCTTCCCGCTGACCGTGGACGTCGAGGAGCGGATGTACGCCGCCGGGCGCATCCCCGGCTCGTTCTTCCGCCGCGAGGGCCGCCCGTCCGAGGGCGCCATCCTCACCTGCCGGCTGATCGACCGCCCGCTGCGCCCCTGCTTCGTCAAGGGCCTGCGCAACGAGGTCCAGGTCGTCGTCACCGTCATGGCGCTGAACCCGAACAAGACCTACGACGTCGTCGCCATCAACGCGGCCTCGATGTCCACCCAGCTGGCCGGCCTGCCGTTCACCGGCCCGATCGGCGGCGTCCGCGTCGCGCTGATCGGTGACCAGTGGGTCGGCTTCCCCGACGTCGACCAGCTCGGGGAGTCCACCTTCGACATGGTCGTGGCCGGCCGCGTGCTCGCCGACGGCGACGTCGCGATCATGATGGTCGAGGCCGAGTCGACGGCGCAGACCTGGGACCTGGTCCGCAGCGGGAAGACCGCGCCGACCGAGGAGGTCGTCGCCTCCGGTCTCGAGGCCGCGAAGCCGTTCATCAAGGCCCTGTGCGACGCGCAGGCCGAGCTGGCGACGCACTTCCCCAAGACCACGGCGGAGTTCCCGATCTTCGCGGACTACCAGGACGACGTCTTCGCCGCCGTCTCCGAGACCGCGTCGGCCGAGCTGTCGCAGGTCATGTCGATCGCGGACAAGCAGGAGCGCGAGCAGGCCACCGACGCGCTCAAGGCGAAGCTCGTCGGCCAGCTCTCCGAGCAGTTCGCGGGTCGCGAGAAGGAGATCTCCGGTGCGTTCCGGGCGCTCACCAAGAAGCTCGTCCGGCAGAAGATCCTCACCGACCAGGTGCGCATCGACGGCCGTGGGCTGAGCGACATCCGGACCCTGTCCGCCGAGGTCGACGTGATCCCCCGCGTGCACGGCTCGGCGCTGTTCCAGCGTGGCGAGACCCAGATCCTCGGCGTCACCACGCTGAACATGCTGGGCATGGAGCAGAAGCTCGACACGCTGGCGCCCGAGACCACCAAGCGCTACATGCACAACTACAACTTCCCGCCCTACTCCACCGGTGAGACCGGTCGGGTCGGGTCGCCGAAGCGGCGCGAGATCGGCCACGGAGCGCTCGCCGAGCGCGCCCTGCTGCCCGTGCTGCCGACGCGCGAGGAGTTCCCCTACGCCATCCGCCAGGTCTCCGAGGCGCTCGGGTCCAACGGGTCCACCTCGATGGGCTCGGTCTGCGCGTCCACCCTCGGCCTGCTGAACGCCGGGGTGCCGCTGCGCGCTCCCGTCGCCGGCATCGCCATGGGCCTGGTCTCCGACACCGTCGACGGCGAGACGCGCTACGTCGCGCTGACCGACATCCTCGGGGCCGAGGACGCCATGGGCGACATGGACTTCAAGGTCGCCGGCACGCGGGACTTCATCACCGCCCTGCAGCTCGACACCAAGCTCGACGGCATCCCGGCCTCGGTCCTCGCCTCGGCGCTGAACCAGGCCAAGGACGCCCGGAACTCGATCCTCGACGTCATGAACGAGGCCATCGACGGACCGGACGAGATGAGCCTGTTCGCGCCGCGGATCATCACGATCCACATCCCCGTCGACAAGATCGGTGAGGTCATCGGCCCGAAGGGCAAGGTGATCAACCAGATCCAGGACGACACCGGTGCGCAGATCTCGATCGAGGACGACGGCACGATCTACGTCGGTGCGGACTCGGGCGACAAGGCCGAGGCGGCGCGGGCGCTGATCAACGCCATCGCCAACCCGACCATGCCGGAGAAGGGCGAGCGGTACCTCGGCACCGTCGTCAAGATCACGGCCTTCGGCGCCTTCGTGTCGCTGCTGCCCGGCAAGGACGGCCTGCTGCACATCAGCAAGCTGCGCCCGCTGGCCGGTGGCGCGCGCGTCGACAACGTCGAGGACGTCGTCAGCGTCGGCCAGAAGATCCAGGTCGAGATCAACGAGATCGACGACCGGGGCAAGCTGTCGCTGGTCCCCGTCGTCGAGGAAGAGGCGTCGGTCTGAGCCCCTCGGCCTCAGCTGCCGCCTCGCGGCGTCCCGCACGGCGTCACCCCTTCGTGGGTGGCGCCGTGCGGCGTACCACCCTGCCGAACGGGCTGCAGGTGGTCACCGAGCACATGCCCGCCAGCCGGACCTTCTCGGTCGGGGTCTTCGCCGGGGTCGGCTCCCGGCACGAGACCCCCGCCCTGCACGGGGCGTCCCACTTCCTCGAGCACGTGCTCTTCAAGGGCACCGCGCGGCGCAGCGCCGAGGAGATCTCCGCGGCCGTCGAGGCGGTCGGTGGTGAGCTGAACGCCTACACCACCAAGGAGTACACCTGCTTCTACGCCCGGGTGCTCCAGGGCGATGCGGCGCTGGCCGTCGACGTGCTCACCGACATGATCACGGCGTCCACGATCACCGGCAGCGACCTGGACGCGGAGCGCGCGGTCATCCAGGACGAGATCGCGATGCACGCCGACGACCCGGGCGAGGTGGTCCAGGAGGTCGTCGCGGGCCACGTGTTCGCCGGCTCCGGCCTCGGCCGCACGGTCATCGGCTCGCCCGGGTCCATCGCGGACCTCACCCGCGACCAGGTGGTCCGCCACTGGCGCCGGCACTACGGCCCGTCCTCGCTGGTCGTGGCCGCCGCGGGCCACGTCGACCACGACCGGCTCGTGGAGCAGCTCGCGTCGCTGGACGCCCGCCCGCACGGGCCCGCCCGGCGCCCGCCGAAGGCCACCGCCGTCAACAGCCGTGGTGGCCTGGTCACCGCCGAACGCCGGGTGGAGCAGGTCAGCGCGGTGCTGGGCTACCCCAGCCCCGGCCTGTTCGACGACGCCCGCTACGCGCTGGGGCTGCTCTCGCTCGTGCTGGGCGGTGGGATGTCCTCCCGGCTGTTCGTGGAGGTGCGCGAGCGCCGCGGGCTCACCTACGGCATCGACGCGGGGGAGACCACCTACTCCGACGCCGGGCTGTGGAGCGTCGACTGGCAGTGCGCGCCGAACAAGCTGGCACCGATCGTCGACCTCGTCCGGGCGACGCTGGCCGAGGTCGCCGAGCACGGCGTCACCGAGGCGGAGCTCGCGCGCGCCCAGGGCCAGATGCGCGGCCAGACGGTGCTGTCCTACGAGAGCCCGTCCAGCCGGATGAGCAGGCTCGGCGGCAACACGGTGCTGGGGGACCAGCGGGACCTCGCCGAGGTGCTGGACCGCTTCGACGCGGTCGACGCCGGCCAGGTGCAGGCCGCGGCCGCCACCCTGTTCAGCCAGCAGCCGGTGCTGGGGCTGGTCGGTCCCCGGGTGCCCGCGAAGGTCCTGCGAGACTGGTCCTCCTGACAGCACGAGGCGAGGAGCACCCGGTGATCAAGGTGGCCGTGTTCGGCGCCCGCGGGAAGATGGGCGCCGAGGTCTGCCGCGCGGTCGAGGCCGCCGACGACCTCGAGCTGGTCGCCGCGGTCGACGCCGGCGAGGACCGGGCCCCCGCCGGGGCCGCGGACGTCGTCGTCGACTTCACCCACCCCGACGCGGTCATGGACAACCTCGGCTGGTGCGTGGAGCACGGCGTGCACGCCGTCGTCGGCACCACGGGGTTCGACGAGGCCCGGCTGGCGCAGCTGCGCGCCCTGCTCGCCGGCCGGCCCGGGGTCGGGGTCCTGGTCGCCGCCAACTTCTCCATCGGAGCCGTGCTGATGATGCGGTTCGCCGAGCAGGCCGCGGCCTTCTACGAGAGCGTCGAGATCGTCGAGCTGCACCACCCGGGCAAGGCCGACGCCCCGTCCGGGACCGCGACCACCACCGCCCGCCGGGTCGCCGCGGCGCGCGCCGCCGCCGACCTGCCCGCCCCGCCCGACGCCACCGTCCAGGAGCTGCCCGGCGCCCGCGGCGCCGACGTCGACGGCATCGCGGTGCACAGCGTCCGGCTGCGGGGCCTGGTGGCGCACCAGGAGGTGCTGCTGGGGTCGGAGGGCGAGACGCTGACCCTGCGGCACGACTCCCTGGACCGCGTCTCCTTCATGCCGGGGGTGCTGGCCGGGGTCCGGGCCGTCGGCGACCGGCCGGGCCTGACCGTCGGCATCGAGCCCGTCCTCGGGCTCACCTGATGGCGGCCCGCCGCCGCTCGCGGGTCACCGGGCTCGTCGTCCTCCTCGTGGTGGTGGCGCTGCTGGCGCTGGGGCTGTTCTTCGCCGACCGCTACGCCGAGCAGCGGGCCGAGCGCGAGGCCGCCGGCCAGCTGCAGGCGCAGCTCGGGACGGCGACCCCGCCCGCCGTCGACGTCGAGGGCTGGCCCTTCCTCACCCAGGCCGTCGGCCAGCGGCTGCCGCGGGTGCACGTCGTCGCCGACGACCTGGGGGCCGACGGGAGCACCACGGTGCCCGTGCAGCACGCCGACCTCGTCCTGACCGACGTCACCACCCCCGACTGGTACCGCACGCTGGAGGCCTCCCGGGTCGAGGGGACCGCACGCCTGGACTACGGCGCGCTGAGCGGCCTGGCCGGCGCGCCGCTCACGGCGGCGGGCGGCGGCCGCGTGCGGCTGGAGCGCAAGACCTCCGTCTTCGGCGCCGACGTCACCGCGACCGTGACCGGGCTGCCGCAGCTCGACGTGGACGCGCAGACGCTCACGCTGACCGACCCGACGGTCGACCTCGCCGGGGTCACCCTGCCGCAGTCCGCCTCCGACGCGCTGCTGCGCGCGGTCGTGCAACCCATCCCGGTGACCGGGCTGCCGCTGGGACTGACGGTGACCTCCATCGCGGCCGGCGACGACGCCGTCGACGTCGGACTGCTCGGCCGGGACGTCGAGCTGCGGCGCTGACCATCGCCGCTCCGGCTCCCTGAGCCTGTCGAAGGGCCGCCCCCGTCCCCGCTCCCTGAGCCTGTCGAAGGGCCCCTAACCGAGGTCGGTGTGCAGCCGGACCTGGCGCAGCCGCAGCTCGACGTCGTCGGAGCCGATCTCGCGGCTGCTGCCGTCGGCGGCCCAGCCGGCCGACGTGAGGAAGCGCCGCAGGGCGTCGTCGGTGGTGGCGACCCACCAGCGGGCCCGCGTGAAGCCGTCGGCCCGCAGGGTGTCGGCGCAGGCGTTGAGGAGCCGGGACCCGTGGCCGCGGTGCCGGGCCGGGGGGTCGACGGCGAACTCCTGGACCTCGCCGTCGGCGACCGGGTCGGCGTCGGGGTCCTGGGCCGGCACGGTGGTGGCGAAGCCGACCACGCGGGACTCCTCGACCGCCACCAGCACCCGGAACCGGGCCTGCGGCGGGCGGCTGATCGCCTGCTCCCAGGCGGCGCTCATCTCGGTGGCCGTGACCCCGGCCAGCACGTCGGACGCGACGTCGGGCGGCAGCTCGGCCGCCCAGACGCGGCGCTGGAGGTCGGCGATGGCGACGGCCTCCGCCGGCCAGGCCAACCGGACGGAGTCGGCCACCGGGGCCGGGGGGACGCTCATCCCGGCGATGCTAGCCGAGCCGGGCCACGACCCGGATCGACCGCGGCGGGCGGTGCCGCGCGGCAGGTCGCGCCGAGCAGGGTCGTGCGCCCGCACCCCGTCGGGCCGGACCCCGGGCCCGCCCGGGCGGGTGGAAGGCCAGGACCGCCGCCACTCCCCTGTAACGTGGTCCGACGTGGCAGCCAGCAGCTTGAAGAACCCGCCCACCCTCCAGGGCAACGCCGTGCGCGTCATCCCGCTCGGGGGCCTGGGCGACATCGGCCGGAACATGACCGCCCTGGAGTACAAGGGCCAGCTGCTCCTCATCGACTGCGGCGTGCTGTTCCCCGAGGAGAACCACCCGGGCGTCGACCTCATCCTCCCGGGCTTCGGCGTGATCGAGGACCGCCTGGACGACGTGGTGGGGGTCGTGCTGACCCACGGCCACGAGGACCACATCGGCGGCGTGCCCTACCTGCTACGACAGCGCACCGACATCCCGCTGATCGGCTCCAAGCTGACGCTGGCCCTGGTCAGCGAGAAGTTCCGCGAGCACCAGATCCGCGGCGTGGTCAAGCGCGAGGTCACCGACCTCGAGCGGATCACCGTCGGGCACTTCGACCTCGAGTTCATCGCCGTCAACCACTCCATCCCCGACGCGCTCGCCGTGGCCGTCCGGACACCCGCCGGCCTCATCCTGCACACCGGCGACTTCAAGATGGACCAGCTGCCGCTGGACGACCGGATCACCGACGTCCGCTCGCTGGCCCGGCTGGGGGAGGAGGGCGTCGACCTGTTCCTCGTCGACTCCACCAACGCCGAGGTGCCCGGCTTCACCACCCCCGAGCGTGACATCGCGCCGGCGCTGGAGCGGGTGTTCAGCCGCAGCAAGCAGCGCGTCATCGTCGCCTGCTTCGCCTCGCACGTGCACCGCGTCCAGCAGGTGATGGACGCGGGCCGCCGAGCACGGCCGCAAGGTCGTCTACGTCGGCCGGTCGATGGTCCGCAACATGGGCGTCGCCCGCGACCTGGGCTACCTCAAGGTGCCGGCCAACACGCTGATCGAGATGCGCGACATCGACAAGCACCGGCCCCAGGACGTCGTCATCATCTCCACCGGCTCCCAGGGCGAGCCCCTGTCGGCCCTGTCCCGGATGGCCAATCGGGAGCACCAGGTGATCTCGCTGAAGCCGGGCGACACGGTGGTGCTGGCCAGCTCGATGATCCCGGGCAACGAGAACGCCATCTACCGCGTGATCAACGGCCTGACCAAGCTGGGCGCCAAGGTGGTGCACAAGGGCAACGCCATGGTGCACGTCTCCGGTCACGCCAGCGCCGGTGAGCTGCTGTTCTGCTACAACATCGTCCGGCCCAAGAACGTCATGCCGGTGCACGGCGAGAGCCGCCACCTGATCGCCAACGCCGACCTCGCCGTCGCCACCGGCGTGCCGCGCGAGCACACGATCATCGCCGAGGACGGCTCGGTCGTGGACCTGCAGAACGGCCGGGCGCGGATCGTCGGCAAGGTCGACGCCAGCTACATCTTCGTGGACGGCTCGACGGTCGGGAACATCACCGAGTCGGCGCTCACGGACCGCCGGATCCTCGGCGAGGAGGGCTTCATCTCGATCGTCACGGTGGTCAACACCCACACGTCGACGATCATCAGCGGGCCCGACATCCACGCCCGCGGCTTCGTCGAGGGCGAGCACGTCTTCGACAGCCTCCGGCCGCTGGTCATCGAGGTGCTGGAGAACGCCCTCCGCGAGGGCATCGACGACCCCTACCGCCTGCAGCAGGCCGTCCGCCGGCGGACGGGCAAGTGGGTCAACGACACCCACCGCCGTCGTCCGATGATCATCCCGGTGGTCATCCAAGCCTGAGCTCCCGCACGACGAGCGCTGTGCCGCACGTGCAGCAGGACGTGCGGGACGGAGTTCGCCGTGCGTCAGCGAGCGTTGCGGCGGAAGGCCCGGCCGAGCCGCTCCACCAGCAGGTCGGGCCGGAGCAGGTCGGCCCAGATCCACCGGACCACCTGCCAGCCCCGGTCCCGGAGCGCGTCCTCGCGGCGCTTCTCCTCCCAGACGACGTCCTCCGGGGTCTGCCCGGGACGCAGCAGGCGGCCGTACTTCACCCGCCCGTCGAACTCCCCCAGAGTGCGGTGCTCCGGCCAGGCGAAGTCGCTCCGGCCGACCAGCCGGCCACGGTCGTCGAACACCTGGTGCTGCAGGTCGGTCGGCGGCAGGCCGCACTGGTGCAGGACGACGCGGCTGGCCGACTCACCGGCGCTCTCGCTGCGGGCGTCCATCAGCCGTACCGCGCGGCGGGCGGCGAAGACCCCGGGGCGCCCCTGCGCCTCGTCCAGGGCGGTGGCCAGCTCGCCGGACGTGAGGCCCTTCCTGAGGGCGGCATCGCCAGCCGCGACGGACTGCTGCAGCGGCAGGCTGCGCGCCAGGTCGACCACCGTGCGGGCCAGAGCGGTCACCGCTAGGTCGTCCACCTGGACGACGTCCGCAGGCCCCAGCGGGGTGACGTGGAGATGGAGGTGGCCCTCGCGCCGGCCGGTCCCGCTGGTGCGGGTCACGTGAACCAGCCTGAGCGGGTCGCCCCAGACCGGCAGCCCGTGCACCACGGCGGCCGAGAGGTGGCTGACGACGCCGGCACCGGGGAGCGGGAGGGTGGCCCCGACCAGTTGACGGTGCCGGAGGGCGGCGTCCTCGGACACCTCGTCGGGGTCCAGGTAGGAGCCCCGCCGGAGGCGGACGAGCTCGCCGCGGCGGGCCGACTGGGCGAGCTCGTTGTGGCTGTACCCCTCAGCGAGGAGGTCGGCGGTGGTGCGTGGCATGGGACGACGTCACCACGGGCGGCCTCCCCGCGGCCAGCCCTTCGGCGACATCTGTGGACAGCGGGCCACCCCGCACGCTGGACTCCTGACCGCACGCCCTGCAGGACGTGCGCGAGGGAGTTCGACGTGCGGGAGGTCAGCAGCTGTCCGGGAACGCACAAAACCCGCCTCCCGGAGGAGGCGGGTCAGGGGCGATCAGGTCAGCGGGTGACCTTGCCGGCCTTGATGCAGGAGGTGCAGGCGTTGACCCGCTTCGGCGCGCCGGACACGATGGCGCGGATGCGCTGGATGTTCGGGTTCCAGCGCCGGTTCGTCTTCTTCTTCGACCAGGGCACGTTGTGGCCGAAGCCCGGTCCCTTGCCGCACACGTCGCATACCGCTGCCACTGGAGTTGCTCCCATTGCTGTCTGACATCGAAGTGCCGCCTCGCGGCGGCGTCCTAGGGCTACCCGTCCGGGCAACCGGAACAGCGTACCCGAACCGGCCGGGCGGGGACCAATCCGGCAGCGCCGGGGCGACGGGCCGCCGCACGGGCGCGGATAGGGTGACGGCGTGCTGCCCTCCTCCCGCTCCGGCGCGCCGGCCCCGCTCGGCCCGGGGTCCAGCGTCTGGGAGACCTTCGACGCCTGGCTGCGGCGGTCCAGCACGCTCATCGGGGAGTCGGCCGACGCCCTCGACGCGCTCAACGTCTTCCCCGTCTCCGACGCCGACACGGGCTCCAACCTGCAGCTGACGCTGGCCGGCATCGCCCGCGCGGTCCCCGACGTCAACCGCGGCAACCTGGGCGCCGTCGTCCAGGCCGCCATCCTCTCCGCCCACGGCAACTCGGGCGCGATCGTCGCCGAGATGTTCTCCAGCGTCTGCCGCAGCCTGGAGCATGGCCTGCCGGGCGCCGGACCGGGGCCCGCCGGCACCCGTGTCGCCGTGCTGCTGGCCACGGTCGCCGAGGCCGCCCGCCGCGCCGTCGCGCGGCCGATCGCCGGGACCATCCTCACCGTGGCCGCCGACGCCGCCCGGGCCGCGTGGGCCGCGGCGGAAGCCACCCCCGACGACGCCCTGGCCGTCGCCCGCGCCGCGCAGACCGAGGCCCGCGCCGCCCTGCTCCGCACCCCCGACCAGCTCGACGTGCTGGCCGAGGCCGGGGTGGTGGACGCCGGGGGACAGGCCTACGCCCTGCTGGTGGACGCCCTCGTCGAGGTGCTCGGCGGCGAGCCGGCCCTCCCGCTGGCCGCCGCCGACGTCCGGCCCCGGCCCGCGGCGGCCGCCGGCGGTCCCGAGTACGAGGTGATGTACGTCGTCCACGACGCGAGCGCCGAGGACCTCGACGCCCTCCGCGCGCGGCTCGACGCCCTCGGCCACAGCGTCGTCGTGGTCGGGGAGGCCGGCAGCGGCGCCGGCCTGGCGCAGGTGCACGTCCACCTCGCCGAGCCGGGCGCCGCGGTCGAGGCCGCGCTCGGCACCGGCCGGCTGTCGCAGATCCGCATCACCGCCCTCGACCCGGTGGCCGCGCCCACCCGCACGATCGTCTCCGTCGTCGCCGGGCCCGGGCTGGTCCGTGCGGTCGAGGAGGCCGGCGGGGTGGCCGTCGACCGCCGGGGCCCACGCCCGCTCCTGGAGGAGCTGAGCGCCACCCTGCGCCGCCTGGAGGGCGACGTCGTCGTGCTGCCCAACGACCTGGAGACCCTCGAGACCGCCACGCACCTGGTCGCCCGGCTCCGCGGCGAGCGGGCCGGCCGCGGGCGGCACCTCGTCGTCATCCCCACCCTCGCCCAGGTCCAGGGCCTGGCGGCCCTGGCCGTGCACGAGCCCGACGCCGACTTCGACGCCGCGGTCGCTGCCATGGGGGCGGCGGCCGGCCACGCGCGGCACGGGGCGGTCACCGTCGCCGAGAGCGCGGCCATGACGATGGCCGGCCGCTGCGAGGTGGGTGACGTCCTCGGCGTCGTCGACGGCGACTTCGTGGAGATCGGCCGCGACGTCACCGTCGTCGCCACCCGGGTGGCGGAGCGGCTGCTGGCCTCCGGCGGCGAGCTGCTCACCGTGGTCCTCGGCGCCGACGCGCCCGGCACCCTGGCCGCCGCGCTGAGGACCTGGGCGCGCCGTCACCCGGTGCCCCTCGAGGTGCAGGTCCTCGAGGGCGGCCAGCCGCGCTACCCGGTCCTGCTGGGGGCGGAGTGAGCGCCGTCGTCGGCCCCGTCGTCCAGGCGTGGCAGACCGACACCTTCCGCCGGCTCACCGAGCGGCTGGACCGGGTGCTCGGCGACAAGACGGCCAAGCAGTTCGAGTCGCTCAAGGTCCGCACGGTCAGCGACCTGATGCACCACCTGCCCCGGCGCTACTTCTCGGCCGCGGAGCTCAGCGACCTGTCGGTGCTGCAGCCCGAGCAGGAGGTCGCCGTCGTCGCCGAGGTGGTGGAGAGCCGCGCGCACAACATGCCCTCCGGCAGCTACCACACCGCCAAGAAGCCGCGGCTGGAGGCGAGGATCACCGACCACAAGGGCTCGCTGACCCTGACCTTCTTCGGCCAGCCGCGGGTGATCAATTACTGGCAGAACCAGCTGACGCCGGGCGCCCGCGGGATCTTCGCGGGCAAGGTCCGCGAGTTCAACAACCAGCTGCAGCTGGCGCACCCCGACTTCGTCATCGTCGACGACGAGGGCCGGATGATCGGCGGGGCGCAGCGCAACGCGGCCATGACCACGGCGGTGTCGTCGCCGCTGATCGGGCTCTACCCGCAGACCGGGAAGCTGCGCACCTGGACGATCGCGGAGTGCGCGCGGCTGGTCCTGGAGGGCCTCGACGGGCTGGTCGACCCGCTGCCCGCCTGGCTGCGGGAGGAGGCGGAGGTGGTCGAGCTGCTGCCGGCCCTGCAGGCGCTGCACCAGCCCGCGAGCCGCGACGAGATCGACGAGGGCCGCGACCGGCTCCGCTTCGACGAGGCCTTCGCCCTGCAGCTGACGATGGCCCAGCGCCGGGCTGACGCCGCGGCCCACGGCGCGGTGCCCCGGCCCCGCCGGCCCGGCCGGCTGCTGGACGCCTTCGACGCCCGGCTGCCGTTCACCCTCACCGCCGGGCAGGTCGAGGTGGGGGCGGAGATCGAGCGGGAGCTGGCCCTGGACCGGCCGATGCAGCGGCTGCTGCAGGGCGAGGTGGGCTCGGGCAAGACGCTCGTCGCGCTCCGCGCCATGCTCACGGTCGTCGACGCCGGCGGGCAGGCGGCGCTGCTCGCGCCCACCGAGGTGCTGGCCGCCCAGCACCACCGCACCCTCACCCGGATGCTGGGCGACCTCGCGCTGGGCGGGATGCTGGGCGGCGCCGAGCACGCCACCCGGGTCACCCTGCTGACCGGGTCGATGACGGCCGCGCAGAAGCGCGAGGCGCTCCTGCAGGCCGCGTCCGGCGAGGCGGGCCTGGTCGTCGGCACCCACGCGCTGCTGAGCTCCGGGGTGCAGTTCGCCGAGCTCGGGCTGGTCGTGGTGGACGAGCAGCACCGCTTCGGGGTGGAGCAGCGCGCCGCCCTCGCGGCCAAGGCCGCCGCCCGTCCGCACGTCCTGGTCATGACCGCCACGCCGATCCCGCGCTCGGTCGCCATGACGGTGTTCGGCGACCTCGAGACGTCGGTGCTGCGCGAGGTTCCGGCCGGCCGGGCGGACGTCAGCACCGTCGTCGTCGACAGCCGCCGGCACCCCGGCTGGGTCGACCGCGCCTGGCACCGGATCGCCGAGGAGGTCGGGGCCGGTCGGCAGGCCTACGTCGTCTGCGCGCGCATCTCCTCGGCCGAGTCGGCCGGCCGGGCCGGTGAGGACGAGGTGCTGGACGAGGGCCCCGAGCCGCTGCCGCCCGCCGCCGCCGTCGAGGACCTGTTCGCCGAGCTCACGGCCGGGCCGCTGGCCGGCGTCCGGGTGGAGATGCTGCACGGCCGGCTGCCGCCCGACGACAAGGACGCCGTGATGCGGCGCTTCGCGGCCGGGGAGACGGACGTGCTGGTGGCCACCACCGTGATCGAGGTGGGGGTGGACGTGCCCAACGCGGCGGTCATGGTGATCAGCGACGCCGACCGCTTCGGCATCTCCCAGCTGCACCAGCTGCGGGGACGGATCGGCCGCGGTGAGCACCCGGGCGTCTGCCTGCTGCTCACGGCCGCCCCCGACGGCAGCCTGGCGCGCGAGCGGCTGGACGCCGTCGCCCGCACCCGGGACGGCTTCGCGCTGGCCGAGGTGGACCTCGAGCAGCGCCGGGAGGGTGACGTGCTGGGCGCCAGCCAGTCCGGTCACCGCTCCAGCCTGCGGCTGCTGCGGGTGCTCGACGACGCCGACGTCATCGCCCGCGCCCGCGACCTGGCCGAGCGCTGCGTGGCGGCCGACCCGGAGCTGACCGACCCCGGGCTGGCCGACACCGTCGCGCTGATGGAGCGCCAGGCCGCCGGCGACTGGCTGGAGCGGACGTGAGCCGCATCATCGCCGGCTCCCACGGCGGCCGGCGGCTGACGACCCCGCCGGGGTCGCGGACCCGGCCGACCACCGACCGCGTCCGCGAGGCGCTGTTCTCCGCGGTCGCCGCCTGGGCGGGCACCGCGGACGCGCCGGCCGACGAGGCCCTGGCCGGCCTGGCGTTCGCCGACCTGTTCGCCGGCTCCGGCGCCGTCGGCCTGGAGGCGGCCAGCCGGGGCGCCGGCCCGGTCCTGCTGGTGGAGGCCGACAAGCGCACCGTCGGGGTGACCACGCGCAACGTCCGCGACCTCGGCCTCGCCGGCCAGGTCCGGACCGGCAAGGTCGAGACGGTGGTGGCGTCCCCCAGCGCGCAGGCCTACGACGTCGTCTTCCTCGACCCGCCCTACGAGCTGGCGGGGGAGACGCTGGCCGGCGTCCTGCAGGCGCTGGCCGACGGCGGCTGGCTCACCGCCGACGCGCTCCTCGTCGTCGAGCGCAGCCGCCGCACCCCGGACCCGGTCTGGCCGCCGCTGGTGACCGACACCTGGAGCCGGACCTACGGCGAGACCGTCCTGCACTTCGGCTCCTGCGCCGGGCCCCCCGACGGTCCGCCGGCCGCGGCGAGCCCGTCCCCGGGATCGGCGCCCGGCTAGCGTGACCCCATGACCCGCGCGGTGTGCCCCGGCAGCTTCGACCCGGTGACCCGCGGTCACCTCGACGTCATCGGCCGGGCCGCCGCCCTCGTGGAGGAGGTCGTCGTCGCCGTCGGGGCCAACGGGTCCAAGCGCGCCTGGTTCACGGCGCCGGAGCGGGTGGCGATGCTCGAGGAGGCCTGCGCCGGCTGGCCCAACGTGCGGGTCGCCCTGTTCGACGGGCTGCTGGTCGACTTCTGCACCGCCGAGGGCATCGGCGCCGTGGTCAAGGGCCTGCGCTCGGCCGCCGACTTCGCCTACGAGCTGCCGATGGCGCAGATGAACGCCCACCTGAGCGGCGTGGACACCGTCTTCGTCGCCGCCGCCCCGGCCTGGTCCTACCTCTCGTCCTCCCTCGTGCGCGAGGTGGCGGGCCTCGGCGGGGACGTGGCGGAGTTCCTCACCCCGGCCGTCGCGGAGCGCGTGCGTCGACGGGCGGGGGAGCGCGGCCGCTAGGGCTCCCGCCCGGAGTTCGCCCCCATCTCCCGGCACCCGGCCGGCGCCCCGCGGCCGTTAGTCTGGAGCGGTTGCACCCCGCCCTCGGACCCCCGCCGGGGCGGGCACCAGTCCGTGCTCGAGGAGTACCAGTGCCTGACCAGACCACCGCCGAGGAGAAGCTCGCCCGCCTGCGCGAGCTCGTGCTGAACGCCCGGGCCATGCCCATGTCGGCGTCCTGCGTGGTCAACCGCGGCGAGGTGCTCGCCGCGATCGACGAGGTCATCGACGGCCTCCCCGACGAGATCAGCGACGCCCAGCGCGTCATCGACCGCTCGCAGGCCAAGATCGCCGAGGGCGAGGCCGAGTCGCAGCGGTTGCTGGCCCAGGCCAAGGACGAGGCGCAGAAGCTCGCTCGCGACAGCCAGATCGTCAAGGTCGCCGAGGAGCAGGCCGCGAAGATCAAGGCTGACGCGGAGGCGGAGGCGGCGGCGCTCCGGAAGGAGACCGACCTGTTCATCGACTCCCGGATGGCGAGCTTCGAGTCGGTGCTGCACAAGACCTCGAGCCAGGTCCGGACGGCGCGCAGCCGGCTGGCCGAGCGCAGCAACCTGGACCCCGCCGACCGCGCGAAGGCGGCCGCGCCGGGTGCTTGAGGCCCGTGGCAGACTGGAGCGCTGCGGGTCCGGCCCGGCCGTTTTGGTCGGGGAGGTCCGCACCCGGTAACGTACGACGTCGGTCATGACGCTGTCAGGACCGTTCGGCATGGAGGGATCGCGATGGGCTCGCCGCATCGCCCGCTGGACCACCGCTCAGAGCTGGTCCTCGACACCCACGACCTGGGTCGTCACGCGGGCGGGATGAAGCAGGTCAGGACGACGGTCGACGCGCCGGACGGGATCGGCACGGTCGTGATCGGGGTACCACCCGGGTCGCCCGTCGCCCTGGATCTCCGGCTCGAGTCGGTGGTCGAGGGGGTTCTGGTGACCGGGACCGCCACGGTCCACGTGCGCGGGGAGTGCGTCCGCTGCCTCACCGAGATCTCCGAGACGCTGGAGGTCGACGTGCAGGAGCTGTTCGTGCACCCCGAGAGCGAGGCCACCGAGGAGGAGGCCAGCCGGCTGGAGGACGACCTCGTCGACCTCGAGCCGCTGATCCGTGACGGTGTGGTGCTCGACCTGCCGTTCCAGCCGTTGTGCCGGGAGGACTGCCAGGGGTTGTGCGTCGAGTGCGGCGCCAACCTCAACGACGATCCCGAGCACAGCCACGAGGCGTCGGTCGACCCCCGGTGGGAGAAGCTGAGCCGCCTCGACGGCGGCGAGGGCGGATCCTACGATGTCCAGAGCCAGTCCCAGAGCTAGATGTGAGTTCTCCACCGCACCGGTGGAGAAGCGAGGAGAGAACCGTGGCCGTACCGAAGAGGAAGATGTCGCGCAGCAACACGCGGCACCGTCGGTCCCAGTGGAAGGCGACCGTGCCGACGCTGGTCACCTGCGCGAACCCGGCCTGCCGCGAGAAGCACCTGCCCCACGTGGCGTGCCCCTCGTGCGGCCAGTACGGGCCCCGCGCGGCTCGTCGACAGGTCCTCGCGTCCTGATCCGGGACGCCAGCGTGGGGACGTCGCGCCCCTCGATGGTCGAGGTGCTGACGCAGCTCGGGATGCAGATCGCTCCCGAGCTGCTCGACCGCGCCCTCACCCACCGCTCGTTCGCCTACGAGCAGGGCGGGCTGCCCACCAACGAGCGGCTGGAGTTCCTCGGGGACTCCGTCCTCGGGCTCGTGGTCACCGAGCACCTCTTCACGTCCTACCCGGACCTGTCCGAGGGGCAGCTGGCCAAGCTCCGGGCCGCCGTGGTCAACTCCCGCGCCCTGGCCGAGGTGGCCCGCGGGCTCGACCTCGGCGCCCTGCTGCGGCTCGGCCGTGGTGAGGAGGCGACGGGGGGCCGCGACAAGTCCTCGATCCTGGCCGACACGATGGAGGCCGTCATCGGGGCGGTGTTCACCGAGCACGGCATCGACACCGCCCGCGTCTTCGTGCACCACCTGTTCGACCAGCTGATGGTCGACGTGGCGACGCTCGGCGCCGGTCTGGACTGGAAGACGAGCCTGCAGGAGAGCGCCTCCCTCGCCGGGCTCGGCGTGCCCGTCTACGAGGTGGTCGAGTCCGGTCCCGACCACGCCAAGACCTTCCAGGCCATGGTGGTGCTCGACCGGCACAGCTACGGCCCCGGCGCCGGTCGGAACAAGAAGGAGGCGGAGCAGAACGCCGCCGCGCTCGCCTTCGCCGCGCTCCAGGCCGACGCCGCAGCCGCCGCGGGGACCGCTGACACGGCCCCCGTCACCCGCTGACCGGCCCCCCGCGTGCCCGAGCTGCCCGAGGTCGAGACCGTCCGCCGTGGCCTGGCGCCCGGCGTGACCGGCCGCACCGTGTCGGCCGTCCAGGTCCTGCACCCGCGCCCCGTCCGCCGGCACCTCGCCGGACCCGAGCACTTCGCCGCCGTCCTGGTCGGCCGCACGTTCACCGAGCCGCGGCGTCGCGGCAAGTACCTCTGGTTGCCGTTCGCCGACGGTGACGCCCTGCTGGCCCACCTGGGCATGAGCGGGCAGTTCCGGCTGGATCCCGCTGACGCGCCGCTGGTCGCCAACACCCGCGTCCTCATCACCTTCGCCGACGGCGACCCGCAGCTCCGCTTCGTCGACCAGCGGATGTTCGGCGGGCTGTCGCTGTCCCCGGGCGGCGCCGAGCTGCCGGCCGAGGTCGCCCACATCGGCCGCGACCCCTTCGACGAGGCGTTCGACCTCGAGGGGACCGCCCGCCGGATGCGGTCCAGGCGGACCGGGGTGAAGCGCGCCCTCCTCGACCAGACGCTGGTGTCGGGCATCGGCAACATCTACGCCGACGAGGCGCTGTGGCGGGCCCGCACCCACTACGCCCGCGCGACGGCCAACCTCGGGCAGGCGCAGGCGCGGGCGGTCCTCACCGCCGCGCGCGACGTGATGGCCGGCGCGCTGGAGCAGGGCGGCACCTCCTTCGACGCGCTCTACGTCAACGTCAACGGCTCCAGCGGCTACTTCGACCGCTCGCTGGCGGTGTACGGGCAGGAGGGCCGGCCGTGCCCGCGCTGCGGCACGCCGGTCCGGCGGGAGGCGTTCATGAACCGGTCCGCCTTCCGCTGCCCCCGCTGCCAGCGCACCCCGTCGGGTGCCTCGTTCGGTGGCTGAAGCCGGTGGCGGCCCGGCGCGCCGGTCGCCGCGCGCCCGCGCTCGGCGGGACAGCCGCCGCGGGTATCCTCATCCGATCGTGGAGCGACTAAGGAACTACCTGTTCGTCCGGCACGGCCACAACTGGATCCTCCTGCTCCGGTTCGGCCTGGTGGGCGGGTCCGGCGTGCTCGTGAACCTGCTCGTGGTCGTCCTGTGCAACAAGCTCGGGCCCGACGAGGACAGCGTCTTCCTGGGGCTGCCGGTCACCGACTTCAACATCCGCTGGTACCACGTCTTCGCCACCATCGCGTTCGTCGTGGCCAACCTCTGGAACTTCCAGCTCAACCGCCGCTACACCTTCCGCAGCACCGAGCACGCCGGCTGGTTCGGTGAGTACGTGCCCTTCATGGCCGTCGGGCTGCTGGCGCACGTGGTCGGCCTGGGCATCCTCACCCTGCTCCTGCACCCCGGCTCCTGGCTGTCGCTGTCGCCGACGTTCTTCGACGACTCCTCCGGCTTCCGGACCCGGCTGTACTGGGCCCAGCTCATCCAGATCATCGTCACCACCCCGGTCTCGTTCGTGCTGAACAAGCTGTGGACGTTCTCCGCGGTCCGCAGCCGGCCCGGCCTGCCGCCCGTCGACGGCCCGGCCGACGACGCCGGTGACGGTTCGGTCGAGGCTGCGGCGGCGCACGCCCGGCACGCCCGGCGCCCCTGACCCGCCGCGTCACCGGCGCCCGCGGGGAGGGGGCCGTCGGCCCGGGGCCGGGCGTGTCCTAGGTTCTCCCGCATGGCACCCAAGGCCGGTCTCCTGCGGACCAAGGACATCGACGACGTCCTCCACCAGAACGACGACGAGGGGGTGGGTGAGGCCCGTCCCGGACTCAGCCGGCGGCTCCGGGCCCGCGACCTGATGGGCTTCGGCATCGGGATCGTCATCGGCACCGGGATCTTCACCCTGACCGGCGTGCAGGCGAAGAACAACGCCGGCCCCGGGATCGTCATCAGCTTCGTCGTCGCCGGGGTGGTCAGCCTGCTGGCCGCGCTCTGCTACGCCGAGCTGGCCGCCGCCGTGCCCACCGCGGGCAGCTCCTACACCTACGCCTACACGACCATCGGCGAGATCTTCGCCTGGGTGATCGCCTGGGACCTGATCCTCGAGTTCAGCCTCGGCGCCGCCGTGGTGGCCCGGGGCTGGTCGGGCTACCTGCAGGAGGCGTTCGGGCTGCCGCAGGCCTACTTCGGGGAGGAGGGCTCGGTGGTCAACCTCGGCGCGGTGGCGATCGTGCTCGTGCTCGGGGTGGTCGCCATGGTGGGCATCCGGGAGTCGAAGTGGGTGACGAACGCGCTGGTCGTCATCAAGGTCGCGGTCTGCCTCTTCGTCATCGTCGTCGGGGCCTTCTTCGTCAAGGCCGCCAACCTGGTGCCGTTCATCCCGCCCAGCGCCCCGCCCGCCGAGGGGGCCACCAGCCGGCTGCAGCAGCCGCTGTGGCAGTTCGCGTCCGGCATCGAGCCGGCGGCCTTCGGCGTCCCCGGCCTGCTGGTGGCCGCCGCCGTCGTGTTCTTCGCCTACTCCGGCTTCGAGGCGGTCGCCAACCTGGGCGAGGAGAGCCGGGACCCGGCCAAGGACATGCCGCGCGGCCTCCTCGGGACGCTGCTGATCTGCACCGTGCTCTACGTCGGGGTCTGCCTCGTGCTCACGGGGATGGTGAGGTACACCGACCTCAGCGAGGGGGCGCCGCTCTCCGACGCCTTCAACCAGGTGGGGCTCGGCTGGGCCGGCCTGCTGATCGGCATCGCGGCGGTCGCCGGGCTCACCTCGGTGATCCTCGTCGACATCGTCGCGGTCGGCAGGATCGGCTTCGCCGTCAGCCGCGACGGGCTGCTGCCGCCGTCCATCGGCAAGGTCCACCCGCGGTGGCGGACGCCGTACCGGTTCACGGCTGTGGCCACCGTCGTCATCGCCGTCTTCGCCGCGTTCGTGCCGCTGGCGACGCTGGCCGAGATGGTCAGCATCGGCACGCTGTTCGCGTTCTTCGTGGTCTCCCTCGCCGTCGCCGTGCTGCGCCGGACGAAGCCGGGCCTGCGCCGACCGTTCAAGACCCCGCAGGTGCCGCTGCTGCCGATCGTGTCCGCGCTGCTCTGCCTGGCCCTGATGTCCAGCCTGGCGGTGGAGACCTGGCTGCGCTTCCTCGTCTGGCTCGCCGTCGGGCTGGCCATCTACCTCCTCTACGGGCGGCGGCACGCCACGCTCGCGGGGCGCCGGCCCGACGAGGGCGCGGGGGCCGGGGCCTGAGGCGCGGGCACGCCGTCGCGGCTGCCGGGGACGCCGGGCCCGCTCGGTTACAGTGAGCGCGCCTTCCCGCGGCATGTCCTGACCGATCCGGCGCCCTCCGACCTCCGGGCCCGGAGATGGCTGAAAGGTCGACGTTGTACCTCAAGAGCCTGACCCTGCGGGGCTTCAAGTCGTTCGCCTCGGCGACGACCCTGAACTTCGAGCCGGGCATCACCTGCGTGGTCGGCCCCAACGGCTCGGGCAAGTCCAACGTCGTCGACGCCCTGAGCTGGGTGATGGGCGAGCAGGGTGCCAAGTCGCTGCGCGGCGGCAAGATGGAGGACGTCATCTTCGCCGGGACGTCCGGGCGTGCGCCGCTGGGCCGGGCCGAGGTCGCGCTGACCATCGACAACACCGACGGCGCGCTGCCGATCGACTACACCGAGGTCACGATCAGCCGGACCATGTTCCGCAACGGCGGCTCCGAGTACGCGATCAACGGCTCCGCCGCCCGGCTGATGGACGTCCAGGACCTGCTCAGCGACTCCGGCATCGGCCGCGAGATGCACGTCATCGTCGGCCAGGGCCAGCTGGACGGCATCCTGCAGGCGACGCCCGAGGGCCGCCGCGGGTTCATCGAGGAGGCCGCGGGCGTCCTCAAGCACCGCAAGCGCAAGGAGAAGGCGCTCCGCAAGCTGGAGACCTGCGAGGTCAACCTCAACCGGCTCTCCGACCTGATCGCCGAGATCCGCCGCCAGCTCAAGCCGCTCGGCCGCCAGGCCGACGTCGCCCGCCGCGCCGCCGTCATCCAGGCGGACCTGCGGGACGCCCGCGCCCGGCTGCTGGCCGACGACCTGGTGCAGGCCACGCTGGCGCTGGAGTCCGAGCTGGCCGACGAGCGGGCGCTGCGCGAGCGCCGGGCGCAGCTGGAGCAGGCGCTCGAGGACGCCCGGGAGCGCGAGATCGCCGCCGAGGAGTCCGTCCGTGCCGCGTCGCCGGCGCTCACCGCCGCCCAGGAGACCTGGTACGGCCTCGCCGCGCTGCGGGAGCGGGTGGCCAGCACCGTCTCGATCGCCCGCGAACGGGTCCGCAACGCCGCGTCCGACCCCGGCGAGACGCGCACCGGCCGCGACCCGGACGACCTGGAGCGGGAGGCGGCCGCCGTCGCCGAGCAGGAGCGCGAGCTGGACGCCCAGGTGGCCGTCCGCGCCGAGGCGCTGACCCGGGCCTCGGCCGAGCGCGCCGCCACCGAGGAGGCCCACCGGACCGAGGAGGCCCGGCTGACGGCGCTGCTGCGGGCCGCGGCCGACCGGCGGGAGGGCCTGGCGCGGCTGACCGGTCAGGTCAACACGCTCCGCAGCCGGGCCGAGGCGGCCGAGGCCGAGATCGGCCGGCTGACGGCGGCGTCCGCGCAGGCGCAGGAGCGCGCCGAGCAGGCGTCGCGCGCGTTCACCGCCCTGGAGAGCCGGGTGGCCGGCCTCGACGACGGCGAGCTGGGCCTGGACGCCGACCACGAGAGCGCCGTCGAGGCGCAGGAGGCCGTGCGCGCCGAGCTGGCCGAGGTCCGCCGGCAGGAGGCCGCCGCCACCCAGGAGCGGGCCGCCCTCGCGGCCCGGGTCGAGGCGCTCGCGGTCGGCCTGCAGCGCAAGGACGCGGCGGCCGCCCTGCTGGCCGACGGCGTGCCGGTCGACGGGCTGCTGGGGGCCGTCGCCGCCCTGGTGGAGGTCGAGGCCGGCTTCGAGGTCGCCGTCGCGGCCGCTCTCGGCCGGACCGCCGACGCGGTCGCGGTCGCGGGCGCCGAGTCCGCGCTGGCCGCCGTCGCCCACCTCAAGGCCGAGGACCTCGGCCGCGCCGCCCTGCTGGTCGCCGGCCCGTCGACCGGGCCCGCGGCACCGTGGCCCGACCTGGCGGACGGCGCCCGCTACGCCGTCGACGTCGTCCGGGTCGCCGACACCCTGCGCCCGGCGCTCACCGCGGTGCTCGAGCGGGTGGCGCTGGTCGAGGACCTCGACGCCGCCCGTCGGCTCGTCGCCGCGCACCCGGTGCTGACCGCCGTCACCCGGGACGGTGACGTGCTGGCGGCCGCCACCGCCGCCGGGGGCTCGAGCGCGCAGCCCAGCCTGATCGAGCTGCAGGCCGCCGTCGACGACGCCGAGCGCCGGCTCGCCGAGGCGGGTCACACCGCCGACCGGCTCCGGTTCGTGCAGAGCCAGCTGGAGGAGCGCCGGCGGGCCGCGGACGAGGCCGTGGAGGTGGCGCTGGAGAAGCTGCACGAGTCCGACGCCGTGGTGACGGCCCTGGCCGAGGAGCTGGGGCAGCTGAGCAGCACGGCCCGTTCGGCGAGCGGGGAGGCCGACCGGCTGCGGCAGGCCATCGGGCAGGCCGAGGCCGCCCGGGACCGCGACGTCGCCGGGCTGGCCGAGCTGGAGCAGCGGCTGGCGCTGGCGGCGTCCAGCCAGGACGAGCCCGAGCCGGACCCGGTCGAGCGGGACCGGCTGGCCGAGGCGGCCCGCCGGGCCCGCGGCGCGGAGATGGACGCGCGGCTCGCGCTGCGGACCCAGGAGGAGCGGGCGCGGTCGCTGGCCGGCCGGGCCGACGCCCTGCGGAGGGCCGCGGAGAACGAGCGCCAGGCCCGGGCCCGCGCCCAGGCCCGGCGCGAGCGCCTGCAGCGGGAGGCCCGGGAGGCGACCGCGGTGCAGACCGCCGGCACCTACCTGGCCGCGCAGCTGGAGCGCTCGCTGGCCCGTGCGGCCGCCGCCCGCAGCGAGGCCGAGGCGGCGCGCTCCGAGGCCGAGGCGGCGCTGCGCACCGTCCGCGCCGACGTGCGCTCCCTCGGCAGCCAGTTCGAGCAGCTGGTGGACGCCGTGCACCGCGACGAGCTGGCCCGTGCCGAGCAGCGGATGCGCGTCGACGCGCTGACCGAGAAGGCGATGGTCGAGGTCGGCCTGGAGGCGGAGGCCCTGATGGCCGACTACGGCCCCGACCGGCCCGTCCCGGTGCTGGCCCGGCCCGACGGCACCGCCCTCGGGCCCGACGACGAGCAGCCGCCGCCCGTGCCCTACGTCCGCGACGTGCAGCAGGCCCGGTTCCGCAAGGCCGAACGGGCCATCGCCGCGCTCGGCCGGGTCAACCCGCTGGCGCTGGAGGAGTTCGACGCGATGGAGGAGCGCCACCAGTTCCTCGCCGAGCAGCTCGAGGACCTCCGCCGGACCCGCAAGGACCTGCTCGACATCATCGCCGACGTCGACACCCGGGTGGAGCAGGTCTTCGCGGAGGCCTACGCCGACGTCGAGGCCGCCTTCGTGCGGGTGTTCGCGCGGCTCTTCCCGGGCGGCGAGGGCCGACTGGTGCTGACCGAGCCCGGCAACTGGCTCACCACCGGCGTCGACGTCGAGGCCCGGCCGCCGGGCAAGAAGGTCAAGCGGCTGTCCCTGCTGTCGGGCGGCGAGCGCTCGCTGGTCGCGGTCGCCTTCCTGGTCTCGCTGTTCATCGCGCGGCCGAGCCCGTTCTACATCCTCGACGAGGTCGAGGCCGCCCTGGACGACACCAACCTCGGCCGGCTGCTGGAGATCTACGAGGAGCTGCGGACCAACAGCCAGCTGCTGGTGATCACCCACCAGAAGCGGACGATGGAGATCGCCGACGCCCTCTACGGCGTCACCATGCGCGGGGACGGCGTCTCCGCTGTCATCTCCCAGCGCCTGCGCGAGACGGAGTCGGTGGCCTGACCCCGCGGCCTGGGCCCGTCGGAGGCCTTTCGACCAGCTCAGGGCGCGGACGGCGCGCGCGGCCTCGACCCGCCCCCGCGGTCCGAGCCCCACCCTGCGGACTGAGCCTGCCGAAGGCCCCCGCGGACCGTTACCCGATCGAGAGCCCGACGGGCCGTGCGGCGCCGCGCGCGGGCCGGCGGCGGCCGTGACCATGGGACCGCACGACAGTTCCTTCCCCGGACGCTGTCCGACTGTCTGAGAGGCTCGTCCATGACTGCCATCGTCCTGGCCATGCTCGTCATCCTGGCCGTCGTCGCCGGCACCGCCGGTGTCGTCGTCGTCGGCATCGAGGGGCGGTTCAAGGACCGCGCCCCCCGGGTCGCGGACCGGATGGCCCGCGCGGCCCAGCACCTCAACGGCGACGGCACCCCGCCGAAGGCCTTCCAGCGCCTGCTCTCCTGAGCCGCGGCGGGCCCGCTCCGGGCGCGTCCGCGGGAGCGGGGCCCTGCGCCGCGCGCCCCTAGGATGACCCGGTGGATCCGTTGACCCTCTGGATAGTCATCGGCGCCGTCGTCCTCGCCGCCTTCGTGGTGGTGGGCGTCGTCGCCGCCCGTCGTCGGGCCGCCCTGCAGCGTGCCCGCGACACCCGTCAGCTGCCCGGCGGACCCGGTGCGGGGACGGGCGGTCGGCGTGGGGGTTCCGCCCTCGACGTCGACGAGCGAGCGGGTCGTGGGGTCACGACCGACGACGAGGTCGTCGAGGCCGAGCTGGTCCCGGTCGACCGGCCGGAGAGCCGGGACAGCCGGCTGGCGCGGCTGCGCCGTCGGCTGGCGGGCTCGGACAGCCCGCTGAGCCGCGGCCTGCTGACGCTGATCAGCCGGGACCGGATCGACGAGGACACCTGGGAGGCGTTCGAGGAGGTCCTGATCACCTCCGACCTCGGCGTCGGGCCGACGACGGAGCTGGTCGAGGCGCTGCGGGGGCGGCTGCGGGTGGACGGCGTCTCGGACCCGGCCCACGCCCGGGCGATCCTGCGCGAGGAGCTGGTCCGGCTGGTCGACCCGCACCTGGACCGCACGGTGCACGCGGACCGGGGCGAGACGCCGGCCGTGATCATGGTCGTCGGCGTCAACGGCACCGGCAAGACCACGACCGTCGGCAAGCTGGCGCGGGTGCTGGTGGCCGAGGACAAGGACGTCGTGCTGGGCGCGGCCGACACCTTCCGCGCCGCGGCGTCGGAGCAGCTGGCCACCTGGGGCGACCGGGTGGGCGTGCCCACGGTGCGCGGTCCCGAGGGCTCGGACCCGGCCAGCGTCGCCTTCGAGGCGGTCAAGGCCGGCATCGAGCAGGAGGTGGACGTCGTCATCGTGGACACCGCGGGACGGCTGCACACCAAGACCGGGCTGATGGACGAGCTGGGCAAGGTCAAGCGGGTCATCGAGCGGCAGGCCCCGGTGGGTGAGGTGCTGCTGGTCCTCGACGCGACGACGGGCCAGAACGGGCTGACGCAGGCCCGGATCTTCCGCGACGTCGTGAACATCACGGGCATCGTGCTGACCAAGCTCGACGGCTCGGCCAAGGGCGGCATCGTCGTCCAGGTGCAGCGGGAGCTGGGCGTGCCGGTGAAGCTGGTGGGGCTGGGGGAGGGCGTCGACGACCTCGCGCCCTTCGACGCCGAGGTGTTCGTCGACGCGCTGCTTGACGCGGGCTGATCGGGTGAGGACCCCGACCGGGTGCTCCCGGCCGGAGTCCTCACGCGACGACGATCAGGCGGCGGCGACGGCCTTGACGGTCGCCGGCACGTTGCCGCGGATGGCCTTCGAGTACGGGCACACCTGGTGGGCGGCCTCGGCGAGCTCCTGGACCTGCGCGAGCTCGAGGCCCGGGATCGCCACCTCGAGGTCGGCGGTGATGGCGAAGCTGTCGCCCTCCGGCCCGAAGCCGATGTTGGCGGTGACCTGCGCCGCGGAGGCGTCGACCTTCGCCTTGCGGGCCACCATCATGAGCGCGCCGTTGAAGCAGGCCGAGTAGCCGGCGGCGAAGAGCTGCTCGGGATTCGTGCCCTCGCCCGTCCCGCCCATCTCCTTGGGGGCGGTCAGGGTGAGGTCCAGCACGCCGTCGCTGCTGACGGAGCGGCCCTGGCGGCCGCCGCTCGTCGTGGCGGAGGCGGTGTAGACGATCGAGGTCGGAGTCTGTGTCATGTCCGGCACAACCGGCCGACGGGGTCGCCTAGTTCGTGTCCTGCGTCACCCCCGGCGCCGGAGCCGGTCGAAGGGCCTTCCACAGGCTCGGGCCGCGGGGTGCCGCTCCGGCAGGGGGGACGGGCCGCAGGTGGGCTCAGGCCTCGCTGATGCTCTGGGCGCTGCCGACGCCGTGGTGCAGGGCCTCGAGCAGCGCGTTGTTGAAGGCGGGGATGTCGTCGGGGTTGCGGCTGGTGATCAGGTTGCCGTCGACGACGACCTTCTCGTCCACCCACGACGCGCCGGCGTTGCGGAGGTCGGTCTGCAGGCTGGGCCAGGAGGTCAGCTGCTTGCCGCGCACCACGTCGGCCTCGATGAGCGTCCAGGGGGCGTGGCAGATGGCGGCGACCGCCTTGCCCGACTCCGCGAACTCCCGCACGAACGCGACGGCGGCCGCGTCGGTGCGCAGCGCGTCCGGGTTCGCCACGCCGCCGGGCAGCACCAGCGCGTCGAAGTCGCCGACGGCGGCTTCGCCGACCGTCAGGTCCACGGCCTGGGTGTCCGCGGCGTCGAGGTGCTCGAACAGCTGCACCTCACCGCTCGCGGGGCTGAGCAGGACCGCCTCGTGCCCGGCGTCGGTCACCGCGGCCCACGGCTCGACGAGCTCGGCCCGCTCGATGCCCTCGGCGGCCACGAGGAACGCGACCCTCTTCACTGACTTCGTGTCTTCGACCATGCCGTCAACGTAGTCGCGGTGCCGGCACGGCCCCGCCCCGGCTCAGAGCGTGTGGCCGCCGTTGACGCTGATCTGCTGCCCCGTGACGAAGCCGGCACCGTCACCGGCCAGGTAGGCGACCAGTCCCGCGACGTCGTCCGGGGTGCCCATCCGGCCCAGCGGCACGTCGGCGCGGTAGGCGGTGGTGTCGGCGCCCTCGTGCCGCTCGACGGGGATCCAGCCCGGCTGCACCAGGTTCACCGTCACCCCGTGCGGGCCGAGCTCGCGCGACCACGAGCGGACCAGCCCGATCTGCGCCGCCTTGGCCGCGGTGTAGGCCGAGGCGCGGGGGAGCGCGCGGCCCACCATGTCGGACCCGATCAGCACCACCCGGCCGGTGCCCCGTCGCTTCATCGTCGGCAGCGCCGCCTGGACCAGCAGGGTCGGGCTCTGCACGAAGAACCGCAGCTGGTCCAGGTGGTCCTCCCAGGTCAGGTCCTCGATCGCCACGGCCGGCTGCGGCCCCGTCGCGTTGGCCACGACGGCCTGCACCGGGCCGAGGTCGGCCTCCGCCGACGCGACCAGGGCGTGCACGTCGGCGGCGTCGGTGACGTCGGCCCGGTAGGCGCGGGCGGCGCCGCCGGCCTCCTCGACCGCGGCCACCACCGCGTCGGCCTCGTCCGCCCCCGTTCGGTAGTTCACCGCGACGGCCCAGCCGTCGGCGGCGAGCCGGCGGGCGATGACGGCGCCCAGGCCACGGGAGGATCCGGTCACGACGGCGGTGGGGGTGCTCATGGCCGGTCAGGCTAGTGGTCGCAGGTGCCGTCGCGGGGCCCGCGTTGAGTAGGCTGGGCAGGACCGACCCTCCGCGGCCGCAGCCCCGCCTGTGCCGCCCCGACCTCGACCTGTCGTCCGGACCGGTCGGGTCAGCTCCGCCCACCGAAGGACTCCGCCGTGTTCGACACCCTGCAGGACCGCCTCGCCGCGACGTTCAAGAACCTCCGCGGCAAGGGCCGGCTCACCGAGGCCGACATCGACGCCGCCGCCCGTGAGATCCGGGTGGCGCTGCTCGAGGCCGACGTCAACCTGGCCGTGGTCAAGGACTTCGTCGCGGCCGTCAAGGACCGGGCCCGCGGGACCGAGCTGTCCGGGGCCCTCAACCCGGGCCAGCAGGTCATCAAGATCGTCAACGACGAGCTGGTCACGATCCTCGGCGGCGAGACCCGCCTGCTGCGCTTCGCCAAGCGGCCTCCGACGGTGATCATGCTCGCCGGCCTCCAGGGCGCCGGCAAGACGACCCTGGCCGGCAAGCTCGCGCTCTGGCTGAAGAGCGAGGGCCACTCGCCGCTGCTCGTCGCCGCCGACCTGCAGCGCCCGAACGCCGTCAACCAGCTGCAGGTGGTCGGCCAGCGGGCCGGCGTGCAGGTCTTCGCGCCGGAGCCCGGCAACGGCGCGGGGGACCCGGTCGCCGTCGCCAAGGCCTCCATCGGCGAGGCGGAGCGGCGGCTGTTCGACGTCGTCATCGTCGACACGGCCGGCCGGCTCGGCGTCGACGCCGACCTCATGCAGCAGGCCGCCGACATCCGCGACGCCGTCAGCCCCGACGAGATCCTCTTCGTCGTCGACGCGATGATCGGCCAGGACGCGGTCAACACGGCCAAGGCGTTCGCCGAGGGCGTCGGCTTCGACGGCGTCGTGCTCACCAAGCTCGACGGCGACGCCCGCGGTGGCGCGGCGCTCTCGATCGCCCGGGTGACCGGCAGCCCGATCATGTTCGCCTCGAACGGCGAGCAGCTCAAGGACTTCGACGTCTTCCACCCCGACCGGATGGCCAGCCGCATCCTCGGGATGGGCGACATGCTGACCCTGATCGAGCAGGCGGAGAAGACTTTCGACGCCGAGCAGTCGGCCAAGGCGGCGGCCAAGCTGACCGGCCAGGGCGGCGAGTTCGGCCTGGCCGACTTCCTGCAGCAGATGCAGATGGTCCGCAAGATGGGCCCGCTCTCCAAGATCTTCGGCATGCTGCCGGGGATGGGGGAGATCAAGGACCAGATCAACAACATCGACGAGCGCGACGTCGACCGGATCGAGGCGATCATCCACTCGATGACCCCGACCGAGCGCGACAACCCCAAGATCATCGACGGCTCGCGCCGCGCCCGGATCGCGAAGGGCTCGGGCGTCGAGGTGTCGGAGGTCAACGGGCTGGTCAACCGCTTCTTCGAGGCCCGCAAGATGATGACCTCGATGGCCTCGGGCAAGATGCCGGGGATGCCCGGCCTGCCGGGGATGGGTGGGCCGAAGAAGCCGCCGGCCAAGCAGCAGAAGAAGAAGGGGGCCCGCGGGGTGTCGGGGAACCCGGCCAAGCGGAACGCCCTGCCCGCGCGGGCGGGGGACCCGGCCGACGCCGCGGCGGCGTTCGGCGCCGGAGGGCTGGACCAGGCGGCGCTGGAGAAGGCGATGGCGGACTTCCAGCTGCCGCCGGAGCTGCGCGGGCGGCTCGGGAAGTAGGTGGACGCGACGCCCCGGCTGCACCTGCAGGGCGTGGTGCTCCCCGACGGGGAGCCACGCGACCTGTGGCTGGTCGACGGCGTCGTCCGCACGGAGCCCGTGCGGGACGCCACCACGGTGGCGACCGGTGGCTGGATCATGCCGGGCCTGGTCGACGCCCACTGCCACGTCGGGCTGGAGATGCACGGCGCGGTGCCGGCCGAGCGGGCCGAGGAGCACGCGCTGGCCGACCGCGCCGCCGGGGCTCTGCTGCTCCGCGACGCCGGCTCGCCCGCCGACACCCGCTGGATCGACGACCGTGAGGACCTCCCCCGGCTGATCCGGGCGGGACGGCACATCGCCCGGCCCAAGCGCTACCTCCGCAACTACGCCGACGAGGTCGAACCGGAGTCGCTGGTCGCTGCCGTCGAGCGCCAGGTGGCCCGGGGGGACGGCTGGGTCAAGATCGTCGGCGACTGGATCGACCGGGGGATCGGAGACCTGGCGCCGCTCTGGCCGCAGGACGTCGCCGCGGCCGCGATCGCCCGCGCCCACGCGCTCGGGGCCCGCGTGACCGCGCACGTCTTCGGCGAGCAGGCAGCGACCGAGCTGGTGGCCGCGGGCATCGACGGCATCGAGCACGGCACCGGGCTGACCGACGCCACCATCGACGCGATGGCCGCCCGCCAGGTGGCGCTGGTGCCGACGCTGGTCCAGCTCGAGAACTTCGAGGGCATCGCCGCCAGCGCCGAGGAGAAGTTCCCCACCTACGCGGCGCACCTGCGCGCCCTCTACGCCGGACGGCTCGGGGTCTTCGCCCGGGCGCACGAGGCCGGGGTGCCGATCTACGCCGGCACGGACGCGGGCGGCTACCTGCCGCACGGGCTCGTCGGGCAGGAGATGGGGCTGCTCGCCGGGTTCAGCTCCGCCGAGCACGCGCTCGGGGCCGGCTCGTGGCGCGCGCGGGCCTGGCTGGGGCGCCCGGCCACGCTGGAGGAGGGTGCGCCGGCCGACCTCGTCGTCTTCGACGCCGACCCCCGGCTGGACCTGAGCGTGCTCCGCCGGCCCCGGCACGTGGTGCTGCGCGGCCGCGTGGTCGGCTGAGTCGGGGCAGCGGCCGGCGGAGGCCGGCGCCGTGACCCGCCCTTGACCGTTTCGTTATCTGCTCGTTATCTTCGTGGAGGTCCGACTCCTGCGTGCTCCCCCACCTCCCCGGAGATCCCCATGACCGCATCCCCCCGCCGACGCGCCGGTGCCCTGCTGGGCGTCGCCACGGCGACGTTCGTCCTGGCCGCCGGCACCGCCGGCCCGGCCGCCGCCGCCCCGGCGCCCCCTCCGTCCCGCAGCGGTGACGCCGCTGCCGCGGCCCTCGCCCGCGACACCGGCGTCTCGACCTCGACCGCCCAGCGGCGGGTGAGCGCCCAGTCCGCCCTCAGCCGGACCAGCGCCGAGGTCGACGCCACGCTGTCCCCGGCCAGCTCGGCCGGCAGCTGGCTGGACGCCCGCACGGGTACGGTCACCGTCGCGGTGACCACCGCCGCCGCGGCCGCTCGGGCCCGGGCGCTGGGCGCCACGCCGAAGCGGGTCGCCCACAGCGCCGCCCAGCTGACGCGGGTCCGGCAGGACCTCGACGGCTGGGCCCGCGCCGAGGGGGCCGGCCAGGTGGTCAGCTGGGGCGTCGACGAGCAGACCAACGCCGTCCGCGTCCGCACCACGGCCGGCGC